>NZ_AYZG01000051.1:217088-222208 GCF_001436695.1 Lactobacillus taiwanensis DSM 21401
TGCTTTCTTACCAGCAGCTGCATCGTCGATAGCCGCATTAGCGACATCCTTATCAATTGCTAATTTTCCATCTTCAACTGCCTTCTTAACGTCGTCATTAGTCTTAGCATTATCGATTGCTTCTTGGGCCTTCTTAGCATCAGAGTCAATTTGATCCTTAGCTGCTTGCTTCTCTTCGTCAGTTAAGTTGTTATCTTGGTCAATTGCCTTCTTAGCTTCATCAACTTCGTTGTTAAGATCAGTTGTTGCTTGATCTTTAGTAGCTGATTTAGTTGGTACTTCAATACCATTAATTGCTTTAACACCATTTTCTTGCGCTTCAGTTACCGCAGTGTTGGTAGTTGCGGTATCGATTGTAGTATTGGCAGCACTTTGAGCATCACTAACTTCTTGCTTCAATGCAGCCTTTTCTCCGTCTGTTAAGTTTGAAGAATCAATTGCATTGTTCTTTGCTGTTGCTGCGTCGGCTACTGCCTTCTTAGCTGCTTCTTTGGCTGCTGATTCGGTTGGTACTTCAGTATCATTGATATTCTTAATACCATTTTCTTGTGCAGTAGTTATAGCTTCTGGAGTAGTTGCAGCCTTAATTGCTTCTTTAGCAGCTTGTGCCTTTTGATCAACTTGGTTGTTTAAAGCATCTTTTTCTTCATCAGTTAATGATGATTTAGAAATTTCAGCCTTCTTGCCAGCAACTGCGTTATCGATTGCTGCATTAGAAACATCTTTATCAATTGCTAATGTACCGTCATCGGTTGCTTTCTTAACATCGTCGTTAGTCTTAGCATTATCGATTGCTTCTTGTGCCTTCTTAGCATCAGAGTCAATTTGATCCTTAGCTGCTTGCTTCTCTTCATCAGTCAAGTTGTTGTCTTGATCGATTGCGTTCTTAGCTTCATTAACTGCAGTATTAAGGTCACTTGTTGCTTGTTCTTTAGCAGCTGACTTAGTTGGTACTTCAATAGAATTAATTTCTTTAATGCCATTGTCTTCTGCCTCAGTAACTCCAGCGTTGGTAGTTGCATTATCAATGGCAGTATTAGCAGCATTTTGTGCTTCAGCTACTTCTTGCTTCAATGCAGCTTTTTCTTCAACTGTTAAGTTTGAAGAATCAATTGCATTGTTTTTAGCTTCAGCAGCTTCTGTCACTGCCTTCTTAGCAGCTTCTTTGGCTGCTGATTCAGTTGGTACAGTAACATTATCAATTGCCTTAACACCCTTGTCCTGAGCTTCAGTTACTGCCGTGTTTGTAGTTGCAGCATCTATTGCTCTATCTGCTGCGTTTTGTGCTTCAGTAACTTCTTGCTTCAATGCAGCTTTTTCTTCAGCTGTTAAGTTTGAAGAATCGATTGCATTGTTCTTTGCGTCTGCAGCTTCGGCTACTGCCTTCTTAGCAGCTTCTTTGGCTGCTGATTCGGTTGGTACTTCAGTATCATTGATCTTCTTAATACCATTTTCTTGTGCAGTAGTTACAGCTTCTGGAGTAGTGGCATTATTGATTGCGTCTTTAGCAGCTTGTGCCTTTTCATCTACTTCATCGTTTAAAGCCGCCTTTTCTTCATCAGTTAATAGTGATTTAGAAATTTCGTTCTTCTTACCAGAAACTGCGTTATCGATGGCCGCATTAGCAACATCTTTATCAATGGCAAGCTTACCATTATCAACAGCCGTATTAACCTCATCATCAGTAATAGCATTATCAATTGCTTCTTGCGCTTTCTTAGCATCAGAATCAATTTGATCTTTAGCTGCTTGCTTCTCTTCATCAGTCAAGTTGTTGTCTTGATCGATTGCGTTCTTAGCTTCATCAACTGCAGTATTAAGATCACTTGTTGCTTGTTCCTTAGCAGGTGACTTAGTTGGAATTTGAATATCTTTAATTGCTGCGATGCCGTCTTCTTTAGCAGTTGTTACTGCTTCATCAGTTGTTGCACTGGTAATATTTGATACTGCGTTACTGTATTCTGCTTGAACTTCATCTTTCAAAGTGTTCTTTTCATCAGTAGTTAGATCACTAGCATCATCAATTGCCCTATTCTTAGCATCACGTGCTACATTCAATTCTCCAATAGCTTCTTGTTGCTTCTGAACTAAGGTTGGAATAGTAATGTTATTAATATTATCTAAACCGGTTGTTTCTGCACTCTTGACTGCATCATTAGTTTGAGCGCCCTTAATTTCCTTAGTTGCATCATCGGCAGCTTTATTTGTTTGATCAACCAAAGCCTGCTTTTCTTGATCAGTTAAGTGAGTAGCGTTGTTAATGTCAGTAAGCTTAGCATTCTTAGCACTTTCAATTGCATTGAGAGCATCTGTTTGTGCTCCCTCTAGAGTTGGAATAAATAGATCAGTAATTTGCTTAATTGCGTCATCACGTGTTGCAGTAACTGCATCATTAGTAGTAGTGGATGACTCATTAATCTTATCAATTGCATCGTTAGCAATTTTATCTACTTGATCACTTAATTCTTTTTGTTCTTCAGCACTTAAGTTAGATGCAGCAGAGATTTGCTTATTCTTAGCATCTTGAACTTGTTTAATTGCATTAATTGCATCTTGTTTAGCTTGAGCTAAGCTTGGAACAGTCACATTAGCAATATCTGCAATACCCTTATTCTGTGCGTCAGTCACAGCATCATTGGTAGTTGCATTGTTGATATTATCTTTTGCATTTTTAGCTACTTCACTTGCTTGATTGATTAAGTCTTGCTTTTCTTCAGTACTTAAGTTAGATGCATTATTAATTTCATTTGTTTTAACTTGCAAAGCATTGTCAATTGCAGTGTTTGCTGCATTTTTAGCATCTTCTAGTGAAGTAAAGGTAATACCTTTAATGTTATCAATTCCAGCAATAGCTGCATCGCGAGCATCATCGTTGGTAGTGGCCTTTTCAACATTATTCTTAGCAGTAGTTGCTGCTTCAGTTGCCTGATCAACTAATTTTTGCTTTTCAGTATCATTCAAGTTAGAAGCATTGTTAATCTCATTTACTTTAGTGTTCAATGCGTCTTCAATTGCTTGGTTAGCATTCTTCTTAGCCTCATCAAGACTTGGAATAGTAACATTTTCGATATTTTGAACACCAGTATTTGCTGCTGCCTTAGCATCATCATTTGTTTGAGATTGGTTGACGCTGTTAATTGCTTCAGTTGCGGCATTAGTTGCAGCATTGATCAAACCTTGCTTTTCACCTTGGGAAAGGTTAGAAGCATTGTTGATTTCATCAGTCTTGGCATCTAAGGCCTTGTTAATTAGATCAATACTTTCCTTCTTAATATCAGACAAGTTTGGAACTGTTACATCAGCAATTGCTTTTTCACCATTTGTTTGGGCAGTATCAACATCGACATTAGTAGTAGCATTGTTGATATTGTTCTTAGCAGCATTGGCTGCTTCAGTTGCTTGATTGATTAAGTCAGTCTTTTCTTGAGCGTTGATATTAGAAGCATTGTTGATTTCATCGGTCTTCTTTTGAAGAGCATCATTGATGGCAGCAATTGCATTATCTTTGGCTGAAGAAGTGGTTGGAATTTCGGTATTATTAATTTCATTTACACCGTTTGTTTGTGCAGTAGTTACTTCTTCAACAGTAGTTGCGTTAGCAATATTTTGTTTTGCATTATTTGCTTCAGAATTAATTAAATCAGTGTAAGCTTGTTTTTCGTCAGTAGTTAGTGGATCTTGAATTTCCTTAAGCTTACCAGCAACTGCATTATCGATTGCTGCGTTAGCAACTTCTTTATCAATTGCAACCTTACCACTGTTAACTGCATTGTTTACCTCAGTATCAGTCTTTGCATTGTTGATGGCATCTTGAGCAGTCTTAGCATCGGAGTCAATTTGATCTTTAACTGCATGCTTCTCTTCATCAGTCAAATTGCTATCTTGATCAATTGCTTTCTTAGCATTTTCAACTTCGTTGTTAAGATCAGTAATTGCCTTTTCCTTATTTGCTGATGTTGTTGGAACTTTAATGCCGTCAATTGCACTAATACCATTGTCTTTAGCTTGAGTTACGTCTGCGTTTGTAGTTGCATTGTCAATTGTAGTATTTGCAGCGTTTTGTACCTCAGTAACTTTTTGTTTCAAAGCAGCTTTTTCTTCAGCTGTTAAGTTTGAAGAATCAATTGCAGCATTCTTTTCATTAGCTGCATTAGCTACGGCTTCCTTGGCTGCTTGTTTTGCTGCTGATTCAGTTGGTACGTCAATATCATTGATATTCTTAATACCATTTTCTTGCGCAGTAGCTACAGCTTCTGGAGTAGTTGAAGTGTTAATTGCTTCTTTAGCAGTATTTGCCTTTTGATCTACTTCATTATTCAAAGCAGTCTTTTCTTCGTCTGTTAATGGTAAGTTAGAAATTTCTGATTTCTTACCAGCGACTGCATTATCAATGGCTGCATTAGCAACATCTTTATCTATTGCTAATGTACCAGCATCAGCTGCCTTCTTAACATCATCATTAGTCTTTGCATTGTTAATAGCATCTTGAGCAGTCTTAGCATCAGAATTAATTTGATCTTTAGCTGCTTGTTTTTGTTCATCAGTCAAGTTGTTATCTTGATCAATTGCCTTCTTAGCGTCATCAACAGCCGTATTAAGATCAGTTATGGCTTGTTCCTTAATAGCTGATGTAGTTGGAACTTTAATGCCATTAATTGCATTCACGCCATTAGTTTGAGCTTCAGTTACTGCAGCATTGGTAGTTGCTTTATCAATGGCTTGATCTGCAGCTGTTTGTGCTTCAGTAACTTTTTGTTTCAAGGCTGCTTTTTCTTCATCTGTTAAGTTTGAAGAATCAATTGCAGTATTCTTTGCAGTTGCTGCGTCGGCTACTGCTTTCTTAGCTGCTTCTTTAGCTGTTGATTCAGTTGGTACTTTAATACCGTCAATTGCATTCACGCCATTGGTTTGAGCTTCAGTTACTGCTGCGTTTGTTGTTGCATTATCAATGGCTTGATCTGCAACATTTTGAGCTTCAGTTACTGCTTGCTTCAACGCAGCTTTTTCTTCATCTGTTAAGTTTGAAGAATCAATTGCATTGTTCTTTGCTGTTGCTGCGTCGGTTACTGCTTTCTTAGCTGCTTCTTTAGCTGTTGATTCAGTTGGTACTTTAATACCGT
>NZ_AYZG01000051.1:222357-312297 GCF_001436695.1 Lactobacillus taiwanensis DSM 21401
TACTTTAATACCGTCAATTGCATTCACGCCATTGGTCTGAGCTTCGGTCACTGCTGCATTTGTTGTTGCATTGTCAATGGCTTGATCTGCAGCTGTTTGTGCTTCAGTAACTTTTTGTTTCAAGGCTGCTTTTTCTTCATCTGTTAAGTTTGAAGAATCAATTGCAGTATTCTTTGCAGTTGCTGCGTCAGCTACTGCTTTCTTAGCTGCTTCTTTGACTGCTGATTCAGTTGGAATTTTAATGCCATTAATTGCATTCACGCCATTAGTTTGAGCTTCAGTTACTGCTGCGTTTGTTGTTGCATTGTCAATGGCTTGATCTGCAGCGTTTTGTGCTTCAGTAACTTTTTGTTTCAAAGCAGCTTTTTCTTCATCTGTTAAGTTTGAAGCATCAATTGCATTGTTCTTTGCAGTTGCTGCGTCGGCTACTGCTTTCTTAGCTGCTTCTTTAGCTGTTGATTCAGTTGGTACTTTAATACCGTCAATTGCATTCACGCCATTGGTTTGAGCTTCAGTTACTGCTGCGTTTGTTGTTGCATTATCAATGGCTTGATCTGCAACATTTTGAGCTTCAGTTACTGCTTTCTTCAACGCAACTTTTTCTTCATCTGTTAAGTTTGAAGCATCAATTGCCTTATTCTTTGCAGTTGCTGCGTCAGCTACTGCTTTCTTAGCTGCTTCTTTGACTGCTGATTCAGTTGGAACTTTAATGCCATCAATTGCAGTAACTCCATTTGTTTGTGCTTCAATTACAGCATCATTAGTCGTTGCCTTAGTAATTTCCTCTTTTGCCTTATCTGCAGCCATATTAGCTTCTTTTATTAACGCAGTCTTTTCATCAGTAGTTAGATCACTAGCTGAATTAATTTCTTCTAATTTCTTAGTTAAAGCATTGTCAATTGCTTTATTTGCATCCGACTTCACAGTATCTAAGCTTGTTGGACCAATCTTCTTAATTGCATCAACACCAGCTTGGCCTGCTTGAGCTGCTTCGTTGTTTGTCGTAGCTGTTTCAATATTTTCTTTAGCCTTATTGGCTTCAGCAGTTGCTTGATCAATTAGATCTTTCTTTTCTGCATCACTAAGATTATCAGCTTTGTTAATTACCTCAGTTTGAGCAGTAAGAGCATCATCTACTGCTTTATTGGCTGTCTTTTTGGCATCCTCCAAGCTTGGAACAGTAACATTATTAATATTAGTTGTTCCTTCATCTTGTGCAGTTTTAATTGCATCAGCTGTAGTTGCTTGATCAATGGCTTCTTTAGCATTATTAGCTGCATCAGTTGCTTCTTTGATTAATTGATCTTTAGTTGTTTGATCAATATTGTTAGCATCGTTGATTTCCTTAGTCTTAGCGTTAAGGGCATCATCAATTGCTTCTTTTGCAGCATTTTGACTATCAGTAACGCTTGGTATCTTTACATTGTTAATTGCATCAACACCATCTTGGCCCGCTTTAGTTGCTGCATCATTAGTTGTAGCTTTTTCAATAGCAGCCTTTGCGGTAGTTGCTGCATCAGTTGCTTCTTGAATTAACTGATCTTTTGTTGCTTGGTCAATATTGTTAGCGTTATTGATTTCCTTGGTCTTATCAGCTAATGCTTGATCAATTTCTTTGGCTGCGTTAGTTTTAGCATCATCTAAACTTGGAATTTTTACATTGTTAATCTTAGTAATTCCTTCAGTTTTAGCAGTGTTAACTGCATTTGCATCGATTGCTTGATTAATAGCAGTATTAGCATCCTCTGCGGCTTTCTTAGCATCTGCAATTAATTGATCCTTAGTAACTTGATCAATATTAGTAGCGTCAGTGATTTCGGTAGTCTTAGTATCTAAAGCCTTTTGAATATCTTCAGTAGCAGCAGTCTTAGCATTTGCAAGGTTACTATCACCATTCAAGCCATTGATTGCATCAGTAATAGCCTTGGCTGCATTGTTTACTTCTGCCTGAGTTGCATTAGTATTCTTTAAAATCTCTTGACCAGCAGTAATTGCATTGTTAAGAGCTTCTTGATTTGCTTGGTCGGCGTTAGTATAGTTACCAGTTTCCTTAGCATTATTAGCATTGGTTAAAGCTGTTTCCAAGGCTTCAGTATTAGTAGCCTCGCCTTTAAGGTTATCTTTTGCTGCATTAATTGCATCTAAAGCATTCTTAACGTCACTTGCCGATGGATTTGTTTCATTCAAAACTGCTTGCCCAGCAGTAATTGCACTATTATATGCTGTTTGGGCTTCTTCACTACCATTGTAGTATGCAGGCGTATTTCTTACATTTGGCGCATCCTTAACAGCAGCTTCTAAGGCAGCCTTGTTTGCAGCTTCAGTCTTAGCATCCCCATTTAGGTTATTATTCGCAGTTTCAAGATCTTGAAGAGCTTGGTTTACTTCTGCTTGAGTTGCATTAGTTTTATCTAAAACTGTTTGTGCAGCTGTAACTGCATTATCATATGTAGTCTTTTGAGTTTCGTCTGCATTAGTATAGTTATTGCTTTCTTTTACAGTCGCAGAATTGTCAACTGCTGTTTGAAGCGCTGATTTATCAGTTGCTTCACCCTTAAGATTACCCTTAGCACTATTAATGGCATTCAAAGCATCTGTAATTTGAGTAGCAGTTGCGTCTGGATCAGCTAAAACTGTTTGACCAGCACTGATTGCCTTATCATAAGCAGCCTTAGCTTCATCAGAGCCATTGTAGTATGCAGCATCATCTGATTTTACAGTAGGTGCTTCATCAACTGCTTTTTGAAGGGCTTCTTTACTTGCTGCTTTCTTAGCATCACCATTTAAAGCATCTTTTGCATTATTAATGGTGGTCAATGCATTATCTACTTCAGTTTGAGTAGCATTAGCATTACTTAAAACTGTTTGACCGGCACTGATTGCATCAGTGTAGGCTCTTTGTAAATTAGCATCAGCATTGGTATAATTATTGCTTGATTCTACTGTTGATGCTTGGTCAATAGCATCTTGAAGTTCAGTCTTATTGGTTTCTTTACCAGTTAAAGCCTTCTGAGCATTTTGAATGGCGGTTACGGCATCATCAACGTCAACTTGATCGTAATTATTTGGATTGGCAAGAATGTCTTTACCAGTTGAAATTGCATCAGTATATGCCTTTTGAGCTTCTTCAGTAGCATTGTAGTAACTTGCTTTCTTTTCTTCTTCCGGAGCAGCATCTACTAATTCTTGAAGAGTAGTGGTATTAAGTGCACGTAATGCTGCCACACTTTCAGTTTGAGAGGATTCAACGAAATCTTTTGTAGCAGTAACTGCAACTTGTGCATCATCAGTCAAGCTACTTGCAAGTTTTGATAAATCAATAGAGAAGTTACCACCAGTTGAAGCAGTTTGTGCAGCGTAATCAACATTGTCTGAAGTTACTGTGCCGTTAGTGTTGGTGTACACAGTATAATTTCCGACTACTGGCACATTAGTGCTTACTCCACCAACAGTAACAGTTACATAAATTGGGTTGTTGCTACCACTTGAAGCAACAGTACCAGTCAATATATTATTCTTACTTAAATGAAGGTTAGATAGAGTAACGTCTTCACCAGCCTTAACAAGATCAATCAAGTTCTTGTTAGCAAGACCTTCTCCAACTTGCTTAACAGTATTTTCATTTTGTGACGTAATAGTGTAAGAAGTAGCATTACCATTTCTATCATAAGTTACATCAATTTTGCCCAAAGGCTGTGATTCGTTTCCATCAGTAACCGTCTTAACACGGGTGAAATTGATAGTACCATTTTTAATTAGTGACTTACCAGTACTGGTATTTGCGGAAAGATCGATAGCAAATGAATCTGGTTGATCTGAAGTGAATGTACTACCAGATGATAAATTAATAGCAGTTAAAGCACCTGTACCGTCAGCACTAATCTTAAAGTTAGAGTGAGGCGCAAGTTTAACTGTTCCCTTACCCGAAATTGACATCAAATTATCGTTGTAACTTCCAGTATTAGTAGCACTTAAATTAAACTTACCACCATTACCAACATTAATTGCTGCATTACCTGCAATGTATACTGGGTAACCATTATCTCTAGTACTTGGAGTACCTGTTGAATTGATATTCAAATCACCATTTACATTAAGAGTGGCATCAGAATTTAAATATAAAGCACCAGCTACATCGCTATCACCGCTAGCTTTTTCAGTATTAATAGTTAAGTTAGCACCTTTATCAACGTTAATTGTAGTATTGGCGTTTGAAGCAATCGCCCGGGCAATTCTTCCAGTTCCAATACCATTACGATTTTCTGGATTTCCCTTAGAATGTGGGTTAATAGTTACATTAGCACCATTTTTAACGTCAATTGTAGCTGTACCACCATCAATTTCAAGTACATTTGAGTTGGTTGTCCCTAAGGTCACATTACTGTTTCCATCAAAAATAATATGATTTCTTCCACCCTCAAATTGAAGAATTTGTTGGGTGTCCCCACCTTGACTGGAACGTGATTTACCATCAATTGGACTAGTGTATGATCCTACTGTAGTAGCTGTAACTTTGTTCTTAAATGTAACGGTTGCATTAGTATTAGAAGCCGTATAAATAAGCTGTGATCCAGTGAAGTCTACATTATCATATACATACCCACCAGCATTATAAATTACTCCCCAGTAACTACGTGCATAGATATCCAAGTCCTTGAAAGTTACTGTGTTTGGAGTACTCATGTTAAAAACATAGCCAGAAAAATCAATAGTATGTTTTACACCATTTGTTGCAGATTTAATTGTAAAGTCTCTGGTATTAATTCTTGAAACATATGTATAGTTAGAATCAGTAACTGTCGCAAGATTAATATCATTAGCCACATTAATAGTTGTAGCAGACCCTTTTTGAATTGCATTGATTAATCCTCGAGCATCCGTAACTGTTACTGCATTAGGATCCTCTGCTTCAGCTGCAAGTGCTCTAGTTGTCACTTTGCTTTCAGTAGCAGCTCGCGCACTAAGGAATGATGCATTCTTAACTGCTTCATTTACATTAAACGTATTAGTTGAAACCTCAGTAGTTGCATCATCTACTGAATTGTTCAAATCAGTAGATGCATTATCAATAGTTGCTGTTTTTACTTTTTCTTCGTCAGTCTTTGCAGTTTGAGTTTCAGTGTTCTTAGTCTCTACATTAGGAGTAGCAGCTTTAGTCTTTACATTTTCTACTACTTTTTTATTAACATCAGTAGCAATATTTGTCTTAGCGGCTGCTTCATCATTTTTCTTAGCTACATCATTAGTTGCAGTATTCTTTGTTTCTACTTCCTTAGTAGCAGTTTCTTCAGTTTTAACAGTTTCAGTAGCTGCAGTCTGCTTTTCATCTGACTTACTTTCAGTATTTTCACTACTCTTGTTAAATTCGCTAGCATTATTAGGAGTATGAGCCTTGTAACTAGCAACAACTGTACTGTGATCAAGATCATCAGTTACTGTACTTTTAGCTTGATTAGTATTTGATTTTTCTTCACTCTTATTTTGAGTATTAGTATCAGCACTTTGATTATTGTCTGTCTGTTCTTTATCTTGTGAACTTGCTACCACAGACTTATTGCCATTATCAACCGTATCAGCAGATGCTTGTTGTCCGTTATATAAGCTAAAACTTAATCCGATTAAAACGGATGCAGCACCTACACTAAATTTACGAATGGAGAAACGTTGTTTTTCGTCTCTCATTTTTTTATTTTTCATTTCAATATTATTCTTTGAAACCATATTTTTCCTCCAATGACAAATTTAAGTCGATTCAATTAAAAATTGTTGTCTATTCAATTTGGCTTAAATTTAAACCTATTGATTTTATCATTCCCTTACTGTTATTTAAAATTAAATATAATAAAAAAATTATACAAATACACACAATTCAATTATTAATAATTATATAGTAACATGTGTCTCCATTTCATTCTACAATATCGGATTATTTCTAATATTTTCTTTAATAAATTTCTTTCTCTATTAAATAACTTTTTTCTATTCAGTGTTTATTAGGTATAGTATTATTTATTAAATTCTCATTACCGATTAAAAGTCATTTCCGACCGATGACTGACAAAATAAAGTAAAAATATCTCATATCGATATAATTTAACTTGAAAGGAGTAAGAAATGAAATTTAAGTTATTTATTAATCCAAACAGTCAAGAAATTGTCGAGGCTACTGTTCATCGAAAAAGTGATTTTTCTACTCAATTAAAGCAATTCGTTTTATCAAGCGATAATTCAAATATAATACCTGCCTATGATGATAAAGACTTAATTATGCTTAACTTAGACAGTATTATAATATTTACAATTATTGAAAATAAGATTTTTGCTATCTGCAATAATAAGCAATACCGCATCAGAAAAAGACTCTACCAAATCGGAGACATTCTCCCCACCAATTGATTTATTATCTGCTAAAAAATGTAAATGATATCCAGCAGCTGCCATTCCTTGGAACATCTTCAGTGCAAAGTAACCTATAGCTGTACTAGAAACATCAGTAGATTCAAAAACGGCTTGTTCATCTGCTACTTGCAATAAAGTCTTGTAAGGTCTTGACTGCTTTTCAACTACTCTTGTTTTAACAATTGAAAAAGTTTCTACAATTTTAACTGTAAAAAAGACATTTTTATAAGGATAGTCAGCTAAAATCCTATCTTCTAATTCTTTTTGAGTTAAATTCTTGACCTTAAAACTATCTTTTATCTCTTCAAAATGAATAGAAAACTTCAAATCAACTACTTCTAATATAGATATATCACAAATCCATTCTATAATAGAACTTGAATAAAAATAAATTTAAGCGAGGAATAGACATGGTTAGCATCTTAAATAATCAAACTAGTAATGAAGAATTCTTAAAATTTGCAACTAATGAAGTTCACAATGTTGATGTTGCTACAACACATCATGGTGCACCTTCTGCTCAGGTTTGTGATCTAGTTTTAAATAAAAATGGTAAGCTCTACATTGTTACCTCTAGCCAAAATCCCTTCTTTCAAGATTTGATCCATCAACCTAAGGTGATTATTAATGGATACAAAGGAGATGGCACGATGGATTCATGTGGTTTTTCAATTCGGGGAACAATTAAAAATGTCGAACATAAATATATTGACGAAATTTTTGAAAAAAATGATTATTTAAATGAAATATATGCAGATGATATTGAAGGTGCAAAAGAAGATCTACGGGTTTTAGAAATTACACCAAAAGAAGCAGCCTACTTAGATCATCGTACTCACCCTATTTTTACAAGAAAATTTGAATTTTAATTAATCATTTTTCCCACATAACTAAATAAGTAAATAAAAATGGATAGGTTTCTTTTCACCTATCCATTTTTTAATATGGTTTAGTTAGCTAATTTAATTCTTTCATCGGCAACTTGTTCAATAAAATACTGATCATGGTCAATTAAAAGCATTGCTGGTTTTACTTCTTGTAGTAAATTAATCAATTGATCTTGATTAAAGACATCTAGATAGTTTGCTGGTTCATCCCATAAATACAAATCTGCCGGCTCAAGTAGTGATTTTGCCAAAGCGATTCTTTTCTGTTGTCCCATACTCATCGCTTCAATTGACACATTAAAGTTAGTACGAGGAAAGCCCATCTTCTTCAAAATATTAAGAAAATCCTCATAAGACAATTTTTGATGAAACGCAAAATTCTTTAAACTCCCTTGATATATTGTGAAATCTTGCGGTAAATACGAAATTCTTAATCCATTAGCTAGCTGATATTTTCCGCTACTGTTTATTAGGACTTTATTCAATAAAAATTTTAAAAAAGTAGATTTTCCAGAGCCATTTTTACCTTCAAGTGCAACAATGCCATGATTTTTCACTATCAAATTCAAATTAGAAAATAGGTGTTTATTCCCTACTTTCAGACCTAAACCTCTAGTTTCAAGAAGAGTGGAATGATAATTAGATTGAAAGTTCATCGTTAATTTTGGTATATCTTCAATATTAACCATTAATCCTTCTTTTTCTTCAATCTTTTTATCCATTCTATTTCTACTTGTAATAGATTTCTTCATCATTTTGGCGGCTGCATGTCCAATCGCAGCCTTATTTACTCTAGCTCTACGGTTAAGAATATATTGTGTTTTTTGTCCCAAATTTTTCCTAGCTTCTATTTTTTGTGCCCAATGATAAAATTGCTCTTTTTGATTATGTAAATTTTTAATTTCGCCAGCTAGTTTTTCATTCTTTTCACGATTGAATTCATCACGTCCTTTTTTGATTTGTTCATATGTTGCATAATTCCCTTGATATAAATGAATTTCAGTATTTTCGATTGCTAGTACATGATCAGTTACTTGATTTAAAAAATTACGATCATGACTTACAACAATATATCCTCTATGATGCTTAGTTAAATATTTACAGATTGCCTGACGACTTTCTTCATCTAAATGATTTGTAGGTTCATCAATAAGAGGAAAAGAATTTTGATCAATAAATGATAAAGCTAATAAAATTTTGGTCTGTTCTCCACCGCTTAAAGTATTAAAGGGCTGCCAGATTAAATTTGAGTCAACGTGCATTAAATTTAGCTCACGCTCTAGTCTCCATTCTTCAAACATAACTTGATCTTGCAACTCATATAGAGTGATATTAGTCGGATCCTTAATCCTAATTGGATAATAAGAAAAATTCAATTTAGTTTGAATTTCACCTCTTCCAACTAATTTTTCCTGTAAAAGATTAAGAAAAGTCGTTTTTCCTCGTCCATTTCTACCCACTAGTCCTAGCTTCCAAGAGCTATCTAAGTCTAAATTTAAATTATTAAAAATATTGTTGCTACTATCTTCATATCTAAATGATACATCTGAAACTTTAATACTACTCATTTAAATCACCTCGAAAAAAGAGCCTGCACTTTATGACAAGTACAGACTCTCCATGTTTTTACGTATTAAAAGAAGATCATGTTAGTCTAATAATCTTGTCAAAAGTGCATAGTTCATCCCTTTAATAAAAAACGAATAATTTCAACTATGCTTAGTTTTGCAAGATTAAAGACGCAACAGCGACCCTTCTTTCTAAAGGTGAATTTCAATTGATAAAATTAAGATATCATGAAATCTGATCAAAATCAATCATAAATAGTTAATTTATACCTCAACAAGTCTATCTATTATTCAACTATTCCTTGATAATTTTTATAATCCTATAAATAACTCCAATCAACAACACGCTTCCGCCGATGATCAAGAAACTAGTCCAATATACATCTAATCTCTGATGATATACATTCACCAGGATTAAAAATATGAGTAAAACCAACATTCCAATTATAGATCTTATTTGTTTTTTCTTATCTGGAAGCAAATTCAACCCTCCATTCTTTATCAAAACGTAATATACAGTATAAATAAAACTCTATGAAACATTAACCAATACTTCATAGAGTTTAGTATATTAATATTATTTTTTATATTACATAAATATACAAATTCGGTTTGATATTATACCAATCTATAAATTTTAATCCAAATCAGTCCTTTATCCCTTCAATCAAGGACTATCACTTATTCCACAAGAATTTAATAAGAGCTTTATCAACTTGTACATTTTCATGGAGCTTTGAATGCTGTACATTTTTGCCGTTAATCTTCAAAATACGATAAGTACTGTTACCATCCCCAACAAGATACTGCAATGAAAGGGATGACTTATTATCAACCCTACCATCACTACCGTTGCCAATATCACCAATGATGTTCAGCACTTTCACATGCTTTTTAGCATAAATACTCCTAACTTCAGTCATTTGTTTATAAGTTGAATTCATTTTATTTGGCTTACCATTACTATTCAACTTCATTCCTTTTGGCTGTTTAATTGAATTAGGAATTCCATCAAAATCTAAGCCAGCAAAATGACCAGCAATATCAACTTGCTTTTGAATTTGAGG
The DNA here is from genome assembly GCF_001436695.1 of Lactobacillus taiwanensis DSM 21401. GTDB lineage: Bacteria > Bacillota > Bacilli > Lactobacillales > Lactobacillaceae > Lactobacillus > Lactobacillus taiwanensis. The sequence goes on from NZ_AYZG01000051.1 coordinate 232,279, forward strand.
CATATTCTTCTTATTTCCGTTTTGGAGCATGTAATAAATAATCGAAATATTACCTAATGAATGTCCCACCATATTGATTTTCTTAATTCCATACTTCTTTTGAAGTGCCTTCACTACATTAGCCGCATACTCACCCTGCTTATTGAAATTAAGTTGACGATTATTTTCATAGTTTACTTCACAGATTGGATTTTTAGCATTTTTAGGCCAAGTACCAACTAAAGTAACTTTACCAGTTTTCGAAACCTCCGCTCGAATAACAGATGTAGTTACTCCGGCCTTCTTTGCAGCATTGACCATATGCTCTTCTGCATGATAGGAGGAGCCTCCACCATGAAAAAACAATGTTGGCGTTGAAGTAATTTGCACCTTTTTACTACTAGTATTATCTTGGCTTGAGCACCCTGCCAAAATTAAAAGGATGCTGGTCATTAATAAAGCAAATAAATTTTTCTTCTTCATTTTTCTACTTTTTCACAATTGCAATCGTTGCCTTAGCAACTGGATCTGATACCATCAAATCAATTGGATATTGACCATGATATTTATTATTAAAAGCATCGGTAATATCTTGAATCAAATCTGTATTATTAACTGGTTGATATTCAACTTCAAATTTTCGACCATTAATTTCTACTTGGCCACCATTTTTAGTGCCTGCTTGATACCACTTAGTATCCTTAATTCCTTTAGCACCACGAATAAAAACTTGCTTATCTACAACTACTTCCCAAACTGGATTATCTTCCGCAAAGCTTGATTGGTCATCGTTATAAGGACGATTCTGCAAGGTTTGCGCATTCTTAAAAGCTGCTATTTCTTCATCAGTCCATTGTGCCATTAATATCACCTTTAATCACTAACTTTAATATAGGATTTAATTACTTTTCTATCTGCCATATCTTGGTAGGCTTCATTAATTTGATCTAAAGAATAAGTCTTAGTAAATACTTTACCGGGATTAATCTTGCCATCTAAGACTGCCTTAAGTAATACTTCTTTATCATAAGTTGTAACTGATGCAGGTCCACCAGCAACACTCATATTCTTAAAGAAAATTAAACCTGGATTTAATTCTGCTCCGTGTGGTAACCCAACACGACCAACCAATGAGCCAGGTCGACCTACTTGAATAGCTTCTTCATTTGATAACTTACTACCAACACATTCTAATATTGCATCAGCTCCGCCATGTGTAATAGCAAGCAAGTTTTGAATTCCTTCTTCATCACGCTGCACTACATTATCTGTAGCTCCAAATTCACGAGCCAATGCTTCACGGTCAGGGTGACGACTAGTTGAAACAATTTGTTTTGCTCCACGCAACTTAGCCGCAATAATTGCTGATAAACCTACAGCACCATCGCCTAAGACGATTACGGAATCACCTGGTTGAACATTAGCAACTCGAACCGCATGATAACCTGTTGCCATTACATCTGCTAATGCTAAAAACGACTTAAGCATCCCTTCACTGTAGTCTTCGTGCTTACCAGGAACCTTAACTAATGACCATTGTGCATGTTGGAAACGCACATATTCAGCTTGATAACTACTGGAGAAATTGTCACCCAAGTCATGATTCATACATACACCGTCAAAGCCAGCTAAACATGCTCGGCAGTGTCCACATCCATGAGTAAATGGTGCAATTACAAAATCGCCTTTTTTAACAGTAGTAATATCTTTGCCCACTTCTTCAATCACACCGATGATTTCATGACCAGCATTTTCATGGCCTTGTTCTTCTAAACCACGATATGCCCATAAGTCAGAACCACAAACACAGGTACGAAGGACCTTGATGATTACATCGTCATCCTTTTCAATCTTTGGCATTGGCTTATCAACAACTTTCATTTCGCCAGCCTTAACAAATTCTGCATATTTCATAAATAGATCTCCTTATTTAATACTCCTACCTAATTCATAAGCCTTTTGAGCAAACTTTTCTAATTTTTGATCATTCCATGAATCATCCGCATAAATTTCGTCAATTATTTGCCAGCGCATATCATCACTTAACTTATGTATATGTAATTTCACAGCATCCATATCTTCTTGCGTACCATACCCAGCCATCATAAAGACCATCTTTTTATCTTTAAGTTCATGATTATAATCATAAAAACGATCAATGACTGCCTTAAGTTGGGCATTAAGACCAAAATAATAAAGGGATGAAACTAAAACAACAATATCAGCTTCTAGCAGCTTAGGAATTACTTCTTTTTCTACTATGTCATTATCTGGAATGCCAACTTCCATACCTGGTGCGTGTTCTAACTGCAAAAAATGAGGTGCACTTTCGCCTTGCAAACCTGCATCATAGCGATAAACTTTATTTTCAGTTTCTCTTATTCCTTTTTCAAATTTATCAGCTAATTTATTAGAAGCACCATTAAAGTGCGGACTTCCAGTTAAAATTACTACTTTCGTCATAAAGCCTCCTTCTTTTATATTCAATTTTCATAATTAATTATAGTTAGTCGTCTAATACTTGAAAAATCACAGTTTTTAATGCTAGTATAAATTGAATTTATCGTAATGAGGTACATATAGATGATCGAAAATTACTTACTAGAAGAACTAGTAACCTTCGCAAAGTACGGAACGGTTGCCAAGACAGCAGAAGTTCTTGGATTAACTCAACCAGCCATTACTCATTCTATGAAAAAGCTTGAGGAAGATTTGGGCGTTACTTTATTCATTAGAAAGCCAAACAGACTCTCCTTAAGTGAGACGGGCAAATACACAGCACGTGAAGCAAAAAAGTTAATCGACGATAATCTTGATTTTACTAAACGGGTCAAGCAATTTGAAAAAGACCAAACCACGTTAATTGTCGGCGTCAATGCACCTGGTCCTGGTATTGTTTTACGATCTTTACATGATAAAAATATTCAAATTGTAAGTGAGTTAGTTGAATCAAATTTTGAAAATTTATTAGCTGAGCACCAAGTGACCTGTCTTTTGCTTAACTTTCCTATTAACGATCGGGATATTGGTTCAACTTACTTAGGGACAGAATCCATGTCTGTTAACTTGCCAGCTAATTGTAATCTCAATCAACATGAGCAACTGTCATTTAAGATGCTCAAGGGAAAGACAATCTTAAGTCCATCGCCAATTGGGTTTTGGTCTAAAATTTATCAAGAGGAAATTCCAGATAGCAAGATAATCTTTCAAAACGAATCAAGTGAATACAGTGAGATTCTTCAATACTCTTTTTTGCCTTTCTTTACAACAAACTTGACGAGTTTAGATTCTAAGTGGGGACATAATTTGCCTGATAACCATAGCGTGCGTCCCTTAAAAGACGAAGTAGCACATCAGAAATTCTACGCTTGTTACTTAAAACACAATAAGGATCGAGTTCAACCTTTAATTGAAAAGTTGCAAGACCAGTGGAGTAAATACGATCAAAAGTAAACCTCTAATCAAACAGATCACTCTATAATAATTTCTTTTAGATACATCTTTAAAGTAAAAGCTAGTGCATCAATTAACATACACTAGCTTTTTGTATATTCAACATTCAACTTTTAAACCGATTAATTTTTAAAATTTACCGATAATTGCAATAGTAAGATATTCTCATGTTTATCAAATATAATTTTTCTTGAAAGGAGCTAAAAAGATGAAATTTAAATTGCTAATTAATCCTAACAAAGAGGAAATAATTCAAGCACAAGTACATCAAAAAAGTATTTTTACTGATAATTTAGAAAAGTTTGTTTTAACAAATGGTAATTCAAATTCAATTATTGCTTACGACGATAAAGATATTATTATTTTGCAACTAGAAGACATTATTATGATCACAATCCTTAGTAATAAGGTATTTGCAATTTGCGTAAACAATAAAAAATACCATCTACGTAAACGTATCTATCAATTAATTAATGAATTGCCAGATAATTTTTGGCGCATTAATAAATCTTCAATTGTTAATCAAATCTATATTGATCGCTTTGAAGAAACTAAGACAGCAGGTGTAAACATTGTTATGAAAAACGGTCTTACAGATTATGTTTCTAGACGTTGTTTCAAAAAAATACGAAAGGAGCTAGATTAAAATGAAAAAATTTATCTTAGATTTTATCAAAAGAGGTCTAATTGCAGCTGGCTTCGGTCCCTTAATCTTAACTATTTTCTATTACGGCTACTATTTTGCAATTGGTTACAATCCAACTTCTGTTTTAGAAATTAACAAAAACATTTTATCTAGTTTACTTTTAGCCTTTATTGCTGGAGGTATCAGTGCTGTATTTAAGATTGAAAAACTATCTCTTGGAATCGCTACTTTAATTGATGCTGTAGTAATTTATCTAGATTATCTATTCTTTTATTTATTTAACAATTGGATTGAAATGAGTTTTATGTCATTAATTATCTTTACACTTTGTTACATAATTGGCTATATTATAATTTGGTTATGTATTTACCACCAAGTTAAAACTCAGATTCAAAAAGTAAACCAAAAGTTATAAATTTAACGAATTTTAATTAAAATATGCTCTAATAATATAAGTAATTATTATATGAAAAAGAGGTACGGAAATTATCCATACCTCTTTTTCATATTCTTTATCCTATATATCTAAACTAGCAAAAACGCAAAGCAATATTATATTTTATATCTTATCAGTTTAAAAGAATAATTTACTCATGATAATCATAAAAATCATCAAACAAGTTGAACTAATTGCAGCAGCACCAAAGACTGTACCACCACGCTTAAAGATCACATTGAAATTAACAGAAATACCTAAAGCGGCCATTGCCATTCCCAAGAATACGTATGCGGCTTGAACCAAGCCATCTAAAACTACTGGTGGGAATGGTAAGAAAGTACCTAAAATACTTGTTAAAATAAATCCGCCTAAGAACCAAGGAATTGGTAATTTCTTAGGTGCTTGCGTATGATCTTGCGCACTTTCTTTTACTAGTCTTCTTTGGTACCAGTAACCTACAATCAAGGCAACCGGTGCTAAAAGCAGAACGCGAGATAGCTTCATAATCAAGGCACTGTCTAAACTAGCTTCACCAAAAGCACTGCCGGCTGCGATAGCATGAGCAATTTCATGAAGAGATCCGCCAGCAACAATACCAAACTGTGAATCTGTTAACCCAAGCATTGGTTTAATCACAATTTCTAAGAGTGTAAATACTGTTCCCATCACACACACTACGGCAACAGCAAGTACCTCGTTTTCTCTTTTACGTTCTTCATCTCTACTCTCAATTTGAGGGGAAACGCCCATTACAGCAGCTGCTCCGCAAATTCCACAGCCACAAGCTGATAACACAGCTAATTCATCTTCCGCCCCAAACTTTTTACTAAGCCAGTAGGTCAAAACAATCGTTCCGCTTACCCCTAGCATTGCAACTAAAATTGTTTTAATACCAGCATCAGCTAACTTAGTAAGATTCAGTCTAAAACCCAGTAAAATAATTCCTAATCTCAAAAACTTATTAGAAATAAAACCAATCCCTGGGGCTGCTTCTTCTCTTACCCCAATCGGTAAAACCTGCAGTGAAATTCCTAATAAAAGGGCAATTACCAACGCACCAATCAAGTTAACATAGGGGAATTTTGCTAGAAAAATACCTGCCACGGAACAAATTAAAGTCATTACAGCTGCAAGACCAAATGATTTACTCTTAACAATACTTATCAATAAAAAATACCTCCAGTTTAATTACTTACTCCCACCCAGGAAAATTTACAGAATAAGCAATCATATAGTGTTTTAAAGTGATTCTTTCTCGAAAGCAAAATTATTATGATACTATAATATCCAATCCAATAATTAAAGTAAAATAATATGCTCACAAAATCACAAATATTTTTATTGATATAAAAAGGATGATAGCTTAAATTGTACTTTCATCCTTTAATTTTGTGATATTATTCATAAAATCTTTCAAATCAATTACAGTCTCAAATGTTAAGAAAAACAATAAAGCTTTAATCCAAGAGCGACTAAGTAAAAAGAAAAAGCAAATTGCTAATGCGATAAGCCCTATTCCCACAAACAAAGCTAAGGCAGCTAACTTTGCTCCAAATAAATTAACGACTTCCTTAAAACTACTTGGCTCATTTTTAACTAATAAAGATAGGTCATGATATTGTTTACTAGTTCTTACTCGAAATGATAAAAAAGTAAATACGGTTCCGATAATAATTAAACCAGCTCCAAGTAATTGAAATAATAGGCTCATTGGAGGCTGTCTAAACATTAAAATACCTCCAAGAATTAGCAAGATGTCCGCAAGCAAATTGTAACGTAAACGTTTATTTTCTAATTTAGTAAAAATTAATTCATTCGAATCCATACTTCATATCCTTTAATATTCTTCTTTCTACCAGTATACTGGTTAAACTAAAAATGACCAAGAGCAATTTTAGCTCTTGGTCATCTAGGTCAATTAACGTCCTTTATGAACTGTATCATTTTCAACTGGAATTGGCTGGGCTTTAAGCCCAACTGCACCATACAAAATACCGATTAAACCGGCTATTATTAATAATTGGGACATAGTCAGGACTCCTCTCTTGGAATCTTCCCCCAGTACCTATCTTACAGGCTTAAGTCTACTTTTCAAAACAAAAAGACTTGTGTTGCAGGTGTCAAAGAAAGCCAAATCCAATAAAAAGTCATCATAATTACTGCTAAATAAGACATCATAGTTAAAAAGTTCTCAAAGCAACCTCCAACTTTATAATGAATTGGTGACTTTCGTTTTTTCTTATAGAATGGCGCTAGCCACTCTACTCCTTGCTTACTGAAACTATCTTCAACTAAATGCAAAAAATAGCCAATTACCAGCCCAAACCAAAGTGCACTCCAATAATTCTGAGAAGTTAGATTGTTGATATGAATAGGAATAAATCTATTCATTAAATAATATAGACCACCAGAAAAACTGACCCAGCCAAGGAAAGAATGAGTAATTCCTCGATGTTTAAGAAAAAGACTAAAATTGATCACTGATTTCTTGCTTGCAGAACTGTTATATTCATCAATATCAGGTAAAGAAGCGCCAATGGCAGTCGCAGCCAGAACAATAATGTTGTTAACTGGATCGATCAATAGACGATTAGTTAATAATAAGCTTAGTTCAACGATTGCAATACTGCAAATTCTATGTGACCTAGTCAGCACTTCTTTTCACCCTCTCTAGAACATATATTCTATTTTAACAAAATTCCCACCAGAATGGGAACTTGTATACGCCAAGGTATAAAAAAACTCTAGTTTTGCACTAGAGTTTTCAAATAATATGCTTTTATAGCTTTATATAATTATTTTACTTTTAATTGATAGCTTCTTTTAATATCTTGCTCAATTCTTTTACTCGCTGATCTTCTGGTTTAGCAATAAAAGCATATTCTTCAGTGCATTGTTTTCCCTCTCTCAATAAGAATAACTTTTGTACTTGATCATCATCAATGTGGGTTGTTGTTTTTTCATTCATAATTAAGTATCCCGACCCAGATTCAACCATTAAAACTGCCTCTCCTAAAGTTTCAACTGCAAGTAAATCACTATCAACTTGAAGAACACCTTTTAAATAATGGTATTCGCTTTTTTCTTCCTCTACTCCTGCTACCATAATGCAAGATAAATTCTTTAAATCACTCATTTCAACAGTTTGTTGATATTTATTAAAATTACCCGCTTGCACTAGGACTACTAGAGACACCTCATCAACCGGATAAGTAGCTAGTCGCCGGTAGATAGTATGTCTTGAATTAACTAATACTGTATCTAGCTCATTATTTTGAATCTTCTTTTCAAGCTCATCATATGAGACAGACTCTAAAATTACTTTTTCATTTTTATGTAAAGCTCGCCATCTACTTGCTCCTTTTTCAAGCTCATGTCTGCCTAAATTTTTTAAATATCCAATCTTCATTTTCTCACCTGCATACAAAATAAGACTTTGATCTTTCAACCAAAGTCTTATTTATCTTAATTACTTAGCTTTGTCATGAAACGCAATAGTAAAACCATTCTCCCAAACTTCTTTTGGAGCGATATGATTCATTCCACGCTTATGTTCCAATTGACCATCACTATCTAAAGTATCTGCAATACCCCACCATGGTTCGACACAAATATAATTACCGGACTTAGGATATTGTGACCATAAACCAACAAATGGTGCATTCTCCATCTTAACATTGATGTGGTAATCACTCTTATCAGTTCTAATCGAAATCTTATTAGGTTGCTTTAATTCAAAGACCCACGCATCATCCTTAAACAACTCATCACTAATTTCAAACATTGAATCAGTTGCAAGTAATGACCGATTATCCCAGTCAAGGTATGGTGCTTTTAGTGGGATCTTAACATGATCCATTGAAGGATCAAACTTAAAGTAATAATCGTTCTTAGTCAAGCCATTATCAGTTGGCAAGTTGAAACCTGGGTGACCCCCAATACCAAAAATCATTTCCTTAGTATCAGTATTAGTGACAGTAAAGTGCTCTGAAAGCAAGTTATTAATTAGAGTGTAAGTTACTCTTAATTCAAAATCGAATGGATACATCTTTTTAGTATCTTCATTAGAAGTTAGAAGAAAAACAATGTGTTTATCATCTTGTTCTTCAACAGTAAATTGTGCATCCCGAGCAAAACCATGTTGTCCCATATGGTAAGTTTTACCATCATAAGTATATTGATCGTCCTTTAAACGTCCAACTACTGGGAACAAAACCGGAGCATGCCGTCCCCAAATTTCGGGATCCGCCTGCCACATGTATTCTCGACCGCTGTTTACATCTTTAACACTTTGGATTTCAGCACCCTTATCAGAAAGCGTTACTGTTAAAAAATTATTTTTTAATTGATAATCCATAATTTAATTTCTCTTTATCTACTAAAATTACAAAATAAACTTTGTTAAGTCTTTATTAATAATTATATCACTCAATTTTTGGTCAACATACTTTTGAGTAATTGTAATTTCGCCCATATTCATGTCTGGACCTTCGTAAAGAACATCTTCAAGTAATTTTTCTAAAATAGTTGCTAAACGACGGGCACCAATGTTATCAGTTCCCTGATTTACTTCAAAAGCTATTTGAGCAATTCGGTCAATTGCTTCTTGAGTAAAGACTAATTTAATACCATCAGCCTTAAGCAATGCGATGTATTGCTTCAAAAGTGAGTTTTGAGGATCTTTTAAGATCTTAACGAAGTCTTCTTGGGTCAAGGCATTTAATTCAACACGAATTGGGAAACGTCCTTGCAATTCTGGAATTAAATCGCTTGGCTTACTTTCGGCAAAAGCACCAGCTGCAATAAATAGGATGTGGTCAGTAGATACCGGACCATATTTAGTTGAAACAGTTGACCCTTCAACGATTGGCAAGATGTCTCTTTGGACACCTTCACGAGATACTTCACCAGAGGTCTTTTTGTTACCGGCAGTAATTTTATCAATCTCGTCGATAAAGATAATTCCGTTTTGTTGGGTACGTTCAATTGCGCGTTGGTAGAGAGAATCATAGTTAATTAACTTCTTTGATTCTTCTTGAATTAAAACTTCACGTGCATCTGAAACCTTCAAAGTACGCTTAACTGTCTTCTTAGGCATTAAGTCTCCCATTAAGCTAGACATATCGATTCCCATTTGTCCCATCATGTCGCCCATTGGGTTAACTTTTGGAGCTTGTTCAACTTCAATCGTAACTTCACGATTTTCAAGCAAGCCTTTGTTAAGTTGATCAGCTACGCTAAGACGTTCATTACGAATATCATCAGTTACTTCTTCATTATCTTGTGGTTGATTCATATTGAAGTTACCAGAAAGCATTTGCATCATTTGTTGCATTGAGTTTTCACGATTTTCACGCTTAATGCCTGGCACAATCAATTTAACTAAACGATTATTTGCCTTCTTAGTTGCTTGAAGCTTAACACGTTCGAATTGATCTTTTTCTTCCATGCGAACAGCTTCTTCAACTAAGTCACGAACCATTGATTCAACATCACGTCCAACATAACCAACTTCAGTAAACTTAGTTGCTTCAACTTTAACAAAAGGTGCATCAACAATTTTAGCAAGTCGACGAGCAATTTCTGTCTTACCTACACCAGTAGGACCAGCCATCAACATGTTTTTTGGCGTAATGTCTTGTTGCATTTGCTTAGGTAGTTGCAAACGACGGTAACGATTATATAAAGCTACGGCAACAGATTTTTTAGCTTCGTTTTGGCCAATAATATATTTATCAAGTAGTTCTACAATTTGTTTTGGAGTTTTTTCTTCAGTCAAAATATTTCACCTAGATTTCATCAGTAGTAATGTGGTCATCTGTAAATACATCAATTCCAGAAGCAATCTTAACTGCTTCTTTTGCAATTTCACTTGCACTCATACCTTCACTGTGACGAGTCATTGCAATTGCAGCTGCTTGAGCAAAGTTACCGCCGGAACCAATTGCTACCACATCTTCGTCAGGTTCAAGAACTTCACCATTACCAGAAATTAAAAGCAAATCCTTATCATTAAAAGCAATAACCATAGCTTGTAATTTAGCTAAAGTTGGATCTTTTCTCCAACTCTGTGCCATTTCAACAGCTGCCCTACGTAAATCACCTGAATAAGTCTCAAGCTTTCCTTCAAGCATATCTTGCAAGCTAACAGCATCAGCTACACCACCTGCAAAACCAATTACTACTTGATCATGATAAATTCTTCTAATTTTTTTAGCAGTTGCCTTAGCAATAACTTTTTCACCTAAGGTAACTTGTCCGTCACCTGCAATAGCAGTTTTATTTTTATATCTAACAGAACAAATTGTTGTCATATTATTATGCCTCGTCTTTCTTATCTTTTCTCGGGAAAAATTTTTGATAATCTGCTTGTAAATGTTTCATCGTGACATGCGTATAAATCTGCGTTGTCGACAAAGATTCATGTCCTAACAATTCCTGGACACTTCGTAAATCTGCACCATTATTTAACATTTCAGTTGCAAAGGAGTGTCTAAGCATATGGGGATGAACTTTCCCACCTACTCCAGCCTTAATGAACACTTGCTGCATGATGTATTCAATACCGCGACCACTTAATTTCTGACCACGATTATTTAAAAATACATAACCGAAATCGTCATTTTGACCAAGTAGCACAGGTCGCACATCATCGCGATACTCTTTTAGTGCATTCGCTGCATCTTTTCCAAAAGGAACATAGCGATCTTTATTACCTTTCCCATGAACTAAGATAATCTTTAAATCAAAATCAATCTGATCTAGCTTTAAAGATGCCATCTCACTTAAACGCATCCCAGTTGCGTAAAAAAGCTCAAACATTGCGCGATTTCTTACTGTGAGCTGATCGTGGGCAGTCAAGCTTTCAAAGACTTGCCTCATTTCTTTTTCGTAGAAGAATTGCGGCAATTTCTTCTCACCCAATCTTAAGCTAATTGTCTGCATAGGATCATTTTCTAAAATTTCTCTTTTAACAAGGAAACGATAAAAGGATCTTAAGCTCGACATCTTACGCGCCTGGGTTGTTCTAGATCTATTTTGAGCAGCTAAACTTTGTAGAAAAATTTCAACATCACGGCTTTTGACTTTATCCCAGCCGTTAAAGCCTCCATTTTCTTTAAAAAAGTCTTTAGCTTCTTTTAGATCATTTAAGTAAGAGCTTACAGTATTTTTACTATAATTACGTTCATAGTTCAAGTAATCTTGAAATTGTTTGATTAATTTATCATTTTCTTTAGACATTATTAATCAAGCTTCTTTTCTTCTTTAAATGCCTCAAGATCTTTTAGTGCCCGCTTAGAAATTTCTAAGTGTCTTTCTTGCTTGTTTCTTACCTTGTAGTCTAATTTTGGCAAGAGTGCATATGAAGCATTCATTGGTTGGAAGTGCTTAGCACTCGTTGTAGTAATGTAATGTGCCATTGAGCCAAGAGCAGTTGATTTAGGAAAGACTAGCGTTTCTTCTCCTAAAGCTTCTCTAGCCGCATTAATTCCGGCAACTAAACCAGAACCTGCACTTTCAACATAACCTTCTACCCCTGTCATTTGTCCTGCAAAAAATAGACCGGCTTGTTTTCTAGCTTCATAGTTTGCATTTAAAACTTCTGGACTAGCAATATAAGTATTGCGGTGCATCTTACCATAGCGAACAAATTTTGCATTTTCAAGACCTGGAATCATTGAAAATACTCTTTTTTGTTCACCATATTTTAAATGAGTCTGGAAACCAACAATGTTGTACATTGTACTTGCTGCATTATCTTGACGCAATTGCACAACCGCATAAGGAGTTTTTCCAGTCTTAGGATCTTCTAAGCCAACTGGTTTAAGCGGACCAAAGAGCATAGTTTTTTCTCCTCTTTTAGCCATTACTTCAATTGGCATACAACCTTCAAAGACATTTTTATCTTCAAAACCATGTAAAGTTGCCGTTTCTGCGCTAATTAGGTTTTTATAGAAGTTGAAAAATTCTTCCTTGGTCATTGGGCAATTCAAATACGCAGCCTCACCTTTATCATAACGAGACTTTTTATAAACAATATCACGATCAATTGAGCTTGCTGCCACAATTGGAGCTGCCGCATCAAAAAAGTGTAATGAATCAGTACCACAAAATTCTTTGATTTGTTCAGCCAAAGTATCAGATGTTAACGGACCAGTTGCAATGATAGTAATACCATTTTTGGGAATCTCAGTAATTTCTTCTTCGTGAACATGCACATTTGACAAGTCCTTTAAAGTTTGAGTAACTACTGAACTAAACTTATCCCTATCTACTGCTAATGCTCCACCGGCAGGAACGGCTGTTTCATCTGCAGCCTTCATAATCAACGAATCAAGCTGACGCATTTCTTCTTTTAACAAACCAACAGCGTTAGAGAGTTGATTAGATCTCATTGAATTAGTACATACTAGTTCTGCAAAATTTGCAGTTTCATGAGCAGGCGTATTTTTCTTAGGTCGCATTTCATATAAATCTACTTCAATGCCACGCTTAGCTAATTGCCATGCAGCTTCACTTCCTGCAAGACCTCCGCCAATTACGGTTACATTCTTTACCATGTAATCTTTCCTTTCTGCTCGACTTTTTTAAGTCTATATAAAAATGATATCATTAAACCGCTTTCGTTTTAATGATATCATTGAAATTTTTAATAATTTAATTTTCTTCTGGCTCTTCACGATAATCGCCATTTGGACATAGAATTACTAGGCCTTTCTTGTTCTTCTTTTGAACTAAGAAATGACCATCGTTTGGGCAATTACGCCCAATTGGTTGATCCCATGAAACAAAGTCACAATCTGGATAACGAGAACAACCGTAGAATTTACGATTACGCTTAGACTTCTTTTCGATAACTTCGCCTTTGCCACACTTAGGGCAAGTTACGCCAACCTTTTTAACAATCGGTTTAGTGTTGCGACAATCTGGAAAGCGTGAACAAGCATAAAACTTACCATAGCGTCCCATCTTAATTACCATTGGTGCTCCACAAATGTCGCAGTTAAAGCCTGCTGGTTCATCTTTGATTTGAACCTTTTCAATTTGTTGATCAGCCTTATCTAATTCTTTAGAAAATGGTTTGTAGTATTCATCAACTACTTTGATCCAATTCTTCTTCCCTACTTCAACACCATCAAGATCGTTTTCAAGTTGCGCAGTAAAGTCTACGTTAACGATATCTGGGAAAAACTCTTCGATCAACTTATCAACGATTTCACCTAATTCAGTAGGTACAATAGATCGACCTTCAAGTTTCACGTAATAACGCTTTTGAATAGTATCAATTGTTGGTGCATAAGTTGATGGACGACCTACGCCATTTTCTTCAAGAGCACGAACTAAACTAGCTTCAGTATAACGTGCTGGTGGTTGAGTAAAGTGCTGACGATCATCAGTCTTCTTAAGCTTAACCTTATCGCCCTCATTTAACTCAGGTAACTCATTGTTCTTTTCTTTTTGATTGTCGTAAACCTTGGTAAAACCAGCAAACTTAAGTTTTGAACCAGTTGTTCTAAAAGTTACGTCATTTTGCTCAATATCAGCTCTGACTGTATCATAAACAGCTGGAGTCATTTGACTAGCAATAAATCTTGACCAAATTAAAGTATACAGACGATATTCTTCAGTAGTTAAATATTCTTTAACTGAAGCTGGAGTTCTAAAGGCTGAGGTTGGACGAATTGCTTCGTGAGCATCTTGAGCATCCGCATCGTTTTTAAAATGCTGTGGCTTAACTGCTGCATAATTTTCACCATATTCTTCGTGAATAAATTTTGAAGCTTCATGTTTTGCAACATTAGCAATTCGTTTAGAGTCAGTACGCATATAAGTAATTAATCCTACTGAACCTTTACCTAAGTTAACCCCTTCATAAAGAGATTGAGCAATTCTCATTGTTCTACGAGTACGGTAGCCTAAGCGTTTGTTTGCTTCTTGCTGCATAGTTGAAGTAGTAAATGGAGCAGCAGGCTGACGTTTTCTTTCCTTTTTGACCACCTTTGTAACTTCAAAGTTCTTCCGCTTATCAATGCGTTTTAAAACATCCTGAACTGCTTCATTATTTGGCAATTCTTGCTTTTTACCTTTGATACCATAAAAAGCACCCTTAAATTTTTCTTTGCCTTTTTCAAAATCAGCATCAATTGTCCAGTATTCTTCTGGCTTAAAGTTCTTAATTTCGTTTTCACGATCAATTACAAGCTTCAAGGCAATTGACTGAACACGTCCAGCAGACAACCCCTTCTTAACCTTTTGCCACAAAATAGGGCTGATTGAATAACCAACCAAGCGGTCAAGAACACGACGTGCTTGCTGAGCATCAACGATATCCATATCAATTGTTCGTGGATTTTTAAAGGCATTTTTAACAGCGTCTTTAGTAATTTCATTAAAGGCAACTCGGTTATGTTCTTTAGGATCTAAGTTCAAAGCATGCGCAACGTGCCAAGCAATAGCTTCTCCTTCACGATCGGGGTCGGAAGCAAGATAAACGTATTTAGCCTTTTTAGCTTCACTTTTTAATTCTTTAATCGTATCGCCTTTTCCACGAATGGAAATATACTTTGGTTGATAATCATGGTCTACATCAACTCCCATTTGGGACTTGGGTAAATCACGGATATGACCTTTTGAAGCGATAACATGATAATTTCTACCTAAATATTTTTCAATTGTCTTAGCCTTATGAGGGGACTCGACAATAACTAAATTCTTTTTATTTTTTCGTTTAGTAGGCATAAAATGCCCCTTCCTTGCACAATTTCTACCAAATTCTAAAATACCAAAAATTTCACTCTTGTCAACTAAAGTAAGTTTTTAAAGTCAGCATTAACTAATGGATAAGCACCTGCTGCAATCAACTCATTAGGCCCTTCAGATAAGGGACTAGAAACAGGGCCAGGAACTGCAAAAATATTTCTATTTTCTTCTAAAGCAATATTTGCAGTAATTAAAGATCCTGATCTCTTCCTCGCTTCAGTGACAATAATATTTTTACTTAAACCCGCTAATATCCTATTGCGTTCAGGAAACCTATAAGGGCGCGGTGGCGTGTCGGGTAGATACTCACTAATTAGTAATCCCTTAGCCACAATTTCTTCTTGAAGCGCCTTATTTTCTTGCGGATAAAAATGGTTAAGGCCATTTCCAACTACGGCAATTGTCTTGCCATGGTTATTTAACGTTTCTCGATGAGCAATTCCATCAACTCCACGCGCTAATCCACTTGCAATCACAAAATCCTGCTCAATTAACTGCGGAATTAATTGCTTTAATACAAAGCGACTATAACTTGTTGGCTGCCTAGCGCCAACAACAACTGTAATTTCTTTTTGCAGCAAGGATAAATCTCCTCGTGTAAAAAGTAGCGTCGGTGGATTATACATCTCGCGAAGTCGATCAGGATAGATTGAATCAAAAATTGTTACAACATTACACTGCAACTCAATTTTCTCAATCCAAGAATTAAACTTATCATTTTTCATCGCAGCAAAAACAAGATTTTGGATATTTGATTTTAATGATAAAGTTTCTATTTTGTCAACTGTTACTTCTTCCTCTGAAGTAAAACTTTCTGCAATTTTCCCTAAAGTGGTAATCCCAATACCTTGTTGCAATTTTAATCTTAAACAAAATTCTTTTAAATTCATATAAATAAAAACCTCCACTATCAAGTACGCAAAAGTGAAGGTTTATTTTTTATTTATTTTTCGTATTCGCTAACTGGAGCAAAAGAACGGCGATGTATCGGCGTTGGACCATATTTTTTTAGTGCTTCCATATGTTCACGTGTACCGTATCCTGCATTATGTCTAAAATCATATTCAGGATATAATTCGCCATATGCATCCATTAAATTATCTCGAAAAACTTTAGCAACAATGCTAGCTGCCGCAATTGAATTAGATTTTGCATCCCCATGAATTAATTTAACCTGTGGAATGTTTAAAGGCACATTCATAGCATCGACTAATAAAGCATTTGGCTTTACCTTCAATCCTTGGACTGCATGTGCCATTGCAACACGGTCAGCTTCATAAATATTAATTCGGTCAATAACATCATTATTAGCTAACCCGACACCTACGCTAATAGCTTTTTCTAAAATTTTTGGAAAAAGAGCCTGGCGTTTTTTGGGAGATAATTTTTTTGAATCGTTAACATCAATTAAATCAAAATCATGCGGCAAAATAACCGCTGCAGTAACTACTGGTCCAGCTAATGGACCACGTCCTACTTCGTCAACCCCAGCAACTAGCTGATCTTTTAGCCAGAACCTTTTTTCATAAGAAAAGCGATCCTGAAATTGAGCCTTAGCTTGAGCAAATTTTGCTTGGCGTTTCTCATAACTAATTAACAGCTTCTGAACTCCTTTTCGTTCGTCAGCTTTTAACTCATTTAATTGTTCGATACTTACTTCTCCTTGAAGCAAGCTTTTGATTTCAGTAATGGTCATCTAAGATCGAATGTAATCCTTCCCAATTTTCCTTTACGCAAGCGTTGAAGCATGAAAAGCGAGAATTTATCATAATCGTCTCTCATGCCATACTTATTAGTCATTGCCAATAACAAATCTGGATTAGACATATTATTTATTTCTTCACTTGTTGCTTGTGCAAATTTAACAAGATCTTTTTCATAATTTTGCTTTAAAAATTCAATCACAAATAAGGCGACATCATCAGGATGGAAAATATCAGCCTTAATTGCACCACAAGCAGCTAATTTATAGCCTACTTCTTGATCAGAAAATTTTGGCCACAAAATACCCGGTGTATCTAAAATTTGAACGTTAGTTTTAGTTTTAAGCCAACTTTGTCCGCGAGTTACGCCCGGTTTATCACCAACAATTGCTGCATTTCTACCAACCATTCGGTTAATAATTGTTGATTTTCCGCAGTTAGGAATTCCCGCAATTGCCACACGAATCATTGGATTTGATGCACCTTTAGCAATTAACTTATCAGTTTTCTCCTTACCAGCTAATTTAATTATCTTATATAAGCTAGTCATATTAGTGTTGTGCTGAGCATCCATTGAGATAACAAAATTGCCCTCGTCTTGATAATATCTAGTCCACTTTTTAGTTTGAATTGAATCAGCTAAATCAGCCTTATTTAAGATAATGATATGCGGTTTCTTTTTCGTTAATTGTCCAATCATTGGATTACGGGAAGAAACTGGTAAGCGTGCGTCCAATACTTCAATTAGAACATCAATTAAGTCTAAATTATCTTCAAGTTGATTTTTAGCCTTATTCATATGTCCTGGATACCATTGAATAGTTGCCATTTTAATCCTCCACATCCTTTAGATTTAAACTCAGAGCTTTCTTTAAAGCAGGATTATCATCTTGCAATTTTTGCGCTACTGCCAAGTAAAGTTGAGCCTGCACTTGCCCATTTACTATACCATCTGCTGTCAAATTATGTGCTTTTTGGAACTCGACTACCGCATTTTTAGTTTCATCATCAAAAACACCAGTAACGTGCTTTGGCATATAACCTAAAGCAGTTAAATATTGCTGCAAAGTAGCTACATCAACACCAGTCATTGACTTCTTTAAAATACTCATACTTTGGAATTGCGGTAGTTTTGCTAAAGCAGATTCTGGAACCGGATAAGTAGGCTTTAATCCCTTTTGATTGATCCAAGTACTGTTTGGTGTCAGCCACTTAGCAATCGTATATTTATACTCTGCATCTGCTGTTTGTCCGACTTCTTGAACAGTGCCTTTACCATAACTAGTCTGACCAACAGAAACTGCACGGTGATTTTCTACTAAAGCAGCCGTAAAAATCTCACTGGCACTAGCGGTATTGCCATTAATTAAAATAATTGGTCTTAATGAAGTATGGAAGCCACCCGATAATTTTTTATCAGAACGAATCACTTCTTTTTGGGTACGATCCTTGTACTGCATAATTATCTTGTTATTGGGTAAGAAATACGATGCAGACTTCAAAGCCGCATTCATTTCTCCACCGGGATTATCTTGTAAATCAATAATTAGCTTAGGATATTTTTTAGTATTTATTGACTTTAAAGCACTCTTCAAATCTTTAGCAGTATTAACATCAAATTGCGTAATTGTAATAATCGTAGCATTGTCTTCAGTACGCTTAGTTAAGCTAGATTGAGAAATTTTAGCACGCTTTAAAGTAACGTTAAAGGTCGAATTACCTCGCTTAAGCTTTAATGTTACTTTAGTGCCAATTTTCCCTCTAACTAAAGTTGCCACTTTTGTAAATTGGGCTGCGCTGACTTTTTTATTGTCAACGGCAACAATCTCGTCGCCAGGCTTAATAGTACTTTTCGAAGCTGGGGAATCAGCAACAATAGAGTCCACAACAACTTTATTGTTGCGTACTGCCATCTGAATACCTACCCCGCCAAAACTCGAGCCCTCTAAAATATTATTGACTTGTTCTTGGTTTGCTCCACTTAATCCCTCAGAAAAAGGATCATTAAGACTATTAAGCATCCCGTTAATTGCCCCTTGGCGCAATGTTTGCGGTGAGACTTTTTTATAATATGAACCTTGTAATTGCTCATACACTTTTTCAACTTGATAAAAAGGTGACTTTAGTTCCTTAACTTCCATAATTCCAAAGGTCAAACCTGCACCAATTGCTGCACCAGCTATACCGGTTAACAAAAATTGAGCATATTTGGGAAGATGCTTCTTTTTATTATTTGAAATTTCTTTATTTTGATGAGAATTATTTGGTTCTACTTCTGCCATATTAGCCTCAGTTCATATTATCTAAATATAATTGATATGCCTTGTCAAAAACGCTCATGCTTGGTAAATAACCAGCATTTAATTCTAAATATTCTGATAACTTTTCATAGTCTTCTTCTTGTTTTGGAAAAGAACTGTCATGTTGAGCATTATTAGCAAATTGAGCAATATCATCTAAAGATCCTGGATTTCTTTGCGTCATTAAAAAGCGATAAAAGCTTTCACGATATGCCATTAATAGTCCTCCGTTGTATAGAAAACTGCATAAGCCCCGCTACCAGCGTGAGTTGCAATAATTGGACTAGTAACACGAATTAACACCTTAATATCAGGATTAATTTCTTTAATTTTTTCACCTAATGCTTGCATATCTTCTAAAGTATCAACGTAAGAAATGGATACTTCTTTAAGTTCATGCTTATGCTCTTCTACGTACTTTAAAATTCGTTTATCAAAATTCTTAGAGAATTTCTTGCCACGTCCCTTTTTAGCAACATCTAGGTTACCATCAGGCATGTGCAATTCAATTCTAATATTTAATAAAGTGGCAATCTTACCAGCTACCGGCCCCAGACGACCACCTTTAATCAAATTATCAAGATTTACGACAATCATTCTCAATTTTTGATTTTGCTTAAGCTTTTCAATATGAGCAAGGATTTCTTCGAGACTTTTGCCTTCCTGTGCATCCTTAGCCGCAGCTAAAACTTGATATGCTTCTGCACGATCAGTAAGCTCAGAATCCACCAAACTAATCTGATCACTCTTACCAATCAAATCGGCTGCCTGTCTAGCAGCTTCAATAGTTCCACTTAAAGAACGGGCAAGAAAAATTCCGACAACTTGACTGCCATCTTCGGTTAATTCTCTGAATACTTTTTCAAAAACTCCAATAGACGGTTGACTAGTCTTAGGCAATTCTTTTGATTCATCCATCTTTTTTACAAATTCTTCGCGGCTAATGTCGACGCCATCTGTGTAAGTCTGACCATCAATAGTAATAGTTAATGGAACTACTGTAATATTATATTTATCAATTTCTTCAGGAGTTAATTGAACTGAGGAATCAGTTACTACTTTAATCTTAGCCATTCTAGCTCCTATCCCCTATTCTTCTTTAATTATTATTCTATGTTAGAATTTATTAAGTACAACCTCAAGTATATCAAAAATACAAAAATGAGTTAAAATTTATTAAATAGATTATAAAGTTATTATAAGGCGGAATAAATGAATGTCTTTTAAACAATTGTGGCAAGAACCAAAGAATCAATCTAAAACCTATAACATTTTGAACAACATTTTTAGTGCCATCACTCATGGTATCGGCTTTGGACTAGCTGTGGCAGGCTTAGTAATTTTGATTGTTAGAGCAGCTCATACAGGAAGTGCCTTAAGGGTGACAGCTTTTACTCTTTATGGCTCTAGTTTGGTTATCCTTTATCTTTTTTCAACACTCTATCATAGTTTGATTTTTACCCGAGCTAGGCGAGTGTTTCAAATATTCGATCACTCTTCAATTTTTATTTTAATTACTGGAACCTACACTCCTTATACCTTAGTCGCAATCGGCGGTGTTAAGGGATGGATTATGTTCGGTATTATCCTAGCGCTCGCAATCTTTGGCATTTTATTTTATATTTTCAATCAAGGAAAACATGTGATCTTAGATACAATTTTGTATGTCTTAATGGGATGGATCGTAATTATTGCTTCAAGCACACTCTATCCCGTATTAGGGCCTACTGGATTTTGGCTTTTAGTCTGGGGCGGAGTTGCTTATACGGTCGGAGCAGTCCTGTTCTCAATGTGCGGTGTTCCTTATATTCACGTTATTTGGCACATGTTCGTTTTACTTGGATCAATTTTGATGTATTTTTCAATTTTACTTTACGTTTAAAAAATAGGCTAGTGATTTTCTTCTTCACTAGCCTATTTTGCTAATTATTTAAAGCTATATATTCAGTAATCGCTTCTTCATTATTGCTTACAATGCCTTCAAGCACTGCCTTTTTAATTTCTTCTAGTAGAAGACCAACTCTTGGTCCTGCTGGAATACCATTCTTTAATAAAAAGTGCCCATCTACTACCAAATCGTGACTATCCTTAATTGGCAACGCTTCATATCTATCTACTAAAGCTCTACCATTAATCGGCTGCCCTAAAATATTAGCAAGATCAATAGTTGAAACAATCGTTCTTAAACCTGCTTTATATAGATTATAATTATTTGGTGCACGTGAACTAATTAGATCAAAGAAACTTACAATATCAGCTACCTGACGTTCCATTGCATTAGAGTTTTTCCAGATACGCATAAAGTGAGCAATTTTTTCATTAGGTAATTTCAACAAAATAATCATTAAAGCCCATAGATTAGCTTCTGTAGTAGGACTAAAATTAAGTTGAGGATAAAGAGCAAGATTTTCTTTTTTACCTTTAAAACCTGGGACTTCTTCAGATAAACCTGTATCTAAAAAGATTTGAAAGGCCTTTTGACTACCCGGTGCAATGCCCATTTTTACAAATTCATCGCGAATACGCTCAACTGAAATCTTACTAAGCAATTCATGATTGTCACTAATTGCCTGTTCTGTTTCTGGTTCAAGAGTAAATTGTAATTGACTCATAAAGCGAACGGCACGCATCATTCTAAGGGCATCTTCGTGGAAACGATTTTCAGCCTTCCCTACCGCACGAATAAGTCGCTTGTCTAAGTCGCCTAAACCATCGAAGTGATCAACTATGTTACCATCAACGTTCATTGCTAAAGCATTAATAGTAAAATCTCGTCTCTTTAAATCTTCTGACAAATTTTGTACAAAAGTTACATGATCTGGTCTACGAAAATCTTGATAGCCTGACTCAGTTCTAAAAGTTGTTATTTCGTAACTTTCGCCCCCATAAAGAACAGTTACTGTTCCATGCTTAATTCCCGTATCAATTGTTTTCTCAAAAATCTGCTTAATTTCTGCTGGATAAGCGCTAGTTGCAATATCAACATCATGAATATGACGCTTCAGGAGTAAATCTCGAACACTGCCTCCAACAAAATAGGCCTCATAGCCTGCTTCATTAATTTTTTTCAAAACTGGAAGCGCAGCAGTAAAAACTTCCGGTAAATTATCAATCTTCATATATTTTCCTATTCCCCTTAAAATTCCGTTGTTCTTCATTATAGAAAGAAGGAAGTAACATGAATAAAATTTTTAATAAATAACTACTTAAACAAGTCTTCTTCATTACTCTAGGCTGCAGCGCTTATGCTTTTAGCTTAGATGCCATCAGCATCCCTAACAAACTTGCTGACGGCGGGATCAGTGGGATCGCCCTTTTACTTAGATATTGGTTCCACATCAATCCTGGCTTGTCCACGTTACTTCTAAATATCCCTCTAATTATAATCGGATATCGATTTATGGGCAAACGGCCCCTTGCTTTAACCATTTGGGGCACACTTTGCCTATCCTTCTTTTTATCTTTTGGTTGCACATCCCTATTATAAACCAATTGAATTTGGAGCATGATCTTTTTATCGCAGGTGTGCTAGCTGGATTATTTTCAGGATTTGGGATTGGGATTGTGTTCAAGTATGGCGGAACTGATATTATCGCTAGAATACTCGACTTAAAATTAGGTATTCCTGTTGGAAAATCACTTCTTGCTTTAGACGCCTTTGTATTGACTATTCCACTTTCCTACCTCGATATTAAACATATGATTTATACTTTACTTGCTAGCTTTATATTATCTCGAATCACAGACTCGATTCAAGCCGGTTCTTACGCAGCACGTGGACTTTTCATTATTTCAGATTTAAATATTAAAGACACACCAGTTTTGGAACGAGTTATTCAAAGCCTCTACTCTTCAATAGGCAGTCAGATTTCTATTAATAAGATAACTAATACTCTCAAAAGTGCTGGGTATTCTTCTAGCAACAAAACGGTTGATCGACACTTAGGCGGTATTCTAAACAGTCTATTAATGTATGAAGCAAAAAGATATGATATTCGCGGTCGTCAACTCCTAAACAGTCAGAGCAAATATTATGGCGTTGATATGGGAATTAGAAATATTCTCCTACCTGATCATCAAGAAGACTTCGGACATATTATTGAAAATATTGTTTACTTGGAGTTACTTAGACGCAATAAAGCAGTTTACGTTGGAGAAAGCAGTAAATACGAGGTTGATTTTGTCGGGATTAGCGATATGAAGCAGCTCTCCTATTATCAAGTTGCTTTAACTACCATGGATGAAAAAGTACTAAAACGTGAATTAAGATCACTAGAGCAAATTCGCGATTCCTACCCTAAATATCTATTAACTTTAGACACTATCAATCGCACAGCAAATTACAACGGTATCCAAAAACTTAATTTAATTGATTGGCTATTAAGCTAATTAACATGCCAATAGATCAATGTGAGATCTATTGCAACTTTTTATATTCCTTAACTCTTGCAAATTTTCGCGCGTAATACAAAAGTTGAAATAAGGATCCTATAATATCAACATTTTTTAGCATTTTAGAAAGCGAAAGTTTATTTTTCAATCTATTTGCGGTTAAAAAAACGTTCGAAAAGCTTTTCGACCGTTTTTATTGCGCACGTAAAATTGTTACCCATTTAGACTTTAACTATAATATTTCTTTTGCTAATTACCAACTATAAGGTAATTGATTATGTTCATCTTTAATTTCAAATACTTCATAATTCATATTCAGAAATTCTTGTACTTGTTCACTACGCTCTGGAGTTTTTAATTTTTTTATTGCCTTATTTATAATTTGTCTAATTCGATACTCATTTACGCCAAAAATTCTTGCAATATCGCTTACACTTCTAACTTTTCCTACCTGTTCTTCTTCATCATCAAAACTATCAATGTAGTAACGCAATCGTAGAACGCTATCTTCCCGATCAGTTAATATATCTAAAACTATATCTAATTTATCTTGCAACGTCGCATAGGGTTTTGAACCCCATCGATTATTAAAACAATAAGTGTTTTGATCAATTGTATTATTTAACTCTTTTGGCGGTAGTAAAGTAATCTCATCTATTACTACAAAATACGGAAGATTTTTTGAGGGTTCATTTTCATTAAGAACGACTAGCTGTCTTTCTTGCTTTTTTAATTTAGCGAATTTATTTGCATTTATATCGACCTTGCCAATCTGCTTACGAACTTTTGCAAGCTCATCTTTATAGCTTCTTTTAGGCCTTCCATATAAGCTATCATACTTTATTTTTTTATCCACCCACTTTTCAGCTTGCTGCTGTTTTTTCTTAAGCAAGGGAATACGTATAATTTGCGATCTAGTTCCGTGTAATTGGTCGCCATCTTTATTAAAAGCGTACGTCATTGCATTTATAACATAGGTAGAGATTTTTAGATTTTGATTTTTTTTTAGATCTTGAATCAATTTATCAATAGTATTTATGGCTAAAGATTCAACTATAAATGTTATTTTGTTTTTAAATTGAATATAAGGATAAGCATAGTACGGATATTCTTCTTTATGTACCTTGTCGTATATTTTCTTAGTGATCAAATTAGCATTTAAAATTAATAATGCAATTGCCTTGTTCCACCAATCATTCTTAGACAAAATGATCTTGGTATTTAAAGACTCATAATCATCGCTATTAAATTTAAACATTCCAAAATTGATTTGATACAATTCATGCAAATCTTCAAGATCATCAGTAAATCTAGGAACTTTAATTACAAAGTTTTTATCAATTCTTATTTCCATATCTTCAAATTCAATTCCTGTTTTTATATTTGTTAATGATTATAACCGAAATATTAATTTAGAATTCGACTTAATTTGACCGATAGTCATATCATCATCAAGCTTGTTAACCATTAAGGGATGCTTATAGAAAAAATGTTCTATAAATTTATTTTCATCTATATTTCTTAAGACTTCTTGCACTGTTCTCATGTGATTATACAACTTTCATATACAATAATCTGCTAATCTTTATTCTTCAAAAAAATCATCATCAATATCATACAATTCATAAGTTTGACTGACCTGTACGCCGACCTTATATTGAATCATTAAATTAGTAAGCATTTCACCATCAACTAAGGCAATATTTAATTGTTTAGCTGCTTCTCGTGCATCACTGGTAAATGACGAAGTAGTTATAAATACTCCACGATCTGCTTGCTTACGTCTAAGTGCACCAAAGAAACTATTAATTTCAGGACTGCCTACAACATTCTTTTCTGAATATCTTTTAACTTGCACATAAACTGTACGTAATCCTAGTGGATCTTGATTAATGATTCCGTCAATACCACCGTCATTAGATTTCTGAGTTACGACGGATTGTCCATTAGTCCCTTTATAGCCCATCTCATTTAAGAGCTTAACCATCATATGCTCAAATTGATAAGGATCCGTACTACGTAATTTAGCAATTAATTTTTCCGATAAATCACTACTTTGCTTATCAAACCAATCTTTGATTTGTTTTTCAGTTAATTCAAAAGTCTGATCTTCAGCGATATCATTATCAATTTCTTTTTTATTTTTTAACTTATTTTGATGTTCAATGTACGCTGCCTGAGAATGAACAAAATCACGTGTAATATTCAGTCCGTATTTATATAATGCTTCTTTTCCTGTTTCACTTATCCTATAGATACTTCTTCTGGGTGAATTAAGTAAACCCGATAATTTTAGCTCACTTAAGGCCCACCCGACACGATTATATGCAATTAAATCGTGATATTTAGATGCATATCTTAATTTAGCAAGTTCTTCAGGTAAATTAACTTCATCTAAAACAGCTTGATCCAATTCTTTCCCTCTCCATTCTCTTTTAGTACTTGCCACCTGCAATACAGGACCTAGAAAAGCATCCCAAGTTGGCATTCCATTATCACTATGTTTCAGTGTTTTATAATCAATCATTATCTAAAAAATCCTATATTATTTATTTTTTGCTACTCGATACTTAGTACTGCGTCCACTACCAATTTTTGTAGCATAACCATCATCAATTAGTTTTTAATCACATCTAAAGTCTTAGTTCTCCCAAAACCAGTCATTTGAACAATTTCTGAAGTACTCAATTCTTTATCTTCCAGTACACTATAAACTTTTTGTTCATCTCCAGTTAAATCTTGAAGCGATTCTTGAACAACTGGGAGTTTAATAGTTATTGAATTATCATAAATCAGAAATTGTGGTTGAATAATGCTATGGCTATATTCTTTTAAAATACGCTGTACACCAGTTCCAAATTGTTCAATTAAGCCTAAACGGAAAAACATGCCTGAAATAATTGGATTTCTTAAAATAGAAATCTGGCCTGCTAAATATTCTTCTTTGCCCAAGCCATCTGGCAAGCCACCTGGAGAAGTAATTTCAATTCGATCATCAAATATGGAAATTTTAATTTGAGTATTTACATCCCATGTACGTTGAACTAAAGCATTTGTTACAGCTTCTCGAAAGGCTTTTTCGGGAATAGATTGTATCGTCTTTCGCTCAGATCCAATAATTTCTTAGCGCTGATAATATTGACGATATTTTTCAATTGCTTGCTTATTTTCTTCAAGAATAGACATCTACTCATAAGCCCGCTGATCAAGTATAATGTTAATAGTCTCACCGAATCTTACAATATCAATTCCGCGATAATTATTTTTATCTGCTAAGAGAGTACCAGTATTGGTATAGTGACTATCTCTATTTTTAAATTCTAAGGCAATCAAAATGTCATCAGTTATTTTTCTAATGCCTAATTCATCCTTTCCAATATCTTTCTTGATCAGTAGATACTAAGCTATCATACGACCTATTTTTACACATATTCGTTTACCTAATCTTGAGTTATATCAAAAATTTTTTGACTAATTTCAAATTTTCTTGAACGCTACACTTCTATATTCCTTAGACAATTTACATGCTTCCTAATTGGCGACAACACGATCTGTCTACTATTTTTCCTACAAAAGTATGAGGAGAAATATCACCATAGCCAACAGTCGTTGCAGTAGCAATCGCCCACCAAAATGACTGAGCTAAGGAAACATGCTCGGTCATAGAGTAAGTAATAGCGCCAATAATTAAAAGGCTAAGACTAGTATATAAATTAAACCATTAGTATAAAGAATTTTTCTCAATCTACCAGTTAAACCAACTAAGTGCAAAACTCTAAGTAAGCGTGTAATTCTTGCTACTCTCCCTAGTCGAGCTAGTCTGAAAAGTGTAAAAACTCCATTTACAGGGATAATTGATAATAAGTCGAAAATATTATGCTTGAAGAAACTCCATTTATTTTTTGCAATAGTCAGTCGATAAAAATAGTCGATTGCAAAAATTACTAAGATACCATTGTCTATCCACATCCATACCCCAGTGTCTAAATTGATAATCGAAGCATAGTCTAGAATGACAAGAATAATAGATATTACGGCCAGAATAGCCATTATGAAGTTATATAGTTTTTCTTTTTTGGACATTTTATTTAATTATTATTTTGTTCCATATTATGTTGAGTTTGTAATTCGCCAGAAGTTTTCATATTATCTGGTACTGCTTCAAGTGCCTGCTTAGAACTCATATTGTTATGTTGCATTAAATAAAGTGAAGGCGAAACGCCGTATTTATTTACGAAATCTGATAAAGAATTAGCCGGTGGCAGTTGAGTCTGTGGCTGCGTATTCTGAGATTGATTAACTTGAGGTGTATTATTTTGTTTAGAATTTTTTACAGCTTGTTGTGGATTAACCTTATTTTGTAAAGGCTGACTTTGAATATTACTCTTAGATGATTGTTGTACAGTTTGAGATTGAACTCTCTGCTTTTCACCTGACTTATTATTACTTTTTACAACTTTTCGCTTACTTTTGCTGCTTTTTGCACTTCTCTTTTTTGAGAGTGACGCATTATTTGTACTTTTTGTATGTACTACTGTAGAACTATGACTTGAGCAGCCAGTCATGGTAAATAAAAATAATAAACTTAAGCATCCACTTATTACTCTCAATCTTCTATTCTTCATGTATATCTAATCCTTATCCTCAAAAAAATCATCTAGTTCATAAGTCGTAACCACTTTCTTAGTTACATATAGCTCATATTTAGCAATTAAATCTAATAAATGATCACCATCAATCAAAGTGATTACTCGTGTTCCAGCACGGGATGCTTTGATAGCATCTCTTGTAAAAGTTGAAGTAGTAATGAAAATACCATATTCAGCCCTAAACTTATCCATTGCTCCATGAAACTTATCAATTTCTAGTGATGATACTGAATTACTAAGATCCCATCTTTTAGCTTGAATTGCCACACGAGCTGGTCTAAAATCATCGGTTCTAATGTATCCATAGCCATCAAGGCCTCCATCACCTGTAAGTTTAGTACCAATAGTTTCATCAATATCTACATTAATTTTTGTTACTAAAGCTCGACAAAACAATTCAAACTTACTAGGACTTAAACTGAGTAGAGCGTCAAGAAGTTTACTCTTCCAATCTTCTTCATCATCTATTGTTTCATCCTCTTTAATGTCTTTTTGAAAATTTTTCACTTTTTTATTCTTATTAATTCTTTTCTGCCATTGAGGAAGGGAAATTTTGTAAACTGAGGCACTTAATTCTTTACTAGTTCCATTATATTGACGCCCTTTTTCAGTCAAAATTACTATCCCCTGTTTGGGTCTTTCGAGCATTCCAGCCATAATCAAATTGGAAATAGCAAAGTTAAAGGCAAAATTAAATGGTAAGTATTTTCTTCCCTTTCTTGATGTTTTATACATCGTTAGTATATTTTCTGGAATATTTTTATCATTTTCAACTACTGCTCTTTTTAGGTCTTTAGTAGTCGACTGACCGCCAACTTGTTTCAATTCATCAATTATTGGTTTCATTAAATAAGCTTGTTGATTTTGCCGATTCATATCTGTGAAATTAGTCATTGTTGTTTTCCATCTTCTAGTATTAAATTTCAAAACTAGTATATCAAAATTATTACCATAGATTTACACTATTCTTGTTTGGGAGCACGCATATTTTTTCGAGCAAAGAAAGTTTATTTTAGATACTTTAAAACTTTTGTATAAATAAAAATCCTATTAAATCAAAGTCCATGGTCCATGTAATACTAAGATTTAGTAGGATCTTTCTACTCCTATTTTTCCGATCAAATATCATGTTATATTAAAGCAATTCTTAATTTAAAATATGTCTAATATAATTACAGACCAGTTGAGGAAGCCCATAAAACAAAAGGGCTATAAAACATCAAATTATTTCAGAGCTAAATATTTTATCTATTTGATTAAATTCTTTCTGTTCACTTAAATTTATCATTCCTAATTCTTGTAGAATAAATACTTGTACTAAATATTGAAGTAGTTGTACTGAATGCCATAAATCTGTTGTATTTTCAATAATTTTTCCTTTTTTATTTCCATGAACAATAAAAACTCGAGTATTCTTTATTAACTTTGCCCACTTGTTTATATTCATACCTATATCTTTTTCAATCGTATTTATGAATTCATTAGAAAAAGTACTTAACATCTTTTCTATTTTTTCAAGTAGATATAAATTTCGTTGATACTTTTTTGCTTTTTTACGAGATATAACTTTTTCTTTTCTATAAAATGCTTCGACTCCTTGTGTTAAATTTATTAGCATATTTTGCATACTCATTGTATAGTTTACTGTTAATAAATAGTCTTGTATTAGCAACTTTAATTCTGAACTAGCATTAAACCAATTTGACACTATTTTACTGAAATTAATATCTGTATTAAATTGAAACGTATAAAATGCACTTAATTCAGGCATTTCTTTCTGCGATCTCGTTTCTAAAAAATATACATCTTCAGAAACCTGAGTAGCTTTATCCCTTTTTATCCCACGTTTTGATAATTGCGTTGTATTAACTGGACAAGCAAGGATTACTGACAATATCTTTCTAAATTCAGTGGCGAAGTATATTGCATCAGAAGTTGAAATGTTATCTTCGCCTTCTATTAATAAATACGATTTATTAGTATAGATAACATTTCGGTTTTTATTTTTACTTTTTTGAGAAATATCTCCCACTAAAAACACATTAAATACCTGTCCTTTAAAAGTAAAATTAGACAGAAATATATTATCAGAACTAACTATTGATAAAGACATATCATCTTTAAACACAAATTTCTGTGCCGGAGCAATCCATTTATCTAACATATTGTAATCTAAAATCAAGTTATTCAATGTGACTTTTTCATATGGAAGATAATCTGTTATGGAAAACTGTATTAAATTCCATGATTGTTTTGTTATAGCTAAATGAAGATCGAGCGTATCACTTTTGGCAATATTAGGAATAAATACGTAATACATATTACTATCAGCGATACATCCAAAAATATTGTCAATTCGTCTTAATTTTGTCCCAAAAGTAATAGCTCCATGTTTTAATGGCCATCCTTGGAAAAGATCTAATGTCATCGATCCATTTTTATAATTCAAAGTACCATATTTAAACTTATCTTTATCTGTTAACAAATTAGTATAAGATTTTATAGGCATCCAACCAGCATCAATTGAAAAATCATCCAACATATTTTTCTTTAAAAGTAAGTCATATTTCCTATTAGCATCAGCACTTAAATTACCACTCAACCTCGTCATCTCGACTTTCTATATACTATAAATTACTATAATCTCTACATTTTAATCTTTAATTATAAAAACAAGTATATCAAAGATTATTATTCCAAATTTATATATTCTTGTTTGGGAGCAACGTAAGTTAAAAAATTTAGTAGATTTCTATAGTGGTCTTACCTATCATCCTGAAAATATTCGAGAAAAAGGTACTTTTGTAATCAGATCTTCTAACATTAAAGATGGTCAATTAGTAACTGGAGACAATATCTTTGTAGCTCCCGAAATAGTCAACTGTACTTATGTAAAAAAAGACGACATAATTGTCGTTGTACGAAATGGCTCAAGAAAATTAATTGGAAAACATACAAAGCTAAATTTCAATCTAAATAATGCTGTAATTGGAGCATTTATGACTGGAATTCGTTCAAATAATAATAATTTCATAAATGCGATATTTGACTCAGATAATTTTAAAAGAGAAATTCATAAAAATTTAGGTGCTACGATTAATCAAATTACGACTGGTGAATTAAAAAGAATGAATTTTTATATTCCTAGTTTAACCAGTGAACAAAATTATTTAGGCAATTTAATGAAAGTATTAGATAAATTAATCACGCTTCAGCAACGAAAATTGGAAAACTATTTACTCATAAAAAAGAAGCTATCAAATATATTTTTTAATGATAAGATAGTTAACAAAAATGATCTTCTATTTGAACATCGAGTTAAGGCTAATCAATTATTTATTTCGTATAGTAAAAAGGGACTTTCACATTTACCTGTTCTTTCTGCATCACAGAATAAAGGAATGGTTTTTAGGAAAGACGAAAGTAAGAATATATTGTATACCCATGATAATTTAACTAATTATAAATTAGTTGAACCTGATGATTTTGTAGTGCATCTCCGATCTTTCCAAGGTGGTTTTGCTTACTCAGACAAGACAGGGATTGCTTCTCCAGCATATACAATATTTAAATTTAAAAATAATGTAGCTTATAACTCAGTGTATTGGAAAGAAAAATTTAAAAGTTATAATTTTATTCAATTACTAAAAAAAATTACATATGGTGTGAGAGATGGTAGAAGTATTAGTTTTTCTGATTTCCTGTCCCTATATTTAACATTTCCAGACATTAAGCTTCAAAATAAAATTGGAAATGTTTTATCAAAATTAGACACTCAAATTTCTGATCAGAAAGAAATTATAAAAAAACTAGAAAATATAAAACAATTCCTTCTCCAAAACATGTTTATCTAACTACAAAAAGGACATCACTAACCGATGTCCTTTTTACTTATCCTAATTGTGATAAATGATGCAATATTTTATCATTATCTTTATTTTCAAGTTCACGAATAATATGTATATATGTCTCCTGTGTTGTAGTTGTATTACTATGTCCCAATCTTTTAGCCACACTTGCTATAGAGACTCCCTCATACAAAAGTAATGAAGCATGTGTATGACGCAAGCCATGAATTGAGATGATCGGAATATCTAGCTTTTCACAATACGTCGCTAACTTTTGATTTAACGTAGAATTATACACTCGCTGATTCTTATCAAAGAATATCAATTGGTTATCTTCTTTAGAACGAATTAAAGATTGGAATTGTTGCATTAGTTGCCAATCTACCATAACAGTACGATTAGATGATTCATTCTTGGTAGGTTGAAAGTGACCTATTTTTTCTTTATAATTCCATGATTTATTAATAATTATTCTCTGCTTTTCATAATCAAAGTCTTCTTTAGTTAAAGCTAACGCTTCAGCAAAGCGTAAACCAGTTTTAGCAATTAGTAAAAAGAACCAGTCCCAATTAAGCTCAGAATTTAAATCTAATGATCTAAGTAACTTTTGTAAATCAAACAAGTTTAAATACTTTATTTTCTTTTCGCTAGGACTGCATCCCTTAATAATTGCACGCCTTGTTGGATCACTTTTTAATAACCCATCGTCTACTGCGTCAAATAGGCTGGCTTTCAGATGATGATGAAAATCTAAAGTAGTCGTCTTTTCATGATTACGTGCATACAAGTTTAAAATTTGTTGATAGTTACGACGATTAAGTTCATTCATATGTAGATCTGGCGCAAGTTCTTTCAAACGTTTTTGAACTAAATAATACTTATCAAGAGTAACTTGTCGAACAGCATTGTCTTTGTAAATATGAATCCAATCCAGGTAATACTTATAGAATAACTTGGTGCTATATTTCTTTTGTGACATAGAAAAACCTCCTTAAAATATTAAGTCACGTACTTAATTGTTTAAGGAGATTATATTTTTGCAAGAGTTTTTAGATGAACATATTTTGGAGGAGAAACTGTTTTATATTTTTTAAATGATTTACGGAAGTGTTTTCTGTAGTGATTTGTACATCCAGAGTTTTTAATAAACTAGAAATAATAATTTGTTCTTTTGTGGAAGGAAGATTTACTTTAAAGACAGTAGCGAAATCTTTTATTACATGTGGAATATTTGGAGTACGATAATTTGCAAATATTTTATTTTGATATTTTTTTAAGTATTGAAAAAGATAATCGCTAGAATATTTAGGAGTATAACTTTTAAGCGTTGATCCTAATGCACCGGTAAAACCATGGTACACTTTTCCCGCTTGTGAACCATCCCATAATATGATTATGTCATTTGAAGAGACATTGGTAGGAGAATTGACCATTGATGGATTCCCACCATTAAGATAATGCGTATCTAAATATATAGATTCTTTACCATGCATTTCGGCTTTGGCGCTTCCTTTTATTGTTTTAGTAACAATATCCTTTAAAGTAAATAGTGTCCACTTACTTTTAAATTCGTTGAATCTAACTAAAGGTGTATCTTTTCCGGAAATCAAACTGTCTAATAGCGAACCTTTTAGTTGCTTAAAGAGTGTGACTTTTCGTTGCTGAAGCGTGAGTAATTTATCTAGTTTAGAAATAAGTGATCCAATCTTATTTTGCTCACTTACATTAGTAAGATATATTTGTGATTCTCTCATTTTATCAATGAAAAAATATTGTCTTACTCCACCTTCTTGAAGTCGCTGAATTTGTTTATAAAAATATTCTGATCTAAACCAATACTATAGAAATACATCATCAATATTATTATCACTTCTAAATATTTCATATAAAGAGCTTACGAGTACAGGAGTGATTGTGTTTTGATAAGCTATAGACCCTACATTAATTCTTGCTGGATTATAGGCGAAGTACTTTGGCTTTACAATGTAATTACTCGATTTATCTGTTTTCGAATATGTATTATCTTTTCCAAATTGCTCTTCTTGAGGTATAAAACCATTCTTATTAGATATAGAAAAAGCTGGAAGAGAAAGATTATCTTTATTTTTTTGTTTTGAAACTATAATATGTTCTCCCAACTTACGTTGCTCCCATTCGTCAGTGAAGCCTTTAAAACGCAATACTGGTACTCTTTTATCGTCACTTTTAGTCACGAGTTTCTTCCTCCAATTCCTTAATAATGGCGTTTAATCCATCCATTATATCGTCATCGTCAGATGTTAATTCTTTAAGCATCCCTACTAACTCTTTCTGATTCTTCTGAATTTCAATATTGGTTTCATGAAGATCAGCAGCTACTTTCTTCAAATCAACAGGTGGTTCTGGAACGAAAGTATCAACGTATCGAGGAATATTTAAATTAAAGTCATTTTCTTTAATTTCATCGAATGAAGCTACGTGAGCATAACGTTCAACATCTTTACGCTCTTTATAAGTATTGATTATCTTATCAATATCTTCTTTTCTTAATTTGTTTTGATTCTTTCCTTTTTCAAATCCTTTTGATGCATCAATAAATAAAATATCCTTATTAGTTCTATTCTTCTTAAGCACTAATACAACAGTAGGAATTCCAGTTGAGTAGAATAATCCTGCCGGCATACCTATAATTGCATCAATTTGATTCTTTTTAAGTAAGGCTTCACGAATTTTGCCTTCTTTTGCTCCTCTAAAGAGAACCCCATGAGGTAAAACAATAGCCATAGTTCCGTTTTGATCTAGGTGATACAAGCCGTGCAACAAGAATGCATAATCAGCTTTAGTCTTTGGAGCTAATCCATAATCTTTAAAACGTGGATCTTTTAACTTACGATCACTATTATCCCAACGCTGTGAATATGGCGGATTAG
Organism: Lactobacillus taiwanensis DSM 21401; assembly: GCF_001436695.1. Taxonomy (GTDB): domain Bacteria; phylum Bacillota; class Bacilli; order Lactobacillales; family Lactobacillaceae; genus Lactobacillus; species Lactobacillus taiwanensis. The sequence goes on from NZ_AYZG01000051.1 coordinate 267,358, forward strand.
CAACAACAACATCAAATTTTAATGGTCGTTCAATTCCTTGTTCATTTATCTCACTCGGCCAATCTTGTTCTAAAGTGTCTGCATTTCTTAATTTCATATGATCATATTTAACATCATTCATCATTAAATTCATACGAGCAAGATTATATGTGGTAGTATTCAATTCTTGACCATAATATCTGATCTTATTTTTTATTTCATTTTTCAGAGTTAAAAGTAATGATCCGCTACCACAAGTAAAATCGTATACTCTTGGATAAAGCGTACTTTGATCAAATGATACAGTTGCCAATTTGGCTAAGACTTGTGATACTTCATGAGGTGTATAGAATTCTCCTGCCTTTTTACCAGAATTACTTGCAAACTCTTTGATTAAATATTCATATATTCGTCCTAGAATATCTTTACCGTTCTCGTCCTTATACTCAATTCTATCTACTAAATTAACGATTTCAGTCAATCCTTTAGCTCTAGCTGTTGTTGTATTTCCTAATCTGGAATTATTAAGATTCATATCTGCAAAAATGCCACTAAAGTCATCAATAGACTTTGTATTAAGTTTTAAATTATTTTCAAAACTTTCTAGCATTTGCTGAAATGTATCAGGTTTAATAGTATTGTTATTTACCTCATCTACTATTGTTTTCCATGTATATTCTGGTCCAATAACATAACCTGTACTATTTGCAATATAAGCTAATAAATCGCTCCCATCTTTTCCAGAAACTTCTCTTCTATACTCATCATTAATACCATCAATATTTTCCGGAGTATTCATTAAAATCTTATTCTTAAATAAATGATTTTCCTGTCTTTCAGATAGATAGCGATAAAACATAAAACCTAAAATATAATTTCTATATTCTGAGGCATCCATATTTCCTCTTAATCTATTTGCCATATCCCATATTTTATTTGTTACTTCTTTAGCTTTATCCATAAATTTTCCCTTTTTAATATTTCTTTGTTATTTCGTCAGCAAATTCTCTAATACTATCACTTAAACTTCTAAGATATTTAAATTTACCAAATTCACGTATCTTTTCATCTTCCGCATCTGTCGTATAAACTTGTGATGCTTCACGAATAATGTTGTCTAAATCCCCATTCATATTAAGATCATCAGTACCTTGAACATGATTATAGATAATTTCGTTAACTCGTTGATTATCTTTAATATCAACTAAGCCCCATTTACGCTTATAGGCAAGGATTTCCTCACGCATTGATCGATTAGAATATCTTTCTAATATTTCATCAATATCATTTTCTGTAACAGGATAGTTAAAATTAGACCCATTATTATTCAAAATGCTGTCTATAAATTGATTAATTTGTTCTGCTTTTTTTCTGTCATCCATTCGATCAGAAAGTTCTTTAATCTTTTTAGCAGTATTTTGAGCTTTTTCTTCTGCTTTTTTATGCTTTTGATTCATTAGCTCAGCTATTAATTGGTTAAGATAGCTATATGAAACAGTTACTTCATGAATATGCTCCATATTTAAATCAATATCACCAAAATCTGCATCAATTCTTTGAGCAATTTTTTTCTTTAATTTAATGGCTAACGTTGTCGTTAACGTTTCTTCTTGTTTTTGAGATAAGCCAATTTCTTTCAAAAACTTTTCTGGATTTTGTTCATCATATTCATCATCCTGCTTTGCCATTGCCATTAAATGATTATATTGGCGCAAATCTTTTAGCATTTGATCTTGACGATTTTTTTCTAAATTCTGAGGAACACTAGTGAATTTATTAGTAGTATCACTTAGTCGCTTAACTACAACTTTTAATTCTTCTTTTACTTTCTTAAAATTCGGTGAAATGACCTCGTTAGTAACAGACGTATCTAACCACTGTTGTTCATTGGCCGAATTCTTATCACCATATTCTGCCAAAGCTTTTTTCATTAGCTTCTCGCTTTGAACCGGCCAACGATAATTTACAATCCGACCAAATGGTTTAGTCTGCATATCATAAACACGATTAGTTCTAGAATATGCCTGAATTAAAGCAGAGCCTTGCAAGGTTCGATCTACATATAAAGTATTTAATTGCGGAGCATCAAATCCCGTCAGCAATTGGTCAACAACAATAACAAGGTCAACGTAATTTCCATCATAAATCGTCCGATTTAATCTCGAAACTAACTGTTCTGTATATTCTTTCGCATCTTTAACACCAAAACTAGTTCCAAACTGCTCATTGTAGTCTTTAATTGCTTCTTCAAGAGACATATTGTTTTCTAACTGATTGTCACTATTAGAATTATCTTGACTAAAAGTAATGCCAATCTTTAAAGGCTTTTTACGCAATTTGTTCTGTTTCTTAAACTCTCGGTAAAACATCATTGCCATTGGTGTTGAAGCTTTATTACCGCCAACGTGAGTAGTAAATAAGGCATTATACTCACTATTTCTTGAACGCTTATCCCAATTATCTAAAACGTCTTTAACAACTAGCTCTACATGCTTTTGATTACTGTCATAAACGCTAGGCTCAATCATGTCGTCCATATCTTCTGGTTGAAGGTTTTCAATTCGATCTTGAATTTGTTTTTCACTATAGGTAGGATACCTTGCCTTAAAATAGGCTGGTAAGTATTGTTCTTTTAAGACTTTATCCGATAGTGTCGTTTCAAAATCAACTTTGAATCCTAAAACATTTCCATCCCTAATAGCGTCAACAATAGTATAAGCATGAATCAAATCTCCAAAAATATCTCTTGTAGTAGGAGCTTTATCAAAATTAGGCGTACCAGTATAACCTACCCAAGCAGATCTAGTAAAAGTAGTCTTGATACTTTGAAGCATATCACCAGCAGTTGAACGATGGGCTTCATCTACAATAAAAAGGATATTCTTTTTGGCGATATCATTGATACCTTTTTTGTCTTTAACCAAAGCGGCCATCTTTTGAATAGACGTTACTATAATTCCATTCCCTTTAGATTTTATCTTTTTAGATAATACCCATCGATTTGCTGCATCAGTAACCACACCGCCGTTACCATTTTCACCTTTTTCAGGATCATAAGCGCTATATTCATCAACTGTCTGATTAGTCAGAGCAACTCGATCAACTAAGAAGATAACCTTGTCTACATTTGGTAATCTTGAAGCAAGCCAAGCCGTCTTAAAAGACGAAATAGTTTTACCAGAACCAGTCGCGTGCCAAATATATCCAATTTCTTGGTCATTAATATCAAAATCATGTTGCCGAACTTTATCAATTATTGAGCTAGCTGCATAAACTTGGTATGGACGCATAACCTTAATCATTTGTTTTCTTGGCGTACCATCTAAAATCATATAGTTTGTAGCCATTTGATGGGCCATTGGTATTGACAACATACTAGAGGTAAATTCTTGCCAATCTAATACTGGACTATTATCTTCCTTACGCTGCCATTGAAAGGCAAAAGTCTTATTGAACATTTCATCTGTAGTTCTTGCCATATATTTTGCATCATGTGGTGTCATACCTACTAAGATTTGTAGCGTAGAAAAGATATCTCCATATTGTTGTTCATGAATGTAGCGATGCATTTGATTCAACGCTTCATCAACATCATGATAATCTGCTTTTTCTTCAATTTGGATTATTGGTAAACCATTAATTAATAAGGTTGTATCAAAGCGTCGTTTTGGATAACCAGGAATTACTGCATCTCTTTCAATTTGGTTAACAACTTGATACCTTGTATTACCGGCACCGATTTGAGCTTGATCAAATACAGTTAGATATACATGTTTTCCAGAATCTAAATCAACTTCAACTTGTGACACACCATTAAGACCATATAAAAATTGACCTGCTTCATAGGGAGTTTTCAAATTAGTAATAATTCGTTTTACTTGTGCAAATTCTCCCGCGGATAATGGTTCATCTAATTTGTCACGATTATTCTCTTCTAGAATATTTTTAAAGTTACTCCAAAGCTGATCGGTAGTTTTGATTGAAGACTCATATTTCCATTGTTTAACTCCGCCAAGAGTTTCTAACTTATGGATTAATTTATCTTCAAAAATTAACTCTGCTTTTTCGATAGCCATTCATTTTCTCCTACTCATAATATCTCTATGTATTATTTTATATGACTTTCGTTGTAAAAAAACGAAAAATATCGAAAAATTTAAGGTTATCTCACTTTATACAACTTCACATAATAAAAAATATGAACCAAGCAAAAAAGCTGGCCAACAAGCCAGCTTTTTTACTACTCTTCACTATTCAATTCATCTAACATATCTTGCATATCAAGATCATCTGGTTGGACTTGCAAGTACTTCTTAATTAATTCCTTAGTAGTTGGAATTTCACGTAATTCATAGAACAAGCTAATCATCTGTCTCAAGAAGCTTGCGTTCTTTTGAAAGGCTGGATATGCTAGCAAGAACTCACTCTTAGCCTTATCATAATCTTCAAGTCTTTGATATGAAATTGCCATATTCCAGTGTGCTTGTGGTTCTAATTCTTCATCATCAAGTAACTTGAACAAGTTGATATTAGCTTCATCCTTATGTTCATGTAAGTACAAATTAGACAACTGCAAACGTAAATCACTATTATCAGGTGCTACTTCTAACCCCTTCTTAAGCAAACGTTCTGCTTCATCTAATTGATTTAAGTTAGCGGCTGCTTTTGCACCCAAACTATAAAGAACTTCATCTAGTTCATTATAAGAAAGTCCTGTTTGAGCAGTTCTCAAAACTTCTTCATTGTTATCTTCTGCCGCATAAGCTTGAGCAAGCAATGGGTATGCATTAACGTAATCAGGCTGAGTTTCAATTACTTGATCTAGATATTTGATTGCTGCCTTATCATCATTAGCTGAAAGCATAATCAAGCCTGCTTCATAAAGAGCATCAATACTTAAGATATCATTCTCATGGCTCTTAATTTCATTTGCAGCTTCTTCATAATCACCTAATTTAGCCAAACAAGCTGCAATTCTTTGACTTAAGACAACTTCGCCAAAAGTCTTGTTATTTTCTGCAAGCTGACGGTATAAATCTAATGCTTCAGCGTAGTCGCCACTTAAGTAATCTAATTCAGCCAAACCAAAGTTAATTGCATCTTCATCAGGCGCCATTTTATGGGCTTCAAGGAGCTTTTGACGCGCCGTTTCAATTAACCCATTACTTTGATAATAATCAGCTAAATCAAGCAAGCTTTCAACATAGGCATCACTATCTGACTTCACATCATATAAAAGCTGTAAACCGTCATCTTCATCGCCATCATTTAATAAAATTTCGGCTAAATATACTTTAAACAAGTCTTCCTTAGGAAATTGTCCAATCAAGAAACGATAAACTTCTTTAGCAAGATCAGTGAAACCAAGATCAGTTAAATTTTCAGCTAGAGAAGCAAGTACTTCTGGATCATCATTGTCTAGGGCCTTTTTTAATAAAATGTGATTATTAGAAAAATCATGATTTTGAATTGCATCTAGTAATTGTTCAGAATAAGTCATTTTTTCACTCTTTTCATTTGTGCTCTCACAATAATTGTACACAAAAAACGTGCCAAGCTATACAACTTAGCACGCTTTTATTTTGCTAGTAACTGAACAATTACTTAACAGCATCCTTAAGAGCCTTACCTGGCTTGAATGCAGGAACCTTAGAAGCTGGGATTTCAATTTCAGCCCCAGTTTGTGGGTTACGACCCTTACGAGCTGCACGGTGACGTACTTCAAAAGTACCGAAACCGATCAATTGAACTTTTTCACCCTTAGCAAGATCTTCTTGAATAGAGTTGAAGATTGCATCAACTGCAGCAGCAACTTCTTTCTTGGTTAAGTCAGTTTTAGCAGCAACTTCAGAAACTAATTCTGCCTTGTTTGCCATTCCACTTCACCTCCCAAAATGAATTAATGATGTTTTAAAAACAAACCTTTGAAAATAAGAAAAATGAATTCTTCATTTATTCCCTGAAATAAAATTAGCATACTAGGACGCTTAGTTGCAAGCTTTTTCGTAGGATATATCAAATATTTTTGAAATTTAAGGTTTATTTTCGTTTTCTAGCTAAGATTTTGATTGGTGTTCCTACAAAATCAAAGTTTTGTCTCAGTTGGTTAATTAAGAATCTTTGATATGAGAAGTGCAATAATTCTGGATCATTCACGAAAACTACAAATGTCGGCGGAGTTGCTGCAACTTGCGTCATGTAGTAGATTCTTAATCTCTTTCCATTTACCAATGGAGTTGGTGTAATTCTAGTTGCTTCAAGAAGAAGATCGTTTAAAACGCTAGACTTAATACGACGAGTTTGGTTTTCATGAACTTCTTTAACTAGTTTCAAGATATCTGGAACTCTTTGCCCCGTCTTAGCAGACACAAAAATAATTGGAGCATAGTCTAAGTATTGGAACTCTCTTCTGATTGTATCTTCAAAGTCCTTCATACTTCTACTATCTTTTTTAGGTAAATCCCACTTGTTAACTACAATAATTACACCGCGGCCTGCGTCATGAGCATAACCAGCAACATGTTTATCTTGTTCACGAATTCCAGTACTTGCATCTAAAACCAAGAGTGTAATGTCACTTTCTTCAATAGCACTAATCGCTCTTAATACTGAATATTTTTCAGTCTTCTCATAAACCTTACCACGGCGTCTGATACCAGCTGTATCGACAATAGTATACTTTTGTCCATTATTGGTAAAAGTCGTATCAATAGCATCTCTCGTCGTTCCTTCGATATTAGAAACAATTACACGTTGTTCACCTAAAATAGCATTTACTAATGAGGATTTACCAACATTTGGTCGTCCAATTACACTAAAACGAATTGAATCATCTTCATGTTGGTTAGCCTTATCGCCAAATTCACCAACAATAGCATCAAGCAAGTCACCCATTCCAGTTCCATGACTACCAGAAACGGGAATTGGGTCGCCTAACCCTAAACTATAAAAGTCATAAATATCTGTTCTTTGTTCAGGATTATCCGCCTTATTTACCGCCAAAATAACTGGCTTCTTAGTTCTGTAAAGCATCTTAGCAATCGTTTCATCCATGTTGGTCATGTGTTGAGTAACATCTCCCAACATAACAATTACATCAGCTTCATCAATCGCAATTTCAGCCTGTGCCTTAATTTGTTCTTCAATTTCACCAGAGTCTAAGGTAATACCACCTGTATCAATTAGGATAAATTCATGGCCCATCCATTCAGCTCGGGCATAAATTCTATCCCTAGTAACGCCAGCCTTATCTTCAACAATAGCTACGCGAGAATTAATAATTCTGTTAAAAATAGTTGATTTACCAACATTTGGTCGTCCAACTAACGCAACGATGGGTAATGACATATTATTTCTACCCCTTTCTATTTTCTACTTAAGAAATAAAAAAAGCTGACCGGAGTCAGCTTTTTTAGAGTAATGACGATTAATCCTTATCTTTAAGTTGATCACCAATAATGTCACCTAAAGCAAAGCCGTTGTCATTGTCATTCATGTACTTATCAGTTACAGAATCTTGACGACGACGTGGGCGTGAGTTGTTTTCACTCTTAGCAGCATTAGGATCAGCTTGTTTGATTGACAATGAGATTCTTCTGTCACTTGGGTCAACGCTTAAAACTTTAACTTTAACAGTTTGACCAACCTTTAAAACATCACTTGGCTTATCAACGTGCTTGTTAGCAATTTCTGAAACGTGCACTAAGCCTTGAATTCCATCAGCTACTTCAACGAATGCACCGAATGAAGTTAAAGACTTAACTTCGCCTTCAATGATGTCTCCTTCATGTAAACCTTCAGTAGCTTCTTCAAATGGGGATGGTAAAGTTTGCTTAATTGACAGGGAGATTCTGTGTCTGTCGTCATCAATACCGATAACTTTAACCTTAACATCTTGACCAGCCTTCAAAACATCGCTAGGCTTGTCAACATGCTTGTAAGAAATTTCTGAAATGTGAACTAAACCGTCCACACCACCAACGTCAACAAAGGCACCAAAACCAGTTAAACGTGATACTTTACCTTCAACAGTGTCACCTACAACTAATTGTGAAGCAACGTTTTCGAAAGCTTCTTCACGTTCTTGTTCAATTAAGTCTTTTCTTGAAAGAATTAATCGGTTCTTGTTAGGATCAATTTCAGTGATCTTCAAGTTCATCTTCTTGCCAATGTAAGGCTTCAAGTCAGAAACGTAACGGTTAGAAATTAATGAAGCTGGTAAAAATCCACGTGTACCAACATTAACTAATAAACCACCGCGAACAGCACCAGTTACAGTACCTTCAACAGTCTTGCCTTCTTCGAAGACCTTTTCTAATTCCTTGTAAGCTTCTCTTTCCTTCAAACGAGTAACTGAGAAGAAGAATTCGCCGTTTTCCTTGTCGCCACCAGCTCTTCTAAGAACTAAAGCTTCAAACTTATCACCAGGTTTTACCAATTGGTTCAAATCTGCATTACGGTCGTTAGTGAATTCACGCTTAGTGATTACACCTTCAACACCTGCATTTTCAACACCAACAGCGATTTGTCCATCTTCAACACTTAAAACTTCAACGTTAACAATGTTGCCGACTTCAACTCCCTGCATTTCTTTTAGAGCATCTAAGAATTGATTACTATTATCTGTCATAATTACCTCCCAATATCATACTTTATTTTAAAGTACTTGATATCTTTTTTCCACACTTTTGTTTAATTTTTTTGCTTTTTTTGAATTATCTCGGTTATTTTGGCTACAACTTCATCAATTGTTAAGTTTGTAGTATCTAATTCAATTGCATCCTCTGCTTTTTTCAATGGAGAAATCTCACGATGAGAATCTTTATAGTCTCTAACTTCAATATCATGTTCGATATCTTTTAAGTCTTGATGAATACCTTTTTCTTCAAAATCTAAATAACGTCTCTTAGCTCTTGAAGCAACACTAGCGATTAAGAATATCTTTACTTCAGCATCTGGTAAAACTGTCGTTCCAATATCGCGACCATCCATAATAACGTCATTCTTACCAGCCATTTCGCGTTGTAATTCAACCATCTTTTCACGAATGGCCTTTAAAGCAGAGACTTGAGACACATTTTCAGTAATTTCTGGCGTTCTAATTGCAATAGAAACGTCTTTCCCATTTACAAAAACTTTCTGTTCGCCTGCTTCTTGTTTAAAGGCAATCGTACTCTTGTCGATTAGGTCTAAAATTGCCTTCTCGTCTCCATAATCAACATTATTATCGTGTGCAATTAATGTACATGCTCGATACATTGCACCTGTATCAATATAAATATAGCCTAAATTATGTGCGATAACTTTAGCAACTGTACTCTTCCCCGCTGATGCAGGACCATCAATAGCTACTTGCATTAAATAATTGAGTTCCTTTCTTTTTCATTCAAAGTAAATTCTACCATAAAACAAAAAGTAGAAGTCAGTTGACTCCTACTAAATAAAATTCTTTTTAATCTAGAAATTGCGTTTTACGAATTTTTCTAAAACTGGTAACAGGGTCCTAGCTAAAATTAAAACTACTATACTGTTAATCAATCCCTTAATTAAGTTAAATGGCACAATTGCTGAAACAATGTAAGTTAGAAGTGATGAATTTAACTTAAATCCCATTAAAGAGATATACATTGGTGTTAAAACAAAGTAATTTGCTAAAGACATTACTATCGTCAAAGCAATCGTTCCGACAACTAAGCCGAGAACTTGATACCTTACCTTATCTTCATGTTTTTTACTAATGTAGTAAAAAGGCAAGATATAAGCTAAACTTGCTAGAAATGCAGCTAACTGACCAACCATCGAAATTGGATTAAATCCAGAAATGAACAGACTCAATAATGACTTAAAAAGCGCGATCATTGTTCCGCCTAATGGACCAAAAACCAAAGTACTAAGGGCAACTAAGGAATCAGAAAAGTCCATCTTTAAGTAATCAAAACCTGGAATAATTGGTACTTCAAACTTCATAATTAAAAATGCCAATGCACCAATCATTGCCCAAGCGAGCCAATAAGCTAGTCTTACATGACTTAAACTTGTTTTTCTTTGCATGATATATTTCCTCCATAACACACAAAAGGTCTGCTGCTTCAGCAACAGACCTTATCAATCTAAATCATGTTTAGTTTTTAGCCTGTCTTCTTCCATCTAGACTTTAACTATCGGTACCTAAGGTTCAACTACATAAGTAGCTCGCGGACTCTAACCGCCGGTCGGGAATTTCGCCCTGCCCTGAAGACAACATCCTTTTATTTGTTTTTTACAAGTAAATAATAATACTTCTTAGTAAAATTGTAAATATAAATGTTCTTAATTACTTCAATTTAAGTGATTGACCAATACTAATACTATCAGCTGACTCTAAACCATTAAGTTGCTCTAAATGATGAACTGAAGTGTTATTTTCACGAGCAATTTTTGATAAAGAATCTCCTTCTTGAACTGTGTAAGAATGTGGAGCTTGATATTCGCTAGAACTGCTACCACTAGTTTGCCAATTGTTTTGGCTAGTGTGAGATGAATTTTGCGTAGATTGTTGAGTGTGATCTTGCGCAGTAGTTTGACTCGCACTATTGTCATAAGATTGACTACTACTTTGAACAACTTCACTACTTTGTGATTGTGATTGACTAGTTACTGCTGGAGTCATATCTTGCGATTGACTTGAAGATGAATGTTCTTCCTTCTTTACGCTACTCTTTGATTTGCTCTTCTTAGAAAAACTACTCTTACTCTTTTTACTTTTATGCTTATGAGGTTTAGAAGACTTAGTTTTTGAAACTTTAACACTCTTTTCAGCCAAATCAGTATTAGAGTTTGAACGCAAGCGTGATGAAACAATCGGAATTAAGGCGATCAAAATTATTGCAACAATAATTAACCCTGCCCATAACTGACTATGATGCATACCATGAGAATTTTGTTCTGACTCATTAGGAGTTTTAGGAGCTTGCTTAGACTCAGGTTCTAACTCTGCATGGCGATGATGCATTGCGCTTCTAGACGTCGTTGGACGTTGAAAGTGCTTGTATGGGCCCTTTGGTTCTTTATTGTCCTGAGATTTATTTTCCTTCATTCCAAGATCCTCCGATTAAAGATTATTAGTTTTATTTTATCACAGCTTGTAAAGTGTGTGTTAATCAGCCAAGTGATTCAAACGAAATACTTCTTCGTGAGTTAATTCGCGATATTCACCTGAAGTTAATGACTTCAAAGTTAAAAAGGCATACTTTTCACGTGATAGTTTTTCTACAAAATGGTGCACCGCTTCGAACATTCTCTTAACTTGGTGGTAGTGACCTTCGTGAATGGTTAATTGAACAATTTGAGTGTTCTTCTTATCATCCGTCTTCAAAATCTTTAATTTAGCTGGTGCGCTCTTTCTGCCATCAATTCGAACTCCATGAGTAAGTGAACGAATATCTTCTGGGGACAAGATTCCCTTAATTTTTGCTACATAAACCTTTGGTACTTCATTACGTGGGTGCATCAACTTATTAGCTAATTCACCATCATTTGTCATTAATAATAAGCCGGATGTATCGTAATCAAGACGACCAACTGGATAAAGACGATATGGTACATCTTCAAAGAAGTCAACTACTGTTTTTCTACCTTTGTCGTCACTTACTGAAGAAATTACTCCACGTGGTTTATAGAATAAGTAAGTATGCAAAGCTTCCTTCTCAATTGGGACACCATTTACTTCAATTTTATCGTTAGACTCTACTTTAGTACCAAGCTCAGTAACTCTCTTACCATTAACAGTTACTTGACCAGCTGTAATCATTTTTTCAGCCTTACGTCTTGATGCCACACCTGCTTGAGCAATCACTTTTTGTAGTCTTTCAGCCATTTTTATTCACCTTCGTCAAAATTAATTTCTTTATTATTTCCTTCATCCTGATCAAATAAGTTTACTGGATTATCATCTGCTTCAAATTCTTCAATTACAGGTAAATCAGCTAAACTTTCATAATTGAAATATTGTAAGAAATAATCAGTTGTAACATACAAATTCGGATGACCGGGAACATCTTTTTTTCCATCTACTTTAATTAATCCACGCCAAACTAAAGTCTGCAAAGCTCCTGAAGAATTAACCCCTCTTAAGTCATCGATTTCAACACGTGTAATCGGTTGACGATAAGCAATGATAGATAAAATCTCAAGAGCTGATTGACTTAAATTCTTTGATAAATCCTTTTGGAAGAATTTAGAAATGACATCCCCGCACTTAGCGCTCGTAGTTAACTTATAGGTTTGGTTAATACAAATTAACTGTAGTCCCGAATTTTCATCACTTTTCAGTCGATCTTTAAGATGATTTGCCAGCTCTCTTAATGCAGAAGGCGAGATTTCTAATAATTGCAGCAAATTATCTGCATCTAAGCCATCATCCCCTGCTGCATAAAGTAGGGCTTCTAATTCTGCTTCTTTACTTGCCATTCGTCTCTACTTTCTCTAACTCTAGATCACCAAAATCTCTACTTTGTTTTACCAAAATTTTATGATCACGACATAATTCTAAAACTGCTAAGAATAAGCCAATTACTTGATCAAGGTCTTGAAAGTTTTTAATACAATCAAAAAAACTAGTTGATCTTTTCTTATGTAACTTATTTTTCAAAAAGTTCGTCATTTCTTCAATTGAAGTTTCATGAACTTCGATTTTTCCAACTTGAGGTTTTCTTAATTTAAATCGCTCTAAAACAACCTTAAAAGTATTTGCAAGTTCATCACTTGTAATTTCACCTAAAGGCAATCGTTCTATTTCCTTTTTGGGTGAAACCGAGGGATCTTTTGCCACTGTAATTGGCATTTCTTCATCTCGCTTTTTAAAATAATCTGCGATTCTTTGAAAGACTGAATATTGCACCAACTGTTCAACCAGCTCAGTACGTGGGTCTTCTTGATACTGATCTTCTTCAATAAAATCATTTTTAGGTAACAAATATTGCGATTTAATTCTTAAAAGAGTTGATGCCATCACAAAATACTCCCCAGCAATCTGTAAATCTAAAGTCTGCCAGCGAGCTAAGTTAGCTAAATATTGTCCCGTAATTTTCGCAATCGGAATATCATAGATATCTATCTTCTGCGACCTAATTAAGTGCAAAAGTAAATCTAAGGGTCCGGTAAAATTAGGAAGATCTAAAGTCAATTCATCAGCATTATTCATCAGTTTTATTTTCCTTTAAATAATTTAATAAAAAGGCCCAGTCAGGCAAAGCCGTAATCATCTTATCAGGATAGAGGTGCTTTAAATCATTCATTACTCGCTGTTCGGTTTCTTGATCACGCATTGTTGGATCAAGAGATAAATAGCGAATAATGATAAAATCTTTTTCTTCCTGAATACCGATAATTCCTCTAGCATTGCCCTTTTGTTGATAAACAAGAACCTCAAATTGGTTAGAATCGCTAGTATATAGCTTCATTTCTTCCTGTAAGTTCTTAATATTTTTAAAATCTGAAAGATACGACAAGTATCCCATCACAGTTTTTTCGTAATCTTTTTTATATTTGCTGATCATAATAGTTAGGCACGTGGATGTGCTTGATTATAAACCTCCAAAATATGTTTCTGTGTCAGATTAGTGTAAATCTGTGTAGTCGTAATATCACTATGCCCCAAAATTTCTTGAACTACTCTTAAATCTGCTCCATTTTCAAGCAGATGTGTCGCAAAAGTATGCCTAAGAGTATGCGGCGTTACATTCTTAGTTATTCCAACAAGCTGACAATATTTTTTTATCTTTTGCCAAACAGCCTGTCTAGTCAATTGATGACCGTGATTATTCAAAAATATTACATCAGTAAATTGACCGCTCTTCAGGACTTGAGCTTCTCTAACGTCTTTTTGATATTTCTCTAACCATGATAAAGCAACTTCGGTAATTGGTACAAGTCGTTCTTTTGATCCTTTACCAAGAACTCGAATAATTTTCAAATCATTATGAATATCGCCAGTCCGTAAATTAATTAATTCACTAACACGCATGCCTGTAGCATAAAGAACTTCAAGCATTGCTCGATCTCTAATTCCCAATCGAGTATTCGTATCAGGAGCAGTCAACAATTTGTCAACTTCGTCTTGGCTGAGTGCTGTTGGCAATCGGCGTTCACTTTTTGGTGAATCAATCTTAACTAACGGATCACGCTCAATTATATCTTGCCTTAAAAGCCATTGATAAAATTTACGCAAACTAGAAATCATACGACTAATTGAGGTAGTTGCTTTCCCCTTATCTTTTTGAGTAGCGAGAAAAGCATCAACAACTAGATAATCTACTTCCCAACTTGTTTCATTTTGATCTTGTAAGTAACTTAGATATTCTTCCAAATCCGTTCGGTAAGAAACAATAGTATTTGGACTTAAACCACGTTCTACCTGACCGAATCTTAAATAATCCTCTAAATTATCCTTCATTATCTGCGTCTGAGTCATCTTTTTCTACCAAGCTAATTGTTCCTGCATCTTTATCTTCAGTAATTAACCCATTCTTTAGTAAGTGTCCCAGTGCACGTTTGAAAGCAGACTTTGAAATGCCAAAGTGATTCTTAATTTCTTGAGCATCACTCTTATCGTAAAAAGGTAAAGTCTTAGTAGCTTCACGACGTAAACTTACTAAAATCATTTGAGCATCATCATCAATTTCTTCAAATCCACGAGGAAGAACACTCAAATTCAATCTACCATACTGACTAACACCAATTACACGTGCCTTGATCTTTTGTCCAACACGTAATGGACGGAACATTTCAGATTTGTGGACAAAGGCTAAGTAGTATTGATCAGTAATTACAAAAGAACCAACTTCATAATTTCGATAGACCGTTCCTGACATATTTTTATTTTCTAAGTGTGCTGGGAAATTAGCTGCTAATTGTTCAAAAACATCTTCTTCAGCCATCTTAGCCCAAATACGTTCTTTTTCATCTGTTTCAAGGCGAACCAAGAGCCTGTCATCCTTTTTAGGCCATTGATCTTTTTCAAGTGGTAAATCATCTAAAGATACAACAACATCTTTATCATTTAAACCAATATCTAAGAAAACACCTAAATCACGGCGAACTTCTGTTACAGTTGCCCAACCGTATTGATCTTTTTGAGCAAATGGATAAAATTGCGTCATTGCTTTCTTTTTATCTTTATTTTCATAGATAAAGCCCTGGACTTCATCACCTAAGTGGATTGGTTCATCTTGTGTAATTTCTATTTTCTTTAATTCAAAAGTTACTCCTTCAACCTGCACATAAAAAGCAGATTCATTTTCATCAGTAACTTTTCCTTTTCTTATTTCACCTAACATAATAGCGCCTCAATCCTTTTATTTTGTCTGTCATCTTATAGTATAAGGAAAAAAAGACAAAAATAAAATAGCCAGCCTTCGCTGACTATTTTAATAAGCTATTTAATTCAGATTAAAGGTTAGTTGCTTCGCCTTGGTAAACAGCACCGCGACGAGCATCAACAGTAATCTTAGAACCATCCTTGATCTTTTCCACTGCATCAGTAGCACCAACGATAACTGGGATACCAAGTGAAAGACCAACAACAGCTGCGTGACTAGTTAAACCAGAAGCTTCAACTACCATACCTGAAGCCTTCTTGATTGCTGGTAAGTAATCCTTATCAGTAGTCTTAGCAACTAAGATGTCACCATCTTGAACTTTGCTGTTAGCTTCTTCAGCAGAAGTTGCAACTACGGCTTTACCAATAACTGATTGTTCACCAACACCTAAACCTTTAACAAGTTGGGTACCGATTAATTGTAACTTCATCAAGTTAGTAGTACCAGTTTCGCCCAAAGGAACACCAGCAACGATAATTACTAAGTCACCGTCTTTTGCAAGACCAGTTTCTTTAGCAAGTTCAGCTGCCTTTTCAAACATTTCTTCAGTAGACTTAGGCTTTTCAGTCAACATTGGCTTTACACCCCAAACAACACCTAATGAGTGTTGAATCTTGTCGTTGAAAGTCATAGCAATAATGTCTGCGTTTGGACGGTACTTAGAAATCATACGTGCAGTGTAGCCAGATTCAGTTGCAGCAATAATAGTCTTAACGCCCAATTCTTCAGCAGTTCTAACAACTGATTCACCAATAGCTTCAGTAACGTTTGAGCCCTTGTATTCTTCGAATCTTTGAAGAGCTAACTTGTTACGCTTAGCAAGTTGCTTTTCAGTACGCATATCGATTTCAGCCATAGCCTTAACAGCCTTAACTGGGTAAAGACCATTTGCTGATTCACCTGAAAGCATAGTTGCATCAGTACCATCAAGAACAGCGTTTGCAACGTCAGTAACTTCGGCACGAGTTGGACGTGGGTTTTCTTGCATTGAGTCAAGCATTTGAGTAGCAGTAATAACTGGCTTACCCAATGCGTTACATCTTCTGATTAATTCTTTTTGTACAAATGGAACATTGATAAATGGAATTTCAACACCCATGTCACCACGAGCAACCATTAAACCATCAGAAACCTTTAAGATTTCGTCGATGTTATCAATACCTTCTTGTGATTCAATCTTAGGGAAGATCTTTACATATTCACAGTGTGCTTCTTCAAGCAATTGACGAATGTCAAGAACATCTTGTGCTTTACGAACAAATGAAGCAAAGATGAAGTTGATACCTTCCTTTAAACCGAACTTAATATCGTTAGTATCTTTTTCAGTGATACCTGGGAGGCGGATTTCAACACCAGGAGCGTTAACACCCTTCTTAGAACCAATTAAACCAGTGTTTTGAGCTTCACAAACTAATTCTCTCTTAGCGTCATCTTTTTCCTTAATCAAAAGGTCAACTAAACCATCATCGATTAATACGTGACCACCAACGTGAGTATCGTCGTAAAGACCATCGTAGGTAACGTGGATCATGTCCTTGTTACCCTTCTTAGTGTCGTCCATAGAAATACGGATAGTGTCACCAGTGTTAATAGTGAACTTGCCGCCTTCTTGTTCAGTAGTTCTAATTTCGGCACCCTTAGTATCAAGAGCAATGCCAAGAAGTTTACCAGTCTTCTTTTCAACCTCACGAACCATGTTCATACGTTCACGGTGTTCTTCGTGGTCACCGTGTGAGAAGTTGAAACGGAATACGTTTGCACCTGCTTCAGCTAATTTAGTAATAGTCTCAACATCGTTTGAGGCTGGCCCTAAAGTACTAACAATTTTAGTTTTCTTCATCTTGAAAAAATCTCCTATAATACAAAATCAAAAACTACTTGGCTAAGTCTTTGTTTAATGAGTATAACGCATAATTACCGTGGTGTTTTGCATCAAACAAATCAAGAATATCATGGTGGGTAAGCTTGTTATCTTCCATACCAACAGCTAAGCCGCCTTTGCCTTCAAGTAATAACTTAACAGCATAAGCACCCATTTCACTTGCTAGCACACGATCACGCATTGTTGGGCTTCCGCCACGTTGCATATGACCCAATACGTTAGCACGAGCATCAAAGTCGCCATACTTAAGAAGTTCATCCTTAAATTTATCAGCGTCCATAACACCTTCAGCTAGAACAACAATTCCATGCTTCTTACCATTAGCAAATCCTTGCTTCAAGTTTTCAGCAATTTCTTTAATGTCATAAGGTTCTTCTGGAATAACAATTGCATCTGCACCGGTAGCAACACCAACATGCATTGCGATATCTCCACAATCACGACCCATAACATTTACAACAAATACACGTTGGTGACTTGTTGCAGTGTCACGAATCTTATCAATGGCTTCCATTGCAGTATTACATGCAGTATCAAAACCAATTGTAAAATCAGTGTAAGGAATATCGTTGTCAATTGAACCCGGAAGACCAATGGCATTATATCCATGTCTTGTAAGCTTCAATGCACCATGGTAAGAACCGTCACCACCAATGACAACTAAAGCATCGATTCCATGCTTCTTTAATTGTTCGATTCCCTTAAGTTGAACTTCTTCTTCCTTAAATTCTGGGAAACGAGCTGAATAAAGAAAGGTACCGCCGCGGCTAATCTTGTCCGCAACTGTTTCAGAAGTCATTTGGAAAATATCACCAGCAACTAAGCCAGCATATCCATAACGAATTCCACAAACTTCGATACCGTTTGCCAAAGCTGTACGAGTAACAGCTCTAATGGCAGCGTTCATACCAGGGGCATCTCCACCACTAGTTAAAATACCAATCCGTTTCATGAATTCACCTCTACGATTTTCTGTGTTTTACTCACATCGGTTTTATCGTACCATTTTTTTTACTCAATGTCTTCAAAAAAAAGCTTATTTTTTTCACTAATCATCCCTATCAAATAAATGATTTCGCTTTCAATACTGCTAAGCTCAATTTTTACAATTTCAAGAAAATTTAGCTAATTTTTAAAATTAACCTGACGAGCATTAGAAAGCAAAAATTGAATCTTATTAGGGTTAAATCTATCACTTTGAGTTCTCACTTGAAGAAGATATATTTCGCCTATCTTCAGATTTTCTTCCACTTTTTCCCAGACTTGAGGAAAAATAGTGAAATCTTTTTCACCGCTGCTATCGCTAAATATAGCAAAAGCCATGTTATCACCCTTTTTGGTGGTGATTTGCTTAACTTTCATTAGTTTTCCAACAGCAATTCCTTGCTCATTGCTTTCAAAAGTTTGTAGTCTTTTTGCATTGTATTTTCTGGCATACTTTTGAACAGCCATAATTGGGTTAATACCTGTACTAAAGCCCATTGCTTCAACTTCCATTGCCGACTTTTCAGCAGTAGTAGGTTGCTTTTGCTCTGCAACTTTTGGCTCAAGCGTCTCAAATAGAGATAAATTAGATCCTGCCATTTTTACGCTTTCAACTAAATCCTTATTAATTGTCAAAAGTTCATTTCTGTTAGGAGATAGACGATCAAAAGCTCCTGCCTTAATTAAATTCCCAATGGCGTCTGTACTCAATAATTTATTATCAATTTTCCATAAAAAATCAGTCATTGACTTAATTGGACGTTTAATTGCTAAAATTTGTTTTAATAAATCGCTCCTTAGCCCTCGAACTGCTCTTAAACCAACTAAAATTTTCCCATTTGCTAGAGAAAAATCAGCCTTACTGTTCTCAATATCTGGCGGCAATATTTTAATACCCGCTTCTTGCGCCTGCATTAAATACTCTGCAATCTTATGACGATTTCCAAGATTACTGTTTAACAAAGCAAGATAAAAAGCTCCTGGATAATGTACTTTAAAGTAAGCGAGCCAAAAAGCAATCTTGCTATAAGCTACAGCATGAGACCTATTAAAACCATAATTAGCAAATTCAGCAATATAGTTATAGACTTGTTCTGCTGTTTCTTTCCTTCGGCCTAACTTAATGGCACCTTGAATAAACTTATTACGTTCCTTTTGAATTACATCTGCATTCTTTTTAGACATTGCTCGTCTTAAAAGATCAGCTTCTCCTAAAGAAAATCCGGCTAGGATCTGAGCAGTTTGCATAACCTGTTCCTGATAAACCAAAATTCCATACGTTGGACCTAGAATCTTTTTCAAACTAGGATCAGGATATTGAACTCTTTCTTTCCCATGTTTTCTGTTAATAAAGTGATCAATATTATTCATTGGGCCTGGACGATATAAAGCATTCACAGCCACAATATCTTCAAAACTATCTGGATGTAGTTGTTCTAAAACGTGCTTGATACCATCGGACTCAAATTGAAAGACAGCATCTGTTTCTCCGCGTTGAAACAAAGCTAGCGTTTCTTGATCGTCTAAGGGAAGTTGGTTAGGATCAATTTCAATTCCATCAGCTTTCAAAGCCGCTATGATACTTCCTAAAATAGTTAAATTTCTTAGGCCTAGAAAATCGATCTTCAATAAACCCAAAGATTCAACATTTAACTTAGTCTGTTGAGTTACAGGAATTCCTAGAGGTCCAGCCTGCAATCCTACAATTTCTGCTAATGAATCATCAGTAATTACAAGTCCTGCAGCATGAATTGAGTAATGTCTTGGTAAATTTTCTAAATGCTTTGCAGTCGCAAATAAGATCTTGCTAAGAACATTTGTATTAACTAAAAGCTGCAATTCCTTTGATTGCCGATAAGCCTCATCCAAAGTGATCTTACCTTTAGAACGTGGTATTGCATCCAGCCAGCGATATGTTTCAACTTTGTTTAATCCAAAAACGCGACATACATCTTTTAAAACCTGTTTTGCAGCTAAAGTACCAAAAGTTAAAATTTGCGCTGCATGGTTCATGCCATACTTTTCAAACATATACTTGATTACTTCATCCCGTCGATTGTCAGGAATATCCAAATCAATATCAGGCATTTGCTGACGAGCCGGATTTAAGAAACGTTCAAAAAGCAAATTATATTCAATTGGATCAACTTCTGTAATTCTAAGAGCATAGGACACAAGCGAGCCCGCTGCTGATCCACGTCCAGGACCAGTTGTAATATGGACACTATGAGCAAAATTCATTACATCCCATACAATGAGGAAATAATCATCAAAGCCCATTTCATTAATTACTTTTAGCTCATAGTCTAGTCTTTCCTGATATTTTGCTGGAATTTGATTATTGAATCGTTTAGCAAGACCATCCTGCGCTAAAAAATGTAAATATTCTTTTGAAGTAGGAAAGTTATTTTGCTTAAACTTCGGTAATTGCGGATCTTGGAAAGTAATTTTAGCATTACAAATTTCTCCAATTTTTTCCGCATTCTTTAAGGCATCTTCAACGTCAAATTTGCGATAATTAACTTGCAGTTCTTCGCTAGTTTTTAAATAATGTGACCCAGCTTGTTTTGCTAACTGTTCAACATTTTCTAAATGAACATTGCTTTTAATTGCCTGCAAAGTTCGTCTTAAAAATTGCTCATTACGATTAAGATACTCGCCATCTTCTACAGCAGTTAGCGACAAGTTAAATTGTGTTGCTAAGGATCGAATATAGCTTATATATTCACCCTGTTCTTGGGCCGCGTAAACACCTAAATATAGTGAAGAAGAAGTTGGTAAGTAATCAAGTAATTTTCGAACTATATTTGCTCCCATCTTCGGATTATTAGTCTGAATCATCTTCAATTCGCTATGTAAATTACTTGGAGTAATTAATACTAGATGTCCAAGATATTTTTTTAACTCTTCTAGTGTTAAGACATTTTCTTTTTCACCATTTTCAGTTAATAAATTGACCGCGCTAGATAAACGTAAAATATTTTTATATCCTTGATCATCTTTTGCAATTACAATCAAATCATACTTATTGGCTTCATCAATTAAGCCATTAATCCTAAGCTGCATTCCTAATAAGGGTTTAATCCCAACCTCTTTAGCAGCTTTATAGAAATTTACTAAGCCATAAGTAATATTAATATCAGTTAAGGCAAGTGCAGAATAACCTTTTTTCTTAGCATTTTCAGCTAAATTTTTAACTTTAGTTGGACTTTCAAGTAAAGTAAAGCTGCTAAGATTTTGTAAACTAACTGCTCCCATAAGCTCACCCTTTCTAATAGTTTAAGTATAGCAAATTCTATTAACTTCGCTTGCGAAAATCTCTTATTTTTGCTAAGATACCTAGCGAAAGAAGGAGAGATTATGCGCTACATTATTACAATGATTTGGTCATGCATTTTTTGCGAAATTATCGGTTTTATTGCTGCCTCTTTAACTCAGATGCAATTTAATCCAATGCAATCTTTGATTATTGGCGCAGTCTTTGGCTTGCTATTCGCAATTATTATTCCCGCCATTACTGCTAAAAGCTACAAAGATAAAAGTAAGTATAACAAACTATAATTTAACTAAATTTGAATATTATAAAAAGCTGTTTCTTAAGTGAAACAGCTTTTTTGTCATATTAGTAAAATTTATAATTTTTATTTGTATCTACTTTGATATCGCCATGGGTCAAATATTCGCTAAACATTTGAACATAATCTTGATCAAAAATCTTTTCAATCTTGTCCATACTATAAGCTGGATAGAATCCTCCACCTAAGGCGCGATAATTGTTTACAGCCAATTTATAAACTTTATCATCTTCAAGATCTTTACCATTCAAAGTTATCTTGGTTAATCTTTGTCCCACTGGTTTAGAAAGATCGGCTTCATATTTAACAGGATAGAAAAGATCAAAATGATATAGCATCGGCTTAGGCGTAATCCAACGATCGATAAATTTAATTTTACCATCCTTGTCCTTTTCTAAAAATCCAGCTGAATATTCAATAATCTCTTTTAACTCTTTTCCAGTTAAGTTAACAATGCAAAGTTGGTTAGCATATGGATAGTTAAGCAAAACTTCTCTCATTGTAACGTTCTTTGAAAATCCATGAGCCGATTCGGACATAATTGCTGTAGCTGAAATATCTGCTCCAGTAAACCAAAGTTGCATTTGTTGAATAAGATTAATAAACGGTGCTCCTTCAATTCTGCCCTTAATTGTATCCTCAATTGGAGCAGGTTCAGATAAATGAGCGATCGGTTGATCTAACCACTTTTGAGTTTCTGCATCAAGACTCTTTACAATCTTTTCAATTGCAGGATCTGGAGCGTAATCCTTACTATCAATAAGTTCAGTAGTCATATCATTAATTTTAACTTTGCCATTCTCATCTTTATCAAAGTCAATTACTACCTTACCCACTGCTTCTCCGCGATAACCTGGTTGAACAATTGCAGTATTACGCGTAACTAAATTTAAGCGACGGTGTTGATGCCCAGTTAAAAAGACATCAATCTCTGGAATCTCGGTTAAAATCTTATATCCTTCATTCTCACCTGTATGAGGCTCAGTTTCTTCTCCAGTTAATGGATCACTTTCAAACCCACCATGATACATAGCACAAAGAATATCTACTTGAGGACGTAATTTCTTAGCTAATTTAGAAAGCACATCATAACCTGAAACAAATTTTAATCCCTTAATATGCTCCTCTGATTCCCAGTGAGAAATGTATTGAGTAGTAATACCCATAATACCAATCTTTAAGCCGGCTTTTTCTATAATTGAATATTCCTTACCAAAGAAGGGTACATTAGTTTCAACATCTAAAACATTGTCATTAATAAATGGGGCCTTATTATTATCAACATAGTAAGATAAATAATCTAAACCATAATTAAAATCATGATTACCTAAAGCACGTGCATCATAACCAACTTCGTTATATGCTTCAGTAAACTTACGCAATCCTTCTTTTTCAGGGAGCTTTTGCGTATAGCTAGCTAACGGAGAGCCTTGTAAGCAATCACCACTATCTGTTACCAAAACATTATCAGCACCATATTTTTCTTTTTCGCTCTTAACCACACTACTTACTCGGCTAAGAGAAATTGGAGCATCGTAATTATCTTTATCTTGATAATCAGTCGGCATTAAAAATCCATGCGTATCACTTGAGTGTAATATAACTAGTTTCATTAATACTTATTCCTTTAATCAAAAATTATATAAAAAAAGACACCCCACGGTGTCTTTAATTAATCGTTATTTTGTTGCTTGTTTTCGTTAGCAACTTGACGGCCTTTGTAAAAGCCCTTTGGTGAAACGCGGTGGCTTAAACGGTATTCACCAGTAGTTGCATCATAATGCATTGCTGGTGTGGTTAATTTAATATGACCACGACGTGAACGTTTCTTTTGCTTAGAAGTTTTTCTTGCAGGAACTGCCATTAGTTAGATCTCCTTTTTTATAGAATTGAGACTTGCGAACCTTTAAATAAACAAATTCACTAAATACTCACGTATTTCAATGATACAATCTAAGAGCTGATAAATCAAGTCCAATCTTATTTTGCAGCTTCAGAATTGTTAACTTTTTTTAATTCAGCTATTTGCTTATCTCTTGATTCAATTTCACTCCGATACTTATTATCCAATTCTTTCTTCTGTTTTGCCAGTGCTTTTTTAACATCTGGAGAAAACTTTTCTCCTCTTCCTAATAAAAGTGAAACTAAAGCACCAAGTAATAACATAATTACTAAAACGATAATTAGGGGCATTTTAGGCTGGAAAAAACCAAAATTAATTGCTACAAGCTCAGTATTTAAGCATGCAAAGATTACAAGTACTAAAACAATTATTAACCCAATTACTAAATTTCGTTGTTTATTCACTGTTCATACCTACTTTCTGCTAGCAAATTTTAAACTTGCCCAGTCACCAATAGTTGGGAATATTTGATAAAACTTAGCCAAAGTAGCTAGACTAAGTGGTAAATTGAGTTCACGACGTTTAGAGCCAAAGAAGTGTACTACCTGCCAAGCTACATCATCTGGATCAAGCATAAAGCGTTGAACATTGTTAACATAAGAACCAGTCTCATCAGCAATATTAAAGAAATTTGTGTAAACTGGACCCGGATTTACTGTCATAACCTTAACGCCAAACGGCTTTAATTCTAGACGTAAAACATTTGAAAATTGAATAATTGCTGCCTTAGTAGCACTGTAAGCTGCCGTCTTAGTAGTTGGAACAATACCAGCAATTGAGCCAAAATTAACAATTTGTCCCTCTTTTTGATCAATCATTACTCGCGCTATTAGCCGAGTAAAGTACATTAGTCCCAAGACATTAGTTTGGAACATTTCAGTTACAACTTGAGGTGAAGTTTCTAAAAACTCTTTAAATACTCCAAAACCTGCAGCATTAACTAGATAATCAATATGATCTACATGACTAACAATTTCATTAAAGGCGCGATCAATTTGATCAGCTTTGCTCATATCAGTCGGAAAAACAAATGCATCATTTCCTGACAATTGACGTGCTTCATTTGCAATTTCTTCTAGCTTGTCTTGATGACGGGCCATTAAAATAACAGTTGCACCTCGGCTTGCACTCTCCAAAACGATTGAACGTCCAATACCGCTTGAAGCACCAGTAACTATTACTACCTTATCCCTTAATGAATTACTCATCTTATTATCCCCTCAACGTAATTTCAAAACTATCTAAATCATTCGCTAATTTAGTATGCTTAAATATTTTTTTTGCTTCGTGCTCTAGTTGTCTCCCGGCTTTTCCAGTATAGCGAGCAGAAATATGTGTTAAATAAAGCTGACCTACATTGTGATCACGGGCCACACGAGCTGCATCAACGCAAGTAGAATGGAAATAGCGATGAGCCATCTTTTCTTCCTCGCCACTAAATGTCGCTTCATGTACTAAAACATCTGCATTTTCTACTAATTCTCCAATATTTTTCGTTGGGCGCGTGTCATAAATAATTGTAACAATTCGACCTGGACGTTCCTTACCCAAAAAATCGTGTCCATCTAATTTTTGACCATTGCTTAATGTAATTATCTTACCAGCTTTTAATTGACCTAAAAGTGGACCATTTGGCACGTTATATTCTGCTACCTTATCCATCAATAGTTCACCAGAACGTGGCTTTTCAACTACACGAAAGCCAAAACTAGGTACACGGTGGTCAAGACGAGCAGTATAAACTGCAAAAATATCATTTTCAAAAATTAGACCATCTTCTTTTAAAACTACATATTTAATTGGGTAAGAAACATGAGTTTTTGAAACTCTTAAAGAAGTCTGAACAAATTGCTCAATACCTGCAGGTCCATAGATTGTTAATGGTCCCCCATCCCCTTGAAAAGATCGAGATGAAAGAAAACCAGGTAAACCAAAAATATGGTCACCATGAGTATGTGAAATGAAAATTCGTGTTACTTTTCTAGGCCTAATATTAGTATCTAAAATTTGATGTTGCGTTGCTTCTCCTACATCAAAAAGCCATATTTCATTTAATTCATCTAATAATTTAAGTGCAGTACAAGAAACATTTCTGCTTTTTGAAGGCTGTCCTGCACTTGTTCCTAAAAATTGTATTTCCATGAAAACCCTATTTCTAATATTTTCCCTTAGTAACTAATTCTTTAGTTACATAGGCACTATAAAACTTAGATCCCTCCGTAGTTGGGTGTGTATGATCATCGTAGAACCAATCGGGATGACTAGCAGCAACTTCATGCCATTTTATAATCGTTAAATTTGGATATTTTTTCGTTGCCGCATTTAGCTCATTATTGACTTGATCTTGCCAATCACGTGTCGGAACATGAACATTAATCCAGAAAACGTGTCGTTTCGGCCCAATAATTTTCATTAATTGATCAAGCTCCTTAGGAGTAAAGGCCCCATTTGTCCCTAATCCGATCAAAACATTATCATTTAAGGCACCCTTCTTTTTATACTGTTCAAATAATGGAATAGTATTACCCAATTGCCGTGATACAGCAGCGTCCACAATTAAATGCGGCATTAGCTTTTGCATATTCTGACTTGAACCAGCCATTACAGAATCTCCAATAGCAGTCACTTGAATCTTTTGTGCTAATTGTAGGTCTACTTGAGAAATTCCATATTTTTCGAAATCTTTATTTACTGGTTTAGTGGCTGCCAATTGTTTAGCTTGCTTTAACAGTGCCGATTTTGAAGTTGGAGCAGCTTTCTTCCTAGATTGAGCTTCTTTGATTAATTTCTTATTCTTCTTTAACTGCCGATTTCGATTAGATTTAATTTGTGTTGCTAATTCCGAGTGATTTGGATTCTCCGCTTTTACAGTAGGAGCTTTTATGATACCAAAACTACCCAAAATAAAAACAATAATACCCGTAGCCAATAAGGCCTTAGCTTGATAATGTTTAGCCTTAAAATTCAAAGCCTTAGTTAAAAATTGATGCACCTTTTCCCAGTCAATTCGACCAAATGGCTTTTCAATAAAACGATAACTTAGCTCAGCAATAATTAAAATCAAAATCACTTCAATAGTATGATAAAGCACTACATGGTCAGCAATGTCCTTAACTTTATCTTCAAAGAAAATCATTACTGGAAACTGATACAAGTAAATTCCGTATGAACGTGAACCAATCCAATTAAAAACTGGGTTAGTTAACCACCTATTCCAGCTACTGCCAGGGTGAGCAATTACTCCAACTAAAATCATCGTAACAAAAGAGAATAAGAACATTCCACCACGATAAGCAAAAGCTTTTTGTGGATTAAAGATAGGATTAGTTACCATCAACAAGATACCAATCAATGCTACCCCACCAATAATATTTAATAAACGTCTATCTCCCTTATCAAGATGTTCGTTTAACTTCCAAGTTGGCCAAAATACAGCTAGCATTGCACCCAAGCCTAAGGAGAAAAATCTAGTATCTGTTCCATAATAGATTCTACTTGTATCAACACCGGGTTTAAATAAAATAGCCATTTCTAAAGCAGAAATTAGTGTCAAAGCAGTAATTGTCCAAAAAATGATTTTTTTCTTTTTAGCATATCTAACTAAAAGGAAAATTACCAACGGCCACACAATATAGAATTGTCCTTCAATTGACATTGTCCATAAATGAATAAATGGCGATTCATTTGAAGCAAAACGTTCAAAATAGCTCTGTCCATTTTTTATCTGCCAAAAATTATAAACATTCAACAGATTAGTAATCACTATCTGATTTAATTTTGCTAAAAGATTTTGCTGGAAAAGCAGAATATATGCACTACACCCCCATAAGAGTGCAATCATTTGAGGATATAACTTTTTGATCCTCCTCAAATAGAAAGACTTAAAGTCATACTTTCCCCGCTCTTCATAGGCATGAAACATATGATCTGTAACTAAGTATCCAGATAGCACTAAAAATATTGGTACACCTAAATATCCACCCATAAAACTATTTGGATTAAGGTGATACAAAATAACTCCAATAACGGCTAAAGCACGTAAGCCCGCATACCCTGTAATAAAGCGGTTCTTTCTTTTCAAAAGTCTTACTCCCTACTTCTTCAACTTTTATTAATCAACAAATTCAAAAGTAAAGTCAGCTATTGTAATATCGTCACCATTTACTGCGCCATTTTCTCTTAAGGCTTCGTCTACACCCAACCGCTTTAATTTACGAGCAAGAAGCATTATACCGTCGGTGTGATCAAGGTTAGTTCTTTGAACAAGACGCTCTAACTTATTGCCCGTAACAATAAAGCTATGCTCTCCTGTTCGTTCAACTTTAAATCCTTCATCTTCAGGCTTTTTGTAAATATATTCTTTTTCGGCAACTTTGATTTCTGCTGGCTTTTCAGCTTCTTGACGAGCAACTTCTTCAACAAGATCTGCCGTTTTGCCCATCAATTCACTAACACCTTTATGAGTCACACTAGAAATAGGATATACAGTCTTATCTCCTAGTTTCTTTTTAAACTCGGCTAGTTTTTCCTCACTACCTGGAATATCCATTTGAGTAGCAACAATTAATTCTTTTTTAGTAGTTAAATCTTTAGTATAACCTGCTAATTCTTTCCGAATTGTTTCGTAATCTTCATATGCATCACGTCCATTATTTGGATCCATTGATACCAGATGTAAAATTACTTTTGTACGTTCAACATGACGTAAAAATTGAATTCCGAGTCCTACACCCTTAGATGCACCCTCAATTAAACCGGGCAAGTCTGCCATTGAGAAATCTCGTCCATCTGGAAGAACAACCATTCCCAAGTTAGGAGTTAAGGTCGTAAATTCATAAGCTGCAATCTTTGGTTTAGCCTTAGTTACAACAGACAGTAAAGTTGATTTCCCTACAGATGGGAAACCTACTAAACCAACATCTGCTAAAACTTTTAACTCTAAACGCAAAGTCCGAAACTCTCCTGGTTCACCATTTTCAGCAATTTCAGGAGCAGTTCTAGTTGGGGTCGCAAAGTGAATATTTCCTCTACCGCCTTTACCACCATGAGCTACAACTAATTCTTGACCATTTTCAACTAAGTCACCTAAAAGCTCACCAGTATTGAAGTCATAGACTGTTGTTCCCATTGGGACTTTTAGACGCACGTCCTTAGCCCCACGTCCGTATTGAGATTTAATTCGTCCATTTTCACCATTATCTGCCTTAAACTTACGTCTAAAACGAAAATCCATTAAAGTTCTTAAGCCGGAATCTGCAACTAAGATAATACTTCCACCGCGTCCACCGTCTCCACCAGCTGGTCCGCCAAGCGGTACGTATTTTTCATGACGAAAGGCAACTGCTCCATCGCCACCTTTTCCTGCCTGTACATCTATTTTTGTTTGGTCGACAAACATAATTTGCCTCCTTTATTTATCAAATTATCATTAAATTTATTCTTAAAGTTTCTTAACTATGATACCATATCAAGCCCTATTAAATCAGGTCTTTTGTGGTTAATTTATAAACTCAATTTTACAGTTTGTGCTTGAGGAAGAGTTAGACCTGCATCTCTTAATTCGTCTACCGATGCCTCTTTAATTTTCTTCAAGGATCCGAACTTTCTCAGTAACTTATTACGAGATTTTGGTCCAATACCCTTAATTTCATCCAACTTACTTGAAAGAGCATTTTTAGCATGCGTTCTTCTATGAAAAGTAATTGCAAAGCGGTGAACTTCATCTTGAATTCTAGTCATCAAGTAAAAGCCTTCAGACTTAGGATTGAGCGGGATTAATTTTAATTCTTCGCCTTGTGTTGGGTCTCCAAAAATCAAATGATTAGTGCGGTGATGATCATCCTTAACCATTCCAGCGACAGGAATATTTACATTCAATTCATTTCTCAAAACATCTAAACACGCATCAACCTGAATTTGACCACCATCCATCAAAATCAAATCTGGCATTTTTTTGTGTTCTTTCAAAAGACGACTATAACGTCTTCTAACTACTTCACGAGTATTACCAACTTCGTCAGCTGCATTTTGATGTTCAACTTCGCCCTTTAATTTATACTTACGATATTCATGTTTATCTGGTTCACCATCAGTAAATACAACTAGTGCAGATACTGGATCAGCCCCCTGAATATGCGAGTGGTCGAAACTTTCGATTCGATGTCCATATGGCAGCCCTAAAGCATCAAAAATTTCTTTTTGCGCTCCTTTAGTCTTTCGATTTCCTAATTCAAGCAAACGGAATTTTTCATCAAGTTTTAGCTTGGCATTATCATGAGCCATTTCTAAAAGCGCACGCTTTTGACCACGCTGAGGAGTTCGCACAGGAACCTTTAACACTTCAGACAAAGATTCATTATCAATTCCAGCCGGAACTAACACTTCTTTAGGCAAAACACGGTTTCGTTGCCCATAAAATTGAGCAATAAATGAAACAAATGCATCTTCTGGATCCCTAATGTCTGTCAAAGGAAACAATCTTGTTTCACGGCGCAATAATTTAGCCTGTCTTAAAAAGAAAATCTGAATTGAAATCCAAGACTTATCAACGTAGAAATTAAAGATATCTCTTTGGGTATGATCATTAGAAATGATTTTTTGCTTTTCAACTGTTTGTTCAATATATTTCAATTGATCTCTTATTTCAGCAGCGCGTTCAAATTCAAGATCCATTGACGCCTTTGTCATTTTTTCAGTTAAATCTTGTTTAACTTGAGAAATATCTCCATTCAAGAAACGCTTTATTTTTCTAATTTGTGCATCATAAGCACTTTTGGGCACCTCTTTAAAACATGCTCCAAGGCACTGTCCCATATGATAATAAAGACAAGGTCGACCTTGATGTCCGGAACATCTTCTCAGTGGCCAAACTTTTTGAATAAATTTCAAGGTTGCTTGAGCCGCATAAACATTTGGATAAGGTCCAAAATAATATCCTTTGTCTTTATGAACGATTGACGTCAAGCGTGTTTGTGGATCACGTTCATTCGTAATTTCAATGTAAGGATAACCTGTTCCTTGTTTTAGTTGTACATTGTAATAAGGCTGGTATTTTTTTATTAATGTAATCTCTAATAAAAAAGACTCTTTATCAGAAGAAACAGTTATGATATCAAAATCACGTATTTCACGCACAAGTTCGGCACGTCTATCCACTTGTTTACTCTTAAAATAGGAACGAACGCGGTTCTTTAAGTTTTTAGATTTCCCTACATAAATCACATTGCCATTAACATCTTTCATCAAGTAGCAACCTGGTTTATCAGGCAAAAGCTTTAATTTATTTTCAATATATTCCGTTGCCATTAATTTTTCCTTCCCATTAAAATTCCCATAGTATTTTATCACGTTCCTTGTTAAAACCAAGTAAGATGTCTTTTTTTATTTACGTTATCGCTCATCTTCCTATAAAATAGAAATTAAACCAAAAAGAAAGGTCGCAAATAAATGAAAAATATTTATTTTAATCACGATGGAAACATTGATGATTTAGTTTCACTTCTTTTACTATTGCAGGCACCTGACATTAAATTAATTGGTATTAGTGCCATTGATGGCGATGGATATATTGATCCTTCAGTAGAAGCTTGTCGGAAAATGGTCGATAAATTCAATTTACGCGGTGATAAATTAGAAGTTGCTCGTTCAAATTCACGTGCAATTCATCAATTTCCAAAAGAATGGCGGATGGCACCTTACTCATTCAATTATTTTCCAATCCTAAATGAAACTGGAGAAATCAAAACTCCTAAAGCTCCGCTCCCAGCTCATTTAGATATGATTGATAAAATCAAAAAAGCAGATGGTCCAGTTACTTTAGTCATGACTGGTCCAATAACTGACTTAGCACGAGCATTAGACGAAGATTCTTCAATTCAATCAAAAATTGAAAAAGTCTACTGGATGGGTGGTTCTCTAGACGGACATGGAAACGTAGTCAGCGTTGATGCTGACGGCACTCAAGAATGGAATGCTTTTTGGGATCCCGACGCAGTTAAACGCGTCTTAAACTCAGACCTTGAAATTCAAATGGTTGGCTTAGAAAGTACTGAAGAATTACCTTTAACTGATGAACTGCGTCAACATTGGGCAAGCTTGAGAAAATATCCTGCTATTGACTTAGTTGGCCTGGGCTACAGCTTAATTATTTCTGTTCCTAATGCAGAATTATATCTATGGGACGTTCTAACAACTATGTCCGCCTTATATCCTGAAATTGTAAAAACACGTCAAGTAAAGGTAGACGTTATTACTTCAGGATTAGCAAGCGGAAGAATGTTCCAAGATCCTAACGGAAAAGAAATTACAGAAGTAACTGAAGCAAACAAAGACTTATTCTTTAAAAAAATGGATAAAATTTTAGAAAGACAATAAATATATAAATGACAATTTGGTTAACACACTTTATCGAAAATTTCGGCTATATTGCCATTATTCTTTTAATTGCCGTTGAAAATATTTTCCCACCTATTCCTTCAGAGGTGATTTTAACCCTTGGGGGATTCTTAGTTAGTGGAACTAAATTAACTCTAATCGGAGTTATCCTAGCTTCAACTGTAGGATCAATCATTGGTGCGATTATTTTATTTTCAATAAGTCGTAACCTAACGCTACCACGACTTGAAAAATTACTTGAAACTAAATTATTTAAACTTTTAGGATTTAAAAAAGATGACGCTCAAAAAGCCATCGATTGGTTCGACAAACATGGAATTGGCGCCATTTTTTACGGACGTTGTATCCCTGTTGTTAGAAGTTTAATCTCAATTCCCGCAGGTATTGCCCATGTCGGCTGGACTAAATTCCTAGTTTTGACTACTTTAGGTAGTTTAGTTTGGAATAGTGTCTTAGTTGGTTTAGGACATTACATGGGAAAAAATTGGCAAGTTGTAGTTAGAATCTTTGATGATTACACACTCGTAATTATTGCCCTTTTATTAATTCTACTTATTTACTTTGGAATTAAGTGGTACAAAACTCGAATTAAGAAGTAAAATTTTGCTGTAGAGTGGTTGGCGGACTGGAAGTTCGCCAACCTTTTTTGTTATAATTATGTTTATGTTAAAGTAACAATTACATTTTTGTTAATGAGGTATAAAAATGTTATTTCCATACGAAAAAAATTTTAATCAATGGTGCACTAGTCAAAATCTAGCGCCACGAACACTTACTTCAATTAATCAATCCATTTATTATTTTTGGAATTATTTTTTACAAAATTCAAATTCAGAGCCAACCGTTGGCAATGTATCAGCTCAAGATATCCGCGCCTTTATTGACCACTTAGAACAAGATCAAAATAAAACAATTAGTACGATTAATAAGTATGTCACCCATTTAAAGAAATATTTTTCTTTTCTCTATGACCATCAACTAGTTAAAAATTATCTTTTTACCGATTTACACGGCTATACTTTTGATCGAACCCCTCATATTTGCATTGAATGGCTTGATCAGATTGATGAAATTATAACTTGGCCTGAAATTAGTCTTGATTGCAAAAAGGTTCTGATTTTAATTGCTCATGGTTTTGATCCAAAACAATTTCTTAATTTAAGTAAAGCTAATATTTCAAGAATTAAAAATTCACATTATTGCTCTATTCTCCTGACTAATACTGAAGAAAATCCTCTTATTTTTCAAACAAAGACCGGTAAACAAATCTCTGCCCTAACCTCTTTAACTAGAAAAATTGCTCCAGATAAAGATATTTTAAATTTTGATCTTACCCCAGGAAAACTTCGCCTTTCTTATATTTACTATAAGGTAAATGACCCGAGCCTCTCAGACTTGAACTTAATGGAAATCCTACACTGCAATCGTAAGAGTTTGACTTATTATCGTAATCAACTAGATAAGCTTAAACTTGCCCCCTTTACACCAAAAAGAACGGTTTAAAAACCGTTCTTTTTTCTTATTATTAAATTTAATACCAGGCTGGCTTATTTCCGTCAGTTCCAGGCTTATCTAAACCAACATTGCTTTTAAGATTCTCTTCTGGATTTTCAATTACATTAACGATATAGTCTGCTACGCTCAAACCGGATACTTCGGTTCCCTTAAATGGAGTTTGAGTACCAACAGTTTTGGCTTGATCTTCAATATTTAACCCAGCTAAGTTTGCATAAACTAGGTCAACACTTGCTAAAACTGTCTTTAATTCATTAAAATTGCTGACCTCCTCTCCTTGATTATTTCTTCTCGACTTCCACCAACTCTACATCCGTCTTCTTTAAATAGCATTGGTTCAACTAATTGAGCAATTTGACCAGCAGCCCCTAAAATAGCAATCTTTGTCATTCTTATTTTTCTCGCATCACAAAATCAATAACTTTAATGAAAAGTTCTACATATCTATTTGACTACAGTGCAAATTTGAATAATCCCAGTCATAATTTTCTCCTTACCTAGCTATTCTAACTTACAATTTCATAGTATTACTTATTATTAATAAGTCAGTTACTTAAGCTCAATTTTATTATCTTTTTGAATATTTAGTATAGATTTACTATTCAAAAGCACTACAATAGATAAAGGAGAATATTATTAGATAGAGAGGTAAAAATATGACTAATAAAAGTTCCGTACCTAAGAAACTTTCCTTTATATCCATCTATTTTTTAGGTATTAATGCAGTCATTGGATCAGGGACATTCCTGCTACCTTCTGTAATTTATCGTTACATGAACTTAACAGCTATTCTTGTTCTTCTCTGTACTGCTATCACTGTCAGCATGATTGCTCTATGCTATGCTGACCTATCCAGCCGTTTCACACAATCCGGAGCCGCTTGGCTTTATTCGTATAATGCTTTTGGACGTTTTTCGGGTTATGAATTAGGTATTTTTACTTGGTTTTTGGGATGTACAACTCTTTCCGCTGAAGTAGTTGCTTTATTAACCATTCTAAAGAGTTTTCTACCTATTTTTAAAAACAATGCTGTCTACATTAGTGGAGTTATCTTCTTAATTTTACTGTTTTCAATTATTAATTTCTTTGGTAGATCTTGGGTAAAAGTTGTTAATAACATTTCAGCTGCAGCTAAGATTATTACATTACTTGTCTTCATTATTGTGGGGGCCTTCTTTATTAAGAAAGCTCACTTTACCCCGGTAATTCCACATGCAGCTTTAACCGGTGTTGGACCATTCTTTAAACATTTTGGAGATGCCTTCACACCAATTTTTTACTTATTTACTGGCTTTTCCTTTATTCCAATTGCTGCAAAGCAAATGAATAATCCAGAAAAGAATATTCCACGGGTTTTAATTGCAGTAATGACAAGTGTAACAATTCTAGACTGCTTGATGCTTTTAGTTGCCATTGGTTTAAGTGGGCAAAAACTAGGAAGTTATTCTAATCCATTAGCTAGTGCTCTAAAGACTGGTGTTGGCCAATGGGGGTTTGCTTTTATGATTGTCGGAATGTTAATCTCAATCTTTGGAGTTGCCTTTAGTGCTTCATTTAATACCCCTTCACTTATTGCATCCCTTGCTACCGAACACGGAATGCTTCCTAAATGGATTGGTAAGAAAAATAAACATGATGCGCCTTGGGTTGGTATTATTTTTACTGCTGTTCTTTCAGGAGCCTTAGCTACTCAAAGTTACCTATTCCTTGTTTCATGTACAGTTTTAGCATCCTTTGTTCAATATGTACCATCAATTCTAGCAGTTATTAAATTTAAGCATAGTAATGAATATCCACCACATGGATTTTCATTACCTGGAAAATATACTATTCCAATTATCGCTTTAATTATTTCTTGCTATATGGTTACTAACTTTACTCCTAAGACCTTACTCTTAGGAGCAGTTGTTGCAGTAATTGCAGCTGCCTGCTACTTCTTTATTGATAAGGATGAAAAGTTAGAAAAAGAACATGAGGACTTTTTAGCTAAATTAAGACGTAAAAACTAAAAAGTAAGCTGCTTATAAGATGCAGCTTACTTTTTTTAGTTAAAGTTATGGAGTATAATTCACTTATCTTAATTCAAAGGAGCTAAAGAGATGGGTTTAACTTTTGAAAAAAATAATCAATTAGATAAAATGCTTGATAAATTTGCTATCTTGCCAGATGATCCTAAAAAGAAAAAAGCTCAAAATAGCAAAGATAAGGAAAAAAATAAAGAGAAATAAAAAAAGAGGTCGAAACAATCAGTTTTTCGACCTCTTTTTTTATCTATTAATTTCTCTTCTTTAATTTTTTACTCCAAATTACTGCACCACTTACGGCTGCAATTAATGCACCGCAAATTATTACAAATGAATTAGTAGCCTTAGCCACAGTTTCTGGTAAGCGAGTAGCAACAGAAATTGGATTTGAACTCTTGTCCTTATCTTTTGAGTTACTTACAACACTAACATTTTTTTCAGTAACAGTAGTTGATCCTAGATCTTTTACAACTACATCTTGGTTAGATTTAGAACTGGATTGTGATGCTTGATCTTTATCAGCTTTATTATCTACAGTATTTGACTTTTCAGTATCAGTGTCTTTGGCAGAAGTCTTAGCTTCACTTTCTACTTGTGAGCTCTTAGCAATTGACTTTGACGCTACCGCAGCTGAAGAGTTTTTATCTGAAGAAGTAGTATTTGTCTTCTCACTACTTTGACTAGCTGCACTATCTTTAACTGTTACGTAAACTGCTAATCTTGATCTAGAACCATCTGGGAAAGTAACATAAACTGTTCCGTAACTAGTTCCGGCCTTATTAACTTCAGGCTTATTATCCCAAGCAGCTACTGTTCCAGCTGGAACTTGACTCCAATTAGAAATGCCACTTGTTGCATCAGGTAAAACACCCTTAGTAGTAGTTAAAGCTTGTACAGTTAATGGATTAGTATAAGCTTGTAAATTCTTATGTTCTTCAAGTTGAGTTTGATAAGTCTTGGCTTGATCAGTGGTTGCGGTGCTACTATCAGTATTTGTAGTACTTGCTGCAAAAGCAGTTCCACCTACACTCAAAGATGCCAACATTGCAGCTGCACCCAAACTTGTAATGATACTTCTCTTTTTAATTTTTCTCATCATAATCACGCTTCCTCAGCAAGGTAAGCTATACTTCAGCTTGCTGTTTTATTTACTTTTATTATACCGTAGTTTTACAAAAATGTTACAAATTAAGACATTTTTTACATTCTTTGTAATATTTTAAGAAATACGCGTTATTAGCGCTTTCATATTATTTATATCATAGGCATTTTAAAAACAAAAAACATATGCTTCAAAGCTTAATTATGATGGGAAAGTTATCAGCTGGCTAAATAAGTCAAAGCAACCTGTAACTGAGTCAGATCATTAAGTGCAGCTGGGATATCATCTTGATCTACCACTTGGTAAATTTCTAAACTTTCTTCATCAAATTCAAAACCAGCTCCAATTACAATATCCATTGCTTCTTCAAGTAAATCCATATTTTCTTGGCCAGGATCAAGTTTAAATAAAGTTCCCCCGTCATCAGTAATTCGG
The DNA here is from genome assembly GCF_001436695.1 of Lactobacillus taiwanensis DSM 21401. Classification (GTDB taxonomy): domain Bacteria; phylum Bacillota; class Bacilli; order Lactobacillales; family Lactobacillaceae; genus Lactobacillus; species Lactobacillus taiwanensis. The sequence goes on from NZ_AYZG01000051.1 coordinate 304,507, forward strand.
TAATAATCGTCTTCTTTTTCAATCCAACAATATACTAAGTCCCCATATGCACCAATTAAGGGTGTTGCCACCTCAACATCTGAGCCGGCTTTTATAAAATGAATATTTTCTTTTAACCAATTCATAGCATTTTGCTCAATTAACTCTATTTCAGAATTTTTCATAGTTCTCTCCTTGTTTTATTCAAATTATAACTTAATTGGGCAAAAAAAAAGAAGCTTCTGATTTCAGCTTCTTCTCTATCAATTAAATTATCTATGGGTTTGAGCAAATTCAACTACTCGATTTAATAATTGAGTAAAGTTGTTTACTTCATTTCTAAGGTCACGAGCATTGATATAGTCACGTGTTAGTTCTCCCCGGTCATCTAATAATACACCAAATTCGCTCGCTAAACGTGCCACATCACGGGCAATACTTGCAAAACTGCCGATATTATCATCAATCATTTGTGCCGTAAATACGTGATCATTCAAGGCATAGGTTCCGTTAGGATAAACAACTAAATAAAAGTGAATAGTATCGTTCAAGCCATCAATAACATTAGTTGAAACACGATATTCATTATCATCAACTGGTTCAATTGAAAATGCCGAACTAATGCCATTATCTTCTCTAAAAGATTTCATTAAAACGTCTTCAAGATCATACATAAAAACTGACCTCCAGCATCTTTATCTAAAAATAAATTTAACAAATTAATTCACTACATATCTATTATATCTTTTCTAGAAAAAATATGTTCTTTAAGCTCCTAAACAGCAAAAATAATACATCAATTTCTTAATAGCTTATCTATTACTTAAATTCACTGTTTTATATCAAAAAATTTGGTTATAATAAAAGGAGCTTTAAATGGAGGAAGTTAATTTGAAAAAGTTAATCGTTGGTGCTTTAAGTTGTAGTCTTTTATTACTTGCGGGTTGTCGTAACAATTTGGTTGAGCCAAAACATAAATCTTCTGCAGCAGACTATGCCATTATTCAGTCTTCTCATAAGCAATCTCATAAAAAAGTTAAAAAAGAGAAATCCAAAAATAAAGACACTAAAAAGGAAAAAGCAGACAAAACTGATCAGAAAAAAGATGAAGATACTAAGATGGATGATCAATTAGATAATCTCCAAAATAAAGAAAATCAATCTAGTTCTGAAAACCAAAGTTCTAGTTCATCAAGTACTAGTTTATCTATTCAACGCAGTGAACATAAGGCAAGCAGTACCCTACCAAAATCTAACTTTGGTACTTCTTTCTATACTGTTCCACGTCGCAATTATAGTTATTATAATCCTCAACCTAACTATTACTTTGATAACAGCTGGACTACTAACAGTAACGCAAGTACAGGTACTCAAAGTTCTGCTACAAGTAGTTCAAACTCTGAAAATTCACACACTTCATCATCTTCTACTGCTTCATCTGAATCTTCTTCAAGTTCAAGCAAGGAAACAGAAACGCCAGCTAGTCAAAATAATGACTCTGAATCAACTAGTTCATCAACTAGCTCAACTGAAAATACTCAAGACTAATAGAAAAGACATTCGATCGAATGTCTTTTTTTAATAAGTTTGATCTCTATCTCCATCTAAGATATGTTCGCTTAACTTTTCATCGAAAAAGATTGGTAAATCATGATCAAAATTATAGGCTAATTTTGCTTTTTCTATTTCTTTCCTTGTCATCCAAGTTAAATCTCCTTCATCAGAAGCTTTTAATGTACCAGTAAACTTAGTAGCCACATAGAAAAAGACTAGGTATCGTTCATTATTATCATCAAAAAATTGCTTTACTCCAACTAAATGCGGATCCTCAATTTCTAATCCCGTCTCTTCTTTTATTTCTCTAACCACTGAATCATGAAAAGCTTCATGAGATTCGACGTGACCACCTGGAAAAGTTAAACCGGGCCAAACTGGATCAGTTCTATTTAGAACTAAAATTTTATCTTTATCTTTTATCATACACATATTAGTTAAAGTTACAGCTTCTGTTCTTTTCATTTCTTCTCCATTTTACATAATTTTAATTATATTATTTCTATAATTTATTATTGTTTAAGTTTTATTTTACTGCTGTTAATTAATTTCTCTAAGTAAATTTTATTAGTATAATTGAACTAAATAGACTAAAATTTTTCAAAGGAATTTAGATATGACACTACAAATCAATACCAGAGTAGACTCAATTACCTGGCCCCTTAATCAAAATTTGACCAATCAAGAAATAATCTCTCAATTGGAACTTACAGTTACAGAAAATGGCCATCTTATTTCAAATGATAATCTTAGCATAAATAAAAAGGCCGTTAATCGGTCTGAAGCAGGCGTATATCCTGTAATTATCACCGCAATTGGCACTAATAATGAATATGCAACCAAGAAAATTCAAGCCTGGGTAACGGATAAAAATAATGTGGTTGATTCTTCCCCTGCTCTTCAACCGGCTCCTAAAAAAACTGCCCAATATACTTCTTCTAATACACCTGCTAGTCCTAAAAGGAAAAGCAAGAAAAAGATAGTATATATTGTTCTTGGAGTACTTGTTTTACTAATTGCAATTATCTTTGGTATTTCAGCTTGTCAGGCTCATAATGATACAGTTCAAAATGAGCAAGCTCAAAGTAATGCTCTCAATAATACTAACAGTAAATTAGATAATCTGTCTGAGCAAAACAAGCAATTAATGCAACAGAATAAAGAACTACAAAGTGCCATTAACACCTATAAGCAGGATCAAAATAAGGAAGAATTACAAAACCAATTAAACCAAATCAAAACTGAAAATGAACAATTGAAAAATAATGCTGCTAATAATCAAGCCTTACAAAATCAAATTGATCAATTGGGCTCTACTATCGACCAAATCAAACAAAATCCAAATCAGGCCGATTCATTATTAGATCAAATGAAAAATAATCAAAACGAATTTATGCAGAATTTAAATGCAACTTTTCAAAAACTAGTTAGCGATTTCCAGCAATTGATTGGACAATAATGCTACTTAATAAAAAAGGCTCTATACTTTTTCCTGTTGATGAATATCTATGATATTCTATCGACGAGATGTGACAAATAATCTTATTAATTAATTCTACGTGTCGTACCAGTTAAGTCGTAGTAGGTACAAAAAATTCCAATACACTTAGACTCAAGTTGTAAACATTATATGAAAGAAGTCTGATGATATTGAACACCTTTAAGCTTAAGCATTTTAATTATCACTATATTTACTTGTAATAAATGGTATCCCCTTTTACCTTCAGACTATATTTTTAAGCCTAAAATCAAAACAAATGTACAGTCTTTGATGAGATTATCTTATCTTTGTTTATAATAGTAAGATAAACAGCTACAGAATCACAGAGAAGAGTTTATGAATCTCTTATACTCTATTAAGATCAATATTTGATCGTCAAGCTGGGGACTTATTACCTCTTTCTTATATTATCTATCTACCAACAAACTTATAATCATTGATACTGTTTTAATACCTCTGTGTCAATCAATATGCGCCGGGATGCAAGATGCTTTCACAGTTAGGCAGATATGGTTTAAAGTTCATGTAATTGCTAACAACAACGACTATCTCTCACATTATGGAGTTATGACTTCTGTTGTTCATAATGGCAGCTTGCCCAATCTCTATTATCTCTGTGATCAAGGATATTTGAGCCAAAGAATGAGCAAACATACTTCAGACGCCAAAGCGACATAATATGAAAACTGCCAACAAGTATAATAATTATCAACTAATGACTATCCGAACGCTATCGAAAATGACTTCAAGATGTTATCTTACCAAAAATAGAAAAAACACTCGAACGCGAAATGTACGGATTTTTAAGAAAGATTAGAAGTAGCAATTTTAGCTTTAAACATGGTCTATTGTCTAAATCGATTTAACTAGTAGCACTTGCATTTAATCTATATGCTTTTAATTATTTACCGATCTATATCCTTTTTTCTCTATTAATTGTTCTGCCTTTTTCATCAAGTACTTCAAAAAATGAACTATGTCCAAAACACATTGATTAGTATCTTCTATCGTTTTATTTCGCGTAGCATTTACAAAGCTTACATTGCCATGTGCTAAATCATTCCGTAATTTTTTTATGTCATCTAATTCTATTTTGTATTTTTTAACATAATTTATAGTAACTGGAATTTTATGCTCTCTACAAACTTTTTCAATTGCCTTCAAATTTGCATTTCCTGATAAATTAAATTTATTTATTTCAAGTAGTATATTTTCATCATTAAGAATATCAGAAATTAATCTTTCTGAATAATGTGCCATTTTTGTAGAACTAGGATTACTTTTTATATTTAATCTATATTTTCTAATTAATTCTTGATATTCTTTATTATACTGTGAAAATATTAACTGCTCTTCATTTATAGATAAATATATATATTTCACTATTTTTCTTATAGTGTCTTCTATTAAATTATACATAACCATATAAGCGTTTGCTTTTAATATAGCAATTAAATCTGATGATTTATGCTTTTTTTCTAAACCATCTATTTCTTTTCTTAAATATTGGCCATGTTCATTTGTTCTATCAATTTCTAATAAAGTTTCTAATTTTTTTAAAGATCTAATATAAAATCGGAGTTCTGAAACTCTATTGTTAAATTCTGTTCTATCAATTTTTTTCATTATTTCTTAGCAAATAATTTTCAACATATTCTATTCTTTTAGCAATCTTATTTCTACTATTACTAGCATCAGACGTTGTATACTCTTTAAATGTGGGATCAGCTATAAGCTGTTCAATTTTTCTTTTTGATATTTTTAATTTTCCATTAGTCTTTTTTAGTGCTAAATTTGTTCCTACAGCTATAGCTTCAAATCTTACTCTGGGGGTTTGATTTATTCTATTGCCATTATGAAAAACATTTTCTGGGTAGTTTTTCTGTATATATTGAAATGTATCCCTAAACTCATCTTTAAATTGTTTTTCTCGTCCAACTGTATATTGTTTTGAATTTCCATAATCTTGAATAAATTTAGTAATAAAACGCCTTACCTCATGCTTAAAATTTTTATATTCATAAGAATATGCAAAAAATCTTGAAACCAACTCAATATCTTCTTTTCTTCTAATCTTCGCTTCAGTTAATCCAACTAATCTATTAAACACTGGATCTTTAGCTAAATCAATAATCAATTGCATTAACGGATTTAATCTTTCAGCTCCATTTCGCTGCTCACTATCATTTGCCTTTAACGATGATGTATTAATTCTTTTAAACAGATCAATTCTAGTTTCTAAAGTCGTATCTCTCCTTAAAACAATTACACGTAAAGAAGTAGCTGCTAATCTTTTTCTTTCTTCTTCCGGTAAATTCTCAAACTTAAATCCATCTAAAGCGTATAATTTTTCTAACTTTTCTAAGATTAAATCATTTTTAAAAAAATTTGCTAATGTCGAAATTCTCTGCAATCCATCAACAATTTCTAAATTACCATTAGATGTATCAGATAAAAACAGCATTGGAGTAGGATATCCTAATAATAACGACTCTATAAATCTAGCCTGACGATAATTATCCCAAATTAATTCATTTCTTTGATAATCGGGTCTAATAAATATATGATCATTATAATTTTTCACCAGATATTCTACTGGATAGTCTCGTGTATCATAACTTATCGTTTGCTGTAATCTTTTTATTTGTTTCTTAGCGTTTTCTATGTTAATCGCATTATCTACTTTTTTATTATCACTTTTCAACTTTATTAAACCCTTTCAAAATACTCTTTCCAATAGCTTCTCCCAATTTAACCGGTACAGCATTTCCAATCATAATCCCTAGATCTTTTCCTGAAATAGGATGATCTTCATCAAAAAAGAGATAATTTTCTGGAAAAGTTTGCAACATTGCTCCTTCTCGAAAAGAAATGGCCCTATTCTGTTCAGGATGTCCAAACCTACCATTCCCGTAGCCATAAAACTTCGTAGTTATCGTAGGTGCGGGTTCATCCCATTGCATTCTTCCATATACCGAAGTATAGGATTTACCTGATTTCTTTCTATATGCTTTCAGAAGTAATTTTTCGTCCCAGTCATGCCATGTCCCTCCTGGTTTAGATTGTTTAATTCTTTTTATATTTAATTTTGTCAATTTAGGAGAACGATGCATCGGATCCCTCTTATTTGTAGCTCCAGCCTCTATTTTAGGTAATTTAAAAATTGTATCTCTAACAGTAGGATAATTATCTTTATTAAATAATGGAGATACTAAATCTATATCTGTGTTTCCGGCTAATAAAACCAACCTTTTTCTTTTTTGTGGGACGCCATATTGAGGTGCATAAACAATATGCCAGTTTACTTTATAATTTAATTTTTTTAATGTCATAACAAAATCATTAAAAATAGGTTCTTTAGCCAACTGGGGGACATTTTCCATAGAAACAATATCAGGTTTAATATCTTTTACTATTCTCGAAAAAGTGTCCAATAAGTTCATTTTATTTTTTGTTACATCACTGCCTCTATACCTATAACTATATGATGAAAATGGCTGACACGGTGCACACCCTGCTAAAACTTTTATATCCGTATCTTTAGGATATAGTTTTTCAATATCTATACTTTTTACTTTTTTTAAATCAGCATTTATAAATTTGGCATGATTATTTTTTTCATATGGAAATTTACATTTACTTTCAATATCAATCCCCGCTATGACATTGATCCCCGCTTCTTGCAAACCAGCCGTTAATCCCCCTACGCCACAAAATAAATCAATAGCATTTATCTTCATAATTTCACTTCTTACATTTAATTTACACAATAAAATTAATATCTATTGAAATAAAAAGTCAGATCACAATTATAACATTTTTTACTAATTTCATTTTTTATCGATATACTAGTGTTCTCTATATTTTAACAAAGTTCAATATACTAGCGTTACTATTTTTTATAGTATACTTATATTCAATATTAATTTATGAGTAAAATTGTAAGCTAAAACTATTTTATATATTATCCATACCGCGGGAGAGAAGGAGACAGTTAAAACAATATAAAATAAATTGATTAACCAATTTGTTTATACAGAGTTTTTTGCTTTGATTTTGTCTCATCACTTTACATAATATTAAATGACCAATTTTTTAAAGGTACTTCTTACAAGGACTCCGATTTTATATAAAAATCCAAAAATTAGAAACTTACAATTTCTACATTTAGCTACCATCAACTAAGCATTTATTATCTTTTCTCTTGGGCATCAGAACTAACACATATTTTTCCTGACTAACTTCTTGACTTTTTTATTTTAATAAACTCGCAAATTGCAATAATAAATTGAACACTTTTAGCTAAGCTGCTTGATAGATTAGATCTAATTCTCTTTCAAAGATTTCATCTGGTGTATGATAGGCCAATATCTTTCTTGGCAAAGAATTGCACCAGGTTTCAATATCAATGATGTCTTGTAAAGAATAGTTAGCTATTGCTTCTCCTTTAGGAATGAATCTGCGAATAAGACCATTTGTTTTTCAACTGTTCCCTTATCACAAGAAGTGTAAGGATGGGCATAGTAAACCAGTGTATTGGATACTTTTTCTAGGTTGGAAAGATCTGCAAACTCTGAGCCATTATCAGTGGTAATGGTTTTAAAAATATCATTCCAATGTTCGCTGTATTGCCTTTGGAGTTCTTTAAAGGCCTGCATGACACTGACAGAAGTCTTGTCGGGAATACGTATAATGAAGAATTCACGGCTCATGCGCTCAGATAGAGTTAACAATACCTCATCATCTTTAGTTTTATG
>NZ_AYZG01000051.1:312386-556096 GCF_001436695.1 Lactobacillus taiwanensis DSM 21401
GACGTTTTTCAATGCTTCTGCCAAGTTTTTTCTTATTTTTGCGAATACGATGAAGTTTGGTATCTCAGGCAAGTCGTAATTATAGATTCCTAATAAGCCTTGATCAACGTAATTATAAAGGGTTTTGGTGCAGACAACATCGCTGCTAGCGAATTCGCTAGCAGCAGTGGCACGATTACTGCACACATCAAGCGACTAACCATCTTTAAAAAAATGCTTGTGGACATAGCGCATGAATTGAGTTTTCCTGAGAAAGTCTGATTTGCGCCCACAATTTTTACGATGAGCTTGATATGCATCATGTCCTTGAGAGGCCTTATATCTTTTGACTTTGCCATGATTACAGTTTTACAGTACCGCGCTTAACCTCATAGCTGATAGTAGAAGGAGAACAGTTTAATTCACGGGCGATGGCACGCAAAGAATAGCCATCTTTCAAACGCAATTGAATAATAACTCTTTCCTCGAATGATAAATGCTTGCCTTTAATGTGCTGATTCATGGTAGAATGTAAAGAGTCCATTTTGACCTCGTTTCTAAATGTTGTGTGGTAACTACATTCTATCAAACAGGTCCGAATGGACTTTTTATTTTTTATCAAGTGTTCAATTTAATTTTACAATCAGCGAAAAATAATTTTATCAAGCAAATATTTATGTTTAAGATTACATTTTTTCTTCTCCCCATCAAAAAAGACCAAGCAAAAATTGCTTGATCTCACATTCGGTATTATTTAGTTAAAAACTTTACTTCCCCAACTCATCAAAGAAGCCGTCAGCTTTTAAAACATCTAAGTAGCGACTGATAGCGTCTGGCCAAGTTGGAAGTGGCTTAAAGCCTTTTTCTTCTAACTTACTCTTGTCTAAGCGAGAGTTAAATGGACGAACAGCCTTTGATAAACCATATTCTTCAGTAGTTACAGGAGTTACCTTAGTCTTGTAGCCTGCTTGACGGTAGATTTCTTTAGTGAAATCATACCAAGAAATATAGCCGGTCTTAGGGCCATTTTCGTCATGGTCGCCTTCACTTGCTGGCAACTCAGCGTTAGTTGCATGGTAGTAGCCGTACTTATCAGTTTCAATCATGTCTACTAATAAACGAGCTAAATCAAAAGTATAAGTTGGTGTACCTACTTGGTCGCTAACAACTTTAACTTCATCATGGTTTGAACCAACTTTAAGCATTGTCTTAATGAAGTTAGAACCATTTACACCAAATACCCAAGCAATACGAACGATGAAGTACTTGTCCAAGGTATTAGCAACAGCTTCTTCTCCGCCAAGCTTGGTTTCACCGTAAACATTTAATGGCTTATAACCTTTGAAGTCAGGTTCCCAAGGAGTAGTTCCTTGACCATCAAAGACGTAGTCAGTTGATAAGTAAACCATTGAGGCATCTAGCTTTTTAGCAACATTAGCGATGTTTTGAGTTCCATCAACGTTAACTTTGCGAACAGCTGCAACTTTGTCATCATCTTCAGCCATGTCAACTGCAGTCCAAGCAGCACAGTGAACAATAACATCTGGACTTACTTCAGAAATAACTTTGTCTACTGCAGCTGCATCGGTAATATCTAAAGAAACGTATGGAGCCTTAGTTACAGCTGTGCCGTCAGCTACACCAGCATATTCAGGTGCTAGGTCTGATCCCACACCTTCATAGCCACGTTTAGCAAGTTCATTCATTACGTCATGGCCAAGCTGACCATTAACGCCAGTTACAAAAACTTTCATTAATTTACCTCACTAATTAAAACTTAAAAGTATCCTTTAAGCCTTTCCATTCTTGATCACGGTCAGATAAAGTAAGCTTAGTGCCATCATCAAGAGTGTAACCACTAGCATCTGGACTGCCTGGGTAATTCCCCTTAAGATGTGGCCATTCAATACCAATTTCAGGATCGTTCCAAGCCATACCGCCTTCATCGTTTGGGTGCCAGAAGTCATTAACCTTGTAGCAGAATTCTGCTTCATCACTTAAAACAAGGAAACCATGAGCAAAACCTTGTGGAATTAAGAATTGCTTCTTGTTTTCAGCAGTCAATTCAACACCGTACCACTTACCGTAAGTCTTTGAGTCGCTACGAAGATCAACTGCAACATCGAATACTGAACCACGAACAGCACGAACCAACTTAATTTGTGGGTATTTCTTTTGGAAATGTAAACCACGAAGTACACCCTTAGTTGAGCTTGATTGGTTATCTTGAACGAAGTTAATGCTGAAGCCAGCATCCATCATATCTCTTTGGTTAAAAGTTTCCATGAAGTAACCACGATCATCACTGTGAACAGTTGGGATGATAACTGCTAAACCTTCAATTCCACCAACATTTTTTTCAACTCTAATTTGTCCCATTTAAAAAGCTTCTTTCTTAATTAAAAATTTTAGTAACGAACCTTACCTTCAGCAACTGATTTTAGGTGTTTACCATATGGGCTCTTGCCATAATGCTTAGCTGCTTCAAGTAATTGATCCTTGTCAATCCAGCCATGAACATAGGCAATTTCTTCAGGTGCAGATACTGAAACACCTTGACGTTCTTCAATCATTTTTACGTAGTTTGAAGCGTCGACTAAACTTTGCATTGTACCAGTATCAAGCCATGCATATCCACGACCTAAAAGTTGTACTCCTAAGTTATCATCTCGTAAGTACATATCGTTTAAGCTAGTAATTTCTACTTCACCACGTGCACTTGGCTTCACTTGAGCAGCCTTTTCACTTACACCAGCCGGGTAGAAGTAAAGGCCAGTAACAGCATAGTTACTCTTAGGTTGCTCTGGCTTTTCTTCGATAGAGACAACATTATCATTTTCATCAAAACCAATAACACCAAAACGTTCTGGATCATTTACGTAGTAACCAAAAACAGTGGCCTTACCCTTTTGAGCATCTTCTGCAGCATTCTTAAGTAAATCAGTAAAACCATTACCGTAGAAAATGTTATCACCTAAAACCATGGCACATGCTTCACCATTAATGAAATCTTCACCTAATGTAAATGCTTGAGCCAAACCATCTGGACTTGGTTGAACCTTGTAAGAAAGGTTAACACCAAATTGTGAACCATCACCTAATAGTTCCTTAAAACGTGGAGTATCAGCTGGAGTAGAAATAACTAAAATATCTTTAATACCAGCTAACATCAAAGTAGATAATGGGTAATAAATCATTGGTTTGTCGTAAACTGGCAATAATTGCTTACTAGTTACTAAAGTCAATGGATATAAACGAGTACCTGAACCGCCTGCTAAAATAATTCCCTTCATACTGAATTAGTCCTCATCTAAAACTTGCTTCTTACCGTACATTTCGTCGTAATAGTTTTGGTAGTCACCAGAAATGATGTTTTCCCACCAGTCTTTGTTGTCAAGGTACCATTGGATAGTCTTCTTGATACCATCTTTGAACATAGTTTCTGGAAGCCAGCCTAATTCGTTGTGAATCTTTTCTGGATTAATAGCGTAACGACGGTCATGACCCTTACGGTCAGTAACGTGTTCAATTAATGAGTATGGCTTGTCTAAGTAATCACAGATAAGTTTAACAATATCAATATTAGCCATTTCGTTGTGACCACCAATGTTGTAAACTTCACCAGGCTTACCATTTTCTAAGATAAGGTCAATTACCTTGCAGTGATCTTCAACGTAGAGCCAGTCACGAACGTTCTTACCATCACCGTAAACTGGTAATTTTTCATTGTTTAATGCTCTTTGGATCATCAATGGAATCAGTTTTTCTGGGAATTGATATGGACCATAGTTGTTAGAACAACGTGAAATGGTTACTGGCAAGTTGAAGGTTCTGCCGTATGCACCAACCAACAAGTCTGCACTAGCCTTACTTGATGAGTAAGGACTTGAAGTATGAAGTGGAGTATCTTCGTGGAAGAAAAGATCTGGACGATCTAATGGTAAATCACCGTAAACTTCGTCAGTTGAAACTTGGTGGAAGCGCTTGATACCGTATTTACGGCAAGCATCCATTAAGACAGAAGTACCGATAATGTTAGTTTCCAAGAAAATTTCTGGATTTTCAATAGAACGATCAACGTGACTTTCAGCAGCAAAGTTAACTACTACATCAGGCTTTTCTTCTTCGAATAATTTGTAAACACCTTCGCGGTCACGAATGTCTAACTTAACAAACTTGAAGTTAGGGTTATCCATGACATCCTTCAAAGTAGATAAGTTACCTGCATAAGTTAAACTATCCAAACAGATAATTTCGTAATCAGGATGCTTCTTTAACATGTAAAAAACAAAGTTTGAACCGATAAAACCGGCACCACCAGTAACAATGACTTTCATAATTAAATCTGCCTTTCTTTATTTATTACTTATCATATAACATTACGTTACGTCACCTTCAAGCTTGAAAATAAAAAACTATGTTTTCTTACAATAAAAGTAGCCGGCATCCTTAGTAATATAGAAGCCATTCTTCACTTTATTGGTAACATAGTCTTTAAATTCACCATAACGATCAATTAGTAATTCATTCTGATTACCATGACAGGATAAAATGTAAGAAATTACAGGTGTAGATTCAGATAGCTCAATTGCGTCTTGATATTTATGACAAGAAACGTCTATAAAGTCTTTACTTAAAATTTCCGCACCATTATCGAGACCAAAACGATCATATAGATTGGTAGAAGATAAAACTATTTCAGGATTAAATTCTTGAACTAAATCAGTGATTTCATGCATATGGCGCTTTGAATAAGTTGCACAGGCAAAAGATGCACCCTTTTTCATTACCCGGCGAACTTCTTTTAAAGTCTTTGGGATATCGTCACAATAAAAGAGCATGTGGTTAGCAATTACCAAGTCAAAAGTATTATCCGCAAAAGGAATCTTTTGAGCATCAAAAACCGCATATTGAAATTCAGAATTATCACCAATTTCATTCTTAGCATCGGCTAAGATTCCTTCTGAAATATCAGATAAAACTATTGTTAAACCTTTTGACAGTTTATCTAAATTCTGAGACCATAAAGCACCATTGCCAGCGCCCAATTCAAGAATCTTCATCCCCGGCTTTAAGTCAAGCTGCTTAAACAGCCAATGGAACCATCCCTCTTTATTGAGAGAATAATCTCGATGCAGCCTAATTCGGGCAGAAATATTTGAGGCGTTCTGATATTGCGTACTTAAAGATTGATTCATTGAAGTTAAATGAATTAAATTTAACATTTTGCTCCAGTCAACTTCTTGACCAGCCTTCAATGTGCTACTCGTAGAATCAATAGCAGTTGCCACATTCTGCATTTCTTTAAGTCGCTCTTCTACTAATCTTTTTTGAATTTGCAGTGAATCAAGCAGCAGCTGTCTGTCTCCTGAACCCAAAGTCATCTCTCGAATATCACTTAGAGAAAATCCTAGGTATTTTAATAGAAGAATTTGTTGTAGCTTTGCAAAATCTGCATCAGTATACCGTCTAGCACCACTTGTAGTATGCGTGGATGGTTTTAATAAATTTTTTTGGTCATAATAGCGAATTGTACGAATTGACACATGGGCTTTTTTCGCAAATTCACCGCTTGTGTAGTATGTGGTCAATTACATCATCTTTTCTATGGCCGACTTCAACCTTGATTTAATTAAAAAAGAATATATGTTAGACTATCATCATCTTCTTTAGATTAGTTTAATAAAAACCTTTTTCATCAGTCTGTACATTTTTCATATTTTATAGCCTGTAAATTATTATTAATTAAATTAAAATACCAAACTCTAATTCTTTTTTTCTCCCCATTTTCCAAAATTTCTTTATAAGATTTAAACTCAAAGTTATATTTACCAATAAATAATACTTTATATTCACTATTAGGATCTATATTTTTTTCATTATGTCTTCCCAAATAAATACGATACACATGGTGGTATTTATCTTGTGGGTCGACCTCTAAAATATCATACTTATAGTTCGATTCTTTCGCAGTTTTAGTAATTACAGATAGTTTTGCGTTGCCATAAACTAAATAAACTTTATCTTTATCCTCCTCCTGGTCAATATAAGACTTAAGAGATCTAACTCTTAAAGATCTACGAATCTTACCAGTTGAAATTTCAAATGAAAACGGACTTTCTTTTTCTGACTTAGGGCCTGTATTATCTGATTCACTATTACCGGTATTTTTTTGACCAAATAAATTGGCAAACATTGAATTAACTTTATTCTCAATTTGATCATTTGTTAAATGATCTATATATTCTGAAGTCTCCTGCAAACTACCAGCTCTATAAATTTTAGAGCAACCTCTTTTATGTTCAGATGTTGGCTTTTTCCTTAAAAACGGATGTTTTTTAGTATGTATTGTCAAGAAAAGAATAGCTTTATGACATTCTGGACAATACATCATATCATTATATTTTTTCTTAAACTCGACATCGTCATTATTTGAGCTTGATAATGCATCTTCTAAATCTACATCTCTTCCAGTTTTTCCACCATTTTTACTATAAAAGAAATTAGAATATTTAGTCATGATAGATAATATCTCCTTAAACTAGCTTTTTCTACATATATATTGCAACACAATAATAGACCTTCAAGTTGATATAAAATAATAGATAACTATATAATGTGCTAATATTTATAATACCTCAGATTGATTTTTCTATTTAAAACTATTGAACGTTTTTAATCAAACTTAAATTTATACTTTATTTTTAAATTATGATGCATATTGTACTGGATATGTTTTTCTTTTTGTAATCTACTAACAACTATTCCGGGTGCTATGTTTTGCTCTTCGGCAATTTTTTATACTATCAGTTTCAACATTTGATTCGTTAGTATCTGGCGACGCAATTCTTCGTTTTCTTTAAGAGCGAATCCAATTAGTAAGCGTGCCTTGGCTTTTCAGGCGCGATTTTAAAGATACAGAATAAGCATGACTAAAACTCAATTGATAGCTTCTAGCTTAAATTCAGCTGAATAATAAGTATGGGGTTTATCCAAGATCTTCATTCCATGCCTATAAATGAGTGAATCTAAGTAATTAATATTAGCTGATCTTATTGCATACTTTTTACTTAAATATGTCGATCCTTTATGTTCAATAGCCTATTCTCTATACATATTCAATTTATCTTTTTTAATTAATTTAGACATAGTAAACTCCCGAAATCCGTGTCCGAATTTCGGGGGGGTCACTTCAGATTTTGTATCTTTTATTTTTCAATTCTCCTGTATACAAAAATAGGCTATGCCATAAGACATAGCCTATCTTTAAGATTATATAGCAATTAATAAACCAAAATATTTTTTCTACCAATTCAATTAAATTTACTAGAAGCTGGCTCCATGATATCCAATAAAATTTTATTTCAATATCGAAATCCTAGTATTATTTTTTTGATTTACCTTTAAAAAGTTATCACATGATAAGTTTTATAAATTCTGCCTTATCACTCAGCTTGTCCCGAGTGCTATTCTACAACTTTATAACAGCTACATTTCCATTCTTATCAACTGCACGCATACAATTGGTATAAACTTCAATATAGGCATAATGTTGATTATTAGCTAGAGAACGGCTTACTTCCATTTCAGGGGTCATCTTTTCACCAGTCTTATAATGATTTATAATTTGCAAGTTATCAGTCAAAGTATGAACTTCATATTCTTCGCCTAAATAACATTTACCTGCTATTCCTAATAAAATACCAGTTAGATCAACTTCAGGAAACTCAGCTTTAAATATCTCTTTAATTTTATCAATCTGATTTTGAGTAATCTTCTGATTTCCTGCATCTAAACTAACTATGGCATCTAGTAAAGCTCTTGGGCGTTTTTTTCTAAGTATTTTTTCAATTCTTGTATCGCTTAAATTAAAGGAAGCAAAATTAGATTGATTTTTCGAACTAATATTTAAATTATTATTTTCTCTTTCAAAATTAATTATTGGTCTAGGCATTATAAAAGAACTCTCCGTGTTCTTGCTTCACTCGTTTTGCTTACAGCTTGTTCTCCGATAGGATGACCAGAGGCGGGGACTGCTCGGGACTTTCCCCATTCACGTATTGCTGAGATTTTTTCTGGACTAGTCTGTGATAATGGCACTACATTATTGAATTCATCAACAATATCTTGTGCTGAAAGATTAGATTCACCTGACATAACACCATATGCAAGATCTCTAATAGCAGATTCTAAATCAGCACCTGAAAAGCCTTCAGACATTTCTACTATTTTATCAGCAAATTCTCCTACAAAGTTTTTATTAAGATATTTTGCCATATATAAAGATAGAATTTCTCTTCGTTCATCAGCTGTAGGAAGATCTACAAAAAATAATTCATCAAATCTTCCTCGTCTCAATAATTCAGCAGGTAATTTACTTACATCATTTGCAGTAGCAACAACAAAAACTTGCTTTCTACTTTCTTGTAACCAAAAAAGGAACTGCCCCACCATACGTGTAGACACTCCACCATCATTTGCACTACTTGCTCCCGAAAGTCCTTTTTCAATTTCATCTATCCATAAAACACAAGGAGATACTTGATCGGCAGTATTTAAGGCATCCCGCAATTGTTGTTCAGTTTGTCCCACATAACTGCCCTGAACTGTAGCAAAATCTAACCTATACAAAGGTAAATTCCAGTTGGCTGCAATTGCTTTAGCAGATAAAGACTTTCCACATCCAGGTACTCCTACTAATAATACTCCTCGTGGTGGTCTTAAGCCTCTATTTTTTAATTCAGCACGCTTTTCGGGAGTTAATAGTTTTCTTTTAGAAGTAAGCCATTTTTTCAATCCACTCAAACCGCCAACTTGTTGAATATTATCATCGATTTCAATTCTTTCTAATCCAGAAATATCATTAAATAATCGATCTTTAGCCGTCTGAACTTCTTTTAAATCTTCATTTGTAATACGACCATTTGCAATTAAGGACGCAATAATATTTTCCGCCTCTATTTGAGTTGTTCCAGATAAATAAGAAGAAGCCTGTTGAATACTATTTTCATCCCAATCAATTTGAATTTGGGATTTGTACGGCTGAAGCTGATTATTAATTATTTCAGTCATTTCATTTTCATTAGGTAAATCCAATTTAATAGACATGCCTTGACGCTGTAGTTGACTCCAAACACTATTATTGCTAATGGTTATGACTGAACCACCTACTTCAACAGCCAAATTAACTAAATCAAGTAATTTCTTAGCTGTATCAGTATCAGTCGATATATTACTTATTTCTGTTAAAACTAGGGTTAGATTTTGAACTCCATTTTTCATTTGTTCACTTACAAAATCTAAAGCTGAATAAATTGAGTTATCATCATTTACATTACTGCCATCTTGTAGATTGTATAATCCTTTTGACAAGGTATGAACTAAAAAGGGCGTATTTACTTCCTGACTAACATTTTTAATTATACTTAACGCACGTGCGTGTTCAATTGTGTCAATTACAATGAACGGAATTCGTGCTTTAGCAAAGCGCTTCAACAAATTTTCCGATTCTTTTAAATTACTCATTTGGATCTAACTCCTTATATACTGGGTTATTTCTAATGACACTAACCAGTTCTTGATTTACGGAATGATCATTTTTAATTGCACTTTTTTCTAAAGATTCTTGTACTTCTCGCATATTAGAAGTTACAGCGTTCTTCACATTTTCTTGTACTTCATTTGGTAAACATGGCAATATAACTGCATTCAACAAGAAATCATATTTTTTTCTAGCATTTAATAATGTTTGAATAATATCATCAACAGAATGTGCAGTTTTAAAACCTTTATTTATACCTGTACTAATCAAATCTATTCTTGCTTGAATTGTTTGAAAAAGTACGTCAACAAATCTAGTTCCTACTTCTTGATTCCAATGTAATGTTCCTTTTTTCATTTCATCAACAACTGTATCATCACCAGCTGCAAATTTATCCAGCACATCCACCCATGTCTTGTAAATATTTGGTGCAACGACTGCCTTATCTTTCATTATTATGATTTCTCCTTACTGTTTCTATCGGTGGTACCAGATCCCACTTTGGTAATCCATCGGCAAAAATTTCTTTTTGACTTGAGGAATTAACAGTTTCATGGTTAAAGTCAATAGCCTGAGCTTTATTTGATTCAACTTCAATTTTAATATCTGCAAAAGGTGTTTCATTCATATCCATCTTTATTCCCCTACCTTAACTTCTCTTACATTATTTAAGGAAGATACATAACTTGCTGGTTCTAATTTGTCTAAAAAATTATTAACATTTTCACTTTGAGAATCTACCGCACCAAGTTCGCGTCTAAAATCAACCACTTCAGCCATAAGTGCCCTTATAACTTCCTGTCCACTATTTATTGTTCCTGTATATTTTTTCTTTAAATTCGTTCTACTATTACGTATTTTTTCATTATTAGACTTAACGTTAAATACCCATAACCCAGCAACAACTAGCCCAATTACTCCCAAAATAGGAGAAGCTGCAAAAAGGAGCACACTAATAATTCCTGCAATAATTGGTCCTACATATTTCTTTTCCTGCATTACTTTAACTTTATCTTCACATTCTTTTTGCATATGCTTTTTATAATCAGCTAATAATTCTAATTCATTTGCACCATCGGCAGTTTTTCCGTGATAGCTATTTATTGTAAAACTTATTTCATTTGGTACATTTGCTCGGTGAGTAGCAACAAGATCATTATATGCTTGCTGTATCCATTCTTTAGATAAAGCAATTGCTAGTTTTTGAATAGCTATATTTCTCTTTTCAGGATCCATTTCCATAGCTGTATCAGTTAACACTTGCGCAAAATCCTTGCTCTGATCATAACTATGTTTTTTTACAGACATTTCGGCATTTGCTTTAACTGTATCCCCATTATTTTTTACAATTAATTCATTTAATTCTTTTTCACGTTGAAGACCTTGCTCTTCTTGGTCATAATCAGTAACTAAATGCATTAAAATATTATCTAATTGTTTCTTCACAGCAGAGGCATCATTAGGCGTTTCATAAATATTCTTAAAATACTTCATAACTTCTTGATGTAAATACGCTTGATTTAAACTTGCCAGTATTTCATTAGCGTTGTTACTATATTTTGCTAACTGTGAATATCCATACTGTTTTTCCGGGATTAAAAGAGCTAGTGCTTGCTTCCATCTTGCTACTACACTGGCTTCAAAGCCGGGCTGCTTAGATAACTGATCCATCCAAACAGTAATTTTCTGGCCGATCTGGTGTTTACTATCAATTCCTAATAAGCCATTTGCATAAGCGTCAATTAAGACAATACTCTCTTGATCAATCTCGGTAGCACTTTGTGTATTTAAAAATTGTAAAACCCATCTTCGACTAGCATCCAATCGATTAGCACGTCGACAAATCAAGGCAAATAATATAGCCGTTTTTTTACTATTCCTATGCATAGCTTCTTTTAATGCTCTATTCGCTAAATCTTCTTCATCATTAATCCATGCAGAAATTGCTACTAAGGCAGGTGCCAGCCAATATGTTGGAGTCTTAATAAACAATTCATCAGTTGCTGTTGAAATAGAAGTTTTCTTTATAATATTTAAATCCGTAGCTTCAACGATTCCACGTAAAGATCTACGAATTTCTTTATAATGTCCATACTTCTTTTCAATATTTTGATTTATCTTAACAATTCTTTGTTCAGCCAAACTAATATTATTAGTTTTCTTCTGCTCAGCAATAAAATTATTTAATTCTTGCTCTAGAGCTTGAACTTGTTGTGAAACAACGACTACATTTTTATCTACATTATCAACTCTTTGATCAATTACAGAAATTGATCTATCTAAACTTGCAATTGCTTTCTCTACTCCAGAAAGATCGATTACATCCGCCATACTTATTCCTCCAATTTTATTAATTACGAATGCTATTATAGCAATATCCAATATACTGATAAAGCGATTTTATAGACTATAGATTGATGGAATTATATGATATTCTATCGACAGAATTTTTATTGCATAAAGAATAGGAGATAGCTTATAACATCATCATGCTACAAGTTATCTCCTATTAGGTTGTGAGCTCCATTTTAAATTCACCTATATCGATCACTTAAGTGAATAAATTATATCTATCCTTAACTCCCTATCCCCACCGATTCTTCCTCAAAGTTAGCCTAATCTTCGTCATAATTCGACCCTCAGGGATCATAATCGAATGTTTCGGAAAGGCTTCCTGAACTCTACTTAAATAAGTAAAATAATTACCTCTTCCATATCGTCCATTTGGAGAATACAGTTGATATAACTTATCTGCACCCTTGTAATACTTATTACGATAATATTGATGAGCAACACCTTTAGCTTTATGATGCATTCGATAATAATATTTACTTGTCGTTTTTTCGCGTATTTTTACTGCATTACCATCAAAAGTAAAGCCAATAAAATTAATTGTTTTATGCTTTTCATTTAGGCTCGGAGTAAAAAGATGCCCAATATTAACAATAGAATGACTTTGTAATTTATAAACTTGCGTTTTTTCTGGTTGTAATTCCAAAATACCTTTATCTTTAAATGCTTCAAATTTTAGAATTATTTTTTCAATATCATCAGTTGAACTAGTATCCATAGGTAAGATAATTATAAAATCGTCACTGTATCTTCTATAAATACCGCCACATGCAACTACAAATTCATTTATCATCTTATCAATTTCTTGCATATAAACATTTGCTAGACATGCACTAATTGATGAGCCTTGTGGAATTCCTTTATTGTCCTGATGTCGCCTAATGTGTGATCGATATTTCTTATAATCACTTTGAGAGAGAATTCTTGGTTTAGAATTCATCTTAATCTTATCTTTTCTCTTCTTTGGAGTAAGATTATTTAATCGATAGAGATCTGTTAAATCCCAATAATCATATTTGGTAATTCGTTTAAATATCGCATAATAATCGGACTTAAGCCTATCGACTTGTAATAAATCACATAATCGCTCTTTTAAATATTGATGGTCAATTTTGTCAAAAAAGCTTGTAAAATCGCCAATCATAACATAAGAAGAAGGATGCTGAATCATAAACTGGTGCATTTTTCTAAATTCAGCAATAGTATCTGTATGTAGATCTGTTCGATATGCTATTGGCACTTCGTAAATGCCATCTTGTTTTAGACGTGCATTATATTTTTTATTAATTAAAAAACTATAATATTGAAAAATACAACTATCAATATGAGATGCATAGCAAATAGTGCGCTCCTTAAGTTTTCTTCCTTCCGCTTTATTATATTTGTGATATTCAAGATCATATTTTATAAACGGATAAAAACCATGTCGCTCAATATTTTTAGAATTAGTAATATAGTTCTTGCATTTAGTTAAATCGGTTCGAAGATCAAAATGAGCATATCCTCTTTTACTCTTTTCTAATACTTTTGGATCTTTAAACCATTCATTAATATTCATAATTACCCCAATAAATGACGATACCCACTGGCAACGGAGAATAGCGTTCCTAACCAGTGGGTACAAAAAATCAGACTTATAATTCATAACAGAGTAAACAGTGAGATGAATTATAACTACTCAGTAATGTCATGTATCTTCATGGTACCATAAAGACGAAAGGACCCAATATGAATCTCTCTCCTAGGACACGAATTCTCCTGTTAATTGTGGGAGTCTTCTGGATTACCCTAGATCAAGAAACATATTCTCTAGTAGCCGATCTTGGAACTGAATTTATTACTAATATTATTAATAAATTCTGGACCGAGATCTTGACAACAATCCTTTTCCGTTATGCCTAATTTCATCATAACGCATATATAATAATATAAATAAAAAATAGATTTATCAAATAAATTTATTAGTATTCAAGCTTATATTTTATCTTTTTCTGCATATTTAATATATTCTTCCATTTTTTTAAATTTTTTCTTTTCTGATTCTTTATTAAAAGCAACTAAGGCGCCAATAACAACTAAACACATAAATCCTAAGCCAAAACCAGATATCAAACTTTTCCATAACTCAACTTTTTTACCAATTAGTAATTTCGTAAAAACAGAAATAATATTACTGTAATATCTAAATACAAATAAACTAACCACACTAATAAATAATGAAATCATAGAAAATATATTTGTATTGGCTCTAGCTATAATTTCTGACTTTAAATTAATAAAGTTATCTATATCTATATTTCTTAAAGTCCTTAAATTAGAAATAATATTTTTTCCTATTTTTTCATTTTTATCATCAGATTGTTTCAAAAAAATATCCGTTTTTACTTGATCAGTTAATATACTAGCCAACATATCTTCATTAAAATATATAGGATTTCTTGAAAATAATGTATAAAAATTACTTATCTTTTTTTCTTTAAAATATGAAGTGTAAGTTCCTAATAGACATCCGGGAAATAAATACAAAATCAAATCTATTAAAAATGTATACATATATCCATAAATAAATATTAACGCCAATTCTTTCAATCCATACTTAGCTATAATGAAAGCTATACCTCCTAAAATCATACTAAATCCACCACAAAGATACGGTATAAGAAATGGCCATTTTTTATATTTATTATCTAAAAATTTAAGTAATTTTACTCCTACACAAACATACCCTACTATAATGACTACACTACAAATTATATAAGAAATAAATCCTATCAAATTACTGGCCCATCTAGTTTCTATAAAAATGGCCATCATCACGAAATAAAAAACAGGTATGCTTTGTTCTACCACAGCATACTGATCAATTTTTCTAAACTTTAACTTATTAAAAAAATCTTTTATTTTATTCTTTTGAATTTTATTACTCATCTTTAACCTCTAAAATTTTTATAATAAAAAACGACAGAATTACGTAAATCTGCCGTTTATTATATGCAATCTCAATTGTGTAGTCAATACGTGTATAGTTTATGAGCTATAGCTCATTTTACCATTTCAAAAAATTTTTTCAAGATAAAAAAATACATACTACATAATTTTGTGATTAACAAGCGATAATGTCTTAATTGTCAACTTAGGAAAATGTCCTAATAAAATATTAAGTATGTCATAATCTCTTTTATTAGAAGTTATGGAACAAGTGAAAAGGATTTATTTAACTATGAAATATGAAGAACAGTACAGACTCATTAAAGAACTTCTAGATCATAATGGAATACGCATAGAGCTGCTAAAAAGCTTGGTATTTCTGTTAGACAAGTAAATAGAAGAATTAAACAATATCAAGACAAAGGAAAGGCGGCCTTCGTTCATGGGAACAAAGACCGCAAACTTGTTAATTGTCTCACCACAGAAATTAACAATCAAATTGTAACCTTATATCGCTCTAAATATCAAGATTGTAATCTAAAACATTTTGTTGAGCTGCTAGAAAATTTATAAGATATTCACGTCTCTTACACTAAGGTCTATACTCTCCTTAAAAAGTAAGATATTCTATCTCCTAAGCCATGGAAAAAGACTAAGCGTGCTTTAGTGAAAAAAGATGGCATACCCAACATTCTAAGCAAACAAAAGAAGAAGTTAAAGTTGCAGTCAATCATCAGCTAGCTGTGGCAGCTACCCATCCTCGTCATGAACGCTGCAAATATTTCGGCGAAGAAATTCAAATAGATTCCTCAGTCTTAGTTTGGTTTGGTACTCAAAAAGCCTATTTGCATCTAGCAATTGATAACACTACTGGCATTACTGTTGGAGCTTATTTTGACTGGCAAGAAACCTTAAAGGGCTATTATCATGTCTTCAAACAAATTCTTCAAAACTACGGTATTCCACTCTGTTTTAAAACAGATAACCGCACTGTATTTAACTACAAAACTGCTAAGACTAAATCTGCTCATAAGGATGTCCTCACGCAGTTTGGCTATGCCTGCAAAACTTTAGGCGTAGATCTTAAAACTACTAGCGTCTCACAAGCTAAAGGTATGGTTGAAAGAGCTAATCAAACTGTTCAAAGCCGTCTTAAACCTGAGTTAAGATTGGCAAGTGTAAAGACCAAACAAGTATCTGACAGAACAGTTTATCCCTAATTTTAACAAGAAATTTGGCAATAAAACTCGCAAAGGGTGGTCTATTTTCAAAATTGCTTCTAGTGAGCGCAAAATTAATTACACGTTTGCTGTTTTCAGTAGCAGAGTATTTGATAGCAAAGCAGCTATTTCTTTTAAGAACAAGCTCTATCAAGCTGTAAATGAATATGGCAAGCTAATTTGTTTCATGAAAGGCATAATTGAGGTCCTAAATGGACAGTTACTGACTACAGTAGATGATCATGTTTATTTTCCTAAAAATGCAAAAATATCTCCAGAAATAGATCAAGAGCCTAAAAAGAAAAGAGCTAGAAAAAATATATTCCACCAATGTCACATCCGTGAAAACGTGAATCATTTTTAAGGCAACAAGCAGAAGCTCATAAATATCATCAATATACATAAAAAGCGAAGAAAAATTCGGCTCTATACTTTTTCCTGTTGATGAATATCTATGATATTCTATCGACAGGATTTTTTATTGCATAAAGAAAGAGGCCATAGCCTCTCTTAACTTAAAATCCTTCTTCGACCAATTCAATTAAGTTTACTAGGAGATTCTGCTATGTCCTCCTTAATGATTGTATTAAATTTCATCTCAATATTGAAGACTCTAATATTATTTTTTCTGATTATTTTAAAAAATATATTAACGGCAAATATTATAATCTCTATGTAGCTGAACTTATTCAGCTACATTGTCCTTACTGTCTTTCCTCTAACCTTAAGCATAATGGTCATTATACTTCTAACGTACGCTTTATTACTGCTGATGCTAGCCATCCAGTTATTATCAGACTTAAAAAGCAGCGCGTTTTATGCAATGTTTGCTTTAAAGGATCACTGGCTCAATCTAATCTTATTAATAAAGGCTGCTATATCTCTAACACGTCTAAGCGAAAAATACTTTCTGCTCTTACTGAAGATCGTTCAATGACTAGTATTGCTAGAGAACATACTGTATCTGTCAACACGGTTCAAAGAGTATTAGAATCCTGCTCTTCTAAGTTCTATGATGATTTTGATCATCTGCCCGAACACTTAGCCTTTGATGAATTCAAAGGTGTAGGCAAGAAGCTTCACTTTATTTGTCTAGATGGTGATACTCACAAAGTTGTTTAAATTCTTAGAACTCGTTTTAAGTCTAATATTTTGCGATATTTTTACAAGTTTACTCCTAAAGCTCGCTCAATGGTTAAGACAGTGACCATGGATCTTAACTGCTATTATCCAATCGTGGCCAGAGAATTATTTCCAAATGCTCAGATAGTTATTGACCGTTTTCATATGGTTCAAATGCTTACTAGATCTTTTAATATTTTCAGAGTTCAAATCATGAAGCAATTTAATAAAAGAAGCCGTGAATATAAGCTTTTAAAGTCCCCTTGGAAGCTTTATCTCATGAAATATGACAAACTTAATAAGACTACTTCCTACTACGATTCGCACTTTAAAGACTCTCTCACTCAAGAACATGTTGTCTTAGATGGTTTAGATTGTGACCAAACCTTAGAAAATACTTATTGGATTATGCAAGACTTTATGACTGCTATTCAAAATAAAGATGAAAAACAGATTATTCACTTACTTAACTCAAAGCAAACTATAGGCAAGGAAATGCATCAAACACTACTGACCTTTAAGCAGAATTATACTGGTGTCCTAAACGGTATATCTTCTAACTACTCTAATGGTTGTCTTGAAGGTGTCAATCCCAAGATTAAGCAGATTGAGCGTACTGTTTATGGCTATAGAAACTTTAGTCATCTTTTAATTAGACTTGAAGAAAATATTGTAAAAGAAAAAGAGCCAAACAACTATTTTCTAGTTGCTTAGCTCTCTTTATAAACTATTCATCTACAGAATTTGACAAACAGCCATTTATATGAATGAAAATTAAGATTAAATAGTTAAATTCAACTTTTTTTCTAGTTCAAAAAGGGAGATACAAGTGATACCAAAATGACGAGCAATATCTGGAATCTTAGGCTCATGGCCCATCGGCCCTCCATTTCCTTTCCAATTCCATTTATTATTTTTATCATAGGCAAATTGACCACTTCCCTTTTCAAATGTTACGATTTGATAATTATATTTAATAGCAATTGCTATTAACAGAGGATCAGCTTTACCTATTTTTTTCTATTCATTTATACTACTTGATTTATATGCACCACAATCTTGAATGTATTTAATAACATTCCCATATTCAGCCCAAATTAAAGGGTCTTGATTTTCATCATAAATTACTGAAACTAAATTTTTCTGTGACCATTGAGCTAAATTCGGATCTACATTAATTTCATTACTTACACATTTGGGTACAATTAATAAACTATTGGTTTTATTTATTTCCTTTCCAAACCACTCCCAAAAAGAGGGAAAAATTTTAAAACCATAATATCGCTTCATTGGCTCAATAAAACAATTACTATCTAAGAGATACTTGGTCATTTATTTTTCTCCTCCACTCTAGCCTTTAATTTGTTGTAAGCGTGCATATTCTTCACATTTAACAAATTAAATGCATCTAAATAGGTTGTGTCTCCCTGATCCGTACTATTAATCACAGCAGACGCAAAATTATGGTCTAATTTATACGCCAACGTGTCATAGAAATTAGGCCCTCCAGTATGAGATGACTTAACTATAAATTGTGAAGTTTCTTTTTTAATTTCATTAACTAATTCTTGAGAAATCAATTCATAATTTTTAGCTGTTATTGCCGTTGCCATAGGACTTGCTTTGAATTTTTTAGCTATTTTATAAATTTTTTCAAAATCTGAGTTTTTAATACTATTCCAGTATCTAATAAAATATTTTTTATTAAATATAATGGATTCAGCTATTTTATTTACTCGCTGTTCAAATTTTTTATTTAGATATTTTGGGTCAGTTTGAAAATTATAATTAAATAATTCAGTTTTGCCATACCACAGATGTACTAATTCATGAACTAAAGAAAATAATCTCGCATTTTGGCTATCTTTTGTATTGATAAAAATTAAAGGAGCGTATCTTTTAATTAATACAAATGCTCTAAATTCATTAATATTTAAGCCATCTCTTGTATTATTTCCAACAAAACTACTCGTCTCTACTACTATCCCATGACTAGTAATTATAGTTCTAAGATAATTGAATGCATTTTGATTAGATTTAAGTTGAATATTCCAATCTTCTTTTAGATTAAAAAATTTCAAAATTTGTTTGGCGATTTCTTCCGAAGAGTGTTGACTATTATGCTCTCCCATTCCTACAAACAAAATTGGAGAATATCCCTCTCTTATTCTATAATCTTCAAGCCAATCTGATCTCATCTCCATAGAATCAATCATTTTTAACAATTCACTACTAACTTTTGTTACTTCGTCATTATTAATAGTTCGAAACTTAAGTAATGGAATCTCTTCCATAGGAGGATCTGACAAAAAGAAATTTCCAAAAGGAATTTGAGACTTTTTACTGAGAACTTGTAACTGATGAATAGTGGGAGTTTTTTCTCCTTTCATCCACACTTTAATCTTATCAATCCAATCAACACCTAGTTTATCATCAGCAATCTGTAAAACCCATTTTAAAATTTTGTTATTGACTTTAAATGTTGCAGTTACCATTACTCCCACCTTCTTTACCTTTAAATGTATAGATTTATCCGAAAATTATACATCGAATTTCCATTAATTATATATTATATCATTCATGAATATCTTAACATTATAAATATTTTATCACCTTTCAAATTCCTCAGCTATTAAGAATGCAATAGTCATTATTTTTAATAACTTTATTTTTAATAATTAAATTGTATCATGAATCACCATCTAGATATATTCCATAAAAATACGGAACTTGTTCTGAATCTACATATAGTACATAAATAAATTGATTTATTATATTTAAATTATTTTCATCTATACTTACCAAATTGCTAAATCCTTTTTCTCCAGAATCTAATTTTTTCCAACTGTTATCTATACGAAGATAATCTCCTAATAAAATAGGTTTATTATTTACTCTATGTTCTTTATTAATCTTTCTAAGAGTAGCACTAGATACAATGCCAACAAATTTAAATGTTCCAGCTCTTCCTCCAGTATTATTACACCATATCTCTAAAACGATTCTTTTTTCTACAATTACACTTACATAATTAGAATGAAGCATTGATGTAGGACTATTTACAATAATAGATAAATTAGGATGTTTTGAATTAAAATATGTTACTATTGCAATACTTCCAGTAAAAAGGGGAAATAAAAAAGAGGGTACATTATATTCTGAAATTTCCCAATAAAATGTTGAATTATATTTATATAGTTCACTTAATAAATAAGGCCAACCCACCATACACATAATAAAAGGTAATATTAGCCCTACTACAACAAAAAATTGAACTGAGTGTTTTTTTCTAGGAAGCGTAAATTTAAAATCTATCCATTTTCTACTTTTAGGTAAAATCCATAGGTAACTTACTGCGGCTATAAGAATACTAAAAAAGATTAATCCACCCAATATTGGATAAGTATATGTATCTAGTAATTGCCTATTTTTAAGACTTGTACGTTGATAATTTTTTATAATTATAATAATTAAAAAATATAATGCAATTACTCCTAAATATATAGAAACAACAAAATCAAATGTTCTATTCCAAAAATTTGTACTCACTATCAAGCTTTTATTTTTTATTATCCAGTTTTTAATTGTAACAATTAAAAACTTATCTAAAATTTTATATTGATCAAAATATTTTTCCATTTTTTCGTACATTCCAACAATCTTCCAAGAGATCTTTATCACAAGATAATGAAGGATAAGAGAACAAATTAAATAAATACTTCTTTCAACAAATTAAGCAAAATCTGAATCCTTACCTTTCTACAGGCTATTAGTTCTAACTACACTTGTACTATATCTCTCATGAGAGTTTGTACTTCATTCCTTCTCATACTAAAAAACATATTATTATGAAATCTAGAAAACAAAGAATACCTTAATCATGATAACAAGGAGGCACTCTATTGTTGTTAATAAAGAGAGCTTTATTTCAATCCTCATAAATGTAGTTTCCTATTCTCCCACTAAAAACGACTATTTTGTGGTTAACATGAATTTTTTCTTATACTATCTTAGTATCTGCTTTTTGAAGTTCTACTATAACTTTTATCATATCCCTAAAGCTTTTGATAATTTTAATTGAATTGACAAAAAATGTACTCTATTTGCTTAGGTCGTGACAATCCACATCGAGTTATAAAAATACTTAGCAGTCGCTTTAAGCTTAAATATATTAACTATTGGTTCAAATGCTTACTAGATTTTTTAATTTAAATTTTAAATTTTTTAGTCCAATAATTCCCTCCAATATCTTTAAATACAACTACTAGATTTTTTTGTTTTACTAAATTATTTAAATATGCTGCTCTTAATCTTTTAACATCTACTCTATAAAATTCACTTTCCTCATTCTTACCAATTTTCGTGTAATCTTTCTTTTGTAGTATATTATTTGTTTCTTTATTATCATTCCAAAACAAAACTTGACTTTCAGTAATTTCATCACTGTTTAGCTTTTTCCAGTCTTCTTCAGTACATATTCCCTTATAAGATAGTTTTATATCTTTATTAAGTCTATTAATAGCATAAATAGTTAAAATTTTTGAATCAAATTTATAATATTTTACTGAATCTTCTTGTTCAATTACATAATTTCCATCTAAAATCACTTCAATTATTCGAGGCTTATAAGCAAACAAAAAGGCACCTATACTTATAATCGAACTAATACCAATCCAATTTTTTATGTCAACAGAATATTGATGTGGCAATACAATCAGAAAACCTACAAGCCAAAGAAAAATACTAGCTATTAAAATGCGATAATTTTCTACTTTACTTTTAAAAGTTTCTATCTCCCCTCTATTTCTTTCAATATAGACAATAATCACAATTAATAAAACCGATACTATTTCTATACTTATTCCCAAATATTTAAAAAGTTTAGGATAGATTGGACAAGCTATTATATAGATTAAAATAGCAATTATGCAAATATTTTCTAAATTAATAAGACTATAAAATTTTTTCATTATTCAATCATTCCTTTAAATTCAATTTCAATATCAATAATTAGTATCTTCAGCTTCAGTTCATAAACATATCAAAATAATGATACAATACTATACATGAGGAGAAAATAAAATTACAATTTTAAGCTTTCCATCTCCTCTGACTAGTTATCAAAACTAGTCTTTTTTTGATTTCAAAATAAAAAGGATTCAACCAGATCTACTTCTGATTAAAATCCCCTATTTGATTCGGTATTATTAAATTATAACTTTTATATGTAATTTAAACTACTATCATTAGTCTATAAATCTTACTTTAAATTTTAGATATGTTTTTAATATATATATTCTTATAAAGTCAATTAATGTAGCGCTACAATAAATCACACAAGCAACTAGCAATTCATATCCTGCCGTATATGGAATCGTTTGCCATTGCTGTGCATGAACAATCTTATCCCATAAAATTGGTAGAAAAATAGCTTGACAGTGAATTAAATATACAGCAAACGTAGATGCAGCGATTTTATTTATTATTTCGTTATAAGAAATAGAGGTGTTTTTAACAATCAAAAAGAGCGATACACCAGCTATAGCTTCTAAAGGACTTGATGTAGTCAAAAATGCAAACCATGACTTAGGTCTAATCAAATCTAGTACAACTATAGAGCTTACCATTAAAATTAGTGACCCTAAAAATATTAAAATATAATATTTTTGATTTTCTTTTGTAAAATCGGAAGAATATTTTCTTAGATATCCTCCTACAAAATAAATATAAACTAAATTAATTACAGAATTATTATTCGTTACTACCGTAATATTCTTTAAATAAGGAAGTAAAGAAAACATAATAAATAGAAGTAAAAGAAGCTTTTGATATTCTTTTTTCTCCAAATGTTCAATTACAATATTCATATATGGCACTAAAATATACATACCAATATAAGCAGAAACATACCAATAATTTCCTGTTAAAACTGGTAGAAAGGATTTAAGTGCATCTTTAGGATTGATTGGAATAACATGGAAAATCACTAATAATAAGTAAATAGATATTGAATAAAATAAGGTAATTCCCCAGATTTTTTTCAGAGATTTTATTTTAAAATGTGATCCACTTAAAAAATAAGCTGAAATCAGGGTAAACCCCCATACACCTAGTTCTCCACCCATCCATAAACTTTGAATAGATACTCGATGAACCAAATTTAATTCATCATAAGAAAACTTAGTTTGCCATGTAACATGACCAGCAACGATTAAAAACATGCATATTATACGTAACAGTTCAAAATTTGATTGTCTTTTTTTCATCTTATTTATGTATCTTTTCCTTTATTACCTGTCTACCTTCGTTAAGTATTGAAGCTTTCAATATCCAAATAGCTACTCCATAAATCAAAATTCCAATAAGAACTTCAATACCTAGCATTAACCATGATTGAGGCAAATGTAAATTCATCCAAAAGACTGGAATAAACATTAATATTCCTGCTACACAATACTTCCAAGAGTCTAAAAATAGCTCTTTAAAATTTAGAAGATCTCTAACAGCCCACATTTGATAGAATGTTACAGCTATTTCTGATATGACTGTTGACCACATAGCCCCATTTAGCCCCCACATTTTAATAAGAGGTACATTTAAGATTAGATTTACAATCGCTCCTAAGGTGACAGACCATGTAAATTGCTTTTGTCTATGGATAGGAAGCAAATATTGAACTCCAATTACATTACTCCATGCAATGATTAAAATCACAATAGATTCAATCATCATTGCTGGTCCAACTGGACCATATCCTGGACCATAATATTTTGGAGCTAATGTCAAGGAAATAGCAGCTAATCCAAACATCATAGGGTATGAAATAGCAGAAACAAAATTGAAAGACTTATAAAGCATCTTATTTACTTTTTCCATATTTCCATGAGAAACTGCATTCGCCACATGAGGCAACATTACAGTCCCCGTGGCAGTTACAAGTGCCAAAATTAACTTTACTAAATTATCGGAATACTGATAATATCCTGATGCTGTTTCATTTACCATAACTCCGAGCATTGTTTTATTGAGTTGAACATAAACTTGAGTTGCAATTTGGGGAATAAATAGTTCCAACATTGGTAAAAAATGTTGCCATGGGTTTAACATTTTCCAATCTGTTCTACTTAAGTCACGTCGAATATTAGGCCACAATGTCAAGTTACCTAGCAAAGTAGATAGCGCCAAGACAATGATATAGAGGGTTACATCATCAGGCCCCTTAATAAAAATAAAAATAGCAATCATCGAAATTATTTTTACAAAGGAGTTTTTCAACACAGTAACCTTAAAATCTTCTATACCTTCATAAAACCATGAAATATCTAAGGCCACCGCAATTAAGTTAATAGATTGTGCCCACATATACTCAGGTTGACGAGTATAAAAAATCATAAATACTTCAAATGCTACGAATGCATATAGAGTCATTATTGTTTTTACAATTTGAATTTCCCAAAAGGTTTGTGACATTTGAGCTCTATTTTCACGTACATAAGCTATTTGTCGGTTTCCATAAAAACCAATTCCCATATTTGCGATTAAAATAAAATACTGAATAATGGAATTTGTAAATGAATTTGCCCCTACACCTTCTGGTCGTAAGACTCTACTTACATAAGCAGAAGTTATTAGTGGAACAATAATTGCAAGAACTTGATATCCTACATTATATAGATAATTTTTTATAACCTTCATATTAACTGCTTAAATTATTGTTTACTACCTTTTTTATAATATCGCTATCAATATTTTCATCAAATTTGCGAGAAAAAAGATGCCCTTTTTTCTTAGCTTGTTGAAGCATATCATAGTCTTTCAATCGCCAAGTATAGGGACTACCATCCCACCAGTTTATATAACGTAAATTTCCTTGAAACTCATCTGGTTTATCACTAACTTTAGTTGAGTCATATACTCGTTTTTTATATTTTGGAAATAGATTAATAAATATTGGAATAAATAATTCATCCACTAAAAATCCATTATGGAATAAGTGATAAATTAAATCTTCATTATCTACTAAGTCTGAGACAAGCTCATTATCTAGTGATACCCAATTTGAGCCAAAACTAATTTTATCAATATTAATTCTTCGCTGTGGCATTTTAGAGTATAGTTTTGTTTCTATTCTATGATAGAGACCTTTAAATTTATTATCGGTTCTAAAAGTATTAGGGAAATGATAATTATGAAGTCTCACTGATAACTCTTTTGGATTTAAAGCTCCACTGTATGTAATAAACTCTTTATTTAGATTTTTATCAAAAAAATCATGTATTTGATCTTGATTAGCTAATGGTAAATCAAGACCGGAAAGTAAATGATAATAATCATAATGGCCATTATTTGCAGCTTTAAAAAGTGCTAGCTCTGCTTCAATTTGAGAATAATCTCCCCAAAATATATTTATTGGATCAATCATCGTTACAGTAGCATAGGTTGCTTTATAGACTGCTGGAAAGATATTTGTAGATTTCTTATCTAATAAAATAAAAATATCATTTCTAGAATCATCTAAGGTTGCTATTAACGTAGCTAACTGGTTAGGATTTCGATTAGCAATTATTAGATACGCATGTTTTCCCATTTTATTTTTCAAATTCACCTTTTACAGACTCTAAAGCAGCTGAAATTACTTGATCCATATTGTAATACTTGTATTGACCTAAGCGACCACCAAAAATAACTTTATCATTTTCTTTTTCAGCTAATTCTCTGTATTGCTTGTATAATTCGTTATTTCTTTCATTGTTAACTGGATAATATGGTTCATCTCCACGTTTCCAATCAGCTGGATATTCACGTGTGATAATTGTTTTATCCTTATCACCTTTACCAAACTCAAAATGTTTGTGTTCAATTACACGAGTATAAGGGGTTTCTGCATCAGTATAGTTTATTACTGCATTACCTTGATAATTATCTACATCTTTTTCTTCAGTCTCAAAACGAAGAGAACGATATTCAAGTTCGCCTAACTTATAATCAAAGAACTTATCAATCATGCCAGTGTAGACAATCTTATCAAAGTTCTTTAAATATTCATCCTTTTTATCAAAGAAATCAGTATTTAACTTAACTTCAATATTTTCATTATCAAGCATTTTTTCTACTATTTGGGTGTAACCACCTTTAGGAATTCCCTGATAATCATCATTAAAGTAATTGTTATCATAAGTTAAACGAACTGGAAGTCTTTTAATAATAAATGCTGGCAATTCTGTAGCTTTTCTGCCCCATTGCTTTTCTGTATATCCTTTAATTAATTTTTCGTAAATATCACGACCAATTAGGGAAATTGCTTGTTCTTCAAGATTTTGTGGTTCTTTACCAGCCATTTCTTGACGTTGATCGTTAATTTTATCCATAGCTTCTTGTGGAGTTCTTACTCCCCACATTTCACTAAAAGTATTCATATTAAATGGCAAGTTGTACATCTTACCATAATAATTTGCTACAGGACTGTTAGTATAACGATTAAATTCAGCAAATTGTTGTACATAATCCCAAACCTCTTTATTTGAGGTATGAAAAATATGTGCTCCATATTGATGAACTTGAATCCCATCAACTTCTTTAGTGTAAATGTTTCCTGCCAAGTGATCCCGTTGTTCAATTACAGTAACTTTATTACCACGTTTTGCTGCTTCATGAGCAAATACTGCACCAAATAAGCCTGATCCTACAACTAAATAATTCATTCGTTTTTCCCCCGTCTAAATAAAATATATTTTAATACTATCCATGAGATTATCATATACAAAAAATTTACGTTTAGGTTTTCAAAAAATCTATTAGAGAAGAAAGACAAAGCAATTAAGGCACCTATATAACTATAAACTAATTTCATAATTCCAAAACCATTGCTTTGCTTTGCAAACTTATAACATACTTCCCCAACACCACTAACTACAATAGTTAGAATTCCTATTCCCATATATCCAAAATCATATAGCCAAGAATAAAACATAGTTGCTACGTTACCAGTATTATGACCATTTAAAATTTGAAACGGTATATCCAATTTATAATCTGGCAAAGCAAATCGAAATACTCGTGATAAAGTTGGCAAAATTGTTACAAAAGTCTGTTGTCCAAAAATTTCCCCCTTTATTGGAAATGAACGATTTTTTATAAATTCATTTAAATTAGCAATTTCTGCTCCCATATAGGTAGAAATATATTCTCCTAGATTACTATTCTCCATATTTCTTCCCACTAAGCTAGCGGACCATTCAAAGACAAAAACAAACAAAATTGCCCCTATAATACCTAAAACAACATATTTCGTATTTGCTGAATTCCAGTTATGTTGTTCTTTAACTATAAAGTATCCTAAAATAGTCAAAGCAATTAAAAATACAATACTATCGCCTCGAGCACCTGTTAATAGTGGAGTTGCGAGACCCAAAAGTAAATTAAAAAACAAAATTAAATTAAATTTTCGCTTTACTATTATATTTTCCAGAAAAACATATCCAGCCATCATTCCAGCCGAACTATTAAAAAGAAGAATAAGCCCAAAATAACCTGGTAAATTTATTTGTCCTTTTATAAATCCATTCTGAACATAGTTAATATAATTGATAGCAGTCATTAAATTTGAGATACCTGTAGCTCGCCTGATTGTAAATACTGCTAAACATAATATTACTAATTGTATAAAAAGGATACTTGTAAATCTTTTATCAACATATTCGGGAATTACTTTATAAGGGGCTATTTTTTTTGCTCTAGTCCCACTTGATATAGTGTTGAAAATAAAATTTACAATGTATCCTACTATTATAAATTCTAACGCACCTAAGGTAATAACTAAGAACGTTCTTATATCCAACTCAAGATTCCAAGCTATTTGATTAATCCAAGCAATAAAAGACGCTATAGTCATGCCGCCACAAAAAAGAATTGATGGTGAAACTAATGATCGATTATTTAGATAGTAGGCTAATAAAGTTAATAATACTAACGATAAAGTTAAAAATATCATTATTTTTCTACCTTTTCTATTTTTGGATTAAAAAATAATCCCGCTGCTGTACCTTTTACTGATACCCAAGCTCTATAAAATCTATGGTCTTTAGACTTGATTAAAGCTTTAATTGGTACCTTTACCCCTTGACGTACGGTTGCTTTAAATACTTCTTTTTTTGTACTATGTTTCTTAAGATAAAAAATTGTATTACGCTGTGCCAAATAGTAACGTTTTACACGACCCAAGCTCTCTTCTTTAACCAAATCCGTAGCAATATTTTGCTTTATTTTATGCTCTACTAAAGAGTCATTAACCATCAATCCATCTAAATGATAATCATGCGTAATTCTAAGAGTATATTCAACATCATCGCCCCAAATAAAGAAATCAGTAATTGGGTATCCTACCTTTTTTACTACATTTCTAGGAAACATAATGGATACAAAAGATGCTGATTTAACTTTCGTTACACCTTGATCACTATATTTATTCCATTCTTTATCTGGACTTGGAATATTCATGACAGCTACACTATTGTCTTGCCAACGTACATTACTACATAAAAATCCAAGATGAGAAGAAATATTTGATTTATCAATTAATTTTTCTAAAGCAGTTGAGGTTGGAATAGTATCATCATCCATAATCCAAACATAGTCTGCGTTACTTTTATTAATAAAAGTTTTTAAACCGGCGTTAAAACCACCAGCTCCTCCTAGATTTTTTTCTAGATGTATAGGAACTATTTTTTCACTTTTAATAGATTGTAAATATTCCCAAGTATTATCAGTAGAACAATTATCTATAATAAAAAAATGTTCTATTGGATAGGTTTGACTCTCAATGGCTTCAACACATTCCTTTAATAAATCTAATCTATTAAAGGTTACAACTACACAATCAACGCTTTTTTTATTTTTCATATTACTCCTACTCATCTTTACTTATATTTGTTTATCCATGAATAATACCAGTCATATAGTTTTTTATTTTGAACATTAATATTATAATTATCGTTTCCTCTAAAACTACGATCAAAATCCTGTTTTTTCCAAGATTGAAATTCATTAATCCATGGATTTACTCCCCCATCTATTGAGAGAAGTTTTACTTTATCAGAATATATAACTGAAGGATCTATGTTTTTAGATAGTATTGTTGGTATACCAGATGCTTGAGCTTCTATTGCTACTACTGGCAAGCCTTCATAAAGAGAAGGCATAGCAAATACATCAAATGCAGAATAAAACTTTTCAGTACTTTTTACACCACGTACTCTAATGATATGAGCTGCACTTTTCTTTGATTTAATGTACTTTTCTAATTCTTGTTCATCAGGCTGATTCTTCTCGCCCTTTCCAATAATCATTAAGTAACTCTTGGGATACTCATCATAAAATTTATCAAATATTTCAACAAGAAATTTTTGATTTTTTTGTTCAACCACTCGTCCAATGTTTCCAATTAAAAATGATTTCTCTGGAATATGATACTTTTTTCTTATTTCTTCTCTTGCAGATTGATTAAATTGATATTTACTCTGATCAATTGCATTAAACAAGATATTAAATTTTTGATTTCCGTAGAGATATTTTCCAGCCTCTTCACCACACGCTACTAATTCGTTGGCTGACCAACTAGTTAATTTCTTATAGATCCTATCTTTAACAGAATCACTATCATTTAGGGCTAAATGAGAATGGGACACACGAACTGGAACACCCAAAATTTTTGCAATAGTTAGTGGAAAGAAATTCATCAGGCTCATATGACTATGTACAACGTCAGGTTTTTCTTTTTTTATAAGTTGGTAAGTTGATTTTATATTTCCCCACAGACTTTCTCTTCGAGCCGGAATTTGATACATTTTATTTCCTAATTGTTCCGACATTTTCTTTTTTGCTGAATCTGCAGTATGTAGATAAACTATTGATTCCTTTACATCATAATCTTTATTTAACTTACCAGTATAATTTAATAAAACTTGCTCTACTCCACCATTAACAAAACCAGCCGTAAAATGCATAACTTTCATTAATTATCACTTTTCACTTTCTAGCAAACTAGATATTTGATTTGCTTGTTTCTTCACATCAAATTTATTTAAAGACGAATCAAGTGATGATCTTTCCTCATTTGTTTTAAACTTTATAGTACTTAACTTCTTAACCCAATTATCTTTGTCATACCCAGTAATTCGTTTAATATTTTGTGTTACAAACACTTGTGGTGCTACATTACTAGAAGCAAGGACGGGCAAAGCACTTACCTGTGCCTCTAATGGAACAAGACCAAATCCTTCATATAAACTTGGAAATAAAAGTATGTCCATGGCCGAATACCATTTATTTAATTTATTAGTGTAAGTTATAAATTTAACTTTTTTCTTAATTCCTAATTCATCGGCTATTCTCACAATTTCACTCTTCATCGGGCCATTACCGATCATTAAGAATGTACTATTAGGATTGCTCTTAAGATATTCTGAAAAAACTTGTAAAGCAAAAATAGGATTCTTTCTTTCTTGTAAAACACCGGCAAATCCAATTAATCTTTCATTTAAAGATATATTTAATTCAGCTCTAAGTTCTTTACGTGCTTTCGCATCAAATTTAAAATTATCTAATTCAATTCCATTATCTATAACAGTTACATCTTTTAATGTATTAAACATCCATAATGCAGAATCTTTAGAAGTAGCTAATTTCACATCGGCCATATTATTAAGAATTTTTTTCCCTCTATTATTCATTACATTCAGAAAATACATTAAAATTTTATTTTTAAAAACATGACTATAATATGCATTATGAGAATGACAAACTATTTGTGCATTTGTATAGCGTTTTGCATATTTTACAGGAAAATAATTCCAAGAAGACGAATAATTAAAATATATAATGTCAAAATCATTATTTTTTAGAAAGTTTTTCCACCATTTCACATGTGCCAATGGCCGTTTTGTTATAGGTACTACCCTTTCTAATCGCCACCCTAAGTCATCACATGTTTTATTTGTTTCTTGTTTTGAATCAATTCCATATCCTACACATTGAATATTATATTTATTAACATCAAAATGAGGAAACATATTGAATATAAACTGAGTCAAGCCACTTCCACTAATAAAGTCCCCAACAATTAATAGTTTCTTCGCGGTCACTTTGAATAAATCCCCTCTAATATTTCTACAGTATTACTAATGTCATAGCCAGCTTTTTGAACTTCCTTATATGACTTTATACGGTTAGATTCACGTGATTCTTCAACACTTTTTAACGCTAAATCAACATATTTCTCAGGTGAAGCAGTAATATCAATGGTTTTAATTTGACTAGTTACTTTTGCCTCTGGCTCAATATTATTACTTGCTATACATTGTAAACCCGTTGCTTGAGCTTCAATAAGAACAATTCCCAACCCCTCATAATGCGATGGAAATAGAAATGCATCACTCATAAACATTAAATTTTTAACGTCATTTCTTATTCCTAAGAATTTAACATGTGATGAAATATCTAATTCTTTTGCTTTTTGCTGTAGCTTTTCTCTTAGTTCACCATCTCCTACCAAAAATAAAATTGAATTCGAATCTTTTTTTAGAATTTCTTTGAACCATCTAAATAAAAAGTCATGATTTTTTTGATGAGATAATCTTCCTACATGTAAAAAAACGTTTTTATTCTCTACATTGAACTTTCTTCTATATTCATCTCTAATTAGAGGGTTAAAACTATAGTCTTTCGTCTTAATCCCATTAGGAATTACTACCGCAGACCGATTTCTAAATAGCCATCTAGTAGCACCTTCACTACAAGAAAGACGGATTATATCATTTCTATAATTAAGTCTTCTATTGACAAAGTTTAAAACTCTGCGTGCATACATTCCTGGATTCATATATGAATTATGAGAATGCACAATTACTTTAGAGTTAGAATACTTTAATGGCAATGTAATACCATCAGAATAACTCCACGTTAAAACGTTATTATGGACAAAGTCATAATTATTTTCTTCGATTATCTTCTTTAATTGATTTCTATTTGCTTTTAAATTTTCTCGTCTTCCTGGTATGTTATAAATCTTTCCACCTAGACTTTTTATTTCGTCCGAATAAGCTAGAGCTTTTCCACCAGTTTCCATGTTTACAAAATCAAATTGAAATTTATTACGATCAATATTTCTATATACATTCATAATAAAAGATTCAATTCCACCATAGTTAGACGTCATTCCAATTTGAAGAATTTTTTTCAAATTTTCCACCTACTGTATAAATCATGCTAAAAATGAGTTTGTTTTTTACCAATTCCAAATTTTCTATTGATAAAACTAATAGCCTTTTTCACTAATTGTTTAGGGCCAATTTGTCCCCATGGAATTTCTTTATAGCTTTCATTAGTGGTATATAACCAAACATCCATTAAAAGCTCTGAAATATATCCAAATACTCTCGCTTCTTGAACAGAATAATCTGAAATATCAATTTCATTTTCAAGCTTCTCTAGAACCCCAAACATAAAATTGCAGTATGAATCAAATGCATCAGCTTTCATAATAAACATATTAAACATGTGTGCTTTTCGGCTTTTCATCACTTTATCAAAAGCTGTTAAATATGCTGGATATGACTTTTCAATTATTTCGCGTGTTTTATCTAAAGGTTCTTTATGATGTGCATGAATGTAATGAGAATAGTTTGTCTCAATATAGTAATTTCTCTTTTTAGGTAAAAGTACATCATATTTTTGTAAGAGTTGTTCTACTTTTTCAATATTTATAACGTTCTCTAAATTATATGGTTTTTTATCGAAAAAAAGACGTCGATAGTGAACTAAGCCTACAGCATCGACATCTTTTAAATTTTTCCAAGCCCAATAAATAGCTGTTAACTCATTATAATTAGGATTTTTTTCAGATATATTATCTCCTTCATCATCTCTTTGATAAGGAATATCTGGTTTATAATTCTTTTTTGCACCAACTAATACTGGTAAATAACCTTCTACTTCAGGCATTGGAAATTTTTTATGAGCAGCAATTAAAATTTTTATCTTCATTCTAACTCCATTAATACGCACTATTCGGATGAACAACAACACCGACAGTCTTTAGTAAAATCTTAAAATCAAACCATAAACTACTGTTATTAATATATTCAAGGTCTAATTCAACCATTTCATCAAAGTCTGCATCATTACGCTTAGTTACTTGCCAAAGACCAGTACAACCAGGTATAACAGTCAATCGTAACTTGTCGTATGGTGTATAATCTTCTACTTCCATTGATAGAGGTGGACGTGGACCTACTAAAGACATATCGCCTTTTAACACATTCCAAAGCTGAGGTAATTCATCAAGACTATATTTTCTAATTACATGACCAATCTTAGTTACTCGAGGATCATCTTTGATCTTAAACATTGCTCCGTCAATTTCATTTTGTTCTTCTAACTGTTTTACCATTTTATCGGCATTCACAATCATCGAACGAAACTTCCACATTTTAAACGGTTTTCCATTTTTTCCGATTCTTGTTTGTGAATAAAATGCCGGGCCACCATCTTCTTTTTTTATTTTTACAGTCAAAACTCCAAATAATGGTGATAATAAAACCAAAGCAACCCCGCTAGCTAAGATATCAAATCCACGTTTTACAGTATGATATACTAAACGTCCTTTAACTTTTGACGGATCTAGTTCTACCTTTTTAACCTCTTGTGCCATCATTTAAAACTCTATCCCCCAATAAATTTAAAATAACCAAAATCTCTTCTTTTTCTTTAATGGTCTCCAATTTAAGTTAACATTATCAGAATTAATAATATTTCGCGCATTCTGCTTAAAACTATTAGCTACATCCAATCCTTGCGTCTTTTCCAACTTCTCATAAGCGTCATGCATTCGACTTTCACGTTTTGGCAATGTATGGGCATCCGAAGCAAAAGTTGCTACTTGTCCAGCCTCTACAAATCTGTCAGCTAATTTTTCAATTTCTTTACCGAATACTCCCACATACGAACTAGCTGTAATTTGTGTTAAACATCCTTGTTCGAGAAATTCTTGCAACTTTTCAGGATGGGCTAAGATCCCTGAATTTCTTTCAGGATGAACAATGATTGGCGTAATACCGCGGCCAAGCAACTTAAAGGTCATATCTTTGGCATAAGTTGGTACATCTTCACTTGGAAATTCCAATAACATATATCTGCCATCTTCATCACAAAAGAGGATATCATCATCATCTAAAGCTTGAGGTAAATTACCATTTAAACGAACTTCTTGACTAGGAAAGACTGTTAAAGGAATATGATTTTCTTCTAACGCTTTCTGAAAATCAGCAGTTTCTTTTATGATATCTTTTTTATGATTTAGATATTTTCCATTTAAAGTATGAGGCGTCATTAACGCATGAGTAATTCCATCTGCTACTGCTGCCTCAGCTAATCCTAACGACGAATCTAAATCAGGAGAACCATCATCGATCCCCGGTAATATATGTGAGTGAATATCAACTAATACCATTATTTATTACTTCGCTTCTGTATCTTTCTCTTGGCCATAGCCATAACCATAACCATAACCGTAGCCATAGCCGTAGCCATTTGGGCCAGTTTTTACATCATTCATTACATAACCCAAAACATGTGTCTTAGTTAAGTTAAGCATTTCAATTGCTCGTTCAACACCAGCTTTTTGGGTAATGCCTTGACGTACAACTAACACTACACCATCCATTTCACCAGCTAAAATTTGGGTATCAGAAACTTCAAGAACTGGAGCAAGGT
This sequence comes from Lactobacillus taiwanensis DSM 21401, assembly GCF_001436695.1. Classification (GTDB taxonomy): domain Bacteria; phylum Bacillota; class Bacilli; order Lactobacillales; family Lactobacillaceae; genus Lactobacillus; species Lactobacillus taiwanensis. Next base: position 347,295 of record NZ_AYZG01000051.1, read on the forward strand.
CTAAGATGACTAAATCATAGTGTTCTTTAACCATATTTAAGAATGCTCGCATTCTGTTAGAACCTAATAATTGTGCTGGGTTAGGTGGAATAGGACCAGCTGGCATAACAGAAAGATTAGGAATAATATCTTCTTTTACAATAGCTGCCATGTCTACTTCATTAGAATGTGAAGTCAAAATTGTTGTCAATCCTACTCTATTCGGAATATCAAAGGTTTGATGTAGAGTAGGTCTATGAAGATCAGCATCAATTAATAAGACTTTTTTTCCTGATTGAGCCATAGTTACAGCTGTATTAACTGTCACTGTCGACTTACCTTCACTAATATTGGCAGAAGTAAAGGCTAAGGCCTTAATCTGATGATCGACACTTGTAAAATCGATATTTGTCTTTACAGTTCTAAACTGTTCACTAACTGGGTTTTGAGGTTTTGCCACAGTGATTAACTTAGCACCATATTGCATGGTTTCATCAGTACCACGTTTTTTACGTCTATTAAACAATCCCATTTATACGCTCCTATACTCGTTTCTTCTTACCAGAATTATTATCGTTATTAATACTAAACTTATTAGATAAGTGGAAGTGTGATACATGACCTAAATTAGTTAAGCCTAATTCCTTAGTCAAGTAATCATCATCTCTTACTGTAGTATTAAATGAATCACGTAAAACAATTAACGCAACACTAATAATTAAGCCAAGTACAATTCCTGCTAAAGTAAAGAGTGTAGTCTTTGGAAAAGTTTTAATACCACGCGCAGCTGGTGAAACAATAGTTACATTGTTAACATTCATGATGCTTTTAATCTTGCTCTTAAATGTTTGAGCTACTGCATTAGCAATAGCTTGAGCCTTCTCAGGATCATTACTTTTAGCACTAATAGTGAAGACTTGTGATTGTTGTTGTGTACTTACAGAAACAGACTTTTGCATTTCTTTAGCACTAACATTATATCCACGACCCGCTCTTCTAACTACTGCTAGTTCTGCTGGACTAACTAACTTCTTAGTTCCATCAGCTAAAGTCTTATATTTAGCCTTCTTAGCAGGTTTTACCACTTCAGTAGGATTCTTAATCCACTTAGAAGCATCTTTTAAGATAACTGGACTAGTAACAATATCCTTATAAGTATTAATTACCTGAACATCAGCTTGTTGTGCATTAAATGCTTGATTTGCATCATTTTCATTACGCTTCTGGTTAACTAAGATTTGAGTAGTTGAAGTATATTTAGGTTCAACCACAAAAGCAGCTAAGATAAACCCAACTGCGCCTAATCCAATTACCCATAAAATAATAGACCAGATATGTGCTCGAAGGAGCATCCATAATCTACGTAAATCGATTGTATTTTCAGTTTTTGTACTGTTTTCCACTTTTTCCTATTCTCCTGTCTTCAAGGTTTCCGGCTTAAGCCCTAAGGCAGCACGTAACTTATTACTAATTCTTTGACACTCTGCTTGACTAACTGATTCATAGGCAACGCCGCCTTCCCAGTCGCCTTGTCCATGAGCGTAGTCAGTAGTTACATTATCAGTTGCATGACGATAGTTCTGAGCTAAAGCAACCATATTGTCAAAAGTTAAATTTGTCATGGTTTGCTTAGAGACTGAGTTCAAGAATGGTTGATTCACGACTGTCTTGTAAGAAATGGAACTCTTTAATAATGCCATAATTACAAGTCTTTGTCTCTCTTGACGCCCATAATCTCCTCGAGGATCGTCATACCGCATTCTACTAAATGCCAAAGCTTTCTTCCCATTCATATGATACGTTGCGCCTTTAGTAAAATGATAACCTTCATAATCAAAGGTTAATGGTGACTTAACTGTCACTCCTCCAACTTGATCAATTGCCTTCTCTAATCCTCCCATGTTTACCATTACGTAAGCGTCAGTTGGAATATTGAAGTACTTCTTGATCGTTTTTACAGTTTCGTCTACACCACCATAAGTATAAGCTGAATTAATCTTGGCTGGTGAATAGTCTGGATAGCCCGGTAAGTTAACTTTCATGTCTCGAGGCAAGCTAACAACTGTAGTCTTATTAGTCTTAGGATTAATAACCATCATCATGATGGTATCAGTTCTACCCTTGTAAGAACGACCAAATTCACCTGTATCTGTTCCTAATAAAAGCAAGCTCATTGGCTTTTTGTCTTTAAGGGTGTCGCTAACCTTTCGATCACTAATTTCGTTACTCATCGGATTATACATATTGTTAGTGGCAACATGGATATTGTGCCAAGCGATAATAACCGCAATGATGTCTACCACAAGGAAAACACCTAATACAATCCAAAAGATACGCCAAAACTTTTTACGTCGATGATGACGGTGATGATGTGAGCGATGTCTTAATTCATTATCACTATTATTATGATCCATTTTATTCCTCTTTTATTTTTCGTTTTTTAGTAACACTAAAAATCATTATACAAAAAATATTTGAAAATTCATAGAAAATTCACAATTAGCATAAAAAAACACTTTTATTGAATTAAAACATGCTCTAAATAGCGATCTAACCACCTTCACGCATATAAGTGTACTGTCACCCCCCCCCATAAAGTCAATATGAACCCATTAAATGTTATTTATTTTTTCGACGATTTTGCTTATTTTTCTAGCGCTTTTCTTAATTTTAAAAGTAAATCTTTCTTCACTCGCTGCAAGGTTCTACGCGAGCATCCCGCCTGCTCAACCAAAGCTGTAACCTCCCTCTGCCCCAATAAATGCTCAAAAAATAATAACCGCTCAGTCTCTTTTAACTTCTTAACTTCATCTTTCAAAACTACTAAGTTATCCCAATCAACTTCTGTCGTTCCTAATTCCGTCCCATTATTTATCTCTTCATTTCTTTCGCTTCTGCGTTGAATCTTTCTCAGTTCATCTAAGGTATGCCAAAAAATCTTCTTAAAGGCTAGCTTATCAATATCTTCTCCTGAACTTTCTTCTAGCATCCCCGCATAAATCAAGACTCCAGCCTGCAATAAGTCTGCATAATCTTGATAATCTGCCCTAACTCCAGCTGCCTTAATTGCTCCAGCAACTAAACGCCGATTTTCCCAAGCTTTAATAAAATTTCTTTCTGTAACCATATTTTGATCATTCCTTAATCAAAATGTCACAAGCGCTTGTGCAGAAAATAGATTATCAAAAGCAAAATTTTACTAAAATCCAAGACCTAATATCTTCAAAAGCTTGCTACTACGCACTTTTTATTTTTACATTTGCTCGGCTTTTCCTTTTTACTCGTCTTTAATCGCTATCCTTTCTGGTAAATAAAAAACACGCTTTTTCAAGCGTGTTTACAAAATTGATTTAATTCTTCTAGACAGTCGATAAAACAAATTATGATCATGAATTTTCCAATCTTTAATGTCAAAAAATTCAGCGCATTGCCGACCATAATTTTGATGAAATTCTTCAATTGCAGCTTCCGCAAGATCCTTTAAATTTAAGGCATTCTGAATCTTAGTTAAATAAAAGTATTCTTGATCTGCTACTAAGTTTTTCTTTCTGCACTTACACAATTTCAAATGAAAGCCATGAGAATTCGCATACTTAACTAACATTTGACCAAAAACATGGTTATGCGTAATTGCCTCTGCTAGCCGTTTATGTAAGTTCGGTGCATAATCATCGAATTCAAAATTATAAGTGCAGCCATTATCTCGATAAGAGAAGATTACTTTATCTTCTACTTGTTGTACTGTTTGCATATGATGTAGGCCAATCCAGCAAGTATGTCTTTCTGAATGAGCTCTTAACGAAAAATAGGCAATCTCTCCTAAAGAAATCGCATGGCGATAATAAAAGCCTAGTTCTTTCTGTAATTTCTTTTGCAATACTGCTCCTAAAATTAAACGGTGCTTCAAAAAATAATTAACTAATTGTCGACTATTTTTTTGACATAAAATAATACCCTCTTTTTTATCTAAGATAACTGACTGGTATTTTCCTTCAAGCGGATTTTTATGAAAATCATATAAGGCAATCATATTTTCATTTAATTGATATAGATTATTCTCGTGGACAAATGGTCTAAATGCAGAAGTACAGATTGAGTCTGTTACTCTAGTCTTAACTAATTCTTTGGACCAAGTATTTAAGGCCCTACCTGCTGGCAGATTAACGCTAAACTTATTAAGTTCTCTGTTCATATTCACTCCTTTTCTTCTATAAAATAACACATTTTATCAAGGAATATAATCATATCAAAAAACAAGCATATAAAAAAGACCCCTACACAAAATGTGTAGAAGCCTAATTAAATAACTTTTAAAAGTTTAAAAATTCATCTGGTTTCATCCCAAAACCTGCTCCAATGACAGTTTTGAAGGTTGAAACATCTTGAACACCGTCAAATTGTTGACCATTAATAATAAAGTAAGGTACTGATTCAATACCGCGACTTTCTAAGTCAGCTTCTTCTTGCATAACTACATCTTGATATGCATTTGAATCCAAAATCTTTTTAACTTCGCTAGGATCTAACTTATTCTTTTTTGCCACATCTAATAATACTTTATGGTCTGCTAACTCCTTATTTTCAGTAAAGTAAGCATAGAATAAATCATCAGCTAGATTTTCAATTAGCTTAGAATCGTGATAAGTTGCCTTAGCCCATTGAACCATCCGATGAGCATCCATGGTATTTGTATTATAAGCAGTTGCTTCATTAATTGTTAAACCAACTGCCTTACCCATTGCCTTAGCATGATCATAGGCTGCGTTTGCTTTAGCTAATGGAATTGCCTTCTCATAGGCTAAGAGGACTGCATTAGTTTGCTTAGTTGACTTAGGAGCATCTAAGTCAATTTGAAAGGCATTTAAGTCATAGTCTATCTTATCCTGAACGCCTAATTCTTTAATTGCTTTTTGTAAGTTAGTTTCACCAATGTAGCAGTAAGGACATGCATAATCGCCCCAAATTGAAATTTTCATTTTCAACTCTTCTTTCTGTTATTATACTCTCCCCTCTACAATAGGAACTTTATGAACAGAAAGCAACTATTTTCGCTTGCGCTTTAACTTATCCTTAATAGCTACTAAGTCAATAATCTTTTGCGGCGATAAATTAGGATACATATGCGTTAAGTAACCTAATAATTCAACGAAATTCAAGAGATAATTCGTTAAGTCTTCGCTTTCCATCTTTCCACCAGTAAAAGTATTATCTTTCATATTTGAAAATAAGTAGAAATCACGCACTAATCCCATTTTTTGATAAGTTAAAAGCTCACTATAGATGTCATGAATATCTAACCGTATTTCCTGCTCATCTGTAATTTCCTTTTTAACTGGTAAATCAATTGCATATGCAGAGTCGCCACCATGAACTAAACTTAAGTATGACTTTTCTTCAAGCATCATATCGCTAATTTCTTTAAATTTTTCATCAGTGAAATCCATATTAGCTTCTAAACCTGTTAAATAACCGGGTAACGCCTTAACTAGGTCATCTTCAGTCTTAAATGAAGGTGTTAGGACATAAATATAGCGTTCAGTCCTAATAAATAAAATGTAATAGGTTAGGTCTAGCTGCTGCAACTTTTTACTAAAACCAATTATCTCTTGCTCTAGGCGATCACCTTCAGGAGTCTGAATTTCAAACTGTCCGCCTTGATAAGGAACTCGATAAACCTGCCAAAAGTCTTCGACCTTAAAGCCATTAATTGCTCGATCTTCAAAAGCTTCCTTATTAAGCAATTTAGCTGGATTCGGCTTTTTATTTTCTAAATCCTTTAAAACTGCCTGAGGATTAAGAATATTACGGTTAGCATATTCCATCAGCATTACTTGAATATCATGGTAGGTCGACATATTCTGATCGCTACTATCTTGGAAATAGACCTCTCCTAACTTATTCGTATAGTTAGCTACTAAGACGTAATCCCCAATTGCGTCTTCTTTGACTAAGTCTTCAGCAAAATCTACTATTTCTCCTACTCGCTGCTCAGCTTTGCTTAACTTTTCTTCAGGCAGATCATGACGAGGACGCTTTATTTTTCGCATTGCTTTTACATTAAACAACTCATCTTCTAAATCACCCTTTAAGACATCAATAAATTCCTGATAGTCTAAATCAAGTCGCTGCACAAAGCTAGCAATTAACCTAAAAATTAAACCTTCAGCCCTAGCTGGTTGATAAGAACGCCGTAAGTTATCACTAATATAAGTTTCTTCAAAATCTGACGTTTGTACAATAATTGCTACATCAAAAGTATTTGGTGTCTCGTATACCTTATCCAGTAATTCTCGCATTCTCTTACTTAACATTTCTATCCCTGCCTATTCAAATCATCTCACTTGCTACCATTATACGGATCTTCCCCTCGATAGACAAAAAGTCTGCTAGAATAGCAGACTTTAAGTTAAATGTTTTCGCCGTACATAATATTTGAAAAACTCCCATTTAATGACTTATCGTTGCTTACATGTAAGTCAACTACATTGCCTTTGCCAGCCTCATCGACTAAGACAATTGGCTTTTGTTTGTGCCAGCAAAATAGGAAAGTCTTGTGTTGACCATCTTTAGTTAAGTCATGGTTATAAATAGCTAAGACATCGTAGTCATAATGGTGTTCGCCTTGAGGACTCCAACCAATACTAATCTTTTTACCATTTAGCTTAAAAGTATCTTTCTTAAACGCATCTGGGTAAATTCGGTTAGCTGAATTAGTAAGTTTAGTCTTACCATCATACTTAGTATAAGTTTGGTTATTCTTTTTGCCGTAGTCTTTCATTTCTTGGGCAAGTTTTTGGTCTTTTTTCTTATCCCAATGCTTCTTTTGTACTGTCTTAGAACTCTTAGTACTATTATCGCTAGTCGAAGCAGAATTGGTAGAACAGCCGCTAGCTCCTACTAAGCTAAGCACTACCGCGCTAATTAGTAATATCTTCTTCATTTGTATAATTCCTCTTTTCTTTTATTCTTATCCTACCATTAAATTTACACTTTCGGCGCAATTTAATCTCGCATAAAAAAGTGTAATTTCACTTTTTGAGCAAAATTACACTTTAAATAAAAGAAAATTAGTATTAAGAGGCTAGTTTGCCTTCTGATATATCAAATTATTGATTGCTTCAATTAAATCTTCTTTCGTAGGCACACCTTCATAATGATAACGACCAATTTCAAAGTATGGTACAGCATCCACATTTCGGTTAGCTAAGTTATTTTCATCTTCAATAACTACATCTCTATATTCTTCACTAGTAAGAATCTTTTTAGCAGATGAAGCATCCAATCCAGCGTCGTTGACTATTTTTAATAAAACATTATCACTAGCGATATTTTGGCTTTCAACAAAATAAGCTACAAAAATCTCATCAATTAACTTAGCTGTTTTTTGGTTTACTTGCGTATCATTAGACCATTTAGTTAAACGCAAAGCCTTCATCGTATTAATTGGAAGCGTATCTGCATAATCAATAGTTAAACCTGCATCCCTAGCTTGTTCAGTAATATTTTGAAATCTTTCATAAAGTTGCTGTTTGGTTAGCGTTAACATCTCTCCACGTGTTAGGCGTGGATTTTCAGTAGCAGTTGGAGCAATTTGAAAAGTGCAAAAGTTATACTCTAACTTATTTTGATCAATACCTACTGTCTTCATCGCTTCATTTAACCTATGAAAAGCAATATAACAAAATGGAGATGCATAATCCATCCAAAAATTAATTCTCATTGTATGCCTACTTCCTTGCTATTCACTAGCCTTTTTAATTAAAGCTCTCAAATCAGCATCAGAAAAATCTTTACCATATTTACTTTGTAATTCTTCCAAAATGAAGCCATTGTTACGATCACGATGGATCATTTCACGTACATCTTTAATAATTTCTTCTCTTTCACGATCAAATGTTGGAACTGTCATATTTATAACCTTCTTTCAAATATATCATCCGCTTTCATTTTTAATTGTATGAGCTTAGGACACTAATGACAAAAATTTGATCTTGGCATAATAAAAAGGTAGTCCATCTATAAGACTATCTTTTATAAATCATGTTGATACTTTTTCAAGAGAACAACTGCAATCCAAATTGAAATAAATGAAGGTAAAATAATTACTACTAATAAATCTGGATTAAGAATGTGAACTGTTTTTATCATTTTAGTAATCGTATGAATCTTCGCAATATTATTAAAGATTGATTGATAAACAGTTACATAGATCAAAGACCACTGAATGCAGTATTCAATCAAAGTTAAAGTTATTTCTGAAATCTGATGATACTTGTTAACCTTCTTAAGCCCTTCATATAAGAAGAGCCCAGATAAGACTACTAGAGCAGCTAATAGTAAGAACAGGTTACCTAGCTTCATATCATGCACTTTATTAATAAATAAAGCTGCAGTTCCAAAGAAGATGAGAAAGTTAATCGTGCTTAAAACTAACAATACCAAGAAGAGAATAATTGCTTTCAAAAAATAAAAGCGATTCTTAGAAGTAAAGATATAGCCAGTAACAACTACGGCTAAAACAATTAGGAAGAGTGGTAGAACTTGCATTATGCTTCAGACTTCTCAATCTTATTAATTAAAGCCTCACAGCCACGACAAATGTCTTGATAAGCAGCTTCAAAGTCACCAGTATACCATGGATCATCAACATCCATCATTGAACCAGTAAAAGACAGCAGCTTGTATTCTTTCCTTTCTGGGTCTCCTGCCGAAATATGATTCATATCAAAGAAATTCTCTTCATCCATTCCCACAATATAATCATATTTCGCGTAGTCGCTCTTAACCATCTTTTTAGCCTGGCGATGAGTAAAAGGAATTCCGTGTTCATTCATAACTCTTTGTGAACGAACGTCAATATCTCGTCCAATCCCGCCAATAATTGCATCCTCAGTAGTAGCTGCAGATGCAATTTCATACTCGCTTTCTTTTCCAAGGTTCTTAACAATCTTTTTAGTAACAAATTCAGCCATTGGAGATCGACAAATATTACCATGGCAAACAAATAAGATTTTCTTAGTCATTTTTATCCCTTATTTCTTTAAAATATATAATTTAATTCTAAAGCTAAGTCATTTATTTAAGCAAGAAAAAATACCGACTAAAGCTTATCAGCTCCAATCGGTATTTCTCTTTTTCAAAGGTTGTTGAAATATCATTAATTCAATGAATTCAACGTATTTTATTATAGCAAAGTTAAGCGGATTTAATCAGTAAATTATGCAATTTTTTAAATTACATCTTATCTTCAATCCAATTCCAAAACTTATCAACGTTTAATTTAGTAACGCTAGAAAATGGTAAGAAAGAAACATTCTTTTGAGTTAAGTCTAAGCTCTTACCAATCTTTTGCCTAATTTGACTAGCTTCCATCTTTTTAAGTTTATCCATCTTAGTTGCAACCACTAAAATTGGTACATCAAGATAAAGAGCATAATTAAACATATTAATGTCATCCGAAGTTGGATTATGACGTGCATCAACTAATAAGACTAATCCCTTTAGATCTGCACGTGTCTCAAGGTAGTCTTGAATCATTTCTCCAAAAGCAGCTCTCTGCTTCTTAGAAACCTTAGCGTAACCATAGCCAGGAACATCAACCAGATATAGTTCATTATTTACCTTATAAAAATTAAGGGTTTGAGTTTTACCTGGTTGCTGCGACGTACGAGCAAGCTTACGTCGGTTGACAATCGTATTAATCAAGCTAGATTTTCCAACATTTGAACGTCCAGCTAATGCAAATTCTGGCAAATCATCTTTAGGATATTGTTTTTCAGAAACAGCACTAATTACGAACTCTGCATCTACGACTTTCATTATTTAGTCGCCTCACTCGTCTTTTTAGCTTTTTCATCCTTATAAGTGATCTTTGGTTCAGCATGCTTAGTAATTACATCCTTAGTGATTTCGACTTTCTTAATGTTATCTTCACTAGGTGTGCGGTACATAACGTCCATCAATGAATTTTCAACGATTGAACGTAAGCCACGTGCTCCCATATGACGGCTAATTGCCATATCTGCAATCGCCTTAAGAGCACCATCGGTAAATTCAAGATCAACATCGTCAAGAGAAAGTAATTTCTTGTATTGTTTTACAAGAGCGTTCTTTGGTTCAGTCAAGATTCTAATTAAATCATCAGTACTCAACTTATCAAGCGTCGTGATAATTGGAATACGTCCGATAAATTCAGGAATCAAACCAAACTTAACTAAGTCACCGGTAGTAAGATTCTTTTGCCAGTCATCTGCATCTACTTGATTCAGTCCGGCTTCGGCACCAAAACCAATTGTCTTTTTACCTAAACGGTTCTTAACGATGTTTTCAATGCCATCAAAAGCACCACCAACGATAAACAGAATATTAGTAGTATCAATCTTAATCATCTGTTGTTGCGGATGCTTACGTCCACCCTGAGGTGGAACAGAAGCAATAGTACCTTCCAAAATCTTAAGAAGTGATTGTTGAACACCTTCCCCAGAAACATCACGCGTAATTGATACATTTTCTGCTTTCTTAGAAATCTTATCAATTTCATCGATATAAATAATGCCTCGTTGTGCGCGCTCTAAGTCATAGTCAGCATTTTGTAATAACTTAAGTAAGATATTTTCTACATCTTCACCAACATAACCAGCTTCAGTTAATGTAGTAGCATCAGCAATAGCGAATGGAACATTTAAAATTCTAGCCAAAGTTTGAGCCAAATAAGTCTTACCTGAACCAGTTGGTCCAATCAAAGCAATGTTTGATTTTTGCAACTCAGTTCCAGTACTATCAATATCCATTTGACTAATACGCTTATAGTGGTTATAAACGGCAACTGAAAGAACCTTTTTAGCCCGGTCTTGGCCAATTACGTATTCGTCCAATTGCTTTTTAATTTCCATTGGCTTAGGCAAGTCTTTTGTTCCTTTGATGGAATCTGCTTTTAATTCATCATCTATAATTTTCTTGGAAAGATCAATACATTCATTACAAATGTAGACTCCATTTCCGGCCACAATTTTTTTAACTTGTGACTGTGGTTTACCACAAAAAGAACATTTTACTTCTTCTTGTTCAGTAATTTCGTTAGCCATGAGCCCATCCTCCTTTTCACTTACTTTATGTCAAAAATAAGCTTAGCAGTTCACTTTGACAGAGTAAAGAAAATTGTCTTATTAATTAATAGTAAAGAAAAAAGCGACTGTCATAGCCGCCCTTTTCTTAAACTAGTTATCAACTATTATTTATCAGCCTTTTCTTCGTCATCTTTGGTTGACTTCTTAGCAGTTGATTTCTTAGTAGCTTTCTTAGCAACTTGCTTTGCCTTGTCAGCTACTAAATCAATAGCTTTTCTAATAGCAATATCATGCTTAAGCATATCATCACTCAAGCTACGACGAACAACTTTTTCATCCATGTTGTAGTCGTGTGCTAAGTCCTTAATTTCTTGCTTGATTTCGTCATCAGTTGCATCAAGTTTTTCTTCTGCAACGATTGCTTCCAAAACAAGGTTAGTCTTAACACGTTCTGCAGCACCTTTAGCTAATTGTTCACGCAATTGAGCTTCAGTTGTACCAGTTAACTTGAAGTAAGTTTGTGGGTCAATACCTTGACGTTGCATGTTGCCTAAGTATTGGTTCAATTGGTTTTGAACATCTTCATCGATCATTGCTTGAGGAATTTCATCAATAGTTGCATTTTCAACTGCACCTTTAATTGCTGCATCTTGGATAGCGTCCTTTGCGTCGTCTTCCTTGTGCTTCTTCAAGTCTTTCTTGATCTTATCTTTTAATTCATCAAGTGATTCTACTGAATCATCAACGTCTTTAGCAAACTCGTCATCTAACTTAGGTAATTCTTTAGATTTCACTTCATGAATCTTAGTAGCAAAGTGTGCTTCTTTACCAGCTAAGTCTTTTGCACCGTAATCTTCTGGGAAGGTTACAACAACATCTACATCATCGCCAGCCTTGTGACCGATAAGTTGATCTTCAAAACCAGGAATAAAAGTACCTGAACCTAATTCTAATGAGTAGTTTTGAGCACTACCACCATCAAATGGCTTACCATCAATAGTACCAGTGTAGTCGATAGTAACCGTATCGCCCTTAGCAGCCTTACCGTCCTTTAATACTAATTCAGCATTTTGTTCACGGCGCTTGTTTAATTCTGCGTCTACGTCTTTAACTAAAACGCGAGTGCTTTGCTTAGGAACTTCGATACCCTTGTAGTCACCTAACTTAACTTCTGGCTTAACAGAAACAGTAGCCTTCATTTCCCAAGACTTGTTCTTATCCATTGAAACAGGAGTAATTTGTGGTTGACCAACTGGATCAATACCAGCTTCCTTAACTGCAGCAGTGTAAGCTTCTGGTAAAACGATGTTCAAAGCATCTTCATAAAGAGCTTCTTCACCGTAGAATTGATCGAAAACAACACGTGATACGTGGCCTTTACGGAAACCTGGTACACGTAAGTTCTTCTTAATACGCTTGAAAGCTTGATCCAAGCCTTTTTTTACTTCTTCTTGTGAGATTTCAAAAGTTAATTCACCGGATGTTTTACCGGTCTTTTCCCATTTTACAGACATTAATTAAATACCTCCGATGTCAAATTTGGGTTTGCTATTGCACACTTAACTATCTTACCCTAAACGCTGATAAAACACAAATATAGGGAGAAGATTTTAAAATTTTGGATAAAAAAAAGATGCATCCGAAGATACATCTTTTTTAGATAGATTGGAATTAGTCAAGAATTTCAGTAACTTGACCAGCACCAACAGTCTTACCACCTTCACGGATAGTAAATTTAGTACCCTTTTCAATGGCAACTGGCTTGATCAATTCAACAGTGAATTCAACGTTATCACCAGGCATAACCATTTCAGTACCTTCTGGTAATTCAATCTTACCAGTTACATCAGTAGTGTGGAAGTAGAATTGTGGACGGTAATCTGAGAAGAATGGAGTGTGACGACCACCTTCATCTTTGTTCAAGATATAAACTTGACCCTTGAAGTTCTTGTGAGTTTGGATTGAGCCAGGTGCAGCTAAAACTTGACCACGTTCAACTTGGTCACGGTCGATACCACGAAGCAATACACCAACGTTATCGCCGGCTTCACCAAGATCAAGAGTCTTGTGGAACATTTCCAAACCAGTAACAGTTGATTTTTCAACCTTGTCAGTTAAACCAACGATTTCAACTTCATCGCCGACCTTAACAGTACCACGATCAATACGGCCAGAAGCAACAGTACCACGACCAGTGATAGTAAATACGTCTTCAACTGGCATTAAGAATGGCTTGTCAGTATCACGTTCTGGAGTTGGGATGTATTCGTCAACAGTTTCCATTAATTTTCTGATAACGTCTTGTTGTTCTGGGTCACCTTGAAGTGCCTTCAAAGCTGAACCACGGATAACAGGAACATCGTCACCAGGGTAATCGTATTCACTTAACAAGTCACGTACTTCCATTTCAACTAAGTCAATCAATTCTGGATCGTCAACTAAGTCAACCTTGTTTAAGAATACAACGATGTACTTAACACCAACTTGACGAGCAAGTAAGATGTGTTCACGAGTTTGTGGCATAGGACCATCAGTTGCAGCAACAACCAAGATAGCACCATCCATTTGTGCAGCACCAGTAATCATGTTCTTGATGTAGTCAGCGTGACCTGGAGCATCCATGTGAGCGTAGTGACGATTCTTAGTTTCGTATTCTACGTGAGCGGTATTAATAGTAATACCACGTTCCTTTTCTTCTGGAGCAGCATCGATTTGTGAGTAATCTTCAGCTTGTGCCAAACCGTCTTCTGCCAAAACAGTAGTAATAGCTGCAGTTAAAGTGGTCTTACCATGGTCAACGTGGCCGATAGTACCAATGTTAACGTGCGGCTTAGTTCTTTCGTAATGTTCTTTTTCTGCCATTAATATGACCCTCCTGTAAATTTGCAAGAAGTCCGTTGAGTAAGTAACGGATAATTCTCTGTTGATTATTATACTACTTTCAAAGGTAAAAGCCTAGCTCGTACCCCTTTGAAAATATCCTCTATTGATTATACTAGATCCACAGAAAATGTAAACCTTTTTTGCTCAATATCGGAACTAAAAATCAGAATTTGTTGCTTTTTCATATGCCAAATATTCATATATCTTGTTTAAAAGCTTCTGATTTGCTCCGCCTTCCTTTTTTTCAAGGTATTTTCTAAAATCATGAGCAAATTGATCTGGATCTCTAATATAATCTCTTAAGCGCGGATAAAGCATCCCTAAACAAACATTCATTTCACCAATCATTAAAGGTAATTTACTTGGATCCTGTCTAAAATAATCAGCTAAACTAACACAAACTTCTCGATAAATAGGATTTTTTTCAAGTAAGTCTGTTTCTTTAGGAATAAAGTCCTTTAATTCTCCCAAAATATAAACTTGAATTTTCTCGCTATAACCTAGTTTTACTAAATCCTCACACAATGATAGGCGTAAGGCAAAATTAGGAGATGGATCTATCAACATACTCTTCGCTAAATTAATGAAATTTTCTGTACTTAAGCAATATAAGAGTAAGTAATCTCTTTCTTGAATATATTTTAATTTTTTAAAATTCCGCATTATTTCTAATTGCTTAATTTGACTAACTGGTTCAATCTTCAGCGGTAATTTTTCATCTAATAAATATTCCAATTGGCTTGCTTCAATTGCATAATGCTGAAAAGCCAAAATTTTGAGATAAGTGTCAAATACCCTTTTATTAGAAAAAAGGTCAGGCTCCTCTTTAATCAAAGAATATGCCTGATCCCCCTTTTCTTGGCTTAAGTAAATTTCACATAACTCACAAACAATATTTGAATCGTGACCTAACCGCAAAGCTTCTAGCAAGTACTGCTTAGCTTGCGGCAAGTCATTATGATCTTTTGCTTCTTTAGCTAACAGAAGCAAATTATCTTGACTCGCATGTGTCATTAAGCTTTTGCCTTCTTTTGTTCTGAATCTTTTTTATGATAGTTTCTTCTATTTGGACGCTTTTCCGAGTTGTTTTCTTGGTTGTTTTGATTATTTCTTCTAGCCATTACACGATGTCTATTTTGGTTAACTTCCATCACAACTGGTAAAACAACTGGGCGACGACCAGTTTGCTTATAAAGATATTTTTCAACATCATTTCGAACATCTTGCTTTAATTCAGTCCAATCAAATTTCTTATGTTCAAAGTTGTTGTTTACAGCCTCTTTAATTACGTCAGCTGCACCATTCATCAAAGCATGATTTGCCTTAATGTAAACAAAACCTCTAGTTGAAACACGTGGTTCAGAGATGATTTTCTTTTTCTTTCTATCAATAGTTACAGCGGCAATGAAGACACCATCATCAGATAAAACTTCACGATCTCTTAACACAATGTTACCAACGTCACCCACACCTGAACCATCAATCATAATATCTTCGCCTGGTACAGCATCTGTACGGTAGAAACGTCCCTTTTCTAGTGCAAAAGCATCCCCATTATGTGGTAAGAAAATATCCTTCTTATTCATACCAGCTTCAACAGCTAGATCTTTATGAATTTCCAGTAAACGATATTCACCAATTACAGGAATTAAAAACTTAGGTTTAAGCGTATCGACCAACAATTGTAAATCCCGACCAGTTGCGTGACCACTAGTGTGTCTGTCTCTTCCAAGTTCCTTAACAGTTCCACCAGCACGGTAAATCATATCGCTAGTTTGAGCTACCATTGTTTCAACTGAATGTGAAGGGGTAGTAGCAATGAAGACTAAGTCGCCATCCTTAATCTTAATCATTCGGTGACGGTTAGTTGCCATCTTTTGAAGGGACTTAAGTGGTTCACCCATACGACCAGTTTCTAAAATTACTAATTCATTGTCAGGAATCTTCTTTAAGTCCTTACTGTGAACAAGTAATCCCTTAGGCACATTTAAGTAACCCAATTTCATTGCTGTATAGACAATTTTACCAGCATCTCTACCTGTCAAGAAAACATGTCTTCCAGTTGCAGCCGCTGCTTGGAAAATTTCTTGAACACGGACGATATTTGATGCTTTTGCTGCAGCAATGATGCGACCATCATAGTTTTCAAAAATGTTATAAATATATTTTTCAATATTAGTTTGACGATCATTTGGAAAGTTTGCTTCAGCATTAGTTGAATCACTCAGAAGTGCGAGTACGCCCTTTTGGGCAATCTCAGATAAGCGAACAAGGTCAGTTCGATAGCCCTTTTTAGCTGATGGATCAAACTTAAAGTCACCAGTGTAGACAATTTCGCCTTCTTTAGTAGAGATATCAATACCTAGAGAATCTGGAATTGAATGAGTAGTCTTAAAGAAAGAGACATTTGCATTTTTAAATTCAATTTCAGTATCAGCGTCAATTACATGAAAAAGATCATTCTTACGATGTCTATTTTCGCGTTGAACCGCAATCTTAGCTAATTCAATTGTCAATTTTGAACCAAAGACTGGAATATCATAATCTCTCAAAATGTATGGCAATGCACCAATTGAATCTGCATGCCCGTGAGTTAAAAAGATACCCGCAATCTTATCTCCGTAGTCACGGAAAAATTGTAAATCAGGGATAACTACATCAATTCCTAATAAAGATGAATCAGGATACTTTAAACCTGCATCCATAATAAAAATTTCATCTTCAACTTGAACAGCGTACATGTTTTTACCATTTTCACGTGCGCCACCCAAGATCATTATCTTAATCTTTTGTGACATATTTTTGCTTCTTTCTATTTATTAAATTTAATTAATTTTATGGATCTTGATGATCAAAACGAAGTTAATCTAATTAATTTTACCATATAATAGTGTGAATTTGAAAGAAACAAAAAAAGCTACCCTTCATGACGAAGAGTAGCTGAGGCTGATAAATTTTAAGATTAACGACGTAAACCTAACTTGTTAATTAATTCACGGTAACGTTGAATATCCTTGTTCTTCAAGTAACGAAGTAAATTACGACGGTGACCAATCTTTTTAAGCAAACCAACGTATGAGTGGTGGTCTTGCTTGTTAGCCTTTAAGTGGTCGTTCAAGTTGTTAATATCACTAGTTAAAAGTGCAATTTGAACTTCTGGAGAACCAGTATCGCCATCGTGACGTGCGTATTCTTTAATTAATTCATCTTTCTTTTCTTTTGAAATAGCCATTAGAAAAATACCTCTCTTTTAAATAATTGCCATTAACAACGTTAACCGTCGGCGGCGGGAAAACAGCGTCAATGGTTCCAACAAATATTAATATTACATGGAAGTTTTTAAAAAAGCAAGTCCAAATTACCTTGCACCAAGTGCTCGTATTAAGTATAATTAACGAGTAAATCTATTTTATCGAGGTGATTTTGATGCCACAAATTAAATCAGCAATTAAACGTGTTAAGACTAATGCTACTGCTAACAAGCGCAACGCTGCTGAATTAAGTAAATTGAGAACTGCTGTAAGAAAATTCAACGAAGCTGTTGAAAATGACGCAAAAGATGTCCTCGATTTAGAAGTTAAAGCTGCACGTGCTTTAGATAAGGCTGCTTCTAAAGGTCTTATTTCTAAGAACAAGGCTAACCGTGATAAGTCACGTTTATCTAAAAAGGCTGCTAACAAGTAATCGATTGCTTGACACTTTATATTAGCAAAATAAAAGCTCGGAGATTTTTCTCCGGGCTTTTTTGTCGTCTAAATTTTTAATAAGAAAAGTTTTAAGAACTCATCTCCGCGGTAAGTTCCATTCTTGTAGCCATAATCCAGCTCGATTGCTTGTTTTAGCAAAGTCGTTAATTTAGCAAGTGAAACTTTATTTTCGAGTGCTAATTTAACTCGATATGGATTTACTTTTAGCTCTTTGGTAATTTGATCTTTACTCCAGCGTCTATTTTGCAATACTTTAACACAAGTTAAAAACTCTATTTGTGATTCAAAAATCGCCAGAAGCTGAATAGCACTTGCTCCTTCTCTTAAATGATCCTCTAAACGTTGAGTTGCTTCTTGATAATTTTTATTAAAAGCAGCTGTTAAGATTTCAAAGATATTTTCTGATAAAGATCGATCAATATTTTCATTAATCAGGCTTTCAGTAATTTTCTTATCTTCACCAACTATATTTTTAAGCTTTAAGTAATTACTCAAAGAAACATCAAGAACTTGATCACTTCTCTGCATCAAAACTTGAAGAGCCATATTTGTAATTTGATAGCCTTCTTCTTTACTAATTGCTTTAATTATCCCACTCACTTCATAAGGTTTGAGCGAAGTTTCAACTACATTGACATGTTCAAGTAAAAATTTACTGATCTTTTTTCGACGATCAATTTTTTCATAGTTAGCTACAAAGACCACAATATCTTCTAAATCACCCAAATGCTCAATTATTTTTGTTAATTTTTCAATTTGCTTTTTAAATTTTTGTGGAACTTTAGCCATTAAAAAGAAAGGATTCTTAACTACGACAATTTTTTGAGCTGTAAAAAGCGACGATTCTGTCAAAGTAGCCATTAATTCATCAAGACCATCTTCAAGACAGTCGACAATTACTTGATCAAAGTCAGCAAATTTTTTTTGATTAAGATAATCACGGACTAAATAATCATTAAAGAAAGAATCTGATCCTTGAATCAGCAGGTTGGCATTTTTAGGATTAGTTTGTTTAAAAAGAGATATTAATGTCATTTTGCATTTCCTTTATAAAAAGTCGTAATTGCTTCACCTTGAAATGGTGAATAAGTCCAAGTAATTGTACCACTATCTTGTGTATTTAAGTATGGGATGCTTAAGTCTTTCAAGGTTTTTAAGGTTTCTTGATGAGGATGACCAAAACGATTATTTCTTCCAGAAGATATAAAAACAAGATGCGGATCCAGTTGTTTTAAAAACTCTGGATCACTCGATGTCTTACTACCATGATGCCCTAACTTAAAATAGTCTACATGAAGATTATAGTGACTAAGAATTTCTTTTTCTCCATCCCTTCCCAAATCTCCAGTGAAAAGCCAGCGCTTATTAGCTAATTTAAAAGTCAAAGACAATGAATCTTCATTTTTACCTAGCCCTGGCTCAAAAGGATAAACCACTTCAAAATTTATATTCTTTGTTTTAACCTCATCACCTGCAAGCAACGGTACTAGTTGAACATCATTTACATGGTTATTAATCCTCTTCATAAAAGATTGGTTTTCAGTTAATCCCTTTGCAAAATATAGCTTATCTACTGAAATTTGATCCAGCAATGCTGTTAAATCACCAATATGGTCTGCATCCTGATGGCTTAGAAAAACTCCATCTAAATGATTAATTCCTTGCGAATATAAATATGGAATAGTAATTCTGTTTAACTGTGGTTGACTTTTTCTTTTGCCAAAATTTAGTTTTCCGCCCGTATCAATTAAATACGTCTTTCTATTGAAAGGTGTAGTAATTAAAATACTATCTCCTTGCCCCACATCAATAAAAGAGACTTGTCCTTTAAACGGAAAATGAATTAAGCAAAAAAGACTAACATAGGTCCCAACTAAGAAAAACCTCAACTTTAACTTCTTAATTTTAATTTTTGGCAAAATAATTAAAGTTATAGTTATCACTAGCAAAAATATCGTCTGAAACCAATTTATTTGACCAAAAGTCACTAAGCCTAATTGTTTGTCAGCAATAAAATTCGTTATATCGGCTACTACTTTAAAAATTGGTTCACTTACTTTACCAATTGCTGGTAAAAGCCAAAATAAAAAAATCACAATAAAGGTCAATGGCAATAAAACAAAGTTAAAAATGGGCACAATTAAAAAGTTATAGATAATTGTTAAAATATTAATTCTATAAAAACTATGTAGCAAAATTGGTGTGATTAATAAATTAAGAGCTAAATTTTGTTTAATATTTTTAAAATTCCGCGTAATTTCTAACCCAAATACTAACAAATAACTTAAAATAGCCCCACTATTTAGAAATAATAAAGGGTTAAAGAGGAGATGTGTTAATACAACAATTCCTAACTTATCTCCGCTACTAACCCTCATCTTTTTTCTTTTAAAGAAAATACTCCAAAAATAACTTAAGCTAGCACGTACAAAGCCCGCTTGAAAGTTGGCCAATAAAATTTCAATAGTTAAAAATGCAATACAAAAGATTGTTACCTCTTCTTCAGTTCGCTTTAAGATCGTTCCAAGCCACATAATCCCTAAAATATAAAGACTTACATGTAACCCAGAAATACTTAGCAAATGAATAATTCCTAAGTCTCGATAACTGTTTAGTAAAACCTTATTATCAGGACTAGGATTTTGCGCTAAAACCATTTCACTAGCAAAAAATTTCGTTAAAGATGGCATCTTTTCAAAATAATTCATTAAATTTTTTCGCAAAACATGAATGTAATCAAAAATAGTTATTTTTTTAGGATAAATTTGATAGTTTTCAAGTTTTACTCTTTCTCTTATTTTTTTGCTCCGATAATATTTTTGATAGTCAAATTCACCTGAATTAGTTGCAGGCATAATTTGCTCTATCTTTGCCCGATAGTCCACCAAGTAGCAAGTATGGTACTTGTTCAGTTTCTTTTCAAAAGAATTATCTATGCTTCCACTAATTAAAACCTTATTTTTACCTAACTTACCTTCACCATAAAAGAAATTATCTTTAATTTGAATTTGATCACTATAAATCTGAATTGGACCTTCTAAATTTAATTCTTTAGGTTTTTGATGAACAAAACTTACAATTCCCACTAGTCCCAAAAATAAAAATATTAATGGTCGATATTCAGAAAACTTATAGACTAACAATAGAAAGAAAAAGCTTAAAAATATTATTCCAACGATTACTTGAGAAAATGTGGTCGTTTGTAAAATTATAAATGTAACTGAAATGCATCCCAAACTAAGTAACAAATAAAAACCAGATGCATAAAAG
This sequence comes from Lactobacillus taiwanensis DSM 21401, assembly GCF_001436695.1. GTDB lineage: Bacteria > Bacillota > Bacilli > Lactobacillales > Lactobacillaceae > Lactobacillus > Lactobacillus taiwanensis. Next base: position 368,200 of record NZ_AYZG01000051.1, read on the forward strand.
CTAGAGCGCCAATTGATCTTTGAGTTTTTCAAAAGTCTTTTCACCAATTCCTGTTACTTTAGTCAGATCTTCAATTTGTTTGAAACCACCATTTTGATCACGATACTCAATAATTTGTTCTGCCTTTTTCTGACCAACGCCATTTAACTTTTGTAAGTCTTGAACGGTTGCCGAATTCAGATGAACCTGTTCTGTATTTGTGCTTGAAGTCGAATTTGAACTAGATGAATCAGAAGAACTACTAGTTGCAGACTTGGTAGCAGGAATATCTTCTATCTTTTCTCCAATATGAGGAACATAAATTTGATCTTGATCTTTCAACAGTGCTGCTCGATTAATTGCACGCGTTTCTGCTTTATCAGTCAATCCACCACATAATTTTAACAAATCATTCAGGCGTGCACCATTTTTTAAGGTATACACACCACTATGCTTAACTGCCCCTGTAATATCAACCGTCACTGTATCCTGCTTAGATGAGCCCTTGAAACCTGTAGTCGACTGCATGCTCTTACTATCACTTTTAGGAAAAGAGGTAGATTGCGTTTTATTTTCACTTAAAACTTGTTGGTTATTCACTACAGGCTGATTATTTTTCTGCATGATATATCCTCCAACAAAAAGTAAAATAATAATTCCAACTACATAAAATTTCTTTTCAATTATGAATTCTTTAAGTTTTTCAAAATCCACTTTTATCACCTCATTATTTATTACGAAAAAAAGCAGCATTTTTTGCTGCTTTTAATTTATTTTTCTAAATAATTTAGTGCATCTTCAAATCGAGCTACAGGAACAATCTTCATTCTAGTATGAATTTTTTTGGCAGTCCTGACTGCTTCTGCATAATTTGTCTCACCCTTTTTAACTCCTGATGGACGATCAGTTGGCGCAAAAAACACTTTCATTCCCTGCCGACTAGCAGCAATTACTTTTTTATCAATTCCACCAATCATACCTACTTTACCATTACTATCAATTGTTCCAGTCCCAGCAATCTTTTGATTAGGACTAAGATTTTTTCTTGTAAATAATTGATAGCATTCAAGAGTAAACATTAGCCCGGCAGACGGTCCGCCAATATCTCCAGAATTAATCTTAACTTCTGGTTTTGTAACTACGCGCGTATGATCCACTAATTGAATACCAATGCCATAGCGATTTGTTCCGGCCAATTTAACTGTTTTTCCAGAAAAACTCAAATGCTTATTTCCTCGGATAACTTCTATTTTGACGTTTTTCTTTTTTAGCGTTGAAACGTATTTAATTAACTCTTGACTAGAAGCGAATTTTTTATCGTTTACACTAATTAAAATATCTCCAACTTTCAATTTATTCTTAAAAGTTGAATTCTTCATTATTTCCATCACATAAACGCCTAAAAATTCTTGTCGGTGTGGTACATTAGCCTTTTTAGCAGCGTAGTAAATAGCATTATTTTGACTAGTTTCCATATAGTATTGCTGCATTTTGTTATATTCATCGCTAGTTGAAGTCCCCATTAATTCATTTCTTGAGTAACGGGTATCTGCTGGCCTGAAAAAACTAGTCAAATAATCAATCATCGCTGCTGGTCGTTCACTAACCGTTACTAAATAGAAATTAGGATTAGCCTTTCTATCACTTTTGACATATTTACTTATTTGAAAAGCCTCTCCAGGAGACTCAATATAGTACTGCGTTGGCCATAAACAAAAAACAATAGCTATTAAAAATGCTGCTATTCCTAGCAGCCAAAACTTTATCTTTTTATTTTTCTTCATTTCTATTCCTCAATTTTTCTTCTAAAGCAGCTGCCACTGGCTTTGGCACCAGCTTAGAAACATCTCCACCGAAAAATACTGTTTCTTTAATCATACTTGAGGAAATGAAACTATCTTCTGGACGCGTAAACAATAAAACTGTATTCAAATCTGGATCTAAAGTTTTATTAATTCCCGCAATATCTCGTTCATAATTAAAATCAGCTGTATTTCGCAACCCGCGCACAATCGCTCCTGCATTTAGATCATGTGCAACTTCAACAGTTAATTCCACCGGACGAGCAATTACTTCAACATTATCATCATTTTCAAAAACTTTCTTGGCTAAATCTAACCGCTCCTTTTCATCGAAAAGATAATTCTTACTAGTATTAGTCATAATTACTACATACAGCTTTTCAAACATTTTAGCAGCAGCTTCAATAACTTCTACATGTCCATTGGTTATCGGATCAAAACTTCCAGGAAAAATCGCCTTCGTCATTTTACTTCCTCTTGTACACCTTTACCTTCGTTCTCCCTAATTGATGATCTTTAATGATTGAAAAACCATCAACTTCTGGTAATTCATCATGCTCATCTGTTTCAGCAACAATAAGTGCATTTTCTCTAAGCAAATCATTACTTAATAACTTAGTAATAATCTTAACAATTTTTTGTTTTGCATAAGGTGGATCAAGAAAAATTAAATCAAACTTTTTGCCCTCATCATGCAAAATCTTAATTGCACGGTTATCACTGCACTTTAGAACTTTAAAACGATCTGCCTCTTTGGTTAGCTCAACATTTTTCTTAATAATTTGGCAAGCCTGTCCACTAATGTCTACTAAAATCGCGTTATCGTAGCCACGAGAAACTGCTTCAATTCCCAAAGCACCACTGCCTGCATAAAGATCCAGTACTTGGCCACCATCAAAAAACTGTCCTAAAGAATTAAATAAAGAGCCTTTTACTTTATCGCTTGTTGGTCTTGTAGCATTGCTTTTCAATGTATATAAATTACGTTTAGCATATTTTCCTGCAATAATTCTCAAACCCGTAAATCCTCGTTTTCTTCTCGTAATTTTTCTGCTTCTTCTTTTAATTCACGCATCATTTCTTCTTCGTGTTCAGCTGAGAAGTCAAGTTCATCTGTTTTAGATGTTTCTACAGCCTGCACATAATTCTTGCTTTTTAGTTCAGTAATTACTTTAGATGCATATTCGGAACTTACATATAGAATTACATACTTGTTTTTACGTGAAAAATAAATGATATTACCAAATCTACGTAACTTATATTGATCACTAATTTGATAAAGCCAGACAATTATCTGCGTGCGTGCAGTCATCTTTTTGCTTGATCCATCTTTAAACACTAGACTCAAAGTACACTCCTACTTTCTACTAAGGCTTTCTTCTCTGCGGCTGAAATATTCAAAACTAGTCCTAAAGCGGCAGTCAGAACAATCATAGAAGACCCACCATAAGAAATAAACGGTAGCGTTACCCCAGTAATTGGCAATAATCCTAAAACTGCTCCTACATTAAAGAGTGTTTCAGTAAAGATCATCGTTACTACACCAAAACAAACTAAGGCATTAAATTGAGATTCGGCATGAATTCCCACTTCCATAATGCGCCACATCAAAAAGAAAAGAAGTGTAATAACCACAATTGCACCAATTACACCAAGTTCTTCTGCAGTGATTGACAAAATAAAGTCAGTATACGGTTCTGGCAAGTAGCCTCTTTTTTGCATACTATTTCCTAGACCGACACCAAATAAGCCCCCATTATGAATTGCATAATATGAGTTTACTAACTGTGCACCGCCAGTTTTTTCTAGCTTAAAGGGATGAACAAAAGCAAGTAAACGCTGGAATTGATATGAATCTTTAATAAAGCCTGGAGTCCAAACTAGCAAAAACAACATTAATAACACAATTCCAGCAAATAATCCAATTAACCAATAAACTGCTAATTTAGTTGGAATACCTGAAACGCTATACATTACAAAGACAATCATGAAAAGAATAGCTGACCCACCAAAGTCTGGTTCTAAAATAACCATTACAATCATGATAAAAGAAATGACAGTTGGGCCAAATAAATTATGCCAAATTTGTCCAGGAACAAATTTTCCATCTCTTCTTGATAAAACAAATGCCAAATAAAGAACTAAAGATAATTTAGCTACTTCAACAGGCTGAATATTAATAAACCCTAAATTAATCCATCCAACTGCCCCATTAACAGCAGCTTTTCCATGGCTAACTATTTTAAGAAAAATTAAAAATAGCAACATCAAACCTGAAATACCTAAGTAAGATAAGACAAATTTTCGATTTTTAAATACCTTCAATTTTAATGCAAAACATGGAATTCCAAAAAATAAAAATGCTGCAAGAAAATATATAATTTGTCTTTTCATGTATATACTCGGTGAAAATCCATTCACCAATAAAATATCCGAGCTTGCTGAATAGACCATAATAATCCCAATAGTTGACAAAACTAAATATGGGATCAAGATGCTATAGTCTAAGTATCTTAATTTCTGTCGCACGATATATCTGCCCCTTTAGTTAAATAATCTTTTTTATTATATCACTACCTTTGTCCAACAAAAAAAGTAGCTCAATAATTGAGCCACTTTTAAAAATTAAATAAGGATATAACTATTTGTTACGCTTCTTATCTGCCTTTTTTCTTTCGTTAGTGTTCAAAATCTTCTTACGTAAACGAATACTTTCTGGAGTTACTTCACAGTATTCATCATCGTTCAAGAATTCGATAGCTTCTTCCAAAGTCATAGTCTTAGGAGTTTTAATAGAAGCTGAGTGATCTTTACCAGCTGCACGAGTGTTAGTTAAGTTCTTACCCTTAGTTACGTTAACAGCAATATCACGTTCACGTGATGATTGACCAACAATCATACCTTCATAAACTTCAACACCAGCACCGATGAATAATTCACCACGTTGTTCAACTGATTGAAGTGAGTAAGTAGTTGATTGGCCTTGGTTAATTGAAACTAAAGCACCATTACGACGACCTGGTTCCCAGTTCTTAACTACAGGCTTGTATGAATCAAAAGTATGGTTCATAATTCCGTAACCAGCAGTTTGAGACATAAATTCGTTGTTGTAACCAATCAAACCACGTGATGGTACTAAGAATTCAAGTCTAGTTTGACCATTACCAGTAGATTCCATGTTCTTCATTTCACCTTTTCTTTGTGAAAGTGAATCGATAACTGAACCTACGTAAGCATCTGGAGTATCAACTTGAACTGCTTCAAATGGTTCACACATTTGACCATCAATTTCACGGTAGATAACCTTAGGACGTGAAAGTTGTAATTCGAATCCTTCACGACGAAGTTCTTCAACCAAAATTGATAAGTGTAATTCACCACGACCAGAAACAGTCCAAGCATTTAATTGATCAGTTGGTTCAACCTTTAAAGAAACATCAGTACGAGTTTGACGAATCAAACGATCTTCAAGTTTCTTAGGTGTAACTTGATCACCTTCACGGCCAGCAAATGGTGAATCGTTTGCAACGAAGTCCATTTGAAGAGTTGGTGGATCAATCTTAAGAAGTGGTAAAGCCTCAGGTTTATCAGCAGAAGCAATAGTTTCACCAACGTAAATATCATTAATACCAGAAATAGCAATGATATCGCCGGCCTTTGCTTCTTGAATTTCATTACGCTTCAAACCAAAGTAACCAAATAACTTAGTAACACGGAAGTTTTGAGTTGAGCCATCACGCTTCATAACAGTGATGTTATCACCAACTTTAACTTTTCCACGGTAAATACGACCTACACCAATACGACCTACATAGTCATCCCAATCAAGCATAGTGATTTGGAATTGTAATGGTTCGTCAGAATTATCCACTGGAGCAGGAATGTTCTTAACAATAGTATCAAAAATAGGATCCATTGTTTCTTCTTGCTTAGCTGGGTCTGATTCATATGAAGAAGTACCATTCAAAGCAGATGCGTAAACAACTGGGAAATCAAGTTGTTCATCGCTAGCACCTAATTCAATGAATAATTCAAGAACTTCATCCAATACTTCCTTTGGACGAGCACCTGGACGGTCAATCTTGTTAATAACTACGATTGGCTTAACACCAGCTTCTAAAGCCTTCTTAAGCACAAAACGAGTTTGTGGCATAGTACCTTCGTAAGCATCAACAAGCAATAAACATCCATCAACCATGTGCATGATACGTTCTACTTCACCACCAAAGTCGGCGTGTCCTGGCGTATCCAAGATGTTAATTGTAGTATCGCCATACTTAACAGCAGTGTTCTTAGATAAAATAGTGATACCACGTTCACGTTCGATAGCATTAGAGTCCATTGCACGGTCTTCTAGATTCATGTGTTCTGGTAATGTATCTGATTGTTTTAACAATTGGTTAACCAAAGTAGTCTTACCGTGGTCAACGTGTGCGATAATTGCAATATTTCTAATATCGTCTCTTCTTTGCAAAAGAAATTCCTCCCCGAACTTCATAAAAAAACTGTGACTCCAGTCACAGCTCTCTTACGCAAAATAATAATGCAGTTATTGAAGCTTTATATCTCTATAGTTTCGTCTTACAATTCTACTCTAAAAATATAATATCGTCAACGAAAGTACAAGCTGTGAACTGTTTATTTTTTAACAAAAATATTATACCAAAAACTTCGATCATTGCCGTCTTTTCTTTCAATTGTTATCATATTTATAGCAAATAAAGAAATAAGGAGATTTTAATTTTGATTTTAATGCATGATATTACACGTGATGGCAATCCTGTTTTAAGACAAGTTGCTAAGCCATTAACTTTTCCATTATCTGATGAATATAAAAAATTAGCAGATGAAATGATGCAATACTTAATCGATTCTCAAGATCCTAAGATTGCTGAAAAGCATCAATTAAGAGCCGGTGTTGGTTTAGCTGCACCTCAAGTAGGTAAAAGTATTCAAATGGCCGCTCTTTTAGTTCCAAATGACAAAGGCGAGATCATCTTTAAAGAAGTTTTTGTTAATCCAAAAATTCTTTCTGAATCAGTTAGAAAAGCTTGCCTTGCTGAAGGTGAAGGTTGTCTTAGTGTAGATAAGGATATTGAAGGTTATGTTCCACGTCCTGATAAATTAAAGATTCGCTACTACACAGTAGATGGAGAAGAAAAAACAATTCGTTTAAAGGACTACCCAGCAATTGTTGCTTCTCACGAAATTGACCACTTAAATGGTCACTTATTCTACGACCGCATTAACAAAGAAAATCCTTTTAGTTTAGCAGAAGATACTATTGTGATTTCCTAAAAGAAATCTTTATTTTTTATATTAGACGATAGATCTAAGATAGTTCTATCGTCTTTTTATGTACCTATATATGAGGTAATTGGTATACTTCAAAGCAAGTTTATGATAAAATTTTAATAGCTATGAATTTCTGCATGATTTCATGTAGAAGTTTTTTTGAACGTTTTAAATATAAGGAGATTATAAGAAATGATCTACAAAGTTTTATACCAAAAAGACCAGATCGTTAATCCAAGAAGAGAAACTACAAAAACTCTTTTTTTAGAAGCAGATAACGTAGTTGCAGCAAGAACTATGGTTGAGGATAATACCCCCTACAACATTGAACTCATCCAAGAATTAACTGGAAACTCTCTTGCTTACGAAAAGCAAAATCCAGATTTTAAGCTGACAACTTTTAAATCTGAGGATAAATAGCGACCTTGAAATTAAAAAATAACGAAGTCGGCGTTTACGCTATAGGGGGTCTAGGCGAAATCGGCCGTAATATGTACTGCGTTGAGTACCAAGATGAAATTATCATCATGGACTGCGGTATCAAATTCCCAGAAGACGATATGATGGGAATTAACTATGTTATCTCAGACTATTCTTATTTAGTTAAGAACAGAAAAAAAATTAAAGCATTAGTAGTCACTCACGGACACGAAGACCATATTGGAGGAATTCCTTATCTTTTAAAGAAGATTCCGGAAATTCCAGTCTATGCTACTCCATTTGCTTTAGCTTTAATTCGTGGAAAGCTTGATGAACACGGTATTTTAAATTCTAGTGAACTTCATGAAGAACACGAAGATACTGTTTTAAAGTTCGATAAATTATCAGTTACTTTCTTTAGGACAACTCACTCAATTCCTGATACCTTAGGAATTGCAGTTCATACTCCTGAAGGGGCTGTTCTTTTCACTGGGGACTTCAAGTTTGACCTAACTCCAGTTATGAATCAACCAGCTCCTGACTTTCAGGAAATGGCTAAACTAGGAAAAGAAGGTGTCTTAGCCCTCTTATCTGATTCTACTAATGCAGAAGTTCCTACGTTTACAAAATCAGAAAGATTTGTTGCTCATTCATTGCACGACATCATTACTGGAATCAAAGGTAGAATTATTTTTGCTACCTTCGCTTCTAACCTTTACCGTGTATCAACTGCCATTAAGGCTGCTGTTGATACCGGTAGAAAAGTAGCAATTTTTGGTCGTTCAATGGAAAATGGTGTTCAAAATGGTATTGATCTTGGCTATCTAGATATTCCTGAAGGAACTTTAGTAGATGCTAACGAAATTAACCATACTCCACCTGAAAAGGCAATGATCTTATGTACTGGTTCTCAAGGTGAACCACTTGCTGCTCTGTCAAGAATTGCAGATGGTACTCACCGTCAAATTTCCTTACAACCAGGAGATACAGTCATCTTTTCATCTAATCCAATTCCAGGTAACACTACTAGCGTGAACCACTTAATTAATAAGTTAACTGAAGCTGGCGCTAATGTTGTTCATGGTAAAATTCATAATGTTCACACTTCTGGACATGCTGGACAAGAAGAACAAAAGATGATGATTGAATTAACTAAACCAGAATATTTTATTCCAGTTCACGGTGAATATCGTATGCAAGTTGTTCATACAGAAACAGCCCAATCTACTGGGATGCCTAAAGATCATACTTTTGTTCTAAAAAATGGTGACGTACTTGCTTTAACTAAAGACTCATCAAGAATTGCTGGTCACATTAATATACCAGATGTCTTTGTTGACACTTCTGGTAGCGACGATGTTGGTAATATCGTTGTTCGCGATCGTCAGATCTTGGCTGAAGAAGGTTTAGTTGTAGTTGTAGCGACTGTAGACTACAAACACCAACGCGTTCTTGCAGGACCAGATATTTTGAGTCGTGGATTCGTTTATATGCGTGAGTCAACAGAGCTGATTAGCCAAGCTCAAAAACACGTTTACCATATTCTTAAGACAGAAATGGCAAAAGATCCACAACCAAAAGAAAATGAAATTAGAAAGGCAATCATTGAAAATCTTCAAGATTTCTTATATTCAAAGACTGAACGAAGACCAATGATCCTGCCAATGCTAATTGAAAAGAAATAAAATAAGCCCTTCGGGGCTTATTTTTATACAAGTTAGGCTAAATAAATGATGAAAAAAGTTTATCTACTTGTTAATTTAAAATCAGGGAGCAATAAAGGTGAAGTAGCTTTTAAAAAGTTAGAATCTATTCTACAAGAGAAAAAAGATACCTTATAATATTCAGATTTCAACCTATCCCAGTCAACTAGTACCAATTGCAACTAACCATCCCTACTTTGGTGATGGCATTCCAATTTTACCAATTGCCGATATCCATAATCATCATTTAGATATCGTCATTATTGAAAAGCATAATTTAATTAAATTTCTTTACTTATTTTCTAAACTCTTAATTGATGGATCGCATATGTAGAGTAAACAATTTCACTACTTTGAATCCTCTGAAATCGAAGTGAAAACTCAAAAAAGTGAATACGGTCAACTTGATGGAGAAGAATTAAATAAAAGAAAATTTCATTTAAAATTTAAAGTCGATAACTTTAATCTTTTACAATAAAACAAATAATAAGTGTCTGGGAAAAAACTCAGAAATTAAGAAATCCTACTAAATCTTGGTATTAATAAACCTTGATTTAATAGGATTTTTTTGAGTAAAAGTATAAAATTAATTAAAATAGACTTTTTCCCAGACACTTATTAATTTCTAGATTTTAATTTTATGTCTTCCATACCAATCATCGGATCAATTTTTCCAGAATAAATTAGATCCGGTGTTAAAATATAGTCCTTAGGTTCTTCAGCCTTTGTTTGTCTATCAGAATTATTCCGTAGTACTTGTTGTGAAGTACTTTTGTCATTTTTAACTTCAGTTTTAACCTCTTTTAAACCTAATTCATGCCTAATTTTGAAAGCTAAGTCTGTTTTTCGATCATTTCCTGGTGTACGCAAAGCCATAATATACGCTTTTTTCTCGCCTACCATTACAAGATTTTTTTCAGCACGAGTAATGGCTGTATAAAGCAAATTACGTCTCAACATCATATAATTTTGCATAGTCAGGTTCAAAATAACTAGTGGAAATTCAGAACCTTGTGATTTATGAATAGTAATCGCATATGCACGTGTAATATCGTTTAGATCTTTAACTCCAAATTCAATTTCTCTTCCATCAAAATCGGCAATCAGAATTTTTGCCTTATCATCAGGATTTAAACCGATAATTTTACCAATTTGACCATTATAGATATCTTTTTCTGGATTATTTTGTAATTGTAAAATTCGATCTCCAATTCTAAAACTCTCATTATGAGCTTCAATTACTTTAGTTTTTGAAGACATTGGATTCATGACATCTTGCAAAATATCATTTAAGTGCGTAATTCCGCCCTGACCATTATACATAGCTCCAAGTACTTGAACATCATCCTTTTTAAAACCACGCTTAATTGCCAAATTGACAATTTGATCAATCGCATCCCCCACCAAGCTTGGCTGACAAGGGATAAAAGAATAGTTTTTAGTCTTATCAAATATCACTTGCTCAGCAGCTTCTTCATTAATTGCGTGAGCTAGCTTAATAATAGATGAATCTTCTCCCTGTCTATGAATAACTTGCAAACGTGTAGTTGGAAAAGCATCGGACTTGATTAAATCACTAAATATGTTACCTGCACCCACTGAAGGAAGTTGGTCTTGATCTCCTACAAACACAATACGCTTAGTCGAATTAATACCTGATAATAATTGCTTAAACAAAAACATATCTACCATTGACATCTCATCAATGATTAGTATTTCTCCATTTAGTTCATTAACATCAGTTGCATCATTTTCTCCAATTCCTAAACCTAATAAACGGTGAATAGTTTTAGCTGAAATATCAGTAATTTCACTCATTCTTTTGGCCGCTCTACCTGTAGGAGCAGCTAATAAAAATGGTGGATCTTCACTATATAAAGCACCGCTTGGAATACCAGCAAGCTCTTTTAAGCACATCAGAATTCCGTTAATAATAGTCGTCTTACCTGTACCGGGACCACCAGTTAATATTGAAATTGGATTATTCAGAGCATTCTTTATTGCATTCTTCTGTGTTTCATCGTATTTAATCTCAAGTTCATCTTCAGCGTGAGAAATTGCATGATCAATTTCTTTATCGCTAAATACTTCTTTTTCAACTTGATTTTTGACCACACGCTTTAATTCATTTGCAATATCAAGTTCAGTCTGAAAAATGCCTTGAAGTGCAGCCTTATCACCAGAAACAACAACTTTCCCTTGTCTCTGCAATTCATTAACGCTATTTGCTAGATCATCATAAGAACTAGCCTGAATTAAATCATAAGCTTGCGTCAATAACTCATCAAGGGGAACGTAAGTATCTCCAAGAGTACTTAGAGCAGTTTGCAATACACTTAAGATAGCACCCCTGATTCTTCTTGGATCATTAGCTCCGATATTAAGTGCACGCCCAATATTATCAGCCGTTTTAAAACCGAATCCACGAATTTCACCAACTGCTTGATAAGGATCATCTTCTAATTTTTTTAGAGATTCTCCATGATAGGCCTTGTAGATATTACCCGCAATTTTTTTATTAATTCCATATTTAGCCAGCTTGATAACAATTTCTGAAAAAGAATCCATTTGATTAATTCCAGATAATAAACTATCTTTTTGTTTTTGAGTTAAATCTAATGTTTCAATTTCAGTTGGATTAGCTTTAATCAAATCAAGCGCATCAGTTCCTAAGCTATCAATAATTTTTTCAGCTGCTTTTTTACCAATTCCTGGAAATTTATCAGAACTTAAATACTTAGTTAAACTTCCTTCTTCATGAGGTAAAACTGGTTCATATGAACTTACACGAAATTGTTTACCAAATTTTTCATGCACAACAATTTGTCCAGTAAATTTATAAGTTGAGCCAATCTGAATATCACCGAAATTCCCGGTTACACGAATATTATCACGGTCAAAATCAGCTAATCTACTGATCAAATCTACATCAATAATCTTGAAAAGATCTTGATTATTTTCAAAAACAATTCCATTTATTCGTCCAGTAAAACTAGTTTTTGTCATTTTTACCTCTAATTAGTTTTGCAACTGCATTATATTGCTTCTGGGCTTGCGCAAAATACTTAGGATCTTGATTTTTAGACAGTTTAAAATACTTTTCCGCTTCATTAGGGTTAGTATCAAACAGAGTTAAGCCTAGCAGAAAATTAACCTTAGAATTTCTTTGATCTTTTAAAATTTGACTATAAGTTTGATTTGCAGTTTTTAAATCTCCTAAACTAAGCCAAATATCACCAAGTAACTCTAACGTTCTCTCATCTTGATTTTTTAAAGTTAGGGCATAAGCTAAAGCTTTTTGATATTGTCCTAACTTCATAAAAATCAACGCTTTTTGATACATCGTTTCTTCATCATCTTTAATGGAATTAAGCAAAGCGAGAGATTTTTGAAATTCTCCTTGCAGATAATAGCAAACAGCAATATTATATGTCAGTTCTTCAGGATGGTTAACAAGACCGCGTGCTTTTTCTAATAGTTCTAAGGCTTGGTCAGCAGCATTTTGCTCAATTAAATATGTCGAAAGTTGCAAATAGTTTTCAATATCTTTCGGATCCCTATTTATACGCTCGACTAGTAAATGTATTGCCTTATCTACTTCGCCAGCATCATATAAGTTGGCTATTTTTTTATCCATTTTTAAATCGTGTCCCTACTAGTAATTTTTCGATCTAGGTAGCTCGTTTCATTCCATGCAATTTCATTAAATGTCTTACCTTTATCTTCAGTATCAAGAATCGTAAGACTTGTATTAGTTAAACCACCACGTTTTCTAATATCTGCAATGTCATAACCTTCTAAAGTTCTAATTAGAGCACATAAGGCAGCCCCATGACTCACTAAAAGAACTTTATCATCTTTATTTGGATACCTTTTTACAATATCAGCAATTAATTTCTTGCCACGCTCTATCATGTGTTCAAAATCTTCACCATGAAAAGTCGATGGATCGTAGCGATCTGGGAAGTAACGAAATGCCTTAATTTGGTCTGGATATTGACTCTCAGCATCAACAAATTTCATTCCTTCCAGATCTCCCAAATTAAACTCTTTTAAGCGTTGATCAACAATTATGGGTACAGTAATTCCCATATCATTTCTAAGCATTACAGCAGTCGTTAAGGCACGTTGCAAAGGACTAGAATAAAAGGCTCTAAAGTTTGTTCCCTTTAGGTAATTTGCCAATTTTTTAATGTCTGCATAACTTTCAGGTAAAAGTGGTGAATTGCCACTACCACCTTGATAACGTCCTTCTAAATTCCATTTTGTTTTTCCATGTCTTACAAAATATAATTGCATAATTCATTTTTCCTCCACTTTTATTACTATTATAAGTTTTCAAGAAAGAAAATAACAGTTTCTAAAAATAAAAAGAAGTCCCTAAAAGAGACTTCTTTGTTAATTACACTAATTGTAATTGCTTTTCATTTTGGTAAGCACGATCGATTGTTGCTCCCCCAAGACATTCTTCACCGTTATAGAAAACAATAGCTTGACCTGGAGTAACAGCACGTGCCGGCTCATCAAACTCAACATGAACTGTATTATCTTTTGCATGATAATGCATTGTTACACCCACATCAGGTTGACGATACCTAAACTTAGCAGTGCACTTTAAATCAACATCATGATCTGGTTGTCCGGTAAAGAAGGAAACGCCGCTAGCATCTAAGCTAGTTGCATACAAAAGCTTACTGTCGTATCCTTGCTCAACAATCAATTCATTTTTCTCTAGGTCTTTTCCAACTACAAACCAAGGATCAGTTGATTCCTTAGTCGAACCTAAGCCAAGACCAGATCTTTGTCCGATAGTATAATACATTAAGCCTGCATGCTCACCAACAACCTTGCCATCAGGGGTTACCATTTTACCAGATTGAGCTGGCAAGAATTCACTCAAGAATTTTCTAAAGTTACGTTCACCAATGAAACAAATTCCTGTTGAATCTTTCTTCTTAGCAGTTGCAAGACCAGCAGCAATTGCGATTTCACGTACTTGTGGCTTAGTAAGGTTAGCAAGTGGAAAAATAACTTTCTTTAATTGATCTTGTGAAAGTTGACTTAAGAAATAAGTTTGATCCTTATTACCATCCTTTGGACGCATCATATGGACTACCCCATTCTCATCAACTTTTGTAGCAGCATAGTGACCCATTGCAATATAATCTGCATCTAAATCCATTGCAAAATCTAAGAAAGACTTAAACTTTATTTCTTTATTACACATCACATCGGGATTAGGAGTTCTACCCTTTTTGTATTCATCTAAGAAATACTGAAATACACGCTCCCAATAATCCTTTTCAAAGTTAATAGAATAATATGGAATACCGATTTCATCTGCAACTTTTTTTACATCTTCGTAATCTTCAGTTGCCGTACAAACCCCGGCATCATCAGTATCATCCCAATTTTTCATGAAGACGCCGACAACATCAAAGCCTTGTTGTTTAAGTAAAAGTGCAGAAACCGAAGAATCAACTCCACCACTCATACCAACAACGACTCTAATTTTGCTGTTATCTACCATTTTATCTTTCTCCTTTTAGCAGGGCGCAATAATTTGACGATCTTCAAGATCTTTTAAAATGAAGTCAAGCAGTTCAACCATTGGTGCTAATTGTTTATTCTTAAAAATATTAACCTTTTGCAAGCCATTGGTATCAGTGACTACCATTGTTAAATGATCTAAGTCTTCGTTAATTGTCAACTTCAATTGACAGGTAGCATTATATGGAGATTCATTGTATAAGGGATGCTTATACATGAAATTTCCTCTTTTAGTCTTCGTAAAACCTGCATCAATTAAAGCATAACGTTTAATTTCTGAATTAATCGTAAACTTACGATTATCGCCATTAATAATTACTGTATTTGCCATAAAAATATCACTCTCAATATTATTATCTTATTTTTTGTAAGTGTCAAGTATATGATTTTCATTATCATTATACATTAAAACAAGTCCTAGCCAAAAATCGGTTAGAACTTGTTAATTACTTACTTAATCGTTGACACATGTTAACTAAATTTTCGGCAAAGCTCTTAATTTCATTCTCCGTATTAAATCTTCCAAAACTAACTCGAATTGATTCAGCAATCCGAGGAGAATCTTCCCCATACATTGCTTCTAAAACATGAGAAGGAGTAAGAGAACCAGCTGTACATGCGGATCCTCCAGAAACTGCATAACCATTTAAATCTAAATTAGTCAAAGCAGAATAAGTATTTACACCTTTTAACCATAGGTTCAAAACATGATGTGATACCTTCCCTTCAAGAGAACCATTTACCTCATAATCAATTTGCTTTTGATCAAGTGCATCTAAAATTATTTTTTGAAATTTTTGATACTTTTCTTGAAGCTGCTTCTTATCCATCTCATTTAATTCATGGGCAGCTACACCGAAACCAGCAATTCCTGGTACGTTTTCAGTTCCAGGACGCCGCTTTACTTCTTGTTCTCCGCCTAAAAGTAAATTACTTACTTTCAATCCATCTTTTTCATAAAGGAAACCTAAAAATTTTGGTCCATTAACCTTGTGAGCTGATGTAGACAGTAAATCGATATTCATTTCTTTCACATCGATTTCAATATTTCCAAACCCTTGCACATCATCAACATGAAAATAAGCGTTAGAGTCTTTTACTAATTCGCCAATTTCCTTTAGAGTCATAATAGAACCCACTTCATTATTGACCGCCATAATTGAAACTAAAATTGCATCCGGTGTTAATTCTTTCTTTAAGTCATCTAAATTAATATGACCAGTCTTGTCTACATCAAGATATACAATTTCATAGCCTTCTTTAGCTAATCGCTTCATTGGATTTAAAACGGAGGGATGCTCAATCTTAGTTGTAATAATCTTCTTTCCAATATTTTTTCTAGCACGTGCTGTTCCAAAAATAGCAGTATTATTACTTTCCGAACCACCACTAGTAAAAATTATTTCTTTATCTTGAGCATTAATTGTCTCCGCTAATTCATGACGTGCTGTCTCAACTACTTGGCGTGCTTTACGTCCAAATGCATGTTGACTAGAAGCATTTCCAAAATCATTAGTCATTTCGCTACTAATAGTTTCAATAACCTTGGGATCCATCGGAGTAGTAGCCGCATTATCTAAATATATATTTTTTCTAGTCATCTTATATCTTTTACCTTTCTTACATTTTGGAAGTGACCACTATATTCTAACATAAAAAATAGACTAAGTTCATCTGAACCTAGTCTATCCTCACTTTTAATCTAAAACTGTTTCTTCAAGATAAGATGAAATTACAGTAGCTGCTTTAGCGCCAACTTCTTTGACAAATTTATCAAAGTCATTGTCAGCATTAGAATCACCATTGTCTGAAATAGCACGAATCGCAACTAAAGGAGTATTAAAGTGTCTAGCAACTTGCGCAAAGGCTGCACCTTCCATTTCTACTCCAAGTGCATCAGAAAAGTTCTTTTTGATCTCATCTTTTTGTGCTTCAGAAGCTACAAAGCTATCACCAGTTACAATTAAACCTTCTTTAAAAGGAATATTATGTTCTTTTAAATACGATGCAAATTTACTACGAAATGCATTATTTAGTAAATATCCCGCAGGCTCCTGTGGAATTTGACCTTCAACATAATTACCAGCACTAGTATTATGAGCATCATAATACATAAATTTATCCGGTAAAATTAGATCTTTTCTTTTTACATCTTCTTGCAATGAACCAGCAGAGCCAGTCATAAAAATTACATCAATTTTTTCTTTAGTCAACAAGCTAGTCAAATTCATAGCTGCATTAACCTTACCAATTCCACTTAAACCAAGATAAATATCATTTCCATTTACTGAAAAGTGATCAAATTCGGTTGTGCCAAATCTTTCCTTAGTTTCGGACTTAAAGTGCTTTTTGTAAAATTCTGCTTCTTCAAACATTGGGACAATAATTGCAATTTTCATTCTTTACCTCAAATCTACAGTTTAAATAAAGCGAACAAAACTATAATTAAAAAAACAACAACAATTAAAATTGCATAATTCAATCGTTTTTTTAAACGATTGATTTTGCTTTCACGCTCTTCTTTTAAAGAAAAATTTTCTCTTGATTCAAATTTTTGAGAATCTTGAGTTTCTGTTTTTTGATCAGCTGTATCAATCGACGGGTCAATCTTTTTCTGACGTTTAAATCTATCAAAAACACTTTTTAATTTTTCTTTTTGTTGTTTTTTACGATAATCTGCTCGTTTCTCAGTCATTACTTTGGTTTCCTGTTAAAATCATATTTTCCCAAAATGTAATTGCCATTACAGTTTTGGCATCCATAATTTCTCCTGAAGCAATTAACTGTTTCAATTCAGGTAGACTGTACCATTCTTGAGTTAGAAATTCATCTTCGTCAAGGGGACGTTTATTTTCGATCTTTGACAAAGTATCACAATAGAATAAATGAATTTTCTCATCACAAAAACCAACGGAAGTATAAAATTCACTTATCTTTTCCCAATAGTCTGCCTTGTAGCCGCCTTCTTCATTTAGCTCTCTTTTCATCGCATCAAGAGCAGACGCATCTGTTTCATCAATTAACCCCGCAGGAATTTCCAAAGTTAATTGCTTAATAGGTTCGCGCCATTGCTTTACAAGCAGCATCTTTTTATCATTATTAATTGCAATTGCTGCACTAGCATCAGGATGCTTAACGATCTCACGAGTAGCTGTTTTTCCATTGGGTAAGCTTATTGTTTCAACATTTAAGTCGATTAGCTTACCTTCAAAAATAGGCTTATTTGAGATTTCAGTTTCTCTCAGATTCACTTAATTTCTCCTTTTAGTCATGATCAACATAAACATTGATACATTGTAGACCCTTTTTTCCTTGTGCTAATTGATAATGAACTCTTTGGCCTACATTTAATTTTTTATAGCCTTCTTCTTTAATAGACTTATAAAAAACAAAGTAAGCTGAGTGAGTTAGATCATCTTCAATAAATCCATACGCAGAATTTGGATCAAATTGCTTTACAGTACCTTTACGCATTATTTCTCTAAGCCTTCTTTTTCTACTTCAGGGAAGTTTTCAGCAACGATAGCGGCACAACGCGCACATAATTCTGGGAAGCGTGAGTCACTGCCAACATCAGTGGTAGTACGACGACATCTTGGACAAACTTCTCCATCAGCATGTTCTACCACGATTGAAGCAGTTGGTAGTTTTTTAGCATTTTCAGGTGCTTCATCATCACTAACTGTCAAATCAGAAACAATTAAGATTTGTCTGATATTGGCATTTAATTTATCAAGCAAAGCTTTTGTTTCTTCAGTTGGGTAAAGAGTAACATGTGCTTCAAATGACTTACCAATTACTTTAGCATTACGTGCTTCTTCAAGAGCCTTCAAAACATCTGAACGAACTTTCATGAAAGCATCCCAGTTTGCCAAAACTTCTTCTTCATTAGCAAAATGATCTACTTCAGGCATATTAGCAAGTTGAACATAGTCTTCTGGTTCTTTTAGGTAACCCCAAACTTCTTCCATAGTATGTGGAAGAATTGGTGTCATTAACTTAGTTAACTTAACCAAGACATCATAAATTACTGTTTGCATTGAGCGACGGCTTTCACTGTCTTCTGGATCAATATAAAGAACATCCTTAGCAAAATCTAAATAGAAGGCAGATAAGTCATTAGAAATGAAGCTGAATACTTTCTTATAAACACTAGTGAAATCAAATTTATTGTATGCTTCAATTGCTTCTTTAATCAAGCGATTCAACTTAATTTCCATGTATTGATCTACACCAGACATATCGGGATAAGCAATTGAATTTTGTTTAGGATTAAAATCTGAAGTATTAGCAAGCATAAAGCGCATAGTATTTCTGATCTTACGGTAACTTTCAGCAGATTGACGTAAAATATCTTGAGAAACAGCTACATCAGAAGTAGTATCTGCTCCAGCAACCCATAAACGAATAATCTCTGCACCCATTTGCTTGATGACATCATTAGGTGAAATTACATTACCTAATGACTTAGACATTTTATGTCCCTTATCATCTAACACAAATCCCTGTGATAAAACTTGTTTATAAGGAGCTTTTCCAGTAACCGCAACAGAAGTAATTAAACTTGAGTTGAACCAACCACGATACTGATCACTACCTTCAAGATATAAATCAGCTGGGAAACCTAGGCCATCACGTTCTTGCATAACACCAGCCCATGAAGAACCAGAGTCAAACCAAACATCTAGAATATCAGTTTCTTTTCTAAATTTACCGTTTGGTGAGTGTTCTGACTTAAAGCCTTCAGGAAGTAATTCTTCAGCAGTATGAGTATACCAAGCATTAGATCCTTCTTTTTCAAAGATTTGAGCAACATGTTCAATCGTTTCTGGAGTAACAATTGGCGTATCATCTTCAGCATAGAAAATTGGAAGTGGTACTCCCCAGGCACGTTGACGAGAAATTACCCAGTCGCCACGATCTCTAATCATGTTGTAAAGACGAGTTTTACCCCATGAAGGAATGAAATCTGCTTTCTCAATTTCTGCTAAAATTTGATCTCTAAACTTATCAATCGAAGCAAACCATTGAGTAGTTGCACGGTAAATTACTGGCTTCTTAGTACGCCAATCATGTGGATATGAGTGAGTAAAGAAGTCAAGCTTCAAGAGTGCACCTGCTTTTTCAAGCTTTTCAGCAACTACTTTATTAGCATCATCATAGAACATACCAACTAATTCTGGATCTGGAACTTCTTTAGTAAATCTACCTTGAGCATCCATTGGACTAAATACTGGCACTCCATAACGACGACCAACATTGTAGTCATCCTCACCAAAACCAGTAGCGTTGTGAACTAAACCAGTACCATCATCATCAGTTACGTAAGTGTCGTTCATAACTAGACCATATTCACCTAAGCCATTTTTACCATAAAGAGGATGCAGATAAGTCATACGATCAAAATCAGTACCTTTAAGAGTCTTAAGAACTTTATAGTCTTCCCAGCCCAAATCCTCTGCGACAGCTGACAACCGGTCACTACCGATTACATACTTTTTACCATTAACTTCAACTACTGAATAGTCAAATTTAGGGTTAACAGTAATACCTACGTTACTTGGAATAGTCCAAGGAGTAGTAGTCCAAATTACTAATGAGGTATCTGAATCTAAAATTCCTTTTCCATCTTTAATTGGGAAAGCAACATAAATTCTTGGAGATTTAATGTCGTGATATTCAACTTCGGCTTCTGCTAAAGTTGATTCACTAGACCATGACCAGTAAACTGGTTTCTTACCCTTATAAATGTAACCCTTTTTAAACATTTCACCAAAGACTCTAATTTCTTCAGCTTCAAATTTAGGTTGTAAAGTAACGTATGGGTGATCCCAATCTGCCATTACACCCAAGCGCTTAAAGTCGGCCATTTGTTTTTGAACTTGCTCTTCTGCAAATTGACGGCAAAGCTCTCTATACTTTGCACGATCCATTGTCTTACGGTCCACACCCTTTTTAGCTAATTGTTGTTCAACAGGAAGTCCGTGTGTATCCCAACCAGGAACATAAGGAGCATAATAACCATTCATATTCTTAAAACGAACAATGATGTCCTTAGAGATCTTATTTAATGAATGCCCCATATGAATATTACCATTAGCAAATGGAGGACCATCATGAAGATCAAAACGAGGTTTACCCTCATTAAGCTTTAATCTTTGTTCATATAATTTATTTTCTTCCCATTCTTTTTGCCATTGAGCTTCACGCACTGGAAGATTACCGCGCATTTTAAATTTAGTCTTGCCCAAATTTAATGTATCTTTAACTCTCATAAAAAATCCTTTCTTAATAAAAAAGCCTCATCCTAATAGGACGAAGCTTATCGTGGTACCACCTAAATTGAACAGAATACAACTATTCCATTCCACTTGTTTCCTGTGTATCGTACAGATAAACGTTTAAGTCAATTGGCAGCTGATTAACTTTTGACAGTTGTTAGTCTTTCACCATCACTAACTCGCTAAATCGTCTACTTGTTGGTACTGTCGACTTAAATTTAATTATCTTTTAAATCATCCGGGAAAATAATCACTGGTCCATCACGCCGCTCAGTATTTTCTTCTGTAGCCTGCATGCTTTCTTTAACTGGACTATCTCCAGCTAAAACCTCAGGATTATCTTCCGTTTCTTGAACAGAGTTTACTTCATTTATTGCATTATTGTCAACCTCTGTATTAGATAGCTTATCATTTTCTTCAGTTGGTACTTCATTAGTCATCGGACCATCAGGAATTGGTTCATCTTCTAAAGGCTGTGAACCATCGGCTGGATACAAACGTGAGCGACCATAATACTTATCTAAGTAGTATTGCCAATCAGAATCACTCAATTCCTTTATTTGATCCTTGAGCATTCCTTGAATAGCTTCTCGGAAGTCTTCAACTTTAGCCTTAAGCAAATCATAATCTTTGTTTAAAGTATCATATTGCTTTTGAAGTTCAGCTTTCTTATTTTCGCCTTTATCTTGAGCCTTTTGAATTATCTCAGCAGCATCTTGATTAGCCTTTTGAATAATTTCTTTAGACTCTTTATTAGTTCTCTTTTTAATTTCTTCAGCATTCTCTTGTGCTGAAATTAGAGATTCATTAATTGAATCCTTAACCTTTTCGTATTTTTCTACTTTTTTCTTTAATTCAACATTTTCATTTTTTAAATCGACAATTTGATCTAATGCATCCCCATATGCATCAACAATTCGATCTAAAAAACTATCTACCTGTTTGGAATCATACCCCCGAAGTTTTGTTGAAAACTCCTTGTTATGGATATCCATTGGCGTTAATGTCATATTATCACCTTTTCTTTGCTTGCCATACCTTTATTTCAAGTCGTTTCTTACCTTTCTTCGTAGTAGTAAGATTGAGAATTTCATATCTACCGTAATGGCGAATACTTAGCATATCCTGTACAGAAACAATTATATTAGATTGCGCTACAATATGCCAATTTAATTTAACTTCTCCATCTTCAATAATTTTCTTAACTTGACTCCTACTTAGATTGGTAATTGAACTCACAATTGCATCTAAACGAAGTGAAATAGATACAGCACTCATTTCCGTACTATCATCTTCTTGAACTAATACTTTTGATAAAGGTAATTCCTTCAATTTTATTTTTGTTCTACCAACGCGATCAATCTGTTCAATAAAGTAATCGACTAATTCACCCTTAACTAAAAATTGCCAATTTTCATTTTCATCATTGATAATATCACCAAAAGTATCTAATTCAATTCCTAAATGTGTCAAAACACCTAGAATCTGACTATGTGTAAGTTTCGACCATTTTTTCGGATATTCAACTTCTAAAAGTGAGATCTTAAAATCAGTTTGTTCGTATCCCTTATCCCAATCACAAAGCAACATTCTCTTTTTCTCGGCATTAGAATATCCTCCAAAACTGTACAACTGCGCATAGCCACCAACAATTTCTTGAAAAATATATTGTTCTCTAGGATTTAAGAAATCTGTTAAGATAGATTCATTTTTAAATAAAAACTGATTAAAAAGACCGACGAAATAATCTACCGTCGGTCTTTCACTTTCATCAAAATGTTGATAAAAACTACTAGCTTGTCTTTTTTCCATTTTACCTAATAAATGCGTACCTAATTATATTTGCTATCCAATAAAGGACATAATTATTTACAAAATAAATTACTAATAAGGCTACCACAGGGGCAAAAGAAATTCCCGCAATTGGCGGAATAAAACGCTCAAATATTTCTAAATATGGTTCAACAATTTTCCTTAATATCTGTCCCACTTTAGTTACAAGCAACCTTGGAATCCAAGTTAGCAAAGTATAAATTACAATCAGAAAGCTATAGATATTCAGCAAATCAGAAATAATACGTAATATCCAGCCTACAATTGAAAATATCATTAATCCATTTTATCTTTCTTTTCAACTAATTCGGCAATTTTACCGTCAGTTTCAAATTTTGGTGGAGTTGCTAAGAAAATTTTGTCACCTACACGTTGAATTTCACCGTTTAAAGCATACACTGTACCAGTAATGAAATCAACAATTCTCCGTGCTTGTTCATCATCCATACGAGCAAAATTAATAATAACAGCTTTGTTATTTAGAAGATTTTGAGCTACTTCTTTTGCATCGGAATATACACGAGGTTCATATAAAACAATTTTACTAGTAGCGCCAACACCGGAATTAATAGAAACAACATTTGCTCTTCTTTCATTCTTTTGAGGCTGAGGAACTTCTTCTTGTTGTTCATCTACTTCAGTATATGGTGCTTCATTCATTTCATCATCTTCAGCAATACCAAAAAATCTGCCTAATTTATCAAAAGCCATAACTTTTCCTCCAAAATACTAATCCTGACGACGATGTTTGAAGAATGGAATATCATTATCTGACTCATCATCTACACTAGTTTCAATTTGAGAGATACTAGTGGAGTCGTCTGAATTAAATGAATCAAATTCATCGTCATCTTTTTTTTCATTCTCTACAGGCTGTGGACGCTTGTTCTCTTTTCTATCTTGCTTCCAAACGCTTGTTGGGTCAAGTAAAGTATCTTGAGAATCTTTCTTTTCTGATTTTACTTCAGGAGTTGGTTGTACAGGAGATTCCTTTACAGCACTATCCTCAGTCTCGACTTCTGAAGATTCTGAGACTGAAGTGGGTTCGTTAGCTACCACATCTGCTTCTTTCTTAACAGGTTCAGGAGTAGTAACTTCTTGACGTGTTGGACGACGCATAGGTTGTCTTGAAGCTTCTTCTTCAGCCTTTGAATCAATTCCAGTTGCAATAACAGTAACAACCACTTCATCGCCTAAATTAGCATTAATTGATGTACCAAAGATAATGTTTACTCCGTCACCAGCAGCTTTTGAAACAATATCAGAAGCATCTTGAGCTTCAAATAAAGTTAAATCTGGTCCACCAGTAATATTAAGTAATACTTGCTTTGCTCCATCAATTGATACTTCAAGCAATGGGGAAGAAATAGCTAATTTTGTAGCTTCAACAGTTCTATTTTCACCACTTGCACGACCAATTCCCATTAAAGCTGCGCCTTGATTTTCCATAACTGTCTTAACGTCCGCAAAGTCAAGGTTCACGTAGTCAGTTGAAGTGATCAAATCAGAAATACCTTGAACACCTTGACGAAGTACATTATCAGCTTCCTTAAAGGCATCCATCATTGGAGTCTTCTTATCAACCATCTCTAACAAACGGTTATTGGCAATAATAACTAAAGTATCAACGTATTGCTTTAATTGAGCAATTCCTTCTGCTGCATTCTTTGACCGTTTCGGACCTTCAAAAGTAAAAGGACGAGTAACTACTCCAACAGTTAATGCACCAGTTTCACGAGCAATTTTAGCAATTACAGGAGCAGCACCAGTACCAGTACCACCACCCATTCCTGCAGTGATAAAGATCATATCTGCGCCTTTTAATGAGTCTTCAATTGTTTGTTGACTCTCTTCAGCCGCCTTTTGACCAACTTCAGGATGAGAGCCTGCCCCTAATCCACGAGTAAGTTTTGGTCCAAGTTGAATCTTGTTTTCAGCTTTATTACTATTAAGAGCTTGCACGTCAGTATTAGCAGCAATAAAGGAAACGCCTTGTACTCCTTCATCAATCATTCGATTAACGGCATTACCACCGGCACCACCAACACCGATTACTTTAATGACTGCATTCTTGTTGTCATCAGAATCGAAAGTAAAATCCATTTACTAAACCACCTTATTACTAATCAAAGAACTTCTTAAAGAATTCCTTGATTCCTTTTTTATTATTATTCTTCTTATCATCATTCTCTTCAGACGTAGAGATCGTTGATGTAGCACTAGTCTTATTATAATCTTCTTTTTGCTCCATTTCACTAGGAGTTACACGTCTTTTGAAAAATTTCATATTTTCTTGCGCTGAAGATTTAGTAGAAACAGGCAAAGTAACCTGATTTCCATAAATAACACTATTAACTAAGTAATCAATATCAGCTAAATTATAGGCATAATTTACTACTCCGTAACCTGCTGCATACATTGGATTTCTTAATCCCATCTGATCTGGTTGGAAAATTCGGGCTTTCACACCAAAATCTTCCTTCACAATATCATCAATTCCCTGCAAAGCACTAGTCCCACCAGTAATTACAACACCACCTGGCAAATTAAATGCCTCATGTGATTTTAATCCTTTACCGATACGACTAAAGGTTTGATTAAGACGAGCATTAATTATTTCACTTAAGTACTCCTCGTCAATCATCTTAGGTCCATTTTCACCTACGACATTAACAGGAAATTGATTATCACTTGAAGTCAGGGACGGATCTGCATATCCAAACTGTAACTTAATTTTTTCAGCTTCCTTTTTCGAAGTATTTAAAACCACCGAAATATCATTAGTAATATCGATGCCACCCTCTAAATCAATAGTTGCATATTTGATTTTATTCTCATGAATTACAGTGGCAGTAGTCGACCCTCCACCCAAATCAAGAATAATCGTACCGAATGTTCGCTCACCTTCATCAAGTGCTACACTTGCAATTGCCAAAGGTATTGGTACAAAGAAATTATTTTGATAACCAGCTCGCTCGATCGCCTTACGAATATTATGTAAATCAGCACTAGGAGCAGTTAATAAAATCCCATGTACTTCAAGAGAATGAGCGATCATTTTTCTAGGATCGTCTACATCAGTTTTTCCATCAATTAAGAACTTGTTAGGCAAGAAAGCAATAGCTTCTCGACCATCCTTCAATGCAGTATCGATTGCAGTTAATAAAACGCGCTTAACATCGTTATCTGTAACTTCTCGACCATTCTCTTCAATGTTAATTAAGCCAACTGCATTTTCTAGCTGAAGTAAACCAACGGGAATTCCAGTGACTACTCGATAAATTTTAGAATTAGTCTTTTGCGCTACTTTCTTCAAAACAGCACTTATACTATCAGCAGTTTGATCAATATCAACAATTTTTCCATGGCGCATCCCCTTTGTGGGACCATTTGCAGCACCAATAATTTGCATTTCATTAGACGCAGTGTCAGCGACAACTGCTTTAACGCTTGTTGTTCCTATATCCAAGCCTACTAGTAAATCAGTTTTATCCAAGGTAATGCCCCCAAAACATAACTATACAATAAATTTTAACATATGGTTTAAGTTCTCACTAATATCAAGTTAGTCCTAATTTAACCTTTTCCGCTTGTGTTAGCGGTCGACTATAAGCACCAATTTCAAAATCAATTACTGATGGTTCTTTTAGCTGACTTTTTATTTTGTCATAATATCGTATCTTACTCTTAATAGTTGATAGATTTCCAATAACAATATTGTTATCTTTCATCACTAAAACAATTTGACTCGGCCTTCGTGTTTCACCACTTAGCATTTTTACTTGGTCACGTATATGCTGTGGTAGACTGGCATATACCTTGATATCTTCGCTCAAAGAAACCTTCTGATTATATCCTGTAAATAAAGGCTTACTTTTATCAATCTTGTCGCTAGCAATAACTTGGCTACCTACTTTCCCTGTGGCTAATATCTTTCTGTAACCTTCACCTTCATGAATATACCCAATCACTGGTCGTTCTTTGATATTTAAAACCAAATGATTTGTTTTTTGCACGCCTACCTGAACCTTTTCAATCTCAGGAAAAGCAGCTGATAATTTCTCAGTATATTTCTTTCCTTTTAATAAGCAGAATACCACTTTATTTTCTGGAGAAATACCTGCTGTTTTGACTAGTTGTTTACTATTTAATTCAGGCACTCCTTTAACTTGTACACTTGCTACATTTGCTTTAGGCGAAACATAATATCCTAAAGCTAAAATACAGCAAAGCGAAAAAAAGATTATAAATCCTAATCTAGTCAGTAAAGCATGTCGTCTTTCAGCTTGTAATTTAGTTAGTGAGGCAGAGACTCTTCTTTTTTCATTATTATTGGTTTTATTTTTATAATCAATCCAGCCTGATAACTCTTGTTTAGGATCTTTTTTGGTTATTTTTTTCTTAGCCATGTGCCTCACTTCCTTCCATTATTTTTTATTCTTAATTAAGTTCTCCATTACAGAAATCACTTGATCTGATGCATCAGAAACTCCTAATCTCTTAGATGCATCACTCATTTTCTTTGCATAATTTGTATCTAACAAAATATGATCAATCGATGAGACAAAATTATTTGGATTTAAATCATCTTCTGGAATAACTAAGGCTGCTCCAGCTTTCTCCATATCCATGGCATTTTTCATTTGATGATTATGAGTGACATTTGGACTAGGAATTAAAATTACTGGAACACCAAGAGCAGTAAATTCAGCTAAACTGGTTGCTCCAGAACGTGCTACAACACATGTCATTTGAGGTAACAACCCTGGCATATTATCAATATAAGGTACAATCTTTATATTTGAGTTAATTTCTTTACCAGCTAATTTTTCCTTAACGCTTCCGTAATATAGTTGACCAGTAGCCCAAATAACTTGATAAGGCTTAGTTTCTAATTCTGAAAGGGATTTTTCTACAATTTTATTAATTGCTAGAGCCCCACGAGAACCGCCAAAAATCAAAACAGTAGGCATATTTGGATTTAGTCCCCATTTTTTAGAAATATCAACATTTTCTTTATTTAAGTCTAAAACTTGTTGTGAACGAGGATTACCAGTTTTAACTAATTTTTTCTTTTCTGAAAATTGCTTAGCCGCATCATCGAAGGTATAACAAATTTTATCAACGTAGTGTGCTAAGAACTTATTAGCTAATCCAACAACCGAATTAGACTCATGAATAATAGTTGGAACATGCAGCTTAGCTGCTTCATAAACAATAGCACCTGATACATAGCCACCAGTTCCTACTACAACATCAGGTTTAAAATCCTTGATAATTTGTTTTGCTTCTTTTGTAGCCTTAATGAAAAGCTCAATTGTTTCGAAATTCTTTAAAGGATGTTTACGGTCAAACCCCTTAATCTTTAAAGTCTTAAATGGAACGCCAGCTGCTGGAACGATTTTAGATTCTAATCCTCGATCTGTTCCAACAAATAGAATTTCATCATTTGTAACTAATTTACGTTCTTTCAAACGCTCAATCAACGCCATAATTGGATAAATGTGGCCACCAGTTCCGCCACCAGAAAAAATTACTCTCATTTTACTTAGTCTTTAATTCCTTAATAAATTTTACAAAAAAATCTCCACGTTCTTCAAAAGTATTAAATTGATCCCAAGAAGCGCATGCTGGTGAAAACAAGATAACATCCCCTGCCTCACTCAATTCATATGCTCGCGGAACAGCTTCTTGCAAGGTATTTACAATTACAATATCTTTAATACCAGCCTTACGAGCTGCATCTGCTAAAAGATATTTAGTTTCACCATAAAGCACAATTGATTTTACATGTTTTTTAAACAATGGAACAAGTGAATCAAACATAAAACCACGATCTAATCCACCAGCAATTAAAACCTCAGGTTCTTTAAATGAAGGAATAGCCACAGTAGCAGCTTCAATGTTAGTGGATTTTGAATCGTTGTAGATTTTACGGTCATTATAAGTCATTACATACTGCAAACGATGAGTAGCTCCAGTAAAAGTACTTAAAGCATATTGAATATCACTATCATCTGCACCCATTAATTTAGAAATTGCAATTGCCACTAAACAATTTTGTTGGTTATGAATACCTGGGATCTTAATCTCACTGATTTTCATAATTTGATGATCGTCTTTACTTTCAAGATATTCATCACCAATAAAATAATCGGCCGTCTTATCTACTTCTGAAAATGTTTGAACTTTTGCTTTTGTTTTCTTTAATTCTTTTTCTAAAATGCCCTTTTGATCAAAGTTAGCAATGAAATAATCATTTTGATCTTGAGATTGAGTAATTCTAAGTTTGGCTTCAACATAGTTATCAAAAGTCTTGTGATAGTCAAGGTGTACATTATTGTAAATATCAACAATTGCAGCTACTTTGGGCTTAATATCTGTTACTCCAAGTAATTGAAAACTAGACATTTCTACTACAAGTAAATCTTTTTTTGTAGCCCTTTCAACTACTTCTGAAATAGGAACGCCAATATTACCTACTGCATAAGCATGACCGCCATTTTTAGATAAGTGATGATCCATAATTCTTTGGGTAAGCATGACAGTGGTCGTCTTACCATTTGAACCAGTAACACAAACATATGGTGCTTCACTTACGTTAAGTGCGATTTCAGGTTCAGTTATAACCGGAATATTCATCTTCAATGCTTTTTCAACCATTGGATTTTCATAAGGTATGCCGGGGTTTTTAACAAGATAATCAAATTTTTCCTCATCAAAAATCTCAACTGGATGATAACCAGAAATAACTCTAACTCCTAATTTATCTAATTCGGCAGCTCGATCATCATTAGATAAATCCTTTTTATCATTTAAAGTGAGCTTAGCGCCAAGCTTCAAAAGGAGTTTAGCTACTGAAAAACCACTTTTTCCTAATCCTAAAATCAAAATGTTTTTATTTTCATATGTTTTTATTTGTTTCATTTTAAAATTAACCCCAGATAATTAAATAAACAATACTTCCAATTAAACCAACAATCCAAAATACAATGTCAACCTTCCACTCGGACCAACCAAGCATTTCGAAGTGATGATGAATTGGTGTCATCTTGAAAATTCTCTTCCCTGTAGTTTGGAAAGAAATAACTTGCAAGATAACACTCAAAGTCTCTAATACGAAAACAATACCAATTAAAAGCAATGACCATGGACGATGAAGGAAAATTGATACAGTAGCTAATCCACCACCAAGAGCTAACGAACCCGCGTCTCCCATGAAGATTTTAGCTGGCTTATGATTAAAGATAAAGAAACCAACCAGTCCACCTATTACACTTAAGGTAAACACAACAATAACCCAATTTTTTTCTTGGTAAGCTATCCAAGCATATGTGGCGTATGCAATGATAGAAAGTCCAGTTGCTAAACCATCCAGACCATCAGATAAGTTCACAGCGTTAGAAAAGCCAACCAACCAGAAAAGCACAAATAAACTAAATAGGAATGAATTCCGTACCATTCCTGCAAAAGGAATATATAACTCAAATGCAAAGTGATCACTAAAAGCTAATGCAATAATCAAAGCTGCAATAATAATCTGACCTAATAATTTTTGCCATGCCTTTAAACCTAAATTACGTTTGAAATATAACTTAATTCCATCATCCAAAAAGCCGATAATGCCATAACCTAAGAAAGCGATTATTAAGATCCAAGCAGTTTTATTCAAATCTTTTTGCCAGATTAATACCCATAGAGTTGAAATAACACCAGCAAGCATAAAAACAACTCCACCCATTGTTGGTGTTCCAGATTTTTTTTCATGCCATTTCGGACCTTCATCTCTAATAACTTGCCCTTCATGCTTCATTCGCATGAAGCCAATAAATAACGGTAAGAAGATAACCGTAAGAGCGAAACTGCTTATAAACGGTATCAAAGAAAACTGCATTTTGTATTACTCCTTTAACTTTTTACTATTTTAGATTTACTGATAACTTACTATTTTTATCAATTACTTTTCCAGCTGGTATTGACTGCTTTGTAACTTTTCCTTTCCCATTAATAGAAATTGGAATATCAGTGGTAGTCATGAAACTAGTGACTTCTTCACTAGTCCATCCAATCATATTCGGACAAGTAACTTGACCGCCCGTAAACAAGAAAATCTTTGAGTTATTATCTTGCTTAACACCTGCTCCAACAGATTGTCGACTAATGTTTTTTCCAGTTCCTACTACTTCAACTGTAACACCGGCATTATTTGCATCTTCTTTAGCTTTTTCAACACTTTTACCAGTTAGAGCTGGAACAGTTACCTTTTCATTAACCTTAGCAGAAGAATCAGAAAGTGAAATTAGTCGATTCATAATTGGCTTAAAAATAGAAGAGAGAATAGTTTCAGCTGGCTTAGACATTTTTTGTGGTTGCTTCATGGTTAAGTACACACAGTAGCGAGGATTATTGACTGGAGTTACGCCGACAACTGAGAAAATATAGTTATTGTCGCCTGTTAAATATCCACCATGCGGTCCAGCAATTTGAGCCGTCCCTGTCTTAACTGCAATACTCTTTCCTGGCATCTTATAAGCCGCTCCAGTACCATAAGTTGCATTTACAACGTCCTGCATTCCTTTTAAAACTGTTTGAGCAGTTTTAGCAGAATAAATAGGAGCTCCAACCTTAGTTCGATGAAACTTTTCGACTACTTTACCAGATGGAGAAACTATTTTTTCAACAAACTGAGGTTTTACCATTTGTCCGTCATTTGCTAAAGCACTGTAAGCCTGCATCATTTGCATGACATTAACATTAACACCTTGACCAAATGCAGTAACGGCTTGATTTAATGGGGTTGTGAAGTTTAAAATTCCAGCAGTTTCTCCTGGAAGAGTCACTCCAGTCTTTTTACCTAGTCTGTATTTATTTAAATATTCTTTCCATGTCTTGGAGCCCATTTTTTGTTCAAGTTTTACAAAACCAACATTACTTGATCTAGGAAAAGCTTGACTAAATGGAATCATCCCCCAACCACTATTATTCCAGTCGTGAATTGTTGAACCTTGAACTGTTACTGATCCAGATTTATATTGCTCGTTAGGATTATAATTACCGCTTTGAATAGCACTTGAATAAGTTAGAACTTTAAAAACAGAACCAGGTTCATATGAATCTTGAACTAATATATTGCGCCAAGAGGTATCTAATCCCTTTTTAGTTTGAGGATTGAAAGTTGGACGTTGAGATGCAGCTAGAATTTTTCCAGTCTTTATATCTTCTACAACTGCTGTCAACGCCTTAGGCTTATATTTATCCTGAACCTGCGACATTAAAACTTCTAAATAAGTCTGCAATCGTGAATCAAGCGTCAGATAAATATTATCGCCGTCTTTTGTTGTACGCGTATTCTTTTGACTATTAGGTAATTGATTATTTTCCGCATCAACAAATGCTTCACGATATCCATCTTTACCAGCTAATTGCTTATCGAAGTATGCTTCAATTCCCATTGTACCAACTAGACTACTAGTTCCTTGACTCTTTTGCGGTTGAGCCAAACCAACAATATGAGAAGCAAAATTTCCATTTGGATACAGTCTAGATGGAGTTTCGATAAACTTAATTCCTGGTAACTTCATATCTTCAATTTTTTTCTTTTGAGATAAAGTTAAACCAGTTCCAGCCGATCCAAATTCGACCTGAAAGGCCTTATGCTTCGGATTTAAATATGAATATATTTTCTCTTCACTTAATGGAAGGACTTCAGCCAATTTTTGTGCTGTCTTACGTTTATTAGTTACATACATCGGCTTATTATGATAGTCAATTGAGCTCTTGTCTAAAATTGCATACACAGTAAAGACATGCGCATCTTCAGCAAGCGTCAATCCATTTTTATCATAAATCGTTCCTCGAGTTGCTTTTAAAACCTCATTTCGCCTATAAATTTGATTTACACGCTTATTTAAATTTTCACCAGCAACTCGATTTGAAATTCCTATATATAAAAATCTACCTATAAATACAAGAAAAACCAAAGCCAAGACTAGCTGGAGGATTCTCCCCACCGTAAAGCGGTAGCCGTGGGCTTTGGATCTATTTCTATTTAAGTTATTAAACTTTTTCATTAACGGACATTCCTAATGTTACTCTCAACCAAGTGCAAGCCTTGATCACGAGCAATTTTATTAATTCTAGTAGTTGACGTTAATTCAACAATCTCCTGACGAAGATCAGTGTTATGACTTTTTTGAGAAATTATTGTTTGCTCAACATTAGCTAATTGATGTTGAGCACTAGTAGCAGAAATACTAGCTGAAACCAATAAAATCATTAATCCCAATGTAATTAGTGAACCTAGGACGACTAAACTTTTTTCAAATGCTGTCCAAGGAACGCTTTTGGGATTAAGAACAATTGCTTTCTTTGGCTGCTCAGTCTGCTGTTGACTTTGTTGATAATTTAATTTTCTTGCTGAGCTATCAGCCATTTTCTTCTCCTTAAAATATTAAATAAAACTATAAAATATTAAATAAAACTATAATTTCTCTGCAACCCTTAACTTGGCACTGTGTGAGCGGTTATTTTCCTCTAATTCATCACTACTTGCCATGATAGGTTTGCGACTAATCAATCGCAATGTTGGTTTACTGTCAGCCGGTACCATCGGCATTCCCCGTGGTATTTCGACTTCAGAATACTTTTTAAAGATCTTTTTGACGATTTTATCCTCATGAGACTGAAAAGTTATTACGCTGATTCGACCACCAGGCTTCAATAGCTTGATCGCTTCCTCAAGAGACTCTTGCAATACACCTAATTCATTATTAACTGCAACTCGAATAGCTTGAAAACTCTTCTTAGCTGGATGCCCTCCACTCCGTCTTGCATATGCCGGAATCGCATCCTTAATTACGTCTACTAAATCAAATGTAGTTACAATAGGTTTCTCTCTCCTTCGATCAACTATCTTTCTAGCAATTTGACGTGAGAACTTTTCATCTCCATACTTGTACAAAATATCACTCAGTTCTTTTTGAGACCAAGTGTTTACTATTGTATAAGCATCTAACTCTTGGCTTTGGTCCATTCTCATATCTAATCGTGCATCAAATCGATATGAAAAACCACGTTCGGGTTGATCAAACTGCGGAGATGAAACTCCAAGATCGTAGTAAATACCATCTATTCCATCTGAAATTCCCAGCTCTACCAGATTTTCTTTCAAATGACAGAAGTTATCATGAACCAACATTAATCTTGGCTCAGCTCCTGATTTCAATTCCTCAGCAAAACTCTCTTTTGCCATTGAAATTGCATATTCATCTTGATCAAATCCGATAACAGTTCCTCGACTTAATTTACTGAGTAAATATCGAGCATGACCACCACCACCAAAAGTTGCGTCAACATAAAGACCATCATCTTTGGGATTTAAATTGTCTATTGTTTCGTGCAATAGCACGCTTTTATGCTTGAATTTCATAATTTTTATAACTCGATGTCATCCAAGTCTTCTGCGATATCGTCATAGTTTTCATTAGCATCTTCTGAAAAATCATTCCAGCGTTCTGCTGACCAAATTTCAATTCTATCAGAGACACCAACAATCACACATTCCTTAATGAGTGCGGCATGCTTTTTCAATGTCATGGTCAGATTAACACGTCCTTGCTTGTCGAACTCACTTTCCATCGCACCTGAGTAGAAAAGACGCGTAAACTTACGTGCACTTCTCTTAGTCAGTGGAAGTTTGGCTAACTTAGCCTCAATTTTCTGCCATTCTTCAATTGGATAGCCAAAAATACAGCCTTCCATTCCACGAGTAAATACCATCTTATCACCAATCTCGTCTCTAAATTTGGCCGGTATAATTAATCGGCCTTTGCTGTCGAGATTATGATGATACTCGCCCATGAACATGGTCTAGCCCCCTTTCCAAAGAATAATTTACCACACTTCCCCACTTTCTACCACAAGTTTTCCACTTTTTATTTAGATATTACGTTATTTTATGATAATTATAATTTTATTCAAAATAAAATGCTTCCATCTATTGCGATAGAAGCACTTTATTTCGAATGAAAATGTGGGAGAGAAAAATTATAATAAAAGCAAAATTACAAGACCAACATACCAAACAATTGATGACGCAGCTAAATAATGCCACAACATACCAAAAGTTTTAGCAACCGAAATATTTTTATCTTTAATTGCAGTATAAATTGAAACAATTACTACCAAAATGAAATATAATAAAAATCCATAAGGCAAAAAAGACGGTTGCTTAGTTTCTTGAGTCAATAATTGACATGCCACAATAAAGAAAAATGGTAATATGTCATAACCACTAAATTGCGCCTTAGGAAATAACTTCACCAAAAAAACAGCTACTACAATGCCACATAAAGGAATTAAAAAGATAAGCAAAAAATTCATAAAAACCTCCATTAGGTTTATTTTAAACTATTTCAATTAAATATAAAATTGTAATTAAAATCATGGTAAACTAGAATTATTAATTTAGGAGGGCATATATGAGAAAACGTAAGAAAAAATCTGGATTTCAGAAATTAACTATTGTTATGGCCTGGTTCATGGCGGTTATTACCCTTCTTGGTGTAGTAGCTACTGCTTTAATTGGAACTGGAGTATTTCAATTTTAGAAATTGTAAGCAAAAAAGGAGTTGTATAAAAACAACTCCTTTTTAGTTTATTTAAAAATAATACTCTTTTTTCAAAAATGGATAGTCTTCTGCAAGTTTCACCCAGAACCAGTATGTACATATAGCTAAAATTAAACACCATAGTAAATTAGGCAAAATACTATGCGTAAAACTAGCAAAAGATAGTTGAATTAGGCCTGTCAGATTTAGCATTAAAAAGACATAGACACTTACACAAAGATAAGTAACTAAGCAGATCAACAGACGAAACCAGAATACTTCAGGAAGAAATCTAGCACTTTTCTCAATAAAAAAGCAGATCAAAGGAAAAGCAACAGTATAAATTCCGATAATGCCCAAATAATAAAGATCGGCAATAATTCCTAAACCCAAGCAAAGCCAAATATTTGCATCATTTTTATCATCACATAAAGCTATTAAAGTGATACCAACAACTGTTAGCCAGCAGCTTCCAGAAAAAGTTCTATGAAAAATAAAAGTCTGTAAATTATAGGCTAATACCCCATCTAAGATTAGCGCCATAAATAAGGCAATAGCTACATACCATCGACGCAATATTGCCATTACTCTTCAACCTTTCTTTTAATTACAGACACAACAGACGGATCATTGAGATTTCCAGCAGGTTGAATTTCAACAACGTCAGATAGACCAAAAGTATCACGCGTTGTTTTTTTTACTGTACCTACTAATAATCCTTTTGGTGATAAACCACCCATGCCACTAGTATAAACGCGCGTACCCTTTTTTAACTTTTGGCCATCAACAACTTGAGTAAATGCCAATTGATTATTTTCCCCAACTGATATTACCCCATGAACCTTTTTACCATTAGCTGCATCCGCTTCTACAGCAAATTTATTTGTTGATTTATCGGTTGTAGTAATCAATTCAACTTTAGAGGTAGTACTGTTTACTTCTACTATTCGTCCGATGACACCTTTGCCCGACATAACTGGCATATTCTTTTTAACACCAGCTCTTGATCCTTGATCGATAATTAACAAATCGGACCAAGTATCTGCAGCACGTGAAATTACCGAGCCGTTAATAATAGTGTAGTCAGTTAATGTTTTCTTTAACTTTAATGCTTGCTTTAATTGCGTGTTTTCAGCTTCAAGTGAACTATTACGAGCTTTAGTTTGAGCCAAGTTATCAATTTGTTTTTTCAAGTGATCATTTTCAGCTTGAGCGTTAAATAGATCCTCAACATTGGCAACGCCATTAGAAACTAAATTTATGGGCCAGTTAACTACTCTAGTAACAATAGAGACTGTATCATTACCAATTTTCTGAACTAAGAAAGGTGACTGTCTCTTATTACGTAAGCGAACAGAAATAGATAACATACTTAAAACTAAAATAACTATCACAAAAATTGTCAGTAACTTTTTGTTTTTGAAGAATTTTTTCATCTACTACTATCTTCCTAATTTAAAAGTTAATAAAAAAGACCGGCTTTTACGCCGGCCTCTAAATTAACGTCTCTTACGCATAACTTCAATATTTTTGAGAGATTCACCGGTACCAATTGCAACACAATCAAGTGGATCTTGAGCAATAAAGACTGGAACTTTAGTAGCGTCTGAAATAACTTCTGGTAAGTTCTTCAAAAGAGCTCCACCACCAGTTAACACAATACCATGATCGATAACATCAGCAGCAATTTCTGGAGATGTTTCTTCTAAAGTCTCTTTAATAGCTACAATAATATTTTGTACTACTTCTTGAATAGCTTTTGCAACATCTTCCGCATTAATATCAATTGATTTTGGCAATCCTGTTACTAGGTCACGACCACGAATATTCATAGATTCAATTTCTTTTGCCTTTTCTACTGAAGCAGAAGCAATTTGAATCTTAATAGTTTCAGCAGTTCTTTCACCAATTAACAAGTTGTAATTTTGGTGAATGTAAGTTGCAATTGCACTATTGAACTTATCGCCAGCCATTCTAGTAGAACGAGAAGAAACAATACCACCTAATGAAATAGTTGCTACATCAGTAGTTCCCCCACCAATATCAACAACCATAGATCCTGTTGGATCCATAACAGGAAGACCAGCACCAATTGCAGCTGCAAATGGTTCTTCAATTACATATGCTTCACGTGCGCCTGCAACTCTAGCAGCATCAATTACGGCTCTCTTTTCAACTTCTGTTACTCCAGAGGGCACACAAATCATAGCTACTGGCTTTGAATTACCAACTGTTTTTTCCATAAAATATTTAAGCATCACAGCAGTTGTATCATAATCCGCAATAACTCCATCCTTCATTGGACGAATAGCAACAATTGATCCAGGAGTTCTACCAATCATTTCCTTGGCTTCTGAACCAACAGCAATAACTTCACCCGTTTGAGTGTTTTTAGCAACAACAGAAGGTTCGCGTAAAACAATACCCTTACCTTCAATATAAACGAGTGTGTTGGCAGTTCCCAAATCAATCCCAATATTTTTAGATCCTAATCCAAACACGCAAAATCTCTCCTTAAATTTATCTCTTTAATTATTTTAGCCTAAATCGTATCTTTATTTAGTCTTAGATATTATAGCATAGAAACTCTAATGTAAAAATTTGCTTTAAGGAAATTTGCCCATACTTAAAGAAGACTTAAAGAAGTTCCATTTCTCGAAAACTTAAGTAAGTATTATCAGTCACAATAAAGTGATCTAGAAAGTCTATTCCCATACATTTACTTGCTTCTACCAATTTTTTAGTAAAACGCAGATCATGTTGAGACGGCTGCTCATCTCCACTTGGATGATTGTGTGCCACAAAAAATGCAGTACTATTATAGATTACCGCCCAGCGAAAGATGTCTCTAGGGTGCGCTACTGCTCGGTTCACAGTTCCTTGAAAAATTAATTTCTCAGCAATAATTTTATTCTTAGAGTCTAGATAAATACCATATAACTCTTCTTGTTGCCTACCGCATAATTTATCTGCTATATAGCAACCAACCTGAGAACTAGAATAGAAACTTTCGATCTTTTTATTATTTACGCTCTTAACACGTTCCAAAATTAGTTGAAGCAAAACGGCTATTTCATTATTACACTTAGGGCTAGCTGCAAATTGCCATAAATCCTTAAAACTATTTATTTCTATTTCATTTAACTTTTCAAATAATCCGTCAAATGTAATAATATCTTTTTTCTCTAGTGATCTGGCTAATTTTTTCACTAAATCAACATCTGTTTGCAATAATTCTTCTTTTTTCATAAATATCAAATACTCCTTTGATATTTATTACGAAAAAACTACTCAATTTTTTCAATAAAAGTATAAAAATCTTTGCAAACGAATGTAGCATTTTTTCTATCAATATTAGTTGGTTCTTTCAAATCTGGAACCATTATGCATTTTAGACCCGCAGCACTTGCTGATGCAACTCCTGTACTTGAGTCTTCAAACACTAATAAATTATTTTTTGAAAGCTTCATTTTTTCTGCAGCTAATAAATATATGTCTGGCGCAGGTTTCGCCTTTATCTTTCCCGCCTCTACATCCTTATAACTTAAATAAAAATCAAAGTAATCTCTTATTTTTAAAACATCTAAGTTATGAGTTACTACTTCATCATAATTACTAGAGGCAATGGCAAGCTTTACATTTCTTTCTTTAAACAAAGTCAAGGCCTCTTTTACTCCTGGTTGCAGTTTAAGCTTACCTTCATCAGTCCATTGCCATACCAGTTCATCAGTTCTTTTAATAAACTTATCTCGATCCGCGTCGGTTTTAAAATGTTTATGATAGAAATCTTCCATTTCTTTAACTGAAGAGCCAACCAATTTCAAATAACTATCATCTGGAATGTCTAAATTAGCTTCTTTTGCAGCGACAATATTTGCATCCCAGTATAACTTCTCAGAATTAACTAGCAGACCATCCATATCAAAAATTACACCTTTGATAGGCTCAGATATATTTTCAACCTTCATTATTTATCCCTTCTGCAATAATTTAGAATTGCACCTACTAAGTAAAAAGATCCCGTCACTAATAGCATATCATTTGAATTCAATTTATTCTTTAAATTAGTAAACGCCTTTTTAAAATTATCTTCATAGTCATATTTTTCTTGAGCTTCTTTTGGAAAATCTTCTAACCTAGCAGCTCTTGGATAATCAATTCTAGTCAATGTAACTTTTTCATCTTCAAATAGGTCAATAACTGGGCCTAAATCTTTATCTTTCATCATTCCCAGTAGCACATAAACTTTTTCTTTCTTCTTTTGTCTTACCAAATTTAGCAAATTAGACATCGCTTGTAAATTATGTGCACCATCAACAATGATCTCTGGCTTATTTTGAACTACTTCATATCTCCCAGGAATCTTAGTTTCATTAATAGCATTCTCAACTGTCTTTTTATTTAACCTAATATTCAACAATTGCACGGCTTTAACTGCAATTCCAATATCATAAGCTTCAACTAGTGGACGGGATAAAAAAGTATATTCTTGCTGTGAATCATTATATTTTATCGCCTTTTCAGTCAATTTCACCTGAAAATCTCGTCCTAATAAAAATGATTCTGCTGTTTCTTGTTTTGCTTTATTGAGCAATATTTCTAAAACATCTTTAGGTATATTTCCTAATACAACCGGTCTTTTTTCTTTAATTATTCCACTTTTTTCTTGAGCAATATCAGTTAAAGTAGGACCAATGATTTTTTCATGATCTAAACCAATAGTCGTAATCACACTTACTTCGGGAGTAATCACATTAGTTTTATCATGCTTTCCACCAATTCCTACTTCAATTACGGCATAATCACATTTCTCTTGAGCAAAGAATTGAAAAGCCAAAGCTACTTCATATTCAAACGTTACTAAAGAAAAACTAGGATCAACTTTTTTCAGAGCATCTATTGCTACTTCTATTTCATTAGCAACTTTAATTAGCTTGTCATTACTAATATTTCTCCCATTTAGCTGAATTCTTTCGTTAAATTCATATATATAAGGAGACACAAAAAGGCCAGTCTTTTGACCGGCCTTTTGCAATAAATTACTCAAATAATAGGATGTTGACCCTTTACCATTAGTCCCGGTAACATGAATTGTCTTAACACTATCTTGAGGATTATCTAACTGTTTTAAAACCCTTTTGATATAGCTTAGATCATTTTTAGGATGAAGTTTAGGTAAAGAATATATTCTTTTAATTACTTGGTCAACATTAGTAAATTTCAATCTATTTACTTTCCTTCAATTCTTTCATACGTTCACGAACACCAGCAAGTTGACTTTCGTAGTCAGCCTTCTTTTCTTTTTCTTTATTTACAACTGCTTCTGGAGCATGAGCAACAAATCCTTGATTTGAAAGCTTCTTTTCAGCTCTTATAACTTCTTCTTCAAGACGTTTTTCTTCTTTTTCCATCTTCTTAATTTCATCGTCTACATTGACTAATTCAGTTAATGGAACAAAAATTTGAGCTCCTGGAATTACAGCTGTCTTAGCAAGTTTTGGTGTCTCAATATCTGCTGCAACCTGCAAATCTTTAGGATGTAAAAAGTTTTCTACGTAATCTACATTTTCATCTAAGATATGCTTGTTTGCTTCATCATCTAATTGAATCATGATATCAATTTGAGAAGACATTGGTGCGTTAACTTCCATGCGGATATTACGTACAGCTTTAATAACTTCAATTAAGAATGCCATATCATTATCTGCTTGTTTATTTTCAAATTCTACATGAGTTTCTGGATATTCTGCAGTCATAATTGACTTACCTTCATGTGGCATTGAAAGCCATAATTTTTCAGTAACAAATGGCATAATTGGGTGCATTAAACGTAAGATTTGATCAAGAATCCAAATTAAGTTTTCTTGCTTTCTAGTCTTTAATTCTTCATCATCACCATTTAAGGCAACCTTAGAAATTTCGATGTACCAGTCACAGAAGTCATTCCAAATAAAGTTATAAAGTTCACGACCAGCTTCACCAAACTTATACTCATCAAATAAACGAGTAACTTCAGCAACAGTATGGTTTAATCTATCAAAAATCCAACTATCCGCCAAGTCAAACTTAGTAGTATCTGGCATATGAGCAGGTTTTGCATCTTCTGGCAAGTTCATAATTACAAAACGGCTTGCATTCCAGATCTTGTTGATGAAGTTCCATGCAGCAGCCAATTTCTTTGGATCATAACGAGTGTCTTGACCAGGAGCAGTCCCGTTTAACAAGAACCAACGTAAAGCATCAGCACCATACTTATCAACAACATCCATCGGATCAACACCATTACCAAGTGACTTGCTCATCTTACGTCCCTGTTCGTCACGCATCAAACCATGTAAAACAACATCTTTAAATGGACGCTTCTTAGTAAAGTGAAGACCTTGGAAGATCATTCTTGATACCCAGAAGAAAATAATGTCATATCCGGTAACTAAAGTATTAGTTGGGAAGTAGCGCTTAAAGTCTGGATTGTCAGTATCTGGCCAACCTAAAGTTGAAAATGGCCATAAAGCACTTGAGAACCAAGTATCAAGTACATCTGGATCTTGTTCCCAGTTTTCAATATCCTTAGGTGCTTCTTCACCAACGTAAGTTTCACCAGTCTTCTTGTTGTACCAAGCAGGAATACGGTGACCCCACCATAATTGACGAGAAATTACCCAATCATGAACATCTTCCATCCAGTGATTTAAAGTTCCTTCAAATCTTTCAGGAACAAAGTTAACCTTACCGTCTGTCTTTTGGTTCTTAAGTACTTCTTCAGCAAGAGGCTTCATCTTAACAAACCATTGTTTAGAAAGTCTTGGCTCAACCTGTACACCAGAGCGTTCAGAGTGACCAACAGAGTGGACAATTGGTTCTACATTAATTAGATAGCCTTCTTCTTTAAGATCCTTAACTAAAGCTTCACGAGCTTCAAAACGATCCATACCAGCATACTTGCCAGCTTCTTCGTTCATTGTTCCATCATCGTTCATTACATTGATTCTTTCAAGATTATGACGATTACCCACTTGGAAGTCATTAGGATCATGTGCTGGAGTGATCTTAACTAAACCAGTACCAAATTCTGGATCCACGTGTTGATCTTCAATAATTGGAATATGGCGACCAACAAGTGGAAGTACTAATTCTTTACCAACAATATTCTTGTAGCGTTCATCTCCTGGTGCAACCGCTACTGCAGTATCACCAAACATAGTTTCAGGACGAGTAGTTGCAATTTCTACAAAACCTGAGCCGTCTGCAAATGGGTACTTAATATGGTAGAAAGCACCCTTGTCATCTTTGTGAATAACTTCAATATCACTAAGAGCAGTTTGCAATTCTGGATCCCAGTTAATAATGTATTCACCGCGGTAAATTAAGCCTTCATTGTATAGTTGAACAAATACTTTTTTAACTGCTTTAGAAAGTCCTTTGTCCAAAGTGAATCTTTCTCTTGAATAATCAAGTGAAAGTCCCATTTTAGCCCATTGGCCTTTGATAATATTTGCGTATTCGTCTTTCCAGTCCCAAACTTGCTTAACAAAAGCTTCACGTCCCATTTGGTGGCGATCTTTGCCTTGTTTACGAAGCTTAGCTTCAACTTTGGCCTGAGTTGCAATACCTGCATGATCCATTCCTGGAAGATAAAGAGTATCGTAACCTTGCATACGCTTAAAACGAATAAGTGTATCTTGAATTGCTGTATCCCACGCATGACCCAAGTGAAGTTTACCAGTTACATTTGGTGGTGGAATAACAATTGAATAAGGATGTGCCTTTTTATCACCAGATGGCTTAAATAAGTCTTCATCAAGCCACTCTTGATATCTTCCCTTTTCAACTTCATTTGGATTATATTTAGGTGCTAAATCTGTCATTAAAATTCCTCCAATAAAAAAGTCCTAGACAATAATTGTCTAGGACGAAATTTTCCGCGGTACCACCTACGATTAGATATACAAATATATCTCTCTTATAAGCGGTAACGGTGCTGAAGTATCCGGATTAACCTACTAAAGTTCAATTAATCAGCTAATCAAGCTACTAGTAAATTTCTCTAAGTCTCTCAGCATAATGACTTTTCTCTGTAGTACGAAATTACTCCTCTTGATTCTTGCTTTGTTTATGATTATAGCATGAAAGAAAACAAGATAAAAGGTAAGAATTAACCTCTGTTTTCTCTAATTACTTTTACAACTTGAATTAAAATAGTTGGAATAATTGCTAAAACCACAATCAGCCAAACTTCTTGTGCGCTTAATGGTTGAACTGCAAATAGGCTGTGAAGTGCTGGTACAAATAGAATCAAAGCTAAAAGTATAGTACCTAAAGCAAAAGCAGCTAAACTATACCAGTTATTTTTAAATCCAATTTTAAAAATGCTATGTTGTGAACG
Organism: Lactobacillus taiwanensis DSM 21401; assembly: GCF_001436695.1. Taxonomy (GTDB): domain Bacteria; phylum Bacillota; class Bacilli; order Lactobacillales; family Lactobacillaceae; genus Lactobacillus; species Lactobacillus taiwanensis. The sequence goes on from NZ_AYZG01000051.1 coordinate 412,054, forward strand.
GCAGTTAAAACCGTGAAGCAGACGTGCAAATGTTAAAGTTGAAAAGGCCATAGTACATGCAATTGCAGGACTATCTTTCAAACCAATTAAGAAGGCTGCAATGACACTCAATGAAATTAAGAAGCCTTGCGTACTGATTTGAGTAACAAACGGTTTATCTAACAGATTAGCCTTTGGATCGCGTGGTTTACGCTTTAAAATATCAGGGTTTCCTGGCTCCATTCCGATTGCTAAAGCTGGAAGAGAGTCAGTCACTAAGTTAATGAATAAAAGTTGCACCGCAACAAATGGTACAGGCAGAGCTGCAATTGAAGCAAATAAAACAGTAATAATTGCCGATAAGTTACCTGATAGTAAGTAACCAATCGCATTTTTGATATTTTCATAAACTGTTCTACCATTTGCTACAGCCTTAATAATTGTCGCGAAGTTATCATCAGTTAAAATCATACTTGCTGCATCTTTTGATACTTCTGTACCTGTGATACCCATTGCCACACCAACGTCAGCCTTTTTAAGAGCGGGAGCGTCGTTCACACCATCTCCAGTCATTGATACAATATGGTCTTTTCTTTGCCATGCGTTAACAATTCTAATTTTGTTTTCTGGAGAAACACGAGCATAAACCGCAACTTTTTCAATTTCTTGGTCTAGTTTTTCATCACTTAAAGCATCTAACTCTAAACCAGTTAAAGCAATATCCCCGTCGTTAAAGATGCCAATCTTCTTAGCAATAGCTACAGCAGTTACCTTATGATCTCCAGTGATCATTACTGTTCTAATTCCTGCTTCTTTAGCACGAGCAACGGCTGCTACACTTTCTTCTCTAGGCGGATCCATTTCAGAAACTAAACCAATAAAAGTTAAATCTTTTTCAGTATCAGCAGAGAGTTCTTCATCACTTTCTTTATAAGCAAAAGCAAGTACTCTTAAACCATTTTCTGAAAAATGATTATTTTGAGCCAAAATATCTTTTCTATCTTGCTCAGTAATTGGACGTACTTCATCCCCAAAACGAATATTTACACAGCGCTTAAGTAAAACATCAATTGCACCTTTAACAAAAATTGTTGGAATAGTATGAATTAGATGCTTAGTACTCATTAACTTACGGTCAGAGTCAAATGGTACTTCTTCTAAACGATCCAAATGATTTCTTAATTCACTTTCCGATAAGCCTAACTTTCCATCTCCAAGATTAATGCCTGGAACTTTGCGATACATTTCAAGCAACGCTGATTCTGTTGGATCTCCAATTTTCTTGCCATCAGATAAACTAGCATCATTATTTAAAACTACGTCATATAGTAAATAACGATGTAACTGATTACTCAAATTAAGCTCTTCAGGCTTAAGAACTTTACCGCCGATGTAAATATCTTCAACAGTCATCTTATTTTGAGTTAAAGTTCCGGTTTTATCAGAACATATTACAGAAACCGAACCCAAAGATTCAACAGCTGCTAAGTTTTTGATAATAGCATGTTCTTTAGCCATTTTTTGCGTACCCATTGCTTGTACAATTGTTACAATCGAACTCAAAGCTTCGGGAATAGCAGCAACAGCTAAAGCAACAGCAAATAAAAGAGCGTCTAGCAACGGCTGACCACGCCACATTTGAAGACCTAAGATCAAAGCACAGAAAATAAGAATTGCGGTTGCTAAACGAGATGAAAATTGATCAAGTGAAACTTGTAGTGGCGTTCTACGCTCTTTAGTTTCATTCATCAAAGTCGCAATCTTACCAATCTCAGTATTCATTCCAGTTGCTGTAACTAAGACATTTGCCCGTCCATACGTTACAAGCGAACTAGAATAAACCATGTTTACTCGATCACCCAAAGGAACTTCTTTATCAAATGTTGTATCTAACTTATCAATATTAGTTGATTCACCAGTTAACGAACTTTCATTAACTTGCAATGAAAAATTATCTAAAATTCTACCATCAGCAGTCACTAAATCTCCTGCCTCAAGTAAAAGGATATCCCCAGGAACTACGTCTTTTGCAGCAATTTCTTGTTTCTTGCCATCTCGTAAAACCTTAGCTGCAGGAGCAGATAAAGATTTTAAAGCCTCTAGCGACTTTTTAGCTTTAACATGTTGTACTGTTCCTAAAATAGCATTTAAGATTAACACAACAATAATAACTGCAGTACTTTCCAAGTTACCAGTAAATGCGGAGATAATAGCTGCAACAATTAGAATAATGACCATCAAGTCCTTAAATTGTTCTAAAAAGACCTCTAAAATGCTCTTTTTCTTACCTTCTACTAAGGCATTTGGCCCTACTTGAGCTAATTTTTCTTGAGCCACTTTATTGGTCAAGCCATGTTGTTCATTAGCTCCCAGTTCTTTCAAAACCTCTTCTTTACTTTCACGATAGTATGCTTTCACAAGAACCTCCATCTAATAGGAAAACCAGACTCTGGCATAAAAAAAGAGACCATTGTCTGAACAAAAACGTTTAGCCAATAGTCTCACCATTTAAACTTACAGCGGAAAATTAATTTCGTTCTGACGCCATAAGTACATTCTCTGCCGGTTACTCCCTATATGTTGATTATAAGTTTATCATGTTTTACTTAAGCTAGCAATATTTTTTATTGTCTTATCCATTGCGAACCACCCAGATTATAAGCAGTTTTTCCGGCGACTTTTTTCACTGCGAAATAATTCCAGGTACTATTAGCAGCTAATTTTCTACCAGAATTTTTCTCAAATGAAGGATCAGTATAGATAGCAGTTTTCTTTCGAAGTGTGATTTTTCCAGTCTTTGCTTGTGGCGCAGAATTATTTGAATTCTTTAAATCACTATAATTTATCCATAAATCTGGTTTAGCATGATAATAAAGCTTATTTCCCTTTAATTTAACCTGATCAGCATATACTCGTCTACCATTTTTCAACAATATGTCTCCAGAGATATTGTTGCTTGGATAAGAAACTGATTCATAGTATCTCTTAAAGGCATCATTTGCATGTAAAACAGTCGCTAGCTCAATAGGAAAATCAGTTAAAATTCCTGATACTCCTGCTTCTGGCTGCACAAATTGCTTCATTTGATCTACTGTATTAACGCCCCAGAGCAAATACCCTTTTTGATGTGCATTTAAATAATTTGCAGTTTTTTCAGAATAAAAATTATTTGCATAATATTTAGGCAAAGATATTGATTCATAATCTCCAGATAATTGCGTAGTTGGAATTTGAGGACTCACTCTTGAACAAGTTAACAGGGATTCTTTAGAAAAAGATTCTAATAAAACACGCTTTTCTAACTGATATTTTTTTATTAATTGCAGTAACAATTTAGTATCATCGTCACTTTTAGTCTCAATCATAAACTTGACATTTGAATTTTGATAGCGCCTAAAAACATCTTCAAGACTATGCATTGATTCATTATTTTGATTTATATATATATTTAGTTTTTGATACGGATAATCTTTAATATTTTTATCAATTCCAAAAACGCGACTCATATTTTCATCATGACTAACAACCAAAATATTGTCCGCAGTCTTTTGTAAATCAAGTTCTAAATAATCTACATGTGCACCAACTGCACGATCATAAGCCACCCAACTATGTTCTGCATACTTACCATTTTCATTATCACCTCGATGCGCTATATTTAAAAAGCCGCAAGAAAAAGGAAAAACAAGAAATAGTAAAAAAATAGCAAAAGTAAATCTTTTCATCTTAATCTTTCTAAAGTATGTCAATTATCGTTTACTTAATTTCAGCTAGACCAATCTCTTTATATTCCCCACGCTTTAAATCAGCAGGTAAACGCAATTTTCCCATTGAGATTCTATCTAGTTCCAATACTTTCATACCAACTGCTCCAAACATTCGCTTAATTTGATGATACTTTCCTTCTTGTATCTCAATCTCAATTCGTGACAGATTATTATCTTGATCCTGTTCTAAAATCTTTAGTTTGGCCGATTTTAACTTAGTTCCATCACCTAAAATTAATCCTTGAGCAAATTTTTCAACAGTTTTCTGATCTGCTACACCAGCAATTTGAGCTTGGTATACTTTAGCAACATGTTTATTAGGAGCTAACAATTCATGTACTAAAGGTCCATCATTTGTTAAAAGTAATAAACCAGTTGTATCCTTATCTAACCTTCCGACAGGTGCTATATTTTGATAACGATCTTTAGCCTTAAGTAAGGAAATAACAGTTCTTTGACTTCTATCTTCAGTTGCCGAAATAACTCCCTTGGGTTTATTCAATAAAAAATAATGATACTTTTTATATGTGATTTCATTACCATTAACAGCAATTTCATCAGTTTCTTTAACTTGCTTTTTAGGTACAGTTACAACTTCTCCATTAACAGTAACTACGCCCTGTTTTAATATGCTGTGAACTTCTTTGCGCGAACCAACATTCATATTGGCTAAATATTTATCAATTCTCATTTATTTTATCTTTCTTAAATAAAAAAGCGCCGGCGTCTGCCAGCACTCTTTTTATAATAATTCTGCGTCTTCTTCAGCCTTGTCATCTAAGAATTTTTGATTTGGATAAATTGGAGTAATTTCCATTCCATCAATAGCACGCTGAATCATTCCTTCAGCATCAAGTCTATTTTCTAATTTACGTGCTTCATCTAGCTTTGGCTTAGTCTTAGGACGTGGTGGAGCAAAAATTGTACAACAATCTTCAAATGGTTCAATTGAAAGGTCAAATGTACCAATTTGTTCAGCCAATTTGATAATTTCTGTTTTATCCATTGTAGCTACAGGACGAAGAACCGGTGTTGAAGTTACATCATTGATTGCAACCATAGATTCTAATGTCTGAGAAGCCACTTGTCCAACCGATTCGCCATTAAAGATAGCTAGACCGCCACGCATTGCGCGAATACGATCCGCCAATTGAAGCATAAAACGACGTTGAATAGTCATCAAATAGCCTTCTGGTAATTTCTCCTTAATTTGTTCTTGAATTTCAGTAAAAGGTACTGCAATAAAGTTAATCTTTCCAGAATAATTAGCTAAAATTCCAGTAAGTTCTTTTGCTTTAGCGAGTGCCTTTTCAGTAGTATATGGTGGACTAAAGAAGTGAACCATATCAATTTCAACTCCACGCTTCATTGCTAAATAAGAAGCTACTGGAGAATCAATTCCACCTGATAGCATCATAACTGCTCGACCTGCTGTACCAACTGGCATTCCACCTGCACCATGAAGGAGTTGATTCGAAATATAAATAGCATCTTGGCGAACTTCAATTCTCAAAACCAAGTCAGGTTTCTTCATTTTAACCTTTAAGTTATCCATATTATCAAATAGATAGTCACCAACCATAGCATTTAATTGATTCGTATCGTATTCAAAATCATGATCGCTACGTCTAGTATTAACTTTAAAAGTCATACCATCTTTAAAAGTTGCTTGCATTAATTCTAAAGATGCCTTTTTAATAGCATCGAGACTTTTTTCAACTTTTACAGTTGGCGAATATGTTTGAATACCAAATACAAGTTTCAAACGTTGATCAATCTTGTCAAAAGGAGCACCGTTTAAAACAATATGCATTCGATCATGTTTCGGATGAATTTCAATTTCTGGAAAATCTTGCAATGCTCGAGTTACATTACCAGCCAATCTTCCAATAAAATCTTTACGATTTTTTCCTTTAGTGGATAGTTCGCCATAACGAACCATTACTTCTGTATATTGCATAGTTTCACCTTATTTCAAATGATTAATTTCAGCGAAGTGCTTATATATTTTATCAAAGACTGCAATAAATTGCTCGGCTTCTTCGATTGTATTACTTGGATCGAAACTTAATCTAATTGCTCCAGTAGCTAAATCATCCTCTACTTTCATTGCATTTAAAGTTCCACTTTCAACACCACTTCTTGAAGAGCATGCACTAGTAGTAGATACATAAATACCATTCGATTCAAGCGTATGAACCAATGTTTCTCCGCGAATTCCTTCTAAGGAAAAACATAAAATACTAGGAATAAACTTCTCAGATATTGGTGAAAAAACATGAATTCCCGGTTTTCCATCTAGGTAAGAGGTAATCTTTTCTTTTAGTGCTAGTTCTTGCTTTGCATTCTTTTCTTCATCAGACAAGTATAAACGCATTGCCTTGGCGGTTGCAGCTATTGCTGGTAAGTTTTCAGTACTAGAGCGTAAACCTTTCTCTTGTCCTCCACCATCAATTAATGGCTTAATCATCTTGCCTTCTTTTTTATAAAGAATCCCTACACCACGAGGAGCATGAAACTTATGAGCTGACAAGCTCATTAAATCTACTCGATTGGTAAAAACTTCGTCCCAAATATTTTTTCCCAGTGCTTGAACATTATCAACGTGAAAAGTAACGTTTGGATAATCTTCTAATATGTCACTAATTTCTCTAATTGGCTGAATTGCACCAATTTCATTATTAACACCCATGATAGAAACCAAAATAGTATCTTTATCAAGAGCAGCCTTTAAATCATCTGGACTAACTTGCCCATTTTTATTTACAGGTAATACAGTTACTCTAAACCCCAGATTTTCAAGTGCACGCACCGAGTTAGAAACGGCTGCATGTTCCACACTTGAGGTAATAATATGGTTTCCAAATTCTTTTTTTGCTAAAGCAGTTCCCTTAATTGCCCAATTATCTGATTCACTCCCACTTGAAGTAAAAAATATTTCATAAGGCTTTACATTTAACAAAGTAGCAATTTGCTTTCTTGATGCTTCCAAAAGTTGATGGGAACGATCTCCCATTTTGTGCAAACTTGAAGGATTTCCCCAGATATTTTTTGTTACCTTATCATATGTTTCTAAAGCTGCAGGATAGACAGCCGTTGTAGCACTATTATCAAAATAGATCAATTTTTCTTTCTCCCCTAAAAAACGACCATCAAGATGGTCGTTCGATAATCATATAAAATATTAACTTAAAAACTCTATAGCTTCAATGATTTACTCTTCTTCGTCTTCTTGTTCACTATAGTATTCTTTTTCAATTCTTTGATAGCTTCCTGGCTCTACTTTTTCTAAAGCTGTAGCAATAATGTCTAAAGCTTCCTTATATTCATATTTATTTTGATATAAGTCATATGCCTCTTTACGAGCACGCTTAATCCCAGGATTTGAAATATATTTATTCGAATACTGCATAGTCAGCTCAACTAAATCAGCTGAGTTTAGAATTTCATCAGCTTCTTTCTTCAGACGCTTAATATCTTCTTGGATCTGGATTAATTCACTAGAAATCTTTTCCATATTTATTCGAACTTGATTTAATTCATTGTCTGTATGCTTAACTTCATTTAAGACCAAAGTGTACATCTGAATAAAGCTTTCAGATTTGCCCGGCAATTGACGTCTTTCAACTTTTCGATAAATTAAAGAAATTTCTTGTTTGAAGTGAATAATAGAATCATTAGCAATCTTCTCTGCATCAAACAATCCATCTACATCGCCTGATAATCTCTTTTCAGTTTTTTCAATTTCTTTCAAGTTATTCAACATTGTCAGCCATTTATTTTCAATCTGAGAATAAACCCCATTGCCGTCTGCAATTTTTTGACAATCAACATCAAAATCCGTATTCATTCGATTAACTTGACTTTTAAGTTGTCGAGCTTCAGCTAATTCACCATGAGTCAATTCATAACTCTGATCAACATGTTCTAACTTAGCCACAAGTTGATTGGATGCATTAGCTACGTGAGAAAGAATTTGAACAATCTTATCTTGATTATTATCAACAAATGGTCGAGCTTTAAATTCTTTAGTTAAAATATCATACAAACTATCAATACGTGTACTAATTTCTTTGTTATTCTTTTCAACTGTTGTTAGCTCTAATTTATTTAAATCTTTTTTCGTATTATCAACTAGCTCACGTAAGTTCTTAATTTCTTCTAAGACATCAATTTCCTCAATTTTATACTTATCCTTTATCATTTGACGATAAGTATTGCTCAATTCATTTAATTGATCTGGAAATACATTCTTTAATTCTTGATCAAATTTTTCTACTTTTGGTAAATCTGCTTTTAATGAACTAAGTTTAGTATCAATTTTAATTAATACTTTCTTAGCTTCCTCATGATCCCCTTCACCAGAGAGATTTTTTACTGTTTGAAAGTCACTTTCTAAGGTCGCCAAATCTTCTTCAATTTGATCAATTGCATTTCCATAATTAAAGGATTGAGACAAAATCTGCTTACGTAATTGTTGATAATCTTTAGATAAAGCAGCGTAATGTTTTTGATTATCACGATTTGCTTCTAACAAATTAGTAAATATTTGCTTACTGTGTTCAACATTATCTTGATTGGTTTGCAATAATTCTGTTGCTTCTTTAATCAATTGATGTGTCTTTATCAAATTGAATTTTGCATTGAGTCCAGCAGCTTGCTCAAGTATATGCTTTAACTCGCCAACATCCTTAGTATCAACTTTCTGATATACTTTCTGCCATCTTTTAAAAGTTTCTAAACTTTTACCAGCTAATTCCATTTTTTTCAGGCGTTTTATATCTTCTTCGACACTAAGGTTCTTCAGTTCATCAGTTAATGCATCCAGTTCTGCAATCTGGTGATTAAAATATTTATTAAGGATTACAACCGTAGCAATAGCAACAATTATAGCAATTAATAATACAATAATAAGAATAGATAACCCTGATGACATAATACCCTCCATATTTTATTTTAATTATACCAGACTTCCCCTTAATGCTAGCCAGAAAATCCTTATTTTTACTTGCTTTAAAGTATATTTCTTACTATAATAGTCTTCGTGTAAAATATTTGCAGCAATAAGTGACAAGAACGTCAACATCTTGAGGCGTTTAGTGAACGAGTAACCCGCGCTGCACTGGGCGAAACATACAACTCGGGATGCACGAATGTTGAACTTATTTCTCATATTTTACTCCAAAAAATTATTATTTTTTATGGAGGATTTTTTATGTCAAGATATACTGGTCCAAGTTGGAAACGTTCAAGACGCTTAGGTATCTCACTTTCAGGTACTGGTAAGGAAATTAGCCGTCGTAACTACGCACCTGGTGATCATGGTCCTAACAACCGTGCTAAGGTTTCTGAATATGGTCAACAATTGAAGGAAAAGCAAAAGTTACGTTGGATGTTTGGTTTAAATGAACGTCAATTCCAAAACTTATTCATCCGTGCCGGCAAGATTCGTGAAGGTAAGCACGGTGTTAACTTTATGGCTTTACTTGAAAGACGTTTAGACAACATCGTTTACCGTTTAGGTTTAGCTTCAACTAGAGAACAAGCTAGACAACTTGTTAACCACGGTCACATCTTAGTAGATGGCAAGCGTGTTGACATTCCTTCATACGAAGTTAAAGTTGGTCAAGAGATCAGCTTAAGAGAAAAGTCAAAGAACTTGCAACAAGTTAAGGACGCTTTAGATGCAGTTGTATCACGTCCACCATTTGTTTCATTTGACGACAGCAAGATGACTGGTACTTTAGTTCGTCTCCCAGAACGTGACGAAATGGAACCAGAAGTTGATGAAGCTCTTATCGTTGAATGGTACAACAAGAAGCTTTAATATTATCGCTTCACTACAAAAGTCTTTCCTATTTTGGAAAGACTTTTTTGTTTTCTTCTTTTCTGCTTTGTTACACTATGAATATAAATATTCAAAAATAAAGGAAAATTAGAATTATGACTGAAGACTTAAACACACGTCTTGAACATGCTGCTCAAGGCATTACTCCTCAAACATGTCCCGATGAACGTAGACGATATTTAGGTTCTCTTCGCGAACGTGTTTTAATTCGAATGACTGTAGAAGAAACAAATAATCAAAAATTAGATACTTTATTCTTGAAACATATTGATGACTATAAAGGCTACACTATTTTAATAAATGGAAAAATGCCTCAAAACGACTTCATCAGTAAACTAATGGGGCTCTGCTCTCAAAAAGATATAAAATTTACCTTGATAAATGATGATAATGCTAAAGATGAACCAAATGCTACTGGAATCCTAGTGGTTTCAAAAACAGCTATCAACCATTATCGAGTTGAAATCAATCAAGTCTATGCCCCTGAAGTTCCTAATGAACGACTTACCGAGCGAAAAAAGCCGAGTTTTTGGGATAGATTATTTAGGAAAAAGGATTAATCATGCAACCTCTTGCTTATCGTATGCGTCCAAAAAATTTAGATGAAATAGTTGGACAGGAACATCTAGTTGGAAATAAAAAGATAATTAGACGAATGGTTGAAGCAAAATTATTGTCTTCAATGATTCTCTACGGCCCTCCCGGCATCGGCAAAACAAGTATTGCCAGCGCTATTGCTGGCTCAACAAAATATGCTTTTAGAAAACTTAATGCTGCAACAGATACAAAAAAAGACCTACAAATTGTAGCCGAAGAAGGAAAAATGAGCGGTACTGTCATCTTACTTTTAGATGAAATTCACCGTTTAGATAAAACCAAGCAGGACTTTCTTCTTCCTCTATTAGAGTCTGGCAATATTATTTTAATCGGAGCAACTACCGAAAATCCATACATTTCTATTTCTCCTGCGATTCGATCGCGTTGTCAGATCTTTGAACTGCATCGCCTTCAGAGCACAGATATTTCTCGAGCTATCGATCGTGCATTAAACGACTCTGAAAATGGCTTAGGTAAATATAATGTTATATTAACAAAAGACGCACGCAATTTACTTATTGACAAAGGTAATGGTGATTTAAGATCTACTCTTAACGCTTTAGAATTAGCCGTTTTATCAACTGATCAAGAAAAACAAGATAAAAGTTCTGACCATAAACTCATTATTGATAAAAATGAAATAGAAGATTCTATTCAATTTAAAGCTCAAAATTATGATGCCAATGGTGATGGTCATTATGATCTATTATCAGCATTTCAAAAATCCATTCGTGGATCGGATACCGATGCTGCACTCTACTATTTAGGCAATTTATGCGAATCGGGCGATTTAATAGCAATTTGTAGACGTTTATTAGTTATTGCATATGAAGATATTGGACTCGCCAATCCTTCTGCTTGCAGCCGAGTAGTAAACGCAGTTCAAGCGGCACAAATGGTAGGCCTACCTGAAGCAAGAATCATTTTATCTAATGCCGTAATTGAACTTTGTTTATCACCCAAGAGTAACAGTGCAATTACTGCAATTGATTCTGCAATTAATGATATAAGAAATAAACAAAATGATTCGATTCCAAATAATCTAAAAGACGCTCATTATAAAGGTGCAAAAAAATTGAATCATGGAGTTTCCTACATTTATCCGCATGATTTCAAGAATGATTGGGTTCCACAACAGTACTTACCAGATAACTTGAAAGACGCTTCTTACTTTAAGCCTAAAGGAAATTCTAAAATTGAAGATGCACTAAAGAGACAGTATTTACGCTTAAAAAAGATGCAACATGACGGTTTAAAAAAGTAAATTCAATTTATTGACATAGACTATATCTTTGTTAGAATAGATAGTGATCTGAGTTGATCAACCTAATTACAAAGTTGACCGATCAAACTAAAGACGTTGGAATTTATGAATAACATCTGAATCGGAATACTAGCTTGTTCTAGGATCCATATTCACTGCGACATAGATTCAAATTTTGAACACTGCGGGTTCAACAAGCGTCATTATGTTGCAGTCAACTCAGATTTTATTGAAATTCAAGGAAGCGGCGTAAGCCGCTTTTTTTATTAAGCGAGGATCAGTAAGTGGTATTAAAAATTTTGATGCTAATCTTTATTTTATTAGTATTTATTACAGCATGGTATTTAATTAAAAGTAAAAATAAAGGTCAATTTATTATTTTTATTTTTATTGGAAATAAAAAAATTAATACTTTATTTTCCGTTACAAGTTTAGTGCTAATTTTAACTGGAATTATAGGCATAATAATTTTATTTACTTTACCTAAAGTATTTAACTTTATTACCTTAATTATTGCCGCACTGGCCATCTCTATCTTTTCAGTCACATTTATGAATTTAAATGAATAGTTTTATTATTCAATTTAAATCAATTTTTGATAAAATATTGATAGAGAGGTGATCAACATGTTAAAACAATACCAACGTATCCAAGTTGCCGTTGATGGTTCTAAAGAAGCAGACGTTGCATTTAGCAAGGCTGTTGAAGTCGCTAAAAGAAATGGTGCTACTCTTGAAATTCTTCACGTAGTCGATACACGTGCTTTTCAAGATGTCTCTAGCTTTGACTCAGCAATGGTGGAACAAGTATCTGAAGAAGCAAAAACCAAGATCGAAGAATATTATAATCGTGCTAAAGATGCCGGTGTTAAGGATGTTCATTATTCTATTGAATTTGGTTCTCCAAAGAATATTATTGCTCATGAATTTCCTGAAGAACACAATATTGATTTAATTATTCTTGGTGCTACTGGTCTAAATGCAGTTGAGAGGTTATTAATTGGTAGCATTACTGAATACGTTACTCGCACTGCCGCTTGTGACGTTTTAGTAGTTCGTCACCCAGCTGCACAAAACGAAGATATTAAGAAAAATCAAGAAAATTAATTAATGGTATAAAAAAGCCTCGTCAAAATTATGACAAGGTTTTTTTTATGCTTTTAAAAGTCTCCAGCAGTACTAAAGATATAGTCTTTATGATGCCATTTCATTGAAAGAATTAGTCCAATACCGATCATATTTCCAAGTAAAGCTGAACCACCTTGAGAAACAAATGGTAGCGGAATACCTGTTAATGGTAGTAGGTCAATTCCCATTCCAATATTTTCAAAAACATGGAACAAAATCATCATTATGATACCAGTTGAAATGTAAGAATAAAATGCATTCCTAGTCTCAAAAGTAATTTTTACCATTTGAAAAATCAAATAGAAGTAAATCAAAATTAGGACACAACATCCTACAAATCCTAATGACTCACCAATAACTGAAAAGACCATGTCTGATGTTCTAACTGGTACATAAACACTAACTTTACCAAACCCATGACCCCAAATTTGACCTGAGCCAATGGCTTTCATACTTTGCCATAATTGATAAGCTCCAGAAGACGTATCTTGAGCAGGATTTAGCCAAGAATTTATTCTTTGGAATTGGTAAGCTCTAAAATTAAAAGCACTTCCTAAAAAGGCTTGTCCACCTGGTGTGGTAACTAAAAGAATTGCACTCGCACCAATAATAAATACTAATCCATAGACTGGTACAATTATTTTCCAAGTAATCCCTGAAACTAGTATTACTCCCCCAACAATGGCAAAGAATACAAGCATCGTACCAAAGTCATTTTGTAATTTCAAAAGTACTGCTACTGGAACTAACCATGCAAATATTTTTCCAATTAAAAGCCAATCTGTTTTAAAAGTATGCGCATATTGTTCATTATGCCGTTCTACTACTCTTGCTAGCATCAAAATAAAAGCTGGCTTCATAATTTCAGACGGTTGAAAAGTTAAAGGTCCAAGTTTAAACCAACTTTTAGCACCCGTATCTGCAAAGACTTGTCGATTATACAAGAATAAAACCGCGATAAGCAAAACAATACCAATTCCATACGCAATAGGCGCAATCTTAAAAAGTTGTTCTGCATCAAACTGCATTACAAAAATTACTAATGCAATTGATACCAGATACCAGACTCCTTGAGTAATAACAGCCTTTACAGGACTTCCCATTTTAGGATCATTTACAGTTGCTACCCAAATGCCATATAAACTGATAACTGCTAATAAAAAGACTGGAATTACTACACCCCAAGCGATACGATCAAACCAATCTGCTTTATTTTCAACTTTCGTCATTGTATATCCCTACTTTGTTTATTTTTCATGCAAAGTAAAGTATGAAAGTAATTCATTAATAGCACTTTCTAAAGTCTTTGAATAAAGACTATGACTTGTTTTGGAAGATACTACATGGTAGCGCTCTTCTTCTTGTTCAATAATACCAATAGAACGTTTACCAGGAATGATAACTTCCCATGTTGGCGTTGCAGTGCCTTTTCTTTCATTAACTTCAATATCAATACTTTCCAATTTTCTAGACATAAAAATTCTCCTACTTTTTATTCGAATGAAACGCCTGCGCAATAATTTCATCTTCATATCGTTCAGGATGTGGATTACGGCGCAAGGTAAAATAATCCGGTACTGGATCTACTCCTCCCTTAACAAATGGATTACAGCGTAATATTCGTGCTAAACCCATTGTTAAGCCTAATATTGCTCCATGCCTTTTTAAAGCATCAATCATATAAGTTGAACAAGTAGGATAATACCTACATGTTGGAGGCAAAATTGGAGAAATAAATTTCTTATAAATATTTACTAACTCAATTAGCAATTTATTCATTTTAACTTAAAAATTCCCAAAAATGAACCCATGTTGTAGGAAAGAAAATTGCAAAAGGATTTCCACTTGCTACTCCGCATCCAATAAACGCTCCTAAGAGCATAGTTGCAAGTAAATATAGAAAAATCTTTCCTACTTTTTTTAAATACTTATTTACTAATGAAAAATCAAACTTTTCTTTATTCATAATTAGTGTCTCTGGTGATTTTCAATATTTTTAAGCAATACACCTGTTCCATTAGCAACAGCTTCTAATGGGTCGTCAGCTTTTAAGACAGGGACTTGAAGATAATATGTAATCAATTTATCAATATTCTTAAGTAATGCTCCACCACCAGTTAACATAATACCACGATCAATAATATCGGCAGATAATTCTGGTGGGGTTTGCTCTAGAACTTCTTTTGTAGCTGCTACTATTGACATCAAACCATCTTCAAGAGCCTTTTGAACTTCTAGTTCATTTATTGTTACTTGCTTTGGTAAACCATCTACCATATCACGACCACGAACTGTCATAGTCTTAGTTGGATCAGCTTCAAAAGCGGTTCCTAACTGAATCTTAATTTGTTCAGCTGTATGTTGTCCAACAAGAAGATTTTTACTTCTCTTAATGTAGCTAGCAATTGTTTGATTCATTTTATCTCCTGCCCAACGAAGAGAGCGAGAAGTTACAATTTCGCCCATTGAAAGCACAGCGATATCAGTTGTTCCACCACCAATATCAATAACCATGTTTCCTTGTGGTTTAAAAATATCAAGCCCAGCTCCTACAGCAGCCACTTTAGGTTCGAAATCTAAATATACACGACCACCACCTGATTTTTCAGCAGCTTGAATGATAGCTTTTTGCTCAATCGAAGTAACTCCAGTGGGAGCACAAATCAAAATATTAGGCTTGGACATAAAGCCCTTTACATTTAACTTTTCAATAAAGTAACTAAGCATTTCTTCTGTAATATCAAAATCTGCAATTACACCATTTTTTAAAGGTCTAATTACTCTAATATTACCTGGTGTACGTCCCACCATCTTATAAGCCTCAGTACCTACTGCGACGACCTTATCCTTATCTGTATCAACAGCAACTACGGAAGGTTCATTTAAAACAATTCCTTTGCCAGACACATTTATTAGAACATTTGCAGTTCCTAAATCAATTCCTATATCTCTTGCCACGCTAGTGCCTCCAGTATTTTATCATTAAAAATTGTAACATAAATACTGCTTTTCTTTAAGAACAAGTAGAAAGAACTGTGATTCTAATTGATTTCTTATAAAAATCATTAAAAAAGCATCTTTAAAGCAAGTGATTGGTCTACTAAAGCTAAAATAAATTGACCTACTAAAAAACCTAAAGCAATGGAAATAAAAAGTAAAAAAACTTGAATTTCAAAGGTATGTCCTTTTTTAAAAAGTTGATCTATCCTCAGCCCTCTTACAGCTCTAAAAGAAAAAGCAATCGTAACTAAATAAGTGATTAAACTAACAATAGCATGTATTCCAACTTGTTTCATCATATAATTTTCTCCACAAAAAAAGACGAACACATCGTTCGTCTTTCTCATTTCTATTTACCGTAATTTTCATGTACATGTAATCTATTAACCGCACGACGTAAAGCAATTTCAGCTTCTAGCATTTCTCTTTCGTTGTGCTTCTCTTTAGCTTCTTGCATATGTTGTTCAGCACGCTTCTTAGCTGATTGTGCACGTTTAACATCAATATTGCGAGCCCGTTCAGCACTATCAGCGATGATGGTTGCTTCATTATTTGAGAACTCAATGTAGCCCCCATTAACAGCAATATGATCAACACGATTATTCATTTCATGCGTTCTTTTTACCCGAACTTCACCAATAGCTAAAGGAGTAACAATTGGGAGGTGATCATACATAATTGCACGATCTCCATCAATTGCGCGCATTGCTACCATTGTAGCATTGTGCGAATAGACAATACCATCAGGTGTTACAACGCTAACTTTTATAATTTTTTCTGGATCTGCCATCACGCATCACCCTACTTTGCTTCTAGCATTGCTTTTGCTTCAGGATTTTTAGGAGTAACTCCCATCTTTTCAGCTTGCTTAATAACATCCTCAATTGGTCCAACATTACGGAAAGCATCTTCTGGAAGATCATCTAATTTACCATCAATGATCATCTTGAAGCCTTTAATTGTTTCCTTGATTGGTACATATGAACCTGGAATACCAGTGAATTGTTCAGCAACAAAGAAGTTTTGTGAAAGGAAGAATTGAATCTTTCTTGCACGTTCAACGATTAACTTCTCATCATCTGATAATTCATCCATACCTAAAACAGAAATAATATCTTGCAATTCTTGGTAACGTTGCAAAATATGTTGAACCTTAACAGCTACCTCGTAGTGTTCTTCACCAACAATCTCTGGATCTAGGGCACTAGAAGTTGATTCAAGTGGGTCAACAGCTGGGTAAATACCTTGTTCAACCAAACGACGTTCTAGGTTAGTAGTAGCATCTAGGTGAGCGAATGTAGTTGCAGGAGCTGGGTCCGTATAGTCATCAGCTGGCACATAAACGGCTTGAATTGAAGTAATAGATCCATTCTTAGTAGAAGTAATCCGTTCTTGCAATTGACCCATTTCAGTTGCCAAGGTTGGTTGGTAACCAACGGCACTTGGCATACGACCAAGTAAAGCAGAAACTTCAGAACCTGCCTGAGTGAAACGAAAAATATTATCAATAAATAATAATACGTCTAAACCTTCAACATCACGGAAGTATTCCGCAATAGTCAAACCAGTTAATGCAACACGCATTCTGGCACCAGGTGGCTCATTCATCTGACCAAAAACCATGGCAGTTTTAGATAAAACGCCAGATGCTTTCATTTCAAAGTAAAGGTCGTTACCTTCACGTGTTCTTTCCCCAACACCAGTAAATACAGAAATACCACCGTGTTCTTGGGCAATATTATGAATCAATTCCTGAATAATAGTTGTCTTACCAACACCGGCACCACCGAATAGACCAACCTTACCACCACGAACATATGGTTCAAGTAAGTCAATAACTTTAATACCAGTTTCTAGAATTTCTTCACTTGTGCTTAATTCATCGTACTTAGGTGCTTCTTTATGAATACCTTCACGTTTTACATCTTTACCTAGAGCAGGACCACCATCAATTGGATCACCTAATACGTTAAAGACACGTCCTAAAGTGTCTTTACCAACAGGAACAGAAATTGGAGCACCTGTGTCTTCAACTTCCATACCACGTCTTAAACCGTCGGTAGATTCCATTGAGATAGTTCTTAAAACACCGTCACCAAGTTCTAGTGTAACTTCAAGAACAAGAGTATCACCATTGTTGTTTGTGACATGTAAGGCGTTATTAATATCAGGCAAATCTTTATCTAGTGGGAATTCCACGTCAACGACAGGTCCAATAACTTGGACAATTTCGCCTTTACTCAAAACATCTACCTCCTTTTCTATTTTATTCTAGGGCATTTGCACCACCGATAATTTCAGTAATTTCGGTAGTAATTTGTGCCTGTCTTGCTCGATTCAATTTAGTCTTCAAACCAGAAACAACATCATCGGCATTTTGAGATGCACTCTGCATAGCTGTCATTGAACTTGCATGCTCAGCAGTTTTAGCATCCAAAATAGCTCCAAAGATCATTGATTTAGCAAATTGAGGTAAAACTGTCTTCAATACTGAATCAATATCTGGCTCAATAATGTAGTCTTTTGGCATTGTTTCTTTATGATTAATATCAATGTCAGAAATTGGTAGCATGCTTTCTACTCTAAAAGCAGAAGTTAAAGTATTTACGTGGTGAGTATAACAAACAAAAAGTTCATCATAAACGCCATTTAAGTACATCTTTACAGCGGTTTGAACAATATCTCTAACTTCATTATAAGTTGGGACATCGCTTACACCACTATATTCATACACTACATTAAGATTTTGTTTCTTAAAAAATTGTGCTGCAACACTACCAACTGCCAAAATTTTAACATCTTTATTTTGGGCATCAGCATCTTTAAAGATACTCATCATATTCTTAATAACTTGACTGTTATAAGAACCAACTAAACCTCTATCTCCACTAATTACTAAGTAACCAGTCGATTTAATTTCTTTACGAGGTTGAACTAAAGATACTAAAGTACCTAAATCAAAGAAACTACTATAATCAATGTTAGATTGACTGCCAAATTCACTATATTCATTTGTCTCTTTACCTAATTGATTCACAATTTGTGAACTCATTAGATGAGAAACGGTTGCTCTAACTTTATCGTTATAAATAGTATATTCCTGATCAAGTTTTTCAGTTCTATTCAATTTAACACCCGAAACCATTCTCATAGCTTCAGTTATTTGACCTGTTTTCTGAATTGAAGCAATCTTTTTTTTCAGTTCAAGGAGAGATTCTGCCAATGAAAAAACCTCCTCTTCTATTTCTTACTGATTGAAAAACCCTCGTTGAAGTTCTTTAAAGCTTCATTAAGCTTATCTTCCTCAGGTAAATCTCCTGTAGTACGGATTACATCAAGTAAGTCGTTATAGGTACTTGCAAAGTAATCATATAATTCAAGTTCATAACGTTGAATATCAGGTACAGGAATTGCATCCAAAAAGCCATGTGTCAAAGCATAAAGAATTAATACTTCATCTTCAACAGGAAGTGGCTTATGTAGTGGTTGTTTCAATACTTCAACAGTACGACGTCCACGATTTAACTTAGCTTGAGTAGCTTGATCAAGATCACTACCAAATTGAGCAAAACTTTCAAGCTCTCTATATGACGCTAAGTCCACACGCAATGTACCTGCAACCTTTTTCATAGCCTTGATCTGTGCACTACCACCAACACGGGAAACTGATTCACCGGCATTAATGGCAGGACGGGTACCAGCAAAGAATAGATCAGCTTCCAAGAAAATCTGTCCATCAGTAATGGAAATAACGTTAGTTGGAATATAAGCTGAAATATCCCCAGCTTGGGTTTGAATAAATGGTAAGGCAGTCATTGAACCGCCACCAAGTTTTTTATTCAACTTAGCACTACGTTCTAGTAAACGAGAGTGTAAGTAGAAAACATCACCTGGATAAGCTTCACGACCAGGTGGACGACGAAGAAGTAAGGAAATTTCACGGTATGCAACGGCTTGCTTACTCAAGTCATCAAATACGATTAATACATCCTTCCCATTGTACATAAACTCTTCACCCATTGCAGTTCCTGCATATGGAGCGATATAAAGCATTGGTGCTGGTTCACTAGGACCAGCTTCTACGACAATAGTGTAGTCCATAGCACCAAATCGTTTTAAAGTTTCAACAGAGTTTTTAACTGTTGATTCCTTTTGACCAATGGCAACGTAAATACAAATAACATCTTGACCCTTTTGATTAATGATTGTATCTAGTGCAAGAGCAGTTTTACCTGTCTTACGGTCACCAATAATTAATTCACGCTGTCCACGACCAATTGGAACTAAAGCATCGATAGCTTTAATACCAGTTTGTAAAGGCTGGTTAACGGATTGTCTGTCCATAACCCCAGGAGCTTTACTTTCAATAGGTCTAGTCTTATCAGTCTTAATCTCACCTAAACCATCTACTGGTTGACCTAATGGGTTCACAACACGACCTATTAATTGATCGCCAACAGGAACTTCCATAATTCGACCAGTACGCTTAACTTGATCACCTTCACGAATATCGTCAAAGCGACCTAAGATGATGATACCAACATCATTGGCTTCTAGGTTTTGCGCAATACCGTATGAACCATTAGAAAATTGTAATAATTCACTTGATAATACGTTATTTAGACCGTGAGCACGGGCGATACCGTCACCGACGTAGGTAACAGTACCAACTTCGTTGACGTTGAGCTTATCATCATATTTCTCAAGTTGTTGCTTGATCAAAGCGCTAATTTCTTCCGCTTTAATGCTCAATGGTTTCACCTCTTTTATCTATTTTCAATTAATTGCTCACGAATTTGTTGCAATCGAGTTCTTATAGAACCATCAATAATGCGATCCCCAACTTTGAGGATAATACCTCCTAAGATACTTGGATCCACTTTATTTGTCAGAATCAATTCTTTAAAACCATACTTCTTAGCATAGGCTTGGCTTATTCGACTTAATTCATCCTCATTAAGCTTAATAGCACTTACTGCAATCCCTGAAGCAATATTCTTATACTCATCATAAAGAGTATTAAATGCCTCAATAACTGCAGTTAAAGATTCAAATCTGCGATATTCTAATAAGAAATCCAAAAAATTCTTAGTTTCAATTGAAAACTTATCGCTAAAACTTGATAAGAATTCCTCTTTTTGATTCTTTCGAATAATTGGATCGCTTAACAAACGCAGCATATCAGGATTTTTTTTAGCTACTTGAAGCAATACATTCATATCCTCATGTACTGCATCTAAGCTATTAGCATCTTGCGCATAAGCAAATAAAGCTTTACTGTATCTGGAAGCAATTTCTTCTCTACTTAAAGCCATTAGTCATTCAGCCCCTTGATAAATTGATCTACCAAGTCTTTCTGATCAGCAGCAGATAAATTCTTACTAATTACTTTTTCGGCAATAGCAACAGAAATATCAGCTACTTGATCTCTTGCTTCATTGAGAGCATCAGTTTTTGCCTGAGCAGCATCTTCTGATGCTCTCTTTCTAATTGCGGCAGCTTCTTGATCAGCTTGACTAATAATATTATTCTTAGTCTTTTCCGCATTGCTTTTTGCAGTAGAAAGAATTTGTGTTGCCTCTTGTTTAGAGTCTTTCAAGGCGGCTTCACGTTGATTAGCAAGCAATTCAGCTTTCTTTCGATCACTTTCTGCTTGATCAAGGTCACTTATTACCTTTTGACGACGTTCTTCCATCATTTTTGTTACAGGGCCCCAAGCAAAGTGCTTAACTAATAGGAGCAAAGCTGCAAAGATCAAAAGATAGTAAAGCGTGTCACCTAACTCTAATTTTAAGGCTGCAAACATAAATTGCATGTCTCAACCCTTCTTTCTCGTAATTACGATCTTGTTCTTAAAACGCAAATTACAGGAAGAGAATTAAGAAACCAATAACGATAGCTAAGATAGGAACAGCTTCGATCAAACCAACACCGATAAACATAGTTGCTCTAAGGTCATTAGCAGATTCAGGTTGTCTTGCCATACCTTCAATAGTTTTTGAAATAACTTTTCCGTTACCGTAGGAAGCAGCCAAAGCAGCTAAACCAGCGGCAATTGCGGCAGCTAAATATTTCATAAAAAACCCTCCGTAAAATTATTCTTCAGTAACCTTTTTACCAATATATACCATTGACAAAGTTACGAATACATATGCCTGGATAGAGCCAATAAAGACAGAGAAGCCTTGCCAGATTAAAGTTAGTGGAACCGAAGCGATGACGGTAAACCAACCCGCACTCTTTGCAAAACGATTACCGATTAAAGTTAACAATACTTCACCGGCATAAATATTACCGTAAAGACGTAGTGATAACGTCAAGAAATTAGTGAATTCCTCAATAATATTGATTGGAAGTAAAAATCCAACTGGTTTTGCATAATTTGCAAAATAACCTTTGGCACCAAACCTCTGAACACCAAAGTTATAAGACAAGAGCAATGTCATCATTGCCATGGTCATAGTAATCAATGGGTTAGCAGTTGGTGATTTGACAAGGATATGGTCATTAATTGAAAACTCAAAGAACAAACCTAACTGGTTCATAAAGAAAATGAACATGAATAGGGTAAAGGCATATAAAGATAGGTGCTTTTGTGCATCTACGTCAGCAACGTTATCCTTAACAATCCCATTTGTAAAATCAATCATATATTCCAAAAGATTTTGCTTTTTATTAGGTTTTAAGGAAACATTGCGTCCTAAATACCAAACAAGAAAGAAAACCGCAATTGCGACTAACGTTCCCCCTAAGCAATTAGTTACATTGAAATTTAAGCCGAATACATTAACGACTACAGATTTCTCATTCACTTCGTGACCTCCCTTCTTGTGCTGAATACCTCAAACACACTAAAAATGATAACACCCAAAAATTTCAATTTCAAAATATTTTTGAGAAAAATTACTTAGTTCCGAATAACCTATCACCAGCATCTCCTAGACCTGGATAGATGTAACCGTTATCCATTAATTTTTCATCTTCTGCTGCTGCATAGATGTCAACATCTGGATTTGCCTCTTGAACAGCCTTTACTCCTTCAGGAGCAGCAACCAAAACGGCTAAGCGAATATTCTTAGCACCACGCTTCTTTAAAGCCTCAATTGCCATATTAGCTGAACCACCGGTTGCAAGCATTGGATCAACAATAATGCATTCACGCTCTTCAATATCTGGTGGCATCTTGAAGAAATATTCATGTGGCTTTAAGGTTTCTTCATCACGGTACATTCCAATGTGTCCTACTTTTGCAGATGGGATCATTTGAAGCACACCATCAACCATTCCAAGACCAGCACGTAAAATTGGAACAATTACTAATTTTTTACCTGCTAATTCTTTTTGAGTTGATTTTCCAATTGGAGTTTCAATCTCAACATTCTTCAATGGCAAATCGCGTGTCATTTCATACACCATGAGTCCACCGATTTCACCAACAATTTGACGAAATTCATTAGTACCTGTATCTTTCTTACGAATAATCGTTAACTTATGTTGGATCAACGGGTGATTCAAAACGGTAAACTTACCCATAATGGCCTCCTATATTCTAAATAATACTTCGCTCACTATTTTAACAAATTATTAGATAAATGTTTCGAAAATCATACGAAAAAAGGCATGTTTTTCTACATGCCTCTAATCCTATTTAAAATGATGACCAGCAGCTGCCTTATTTAGACGATTCATATATGCTGCACTAATTGTTCCATGATCAAAGCCTTGAACATAGATCCGTTTAATATTATCCTCACTATCAAAATATCTCAAAGCGCCAAACAAATTATGAGCAGCTTTGTCAATAGTCTTACCTAAACTAAATTTATTAGAACTATCAATATTTTCAAGTACTTCATCAAGTGCTGCTACGCCAGTTTCATCATCCCATTTGATTTTTTTAAAATCTTCTTCTTTGTCCACAATAAAAACAGGTGCACTAGGTGCATAATGACGATACTTCATTCCTGGCGCTTTTGGAATTCCCTTCGTCTGCGTAGTTCCTTTATTCATCAACACTTTTTCACCAAGAACAGACGAAATTTCTTCTGGAGTAATCTCACCAGGACGAAGAACAGTTGGAGTTTCAACTGATAAGTCGACAATTGTCGACTCTAAACCAATTTCAGTAGGTCCATTATCAATGATTCCAGCAATTTTACCCTTTAGATCATGATAAACATGTTCGGCTGTTGTTGGACTAGGCTTAGTTGAAGTATTAGCTGATGGTCCTACAATTGGCTTTCCCAACCGGCTAATTAGTTCATGCGTCATTTCATCATTTGGGCAACGAAAAGCGGCAGTTGGCAGACCACCTGTAACAGCATCAGGTAAAGTTCCTTCTTTCACAAAAAGAATAATCGTCAAAGGACCAGGCCAAAAATGCTTAATCAGTTTTTTAGCACGTTCTGGTACGTTATTAACATATTCTTCCATCATCTTTTCGTCAGCTACAGTGACAATCAAAGGATTATCACTTGGACGTCCCTTAGCAGCATAGACTCCCTTAACAGACTTTTCATTAGTTGCTAACGCACCAAGGCCATACACAGTTTCAGTGGGGAAAGCTACTAATTCACCTTTTTTTAAAAGTTCAACTGCCTCGGGAATTTGTTTTTTATTGAAAATTTTAGTTTCCATTACTTCATCCACCTTCCATGAACCATTCTTGGCTTACCAGCTAAATCTTCCCTAAATTCCACTTTAAAGTCTGGCAATTCAGCTTTAAATAGGTTCTCTAGTTGCTCTTTTTCACTGAATCCAAACTCTAAAAAAAATTGACCATTAGGATTTAAATGAGAACGAATTTGCTTAGCAAACTTTCGATAAAAATCTAATCCATCTTCTCCACCATAAAGAGCAGTATCTGGTTCATTTTTTATTACATTTGTATCCATCAAATCTTTTTCACTAGTTTTAATATAAGGGGGATTAGAAATTATCATGTCAAATTTCTCTAGTCCAACTAATACATTGGCTTTTCGCGTTTTAACATCTAAATCATACTTTAAAAAGTTTTCTTCACTTTCACGTAAAGCTGAATCAGTAATATCACTTGCATATAGGATTAAATCGCTAATCCCCTGTTCTTGTGCTTGTTTAACTAAAGCAACCATGATTGCACCTGAACCGGTACCTAAATCTAGAATTTTTTCTCCAGACTTAATATTCTCAAGAGCCCATTTCACTAACTCTTCAGTTTCAAATCTAGGAATCAAAACACCGCGATTAACTAAGATCTTGTAACCGTAAAACCACGCATAACCCAAGATATATTGTGGAGAAATTCCTCTACGGAGTTTCTTCATATCTTTCAATGCTTCTTTCTCTTGGTCAGAAGTCAGCTCATCATTAATATGCAATTCGTACTCTGAAGGCGTATAGTTTAATCTTTCACCCAAAACATAGTCAATGTCATCAGCACGCACTTCTGGATTATTGGCTAGGACCTTTTCTTTTATTTGCTTTAAATTTTTAGGCATTTTCTTCAGCCATCTTTTCTAATTGCTGAGTTTGGTAGTAAAGAACCAAGGCATTAATAATTTCATCTAATTCCCCGTTCATTACACGATCAAGCTTATTTAAAGTTAAACCAATTCTATGATCAGTGACACGGTTTTGAGGGTAATTGTATGTTCTAATTCTTTCAGAACGATCCCCAGTACCAACTGCGTCTTTTCTCTTAGCATCATATTGGTCACGATTTTGACTTTCGTAATAGTCATAAACACGTGATTTCAAAATTTGCATAGCTTTCTCACGGTTTTGTTGCTGACTACGTTGATCTTGCATAGCAACTACAATTCCAGTAGGAAGGTGGGTCATACGTACGGCACTAGAAGTTTTGTTAATGTGCTGACCACCGGCACCAGATGAACGGTAAACATCTACACGAATATCTTTAGGATCTAAATCTATATCTACTTGTTCATATTCAGGCATAACAGCAACTGTTGCAGTAGAAGTATGAACACGTCCTTGAGACTCAGTTACAGGAACACGTTGAACACGGTGAGCTCCGTTTTCGTATTTTAATTTTGAGTAAACTTTGTCACCTGTAATCATAACAGCAACACGCTTATAGCCCCCAACTTCAGTTGGTTCTGAATCAATTAAAGATACCTTCCAACCTTGAGTTTCTGCATATTTTTCATACATTCTAAGTAAGTCGCCAGCAAATAATGAAGCTTCATCCCCACCAGCAGCACCTCTAATTTCCATAATGATATCTTTATCATCATTAGGATCTTTTGGAAGCATTAAAATCTTAATCTCGTCTTCTAATTCAGAAACTTCTTTTTCTAATTCAGAATTTTCTTCCTTAGCCATATCAACTAAATCACTATCAGATTCATTAGAAATAATTTCTTTATTATCTTCAATTTCCTTAATATCTGACTTATATTTACGATACTTTTGTACTACTTCACGCATATCGGCTTCTTCTTTAGAAATTTCCATATAGCGTTTAGTATCATTAATAACTTCTGGATCAGCCATCATTTCTTGAAGTTCTTCATAATGGGCAACTAATCCTTCCAATTGAGCCATCACTTTATCCATTTTTACTGTCCTTCCTCAAATTTATCTCTGCTTATCTGGATGAAAATAGTGAAAACGACAAACTGGATAGTAAGATTCATCTCCGCCAATTTGAACTTGTTCACCCTCATAAACAGGTTTTCCATCATTGATCCGTAAATTCATTGTAGCCTTATGACCACAATAGTGACAAATAGTCTTCATTTCTTCTATTTTATCAGCAAAAATCAATAAATTTTCACTACCTTCAAATAAATGATTTTGAAAATCATTCTTTAGGCCAAATGCCATTACTGGTATTTTTAATTCATCGACAATTTTTGCGCACTCTAATACGTGGTGTCGTTTCAAAAACTGCGCCTCATCAATTAAAACACAAGCTACAGTCCCATTACCAGACTCAACATCATTCTTATTCATTTTTGAAATGTAATTAAACAAATTCATGTCTTCATCAATCGGAATTGCCTTACGATGTAAGCCGATTCTCGACGCCACTGTCCCTACGCCACTTCTATCACCTACACCGCTTGTCATCAAGGCTATTTTTCGTCCTTGAGCATCATAATTATGTGCAACCTTTAATATTTCAATTGACTTACCACTACTCATTGCTCCATAGCGAAAAAACAATTGGGCCACTGCAAAATTCCTCCATTATTAAGTTTAAATACTTTCACTAATATTATCCTAATTAGTATAAAGTAAATTTAAAAATCGTGCAGATAAAAATAAAAAGGTCGTTTTCATTTTATTGATATGCTATAGTAAAATTTAGTTTTAAAGTGAGGGATAAGAATATGAATTTAAAATCAGGCATCGCTAAGGCAGCCGGTAAATCATCATACTGGTTTCTTCATAATGTATTAAAGGGTGGGACGAGTTTTCCTGGAAAGTTTGCCATGAAAATTGATCCTGAAGTATTAAATTCATTAGCAAAAGGCTATGAAACAATCATTGTAACTGGAACTAACGGTAAAACAATGACCACTGCTTTAATCGTAGAAGCATTGAAGAAAAAATATGGCGATATTTTAACCAATCCATCTGGCTCAAATATGCAGCAAGGAATTGTTACAGCATTTTTAGCTCACAAAAATAAAAGAAGCAAAAAGAAAATTGCTGTTTTAGAAGTTGATGAAGCAAATGTAAAAATGGTAACAAAATTGCTTCATCCTAGTGTCTTCGTTCTAACTAATATTTTCCGCGATCAGATGGATAGATATGGTGAAATCTACACTACTTATAAAAAAATTGTCGATGGAATTAAATTAGCACCTGATGCAACTATTATTGCTAACGGAGATGCAAGTATTTTTTCATCAGTTGACCTACCCAATAAAAAAGTATTCTATGGATTTAAACTCCCGGATGACAAACCTGAAAACGATTTTAAAGCTCCTGTGAATACTGATGGTGTCTTATGTCCTAAATGCGATCATATCTTACACTATCATGAACGTATTTACGCTAATCTTGGAGACTACTTCTGCCCTAATTGTGGCTACCATAGACCTGATTTAACTTACACTGTAAATGAAATTATTGATCAAACTCCGAATAGCTTAAAATTCAAAATGGGCGAAAAAGATTACAGTATCGGTATCGGTGGAACTTACAATATCTATAATGCTTTAGCCGCTTATTCTGTAGCTCGAGAATTTGGATTAACTGATGACGAAGTTGCTCAAAGCTTTGCTGAAAATAAACGTATTTTTGGCCGTCAAGAATTAATCAACTATGCAGGCAAAGAAATCGATTTGATTTTAGTTAAAAATCCAGTTGGACTTGATGAAGTTCTCCATATGCTTAATACTGAAAAAGATCGTTATTCCCTAGTCACTCTCCTAAATGCAAACCATGCGGATGGAATTGATACTTCTTGGATTTGGGATGCAGATTATGAAGGTCTAAACAAAGATCAGATCAATAAAGTCATAGTCGGCGGTAAACGTTGGCATGATATGGGATTCAGACTAGAAGTTTCTGGCTTTGATCCAGGCTTAATGACAACTGCTACAGATAATGATGCTATCTTAGCCGAAATTTCAAAATTACCAACTAAGAAAGTTTATATTTTAGCTACATATACTGCTATGCTTTCACTTCGTAAAACAATGGGTGAAAAGAAAATTATCAAAGCAGGTATGTAAAATACAACAAATAAGACCAATGTCATCAACGACATTGGTCTTTTAATTTTTATAAATATTCTCTTTTAAAAACGTATTAACAATTTTTTCTCTCATAGCTAGAAAAACTTGATTATGTCCACTTGGATGAATCCGATTAGTTAATACAATCATTGCAGTTTGGTTAAGACGATCGATTAATATGAAAGTTCCGGTAAATCCCGTATGAAAAATCAATGGATGCTGATCCATAGGATCAAACCGTAAATCCCATCCCCAAGAACGTGGATGTACTTTTTTTGTTGTTTTAATTTGAAATAAACTAGCCAGAGTATCTTGCTTTAATGGAAAAACATCATCCCGCAAGCCTAGATATGCTTGAGTCATTTTTATTAAGTCTTCTAAATTAGCAAATAAGCCTGCAGAACCACAATATTTTCCTAAAACCCGTGCCTTAGGATCATGTACAACTCCTTGCAATAAATTTCCATCTTCAGTAAAAGCAGTTGGAACACAATCAGTAGGATTAGGATGAAAAGTTGTTTCTTTTAGCTGTGCTGGCAAAATGATTTCTTTTGTAATCACATCTTGTATAGGCAGACCATATATTTTTTCAAGAACTAAACCTAACAAAATAAAGTTAGTATCTGCATAGCGCATCTTAGTTTCAAATTCATCTGTTACAGGTAAAGATATAATTGCTTTTAAAAGCTCTGAGGCAGAAAGTTGATCTCTATTAGGGATCCACCCTCTAATACCACTAGTATGCGTCAAAAGATGGCTTAAGCGGACTCGTTCATCCTTGAATTCAGGAATAAATTGTTTAAGTGGTTCTGTAAAATTTAATTTTCCATTTTCTTTTAGCTTTAGAAAAACATTTGTCGTTCCTAAAACTTTAGTTAAACTAGCTAAATCATAAAGCGCAAATGGACTAAGCTGCTTAACATCTGACATAAGGCTGGCAAAGCCTACAGTTGAAGAAAAGACCTGCTTTTCCTTAATGAATGCATAGTTAACACCAGGTATAATTCTCTCGCTTACCATCTCTTCAATCAAATGTTGTGTTTTAAAAAATTCTATCATCCTAATTCACCTAGTTTTTATAATACCTTATCTTTTCAAAAGAAAAAAGCAGGATAGAACTTGACATATTTCTCATATTCAATTATATTTACATATGTTGAATTTGCCCGTTGGTCAAATGGTTAAGACGCCACCCTCTCAAGGTGGAGTTACGAGTTCAATTCTCGTACGGGTGATATTACTGAGATATAGCCAAATTGGTAAGGCACAGGATTCTGGTTCCTGGATGTTTCGGTTCGAGCCCGAATATCTCAATTTTCGTGAAAGTCTTTAATGTCAATGAATTAGAAACATTGATGTTAAAGGCTTTTTGTTTTCTATGATTAAATTTGATAAAGACACTATTACTGCGAATCTTTCGGTCTATAAACCACTTTTTCTATATCATCAATTGAAATTGGTGCCATAGCCATTGTTTTCTTTTCTTGCTCAGGTGTTTCAACACCATAATCAGGTAAAAAATGAGTTTCATCCACTCGGTCCATTAGTCCTACTAATCCACCTGTCTTTAAAATAACCTCATCATACTCACGTGAAATAAGTTTGCTCTTTTTACTCTTTATCATAATTATCCTCCTCTATTTCATAAATTAAGTCGCATAATAAACTATTTTCTACAAAAAAAGCTGCGTCATGTCTTACTCACCATGACGCAGCTTTTCAATTATATCACTTATCCTCGTTTTCTATCACAGACTTTTCTATATTTTCTATTTTAGTGATATTTATTTTCTCAAGATTATTTTCTAATTCTAGCCATTCAGAGCTTAATTTTTTGTTTTTCTCGGCACGTATTTTCTTTCTAAACTGAACTAATTTCTTTAAATTATCGTAATTTTGAATTAATTGGTGCGTCTGGTTCTTTACTAATTTAAAATCTGGTTGCAACGTATGTGCATTTTGACTTACCTGCAGAATTGCTCTAATCTGCGGTTGACAAAAATCCTTAATTATTCCATCTATCTCTTGTAATTTTTCTACTCCACTTCTATCCAAATGCAAAAGATCTTTTTGTTCATCTTTTTCTACTAAATCACTTGCTACTTGATTTTTAAAATATAATTCTTGAGCAAATTTAAAGATTGCTTCTTCCATATCCATAAATTCAGCATTCGTATTCATGATAATACACTTTCTAATTCTTAACGCTATTTTTTCTTTCTAACCTAAACATAGCCCAATCTAAAATTAAAATCAAAATTCCTAATCCAAATATAAAATAAAATGCTGCTCGACTTCCGCGAGCAGTACGAATTGCATAACTTGAATTCGATTCATTTTGGAAAATTGCTATGATTGCTGCCATAATTGTCGTTCCTATCGAGCCAGCTAATTGCTGAGCTGTCTGACACACTGCTGTAGCATCAGTATGCAAATTGTTAGGCTCAATTTTTAAGGCTTCTGCCAATGTATTGCTAAAAGACATACGGTGTCCAAAAGCTAATAAACCATAAAAGACCATAATCATTAAAGTTGTTAAGGTTAATCCATAAATTGCAAATAAAAGGCCACTAAGTGCTAATATTAATCCTCCAGTATAGAGTAATGGCTTGGCACCCAAACGATCATATAAACTACCAAATATTGGATTTAAGAGACCTGCAATAATACTTCCAGGCAATAAAACCAAGCCACCAATGAGCGCATTTTGATGACCAACAATTTGGATGTAATTTGGCAAAACAAAACTTACCCCAATATTAGCAAATTGTAGTAAAAAGTATGCTAATGCACCATAAACAAATGCTGTTTGTCTAAATACAGCGATATTTAATAAACTTTCTTTATTGCTTTGTGCCCATTTTTTATATAAATAAAAAAGCAACAAGCTTCCAACTAAAAGTAGCCATAAAAATATATTTTTAAATCCTCTACTAATCTGATTAACTCCCAAAGTTAAAGTAATAAAAGCAGTCGCTAACAAAACAAAACCAAGATAGTCAAACTTGCGTTGAGTTTGTTCATGATACTTACCAATTACTCTTACTCCAGCACAAAATACAATTGCAGCAAAAATAGCTACAATAAAAAAGATATCTCGCCAATTAAAATAATATGTTATTGCTCCACCAAATGCTGGTCCTAAAGTTGGTGCCATTGCGATAATCAAACCAGCAATTCCCATGTATAGTCCCCACTTTTTTTGTGGCATAACTTCAACAATTAAATTAAACATTAAAGGAATACTAAGTCCTGCTCCCAAAGATGAGATTAATCTTCCAAATAGCAAAACATAAAACTCGCCTGCAAAAGCGCTAATCAAACTTCCGACAATAAATCCGCCACAAGATACAACAAACAATTGCTTAGCAGTAAAACGCTCATTTAAATATGAGGAACAAATCATAATTATTGCAATCATTAGTAAGTAACCGGTTGTTGTCCACTGAACAACATCCAAACTTACATTAAATTGTTTCATCATAGTCGGAAAAGTTACATTTAAACTCGTTTCTGTCAAAATTCCCACAAATGACATAAAAGCTGCGGCTAAAACTGCCATGATGTTTCTTTTATCTTGTTTTCTATTCAATTGAATTCCCTTTCTCCAACACATAAAAAGAGTAGGAAACAACAATGCTCCCTACTCTTTCTTTAACGAAATGATATTCCGCTATATTATGCGTATAACCGTTACTATTATACTGAGTAATTTTTATTTTACTTTAAACGCTTAGTTAAATCGTCATGTAAATCTTCATAACCAGGCTTGTTCAAAAGACCAAACATATTTCTCTTGTAGCTTTCAACACCTGGTTGGTTGAATGGGTTAATACCGTTTAAGTAACCAGAAATACCAACAGCTAATTCGAACCAGTAAATCAAGTAACCCAAAGTATGTGCTGATTGATTTTCAATATCAACAGTCATAACCGGTACGCCACCGTCAGTGTGAGCTAAAACTACACCTTCGTAAGCACGATCATTTACATAATTCATAGTCTTACCAGATAAGAAGTTTAATTGGTCTAAGTTTTCTTTATCATCTGGAATAGTTACATCATGTGTTGGGTCTTCAACACGAATAACTGTTTCCATCAAATTACGACGACCTTCTTGGATGTATTGACCAAGTGAGTGAAGATCAGTAGTAAAGTTAGCGCTAGATGGATAAATACCCTTTTGATCTTTACCTTCTGATTCACCCATTAATTGCTTCCACCATTCACCAAACATTCTTAATGATGGTTCGTAGTTTTCAAGTAATTCAGTAGTGTAACCCTTGCGGTAAAGAATATTACGAAGAGCTGCATATTGGTATGGACTATCCTTTAATACATCTGGATCAGTGTATGCAGCACGTGCATCTGCAGCACCCTTTATCATTGCATCGATATCTCCACCAGCTACTGCAATTGGAAGTAAACCAACAGCTGATAATACTGAGAAACGACCACCAATGTCATCAGGAACAACAAATTCTTCATAACCTTCAGCATCTGCTTCAGTCTTCAAAGCCCCTTTAGCACGGTCAGTAGTTGCGTAAATTCTCTTAGCAGCTTCTTCTTTACCATACTTCTTAATTAACTTGTCCTTCAAAACACGGAAGGCAATTGATGGTTCAGTAGTAGTACCAGACTTAGAAATGATATTAATTGAGAAATCTTTATCCCCTAACCATTCAAGTAAGTCATAAAGGTATGAACCTGAAAGAGAGTTACCACAGAATACAACAGTTGGGTACTTTTCTTTTTCTCTACCGTAGAAAGAACTATTTAAAAATTCAATAGAAGCTTGAGCACCAAGGTAAGAACCACCGATACCAATACCAACTAAAACTTCAGAATCTTTTTGGATCTTTTCAGCTGCTTTTTTAATACGGTCAAATTCATCTTTATCGTAATTAATTGGTAAATCAATCCAACCACGGAAGTCACTACCTGCACCAGTACCTTCACGTAATTCTTGATCTGCAGCAGTTACCATTGCTTGCATTTCCTTTAATTCATTTTCATGAACAAATGGTGTTAATTTACTTGCATCAAAGTGAACAACTTTATTCATTATTTAAACTTCCTTTTTTGTAACTTTTTTCACGTACAACCCTTATTTTAGCAGTTACTTCTTCATAAAACTAGAGTTTTTTCTTATTAAGAACCTGTAAATAATTTTGTAGATTATGAAGCCTATTATCGCACCACAAACATTAAAAAATACATCATCTATATCGCTTACCCCAGTTTCTAGAATAAACTGCAATCCTTCAATACATATAGATAAACATGCACCGACTATAACTGTTACTCCCATCTTATTTTTTTGAATAACTTCAGGGAACAACAAACCAAATGGAATGAACCATAGAACATTACCAAGAGAATTATAGAAAAAGTCAAGTAAACTTTGTCCATGAGTTAACTTTATTGTTTCTTTCATAAATACCAGATTAATCTCACCTAAATCACGATGAAAATTAAACGTCAGTTGCCATGGAAAATACGTATCTCTAAATACGGTTAGCATTAAAAGCAAGATAACATAAAAAGTAAAAATCCAAACACATGCTTCAGATTTTAACGTTCTACGATGTCTGATAAACAATAACCAGCATAATCGAATAATCACGAAAATAATAAAATAAAAAAGCGTCTTATCCAAGCTATATAAAATCAACTTAATTAGAGCAAAGTGATTAACTCGAGTTGCATAAGTATGAAAAATATATTCGTATAAGGGTTGTAAAAAAAGCATAACTTAACCGACTCCATAATTTTGGCTTAATTATAACGTAAAGCTAGCAATGAAAGTTGATTTTTTTCAAAATGTTAAAAAAACGCAAATCTTTAATAAAAGTTTGTCGTTTTTTGAAATTACCAGTA
This sequence comes from Lactobacillus taiwanensis DSM 21401, assembly GCF_001436695.1. Taxonomy (GTDB): domain Bacteria; phylum Bacillota; class Bacilli; order Lactobacillales; family Lactobacillaceae; genus Lactobacillus; species Lactobacillus taiwanensis. Next base: position 446,210 of record NZ_AYZG01000051.1, read on the forward strand.
AAATATTCCTTATTAAAAGGAGTATTTTAGCGTGAATAAAACAAAACGTAATTTTTGGCAAACTAGAATTGGATTTCTAACAATCCTTACTCTTTGCTTCTGGGCAAAGTATATGTATGCAGCTTACTTTGATTTTAAACTCGGACTAGGTGATCCATATCAACACTTCATAGTTTGGCTAACGCCCTTAGGAACGTGTATTATCATTTTAAGCTTAGGTCTCTACTTCTCTAAGCCACTTGTTTCCTATATGGCTATGCTAGTTTTGGATACATTAAATACAATCTTGCTTTTTGCAAACGTAATTTACTACCGACAATTTTCAGATTTTTTAACTAGCAAAACTGTTCAAAATACCGACAAAGTTTCACAAGGTTTAGGAAAAAGTACAGTTGCTTTATTGCATCCCAGTGATATCTTTCTTTGGTTAGATATAATCATCATTATCATCTTATTGATCTTAAAAGTAATCAAAATTGATCCACGCAAGTACGGCTTTAAACGACCTTTTGCTGTCTCATCTTTCGGAGTTTTCATGCTAACACTAAATATGTTTCTAGCAGAAACTTCTCGTCCTAGATTACTGAGAAATACTTTTGATCGTTCTTATGTAGTCAAGTACTTAGGAATTGATACTTATTCAGTTTATGATCTATTAAAGAGTGCTCAATCAAATCAAGTTAAAAAGAATGCTAATGCTGAAGACATCAACGAAGTCTTAGACTTTACCAAGAAAAATTATGCTAAAGCTAATCCACAATATTTTAGTAAAGCCAAAGGCAAAAATGTTATTGTCCTACACTTAGAGAGTTTCCAGCAGTTTTTAATTGGACTAAAGGTTAATGGTCAAGAAGTCACTCCTTTTCTAAATTCGCTATATCATAATAAAGATACTGTTAGTTTCAGTAATTTCTATCATCAAGTAGGATTAGGTAGAACTAGTGACGCGGAAAACATGCTTGAAACGGGAACATATGGCATTTCAGATGGTTCTCTTTTCTCATCTTTAGGTTCTGAAAATACTTTTCAGGGTGCTCCACAAATTATGAGACAAAGTGGTTACACGTCTGCCGTTTTCCATGGAAATACCGGGACCTTTTGGAACCGTAATGAAGTATATAAAAACTTAGGCTATAATTACTTCTTTGATGCGAATTATTTCTCTCAAAAGAAAAACGACAAAATTGGCTATGGTTTAAAGGATAAGTTGTTATTTAGTCAAAGTATCAAATACCTTGAACAAATGCAGCAACCTTTCTATGTGAAGTACTTAACTGTTACTAATCACATTCCATTCCAAATGGATCAGGAAGATAAAGACAATAATTTTACTACTACCAATACTTCAAATACAACAATAAATAATTATTTTGAAACTGCTCATTACCTTGATCAATCAGTAAAAGAATTCTTTGATTACTTAAAAAAGAGTGGTCTAGATAAAAATACGATGGTCATTTTGTATGGCGATCACTATGGTGTTGGTAGTTCAGATGATGAATTATCAGCTCTTGCCCCAGTATTAGGTAAAGACTTCAATAAATGGACATCTTACGACACAACAGAACTTCAAAAAGTACCATTCATGATTCATATGGATGGTATCAAGGGAAAAGTTGACAATAAAATTAGTGGTGAAATTGATGTTCTTCCTACTCTTCTTCACTTACTAGGAATTTCTAACAAAAATTATATCCAATTTGGTCAAGATCTATTCTCAAAGCAATATCGTCAAATAGTTGTCTTTAGAAACGGTACAATTGTTACACCAAAATATATAATTATTGGCGGAAAGGGAATTAAGGGAACCATTTATAACCATCAAACAGGCGAGAAAATTACTAAATTTACTAAGAAACAAAAAGATGAAATTAATAATTTAGTTGAATATGGACATAATTCGCTTCACTACTCCGACTTATTAAATAATCATAATCTTTTGCGTTTCTATACCCCTGCTGGATTCATTCCAACTAATCCAAATGAATTTGATTATAAAGTCAACTATCAAAGAATGCTTAAATTAAGAAAAGATCTCCGTAATAAATCTACCTCTCTTTATTCTCAACATAAGGGAACGACTACTGATCTTTATACTACCGATGCGCCAGAAACTAATAAAGATGAAATCAACAATGTTCCTGAAAATATTCAATCTGCTGTTAGTGATAAAAATAAAAATAGCTCTGATAATTCTCCAGAAAAAGATAATCCCGATAAATAAGCATAAAAGGTCAGTACTTATTAGTCTAAGTACTGACCTTTTATTTAGTCTCTAATAAATTCTTTATACCCTTTATCATACAAAGTTACAGTAAATTGAGCTCCCTTTCCCGGTTGTGAGTCCACATCAATTTTACCGCCGTGCTGTTTAATAAGAGATAAAACAATTGAAAGTCCCAATCCTGATTCTCCAGAACCAATTTTAGCTCTAGAAGGATCTGCTTTATAAAACCTTTCAAAAATATACTTCATTTGTTTCTTATTCATTCCAATTCCTGTATCAGCTACTCTAAATTGAGCTGCATGCTCAATTCGCTTACCGGAAATTATAATTTTACCATTTTCAGTAAATTGTAAAGCATTCTGAACTAGATTTACCATTATTTGAGTAAATCTATCTTTATCAGCATAAACTTCTACTTCTGAAGGACAGTTAAGAATTAACTCATCATTTTTTTCAATAGCTTTTTGCTTCATTTGAGTTAAAAGATTTGTCAAAATTTCAGTTGCATTAAACTTTGACTGAATTAAACTAATTTTATTATTTCGAATTTTTTCATAATCCAAATTTTCATTTACAAGTCTAATTAATCGTTTAGTTTCACTATGCATTAAAGCAATGGATTTAGGTTTAGCCTCTTCAGGAATCGCATCATATTCAAAGCCTTCCAATAATCCATTAATTGTCGTTAAAGGTGTACGCATTTCGTGAGCTGCATCTGCCATAAATTGCTCTCGTCTTTTCTCTTGAGCTTTAATTTCATCATTTGATTCTCTTAATGCATTAACCATAATATTAAAATTACGTGCTAAATCATCAATCTCATCCGTATCCTTATGTTTCAAATGAACATTAAAATCACCTTGAGCAACCTTTTTAGTACCACTAGACAACAACTTGATTTTTCTAGAAATATAATAAGATAAAGCAAAACTAATTAGCCCACCGATAACTAAGGAACTGAGTAAAGCAGTAACTAAATTATGTTTTTCTCGTACAATCATTTGTTCAACATTCTGAACTCTTGATCCAATCCAAATAACGCCAACCAGCTTTCCTTTACTACGCCAAGGAACAATTACACTAGTATAAGCATCCTTACTAGAAAAAGAACTTATTTGCTCATCTTCATGGTCATTTCTAATTCTAATTGTCTTTCCATTTTTTAATTGCTTAAAAAGTTTTTTAGGAAGAGCCCAATTCATCGTAGTTTCGGGATAAACCTGTCGATTTTTATTATTAAAAATGCGAAGATGTAAATCTTCGCTTTCCATTACTACCTGTAAATTTTTTAAAAATTTAGCATCCAATTCATGTCGTGGATTATCTTTAGCTAAAGCTAATTTTCCAATTGAAGTTCCATAACCCTCTAAACGTGAATAGCTTTGAGAATATGCTTGAATGGTCGCAAAATGAATAGTCGATGAACCAATAATTATGATACTAGTAATAATTACTAGTAAAAAACCTAGCATTTCTTGATAGAATAGTTTCAATTTCTATACCTCAGAATCATCAAATTTGTACCCTACGCCCCAAACAGTTTGAACTACTTGTGGACCAGCTTTTTCTAACTTTTGACGCAACTTTTTTATATGAGCATCAACAGTTCTTTCTTCACCGAAAAATTCATAGCCCCAAACTAGTTCCAATAACTTATCTCTTGAAAAGACTTGTTTTGGTTTTTGAGCCATAGTGTACAAAAGATCAAATTCTTTTGGCGTTAACCCTTCAACAAGTTTACCATCAAAACGGACTTCTCGGCGATCTTCTGAAATTTCTAAATGCTTAGTAACAACATCATACTTTACCCCATTAGAAGCATACATATCTTTTTCTAAGTGACTTCTACGGTATAAAGCTTTAATCCGAGCAATTAAGGCTAATGGACTAAATGGTTTAGTAACATATTCATCAGCACCAATTCCTAAACCCAAAATTTGATCACTTTCTGAGTCACGAGCCGTAAGCATAATTATTGGAATTGATAAGGAAATAGCTCTAATTTCTTTAGCTACTTCCATACCATCTTTTTTAGGTAAGTTAAGATCCAGCGTAACTATATCATAAGAATCTGGAGCTTTTTTAAACATTTCAACAGCTTCTACTCCATCTTTAGCTATATCAACATCCCATTGTTCTTTACTAAAGAACATCTTCATCATTTCTGCAACAGAATTGTCATCTTCAACCATTAAAATTTTTAGCATTATTTGTCCTTAAATCCCTTTACTTTAGTATGTTTTATTTTATCCGGTTCAATATAATCATATGGCAACTCATGACGAGCGCGTAAAAAAGATTGTAGTTTCTTTTCAGTCATAATTATCGGGGCCAAAATAAACAAATAAAAGGTAAGTAGCCAGATTAAGAAATAACGATCCCAATGTAACAAATGGATAACTACGCCTAATAAAAACTGAATTATACCAAAAAGCATAAAGTAATTCCTTGCTACTTTTTGTGCATATTTATAACTAGCTTCATTAACTGAAGCTAAATAAGACATGTATCCGTAAATTCGATTTGGATTAGGTGAAGGAGCAATAAGCCAAATGACTCCGATTACAAACATTATTACCCCGCAACCAATATATATCATTTGACCAACTCCATTCATTTAAAATTATTCTTTACCAGGAGCTGAAATTACTAAACGTAAATTACCGCTAAAACTAAAGTCCTTCATATCATTAGGAATAATAAAGTTACTACCCAATTTGATATCGTATTCTTTGCCATCTGCGATAAACTTACCATCGCCTTTAATTACAGAAACTAAAAGATATGGGTGATCATTTAAACTCCAACTAAATTCTCCATCAACATCAATTTGCCACAAATAAAAATGAGGCGACATTGGTGGCTGAGCCAAAGTGGTTATCTTTGCATCTCCAACAGTTTCTGACGTAATTTTCAGCTTCGGGTCTTTATGTGGTACTTGAATAGTATCAAGAGATTGCTTAATATGCAACTCTCTCTTCTTACCAGTTTTCTTATCTACTCGGTCCCAATCATACAACCTATAGGTTACATCACTTGATTGTTGGGTTTCAATAACCATAATCCCTTTTGTTAAAGCATGAACCGTACCAGATGGAACATATAAAAAGTCTCCCTCTTTTACTGGTACATATCGTAAAAGCTTGGACCATTTTCCATCTTTAATCCACTTTTCAAGTTCTTCCTTACTTTTTGCATTGTGCCCATAGATAAGTTTAGCACCAGGTTCTGCATGAAGCACATACCAACTTTCAGTTTTTCCAGAATCATTTTCATGAATTCTAGCGTAATCATCATCTGGGTGGACTTGAACAGATAAATTATCATTTGCATCTAAAAATTTAACTAATAAAGGAAATTCCTTAGCTTTCGGATTGCCAAATAACTCTGGGTGTTCTAAATATACCTCTCGTAATGTCTTGCCTTTTAATGGACCAGCATTCACAGTTGAAGCATCATCTTTATAGCCCGAAATTACCCAAGCTTCTCCAACTTTTCCATCAGGAATATCATATCCTAAAACAGTATTTAATTTACGACCACCCCAAATTTTTGGTCGAAAATAGGGCGTTAAAAATAATGGTTCCATAAAAAATCACCTCAATAAAAGTATATATCTTTTTGAGATGATTTTGAAACCACTTTCAGCTATTTTTTTGAATATTTTTTAATTCCAATAATTAACCTACTGATTCCATCTTCTACCATTGACTTAGGAGAAGCTAAATTTATCCGTAAAAACTCATTACCATTTCCGCGATATATACGACCAGCAGACACAATTAAACCAGTCTCTTTTCGAAGATATGCAGCTAATCTGTAACTGTCATGAGTAATCTTGCTTACATCTAGCCACATTAAATAAGTAGCCGGGCCAGAAACAATTTTTACATTTTCTAATTGGCTAGTAATTTTCTTTTCGACATAGGCGAAATTATTGTCAATTACTGCTAATAACTCATGCAACCAATTAAATCCTTCCGTATAAGCGGCAATTATCGCTGGAATAGCTAAAAGATTAGGTTCAGCTAATTCATCGCTATTTAATCCGCGATTAATGATATCACGTAAATTATTATCAGGAATAATCACAGTTGCGGCATGAAGGGCAGCAACATTAAAAGTTTTACTTGGAGATACCAAACTAATTACATTGCTTCTTAAGGGTTCAGTAATAGAAAAAGCAGGTGTATATTTGACATTATTACGCACTAAGTCCCCATGAATCTCATCAGACAGAAGAATTACATTATTTTCTTGGCATAGAGACGCAATTCTTTCTACTTCGCTCTTTTTCCATATAATTCCTGTAGGATTATGCGGATTGCAGAAAATCATCAAAGTAGTTAAGGGATTAGCCAGCCTTTCTTCTAAATCTTGCCAATTAATTTCATATTTACCATTACTATAAATTAAATCATTTGATAATACATGGCGACCATTATTTTCAATAGAATTATAAAAAATATTGTAAACCGGCTCTTGCACTAATACATTATCGCCGATATGAGAAACACGTCTAACAATTGATGAGATAGCTGGAACTACTCCAGTAGCAAAAATCGTCCAGTTTGGTTCAGCTTTTGCACCATGCTCTAACTGATACCAATGACTTACTGCATTAAAATAATCGGCTCCTGCTTCTTCATCGCCAAAGGCTCCCAGTTCAAGTTTTTCATGCATTGCTAAAACAATTTCAGATGCTGTTTTAAAATCCATGTCCGCAATCGACATTGGTAATTCACTATCTTTAACGTTCCACTTAACTGAATCTGTATGCCGCCGATTTATCACGGTTGTAAAATCATAGTTCAATTTTATTCATCCTCTTGATTTTGATCAGAAACTGAAACTTTTTTATCGATTGCTTCCTCCGAGACAATCTTAGTATCACGAGAATCCACCTTTGCTGGATCAATAATTAATGTTTCAATCTTCTTCGCTTTAATTACTCCAGAAATAGGATTTTTAACGCTCGTAATCTTACTCTTGATAGTTGCGTTAATGTTACTACATTTTTCAAAGGCTAAAGTCGTCTGATTTAAAATACAGTTTTCTAAAGTAACATGATCCATGTAGCAAAGCCCTTGATCACTTTCAATAGTACAATCTCTGAAAAGAATATTGCTACTATTCCAGCTTAAATATTCCCCATCTATTTGACAATTAATTAAAGTTACATTCTCACAAGTCCAAAATGCATCTTTAGATACAAAACTACAATTCTTACAAACAATATTTTTAGCACCATCAAAAACGTAGTTTCCAATCACGCACACATTTTCCATATAGATGTCAGAACTATCTTTTCCGAAATAGTCACCATTAATCTCAGTATTTTTAATAGTAATATCCTCACAAGTCCACATTGTTTCTTCAGCATCAGAAAAGAATACACGATCTAAAAAAACGTGCTTACATCTTCTAAATAATTTAGGAGCTTGTAAATTTGAGTTTTTAATTGAAATATTATTAGTGTACCAAATACCACTTCTAGAAATTGTTTCAAAGGTACTGTCAGTAACTTTAATATTGTTTGCAATACCATAAAGGATATTTATATTTAAAAATATTAGCTTTTATGTCTAAATTATACGTTTCTTTTAGAGACGATTCTCCTTCATCCAAAATAGCATTCTCTAAAATTGCGTCCGAAAGACCATATAAAGCCCTTTCTCCTTCAAAATATTTTTCTTTAATTTCTTGCATAAATTTTCTCTTTATTAAACTCTTTCAACTATTTAGTCTAAATTATGAAAAGTAAATGTCTAATATTTGCTAGCCATAATGAAATATATTTTTATGCTATAGCTTGGCTTTTCACTAAGATTACTTTTCAAATTTATTATAGGAAAAGATAATTTTGAGAAAATTTACAGTTTTTCATACTAGAATAAATTATATTTATAGCAAAAAAGATGAGTCATATTAAAACTCATCTTTTTTTAAATTTAATTATTACGCTTGCGTTTTGAAATGCCAAGGCCAATAGTCCCTAACATTGAGCTTACAGCACCTAAAATTGCTGCAGCAATACCATTTTTAGCTCCCGCCTTTGGAAGCTTAGATTGCGTAGTCTTCTTAACTGAAGTAGGTGGAACTTCTGGAGTACGTGGAGTATCAGGAGTATGTGGTGTGTTTGGTGTTTCAGGAGTCGTTGGAGTATGTGGAGTGTCTGGTGTGCTTGGTGTTTCAGGAGTCGTTGGAATATTTGGAATTGGAGTCACAGGTTGGTGTGGCTTTAAGTTATATCCACCAATTAAATCCCAATCAACAGGTTTACCCCATTCACCTGGAAGAGCTGCACTATTTGCGGCATCTTTATCAAGTACACCCATCATGTCTGCATTTTCACTACCATCATCCCAAATCCAATCACCTTGGTTAGTCATTTTTGCTAAAACAGTAGTAGTGTTATCAGGATTAATTTGTAATAAGAAACTTGGTGCCCAAGTTGCATGCATACCTTTTCCAGCAACTTCACCACGATTAGTGATGTAAGAAGTGATCAAAAGTTGATCGTCTCTTCCTTCAACTGGAACAGCATAGTATGAGTAAGTAGCAGTACGCCAGTTAGCTGGAACAGCATAGTATGAGTAAGTAGCAGTACGCCAGTTAGCTGGAACAGAAGCAGTTAATACAACACCAGATTCATTCAACGGAACGTATCCATGTGTTAAATTATCGGAAACATATCCAATCATAGCAACATTATCACCAACCGCCTTGTTAGCAGCCATCCAAGCATCATCATTACTACCACGGTTTAATCTAGTTGCAGCAAATAAGTAATACTTATTACCTAAGCGAACTACATCAGGACGTTCAATTTCATCGCTTACCATTGGAGAACTAATAAGTGGTGTATAAATATGGTCTACGCCAGGATTCTTAATGTCATCATTTAATTTGATAATACCAATTGCAGCATTTGACCACTTGGCTCTGTCCTTAATATCATTATTAGATAAAATTTGGAAGAAATCACCTAAGTTATCCTTGTTAGAACCACCATAATTTAACCATTGATAAATTTGGTTAGCACCTTGGTAATTTTCAGTACCAGTACTTGCTTCAAAGACAAGATAACGATTGCCATCTTCACCATCAATCACGTGAGCATCACGCATTGCAATGTTATCTGCACCCTTATTAGTCTTCTTCCATTGATCATAAGTTTGGTAGTGATATCCATCACCTTCAAAGACAATATGATCATTATCAACGTGCGCAATAGAAATCTTATCTTGAGCCTTTTCAAGGTTTAAGTAAATAGTAGCGCTGGCAATCTTTTGGTGATTAGTATTGTTATCACTTGTATCAACCTTAGTGTAGTAAAGTTGTACTGAACCATCTTTGTTTAAAGTTGCTGATCCAGACCATTGTTGAATAACTGGAGTACCTAAACCAAAAATAGGTCCAGCATTCTTCCAGTTATTGAAGTTGTTATCACCGTACTTGTTATAAAGAAGATAAATGTGGTTATCATTGGTATTTGGAACTCCCATCATTCCAATTACTAATTGATATCCATTCCAATTAGAAACATAACCAGTTTTTGCGTCTTGAACAGGCCATGAATCCCAAATTTCCAAGTCTTCAACTTTTCCAGTTTGAGCATCAAGGGTTTTAGCAGCAGGCATGTTCTTAATCTTACTTGCATTAAAGAAAGGAACAGCATAACGAGAATCTTGTTCAATTAAGGTCTTTGCAATCTTCTTAAAGTCATTATAAGTTAATTGAGTTCCACTCTTGGCTTGTGTAGAAAAGTTGATCTTATTTAATTCATTAATTTGGTCATCAGTTAACTTGCTAGTATCTACACCAGATTCTTCAACAATATCTTTGATTTAGCCTTTTAATTCAGCCTTATTAGAAGAATTATTATCAGCTTCTTTTACTGAGGCTTCTTTATCTTCATTAGCACTATTTGTTGTATTAGCTGCTTTATTTTGCTTTACTGAATCTTTCTTTTCAGTTTGAATAACTGGAGCAGCAACTTTTCTATCATCATTTTTTACCTTATCATCAGCAACTGAAGAATTCGATAAAGTCTTATCACTATTCGTCAGTGCAGCTTCTACTACACTAGTGTTATCCTTCTTAGTAGCTTTATTTTCAGCTACTGTTTCTTTATTTGCTTTTACAGCTGTATCATCAGATTTTTTATCTGTATCAGTAGTAGTTTCTACTTGATTACTAGTTTCATTTTTTGTAGTGGCGGTTACTGCAACAGTTTGATTTTCATTAACATTATCTGCATTAGTAGTAGCAGCATTTGCAGTTGAAGCACTTAATACAATTGCTGCAGTAGATAAAGTTCCCATTAATAAAGATTTTCCGCTTAAAGATATCTTTTTATGATTTTTATTTTCCAACATCTTTTTCCTCCTGCATGTTAAGCGTTTAACATTTTCAAATAACAGACTATCATCTTTTTACAAAAAAATAAATATAATTTTGAAAAAACTGTATAGAATTAAATAAAATCAAAATTTTATTTATAAATGTTAATCGCTTATCAATTTTATATCAAACGCAAAAAAACCGCCTTAGATGTTGCTCTAAAGCAGTTTTTATTCCATATAGTGGAGATGAGGGGTCTCATTTTTTACATCAAATAATGTTTATTATAGATTAATCCATGCTTTTAACGGTATTTTCGCCCATTACTAAACATGGTTGTATGATTTTTTTGTATCAATTTTGTATCAAAAAAAGCCGTGTCACGTCTTACTCTCCATGACACAGCAAATAAAATTATATCATTTTTCTACTATTATATAAGCACAAAAATAAGCCACTCCAGAGAACTTAATCTCCAGAGTGGCTTATTTTTTATTTAAATGTTCCCCACGGTGTATTTCCTTGACGACAAACTAAATAGCCATATTGGTCATCTTCACGTGGTTGTCTAATCCAAACATAACCATCATGTCTACTATAGGCATCATATTTAATTACTGAACCAGCTGGTAAGGTAGTGATAATGTCACTAGTAAGCTTGGCTCCTTTTCTCAAATTAATTGGGCGATCGGTGATAAAAGTACCATCCTCTTTAACCCACTTATCTCCAAAATTATCAATCCAACTATTAGGTACTACAGGTACTTTAGCTGGTTGTGATACAGATACTGTAGTTTCTAATTCCAATAAATTAATATTTCCATCCACATCCATACCACGCCAGTTATTCGTAAACTGCCAGATAATCACGCCCTCCATAGAAGGAAAATAATTGAAATCCGGAGTATTTGTTGCCCCTTTATAAGGATAAGCAGCAACCCATAAACAATTAGGGTAATTTTCCAAAATTCTAGCCGTATTAATCTTATTTTTCATAAGCGCAGCTCCAGAATATAACAGTGGCTTATACCCTGCACTCACGATTGTATCTAAAAACTTTAAAATTGCAGTTGTGTTATCTTCACGATTACCTCCAGTTTCATTTCCACTTCCTTGTTCATAGTCACAAGCTAGATAACTGCCCGGCTCAATGCCAACTAATTTAGCTGATGATACTGCATAGTTTCCTTCTTGAACTGCCAAATTAGGATCATTACTAAATCTTGCATAATGATAATCCATGGTTATCATATTATTAGCTTTGGCACTCTCTACCTGAGCTTGGGCTTTTGGATTTCTATAGTCCAATCCTTCTGAAGTTTTCACAATAGCAAACTTAGCACCTGCTCTGGCCATAGCTGATAAATCAGTTCCTTGAAAACTGGATACATCTATACCATAACTTCTTTTTTCTACTTTATTCATTCTTTCCACCTTCATTGGATAACTTCATTATAGCTACCGCTTTTTCAATTGCACCAGAAAGTTGGTCATCGCTAGGTGCTGGTAAATGAGCATCTGCATAAAAATTCTTAATTTTAACTTTAGCTTGTTCTTTCTTTTCAGCACCTTTTTCTGAACTATCCTTTAAATCATAAACTACATTGGTAGCAACTTGACCCAAAGTATCAACTACAAAAGCTAAAGCATCTCCTTTAGCTCGTTTTTTATCAATTTCTGTCTTATGTTTTTGATACCAAAACACAAAATATGAAACTACTAGCGCAACAATTACTGCAGATACATCAATAAAAATGCTATTCATTATTTAGTCTCCTTTAAGTCTTTAATACGTAGCTTTAAAACTTTCGCATATTTAGCCATTACTTGTTTTTGTTGTTTCAATAGTTCTAATTGGTTAGCAGATACAGTCTGTTTATTTTGCTTTGACAAAAATTGAGATAGCTTTGCTCGCTTTACGTTTAGCTTCTCCAATTCCTTCTCTAACTTATTATTCATTGTTTTTCCTACTTTCTAATCTAGTAACTTGTCTTTTAAGCCTCTCGCTATCTTTTAAAAGCTTGTCATAAGCTTCTTCTGCCTGAAGCCATCGTTTACGATATAGTTCTACATCTTCTTTTAGCTCTTCTTTCTTTTCCTTAGCATTCGAATAATCAGTCTGTTTTAAAGTATTAAAAATCGTTAATAATCCCACAACACTAGAAATAAGAAGCGCGATTTTTTGAACAAAATCAATCCATTCTTGCACTTCCTATCCCTACTTTCTTTTCATGCCAGGTGATCTTGATGCACATACTTGAACTAACAGCAAAATTCCAAATTGATAAATAGCTGCCATTAATAATGAATAATTTTGAAAGGCTAATACATATCCAATTTCTAAAACAATAAGGATTGTTAAAAGAAAAGCGCTGGTAGTTAGCAGACAAATATTTGCTAACGGACTTTTAGCGCCAGCTAAAACGTAAGCAAAATAAAAGACGCCAATCACAATTGCAATAGCGTCAATCAAGTCATTATTAAAAAAGTTAGTCCATTCGGGTGGCCATAAGAAAAAATCATCACAAATCAAGAGAAATCCGCCAGATAAAACTAGCATCAAACCAATAATCAAATGAAGAGGATTATGTTTTACATTCTCCCATAATTGCTCCACTTCTTTGCTCATTATGATTCACTTGCTTTCTCATCACTTTCTGCCATTACCTCATCTTGTGCAGACCATACTTTAGCTTGGAAGTCTTGTAAGTCTTTTCGTACAGCAGATTTATTCTTATCATATAGATCACGGTCAGTAATAATCATATTGATGTTATCACTACCACCAGACGCATTAGCTTCATAAATATTGGCATTAAAAGTAGCTACTTGCTTATCTTCTACCATTGAACGACCTGAAATTGCGATTGATTTACTTGTTCTTAACATCTTTATTGTTCTCCTTTTCTGCCTTTAATTGGTTTACTTCTTGAGTTAGTTCATCAATTTTCACTTGTAAAATTGCATTGTTATACTCACTAGTCGCTAACTTGTTAATTAATTTTTGTGAAATTGCGTTGTCATTATTCATTTATTTGTTTCTCCAATCTATTTACTTTATCTTTTAATTTCTTAATTACTGGTAAGAGCGCAGGCGCTATTCTTTCATATTGAATACCTTCGATTTCATGTGTTTCTGGATTTCGACTAACTAAGAGATCTAAGCCAGCATCAGCTAAGTCTTCTGCAATCATGCCGAAGTATTTTTCAGGTTTGATATGACGTTTACCGGCCTCATATCTTTCCTTTTGGCCTTTATCGGTCCAAATAGCTGTAGGCAAATTTAAAAGTTTATCGCCATATTCGGTTGAATAGCTACGTTGAATATTGGTTTTGTATTTTGATGCTGAGGTTGAACGCACTAGGGCACCATCGTCTGCTATATGCAGATTAGGCGCTGCACCAGTCGTTCTCCAATATGTAGTTGGCATATGAACATAATTAGCATCTATTTCAATACGATCTCCAACTTTTGAATTAAAAGTTCCAATCCAAATATGTGGACGTTCTCCCACCATAACTTTACTCTGATTGAACTTAAGACCACCGGTTAAATAAGTAGTATTTGCACTATTTATTGTGGCATTTCCATATTTAGTAACCGTCATAACAGCGCCATTTTTTGTGGAATCTAGTCCGGTACCTGTATTAATTATGCCATCATAATTCGTGGTTTTTATACTTACGGCATTTGGAGAGAGCAAGTCCATCCCGTATACCCCTTCAGAAAAAATGTCATATGAACGTTTTATTATTCCATACTTGGGATTAGCATCAGAATAAGATCCCGCTAAACCTAAAGAATTTCTATCATCCAAAATCATCTGTCCATCTTGGAAAAATACACCCATTCCCCAATAGTTTGTAACGCTCATAGTTCCATTGTTAAGATCAATATTCAGATTTCCATTAGTGGAAGCAATACGGCCTTTTTGGAATAGAATCTCACCACTGTTAAGATTAATCTTCAAGTTAGCACCATTAATAGTACCCGTAGTAATGTTGTTCGCATTTAGATTGATCACGTTGATCCTGCCCGCGTCAAGCGTACCTGTATTAATCTTATCTGCTGAAATATTTGTGATCGCTGCATTAGGGATGAATGCTTTACCACTAAATACAGTAGAAGAAGCATCCATGTAGATTTTGTCGTTTTGAATCAAGGTATTGCCGGCTGCTACATTAATTTGGGCTAAAACTTGGTCGTTAATGGCCGGTTTCCAAGGTGTAGCTACAGAACCTTCTTCCATTTGAATATCAGTAATACCTAGCAAGTTACTATTACCATCTGTTGAACCATTATTATCAAATCTAAGATATCCTTCTTCAGATTCACCAGTATTAATAGTAACTGTAACGTATTCAGCATGACTAGGCGAATATCGACGTAAATTTATAGGCTGAATGATATATTCAAAGTCTTTATTGCTATTTCTTTTTCGTCCTAAAAAATAAAGATCACTATTTCTAACGTTTACAGAAGCAAAAGCATAGAAAGAAATAGTGTAAGTAGTATGTGGTTGAACGTAAAACCTTGCGCTACTTACAATTACTTCATTAGTTTTAGATGGATTATTTATCCATAGAACGTTTTCCGTACTATTTTTCCAAAAGCTGTGTTTTCCTAAAGTTAAACTACCATTTGAATTCGTATACCATCCATTTAAATTCTGAAAATTACCAGAATTTAAAACCAAATTACGCGAAGTATTGTTGATTCGAAGATTTAAATTGTTGACATTCTGAGTAATTTGGCTCTGCACGCCACTTACTTTGTTAGTAATTTCGTTACGGATAGTTCCAGCTGTTTGACTGATCTGTGATTGTAAGTTCCCATAGTTGCTTGAAACTGTAGATTGCAATCCTTTCACAGTTTGGTTTAAAGCAGAGTAATCAGACTGATTGGCTTTATCCTCAGGAGATGGACTCCAATCAGTAGCTTGATTTCCCTCCTCAAGCTTAGGTTTAGCGATATGAAAAGGTTTATTTTTACTACTATCTTGTCGAATATACATTTTTAGCCCATAACAATCACTTTGTGTTGTAAAAGTTAATTTTTTATCTTTTCGACCTGCTGTATTTGGAAAATTATTCCCACTAAATCGATGATCTTCATAAGTATTGGTTGTCTTAGTACAGTTTGAGTCTTTATATTCAACAAAGAAGAATTGATTATTACCTTTATCTGTTACATCCTGATATATCAAATCAAAGCTAAAAGTATATGTGGTATTTGGTTTTGCTGGAATGTTTTGAATTAAATCACCTTTAGGTATTTCTACTCCAGGTGATTTCCAATTAACTACATAATTACCATTTGTCTGCCAGAATCCATGTAAATTCGTATCAAAATTAGAATTACGAATAAGGTTGGTTCCACCAATCCTGATATTATCAACTTTAGCAACCACACTCTGTAATCCCGTTGCATTCTGAGTAATCTGGCTCTGCACGCCACTTACTTTATGGTCAACATCAGTTTTAGAATAATATGAACTAAATTGCTGGCTGTTAGCTGTAATACGGGCCGATAGTTGTGAAGTTATACTATTCACACGTTCTTGTTCGTCTTCAGGCGCTGGCGTCCAAGCTGTCGATTTATTTCCTTCTTCGACTTTAACTTCTGTAAAAAATAACCAACCTGTTTCGTTATTTGTTGATCCATTATTATCAAATCTAATATATGCTTCATCATTTTCCCCAGAATTAAAAGTTAAGTCTTTTATATAATCTACTTTGCTGGGAGATAATCTTTTAGCATCAATTACGTGATTTATTGAAGAATATTTATTTGTTTCACCATATTTTCTAGACAAAATAAATACATCATAACTAGAAACATTAGCTGAACTAAATCCTTTAAAACTTACTACATAAGTTGTATTTCTTTTTAAAGGAAAGTAATTCGATTCAGCATAGTTTTCTTCGCTTGAACTATTTTTCAATAAAAATAATGGCTTAGTTTTTGAATAATAAAAATCATGATTAGCTATCTCCGGTCCACTCCAATAATCGGTATTTTTAGGAAAACCAGAATTACGTACCAAGTTCCTATTACCTATAACTAAATTATCTAGCTTACCACTTAAGCTATTTATATTTACTTGCAATCCATTAGCCGTGGCTTGAACATCAGTGGTCTTTGCATATCCATTTAAATCACTGGCCACTAACTTAGCATTCAATGCATTGTTTGTAGCACTGACAAAGTTAGCATACGTGGAATTATCAACCTTGCCAGATAAACTAGTAGAAAGTTTTTTAGCATCCACTTTAATCTGTGCTATATCCCCCTGAGCATTACCTAGTGTGGTTTGTAATCCTTGCACAGTAGCCTTAGTTTGATTTACATCCCCATTAAGGTTAGCTAAATCAACCGTAACACCGTGAACATCAGTAGTGATCTTAGATATATCCTTACCTTGTTGAGTTGCTTGATTTTGCAAGCCAGTAACAATATTTTTCTGTTCGCTTACTTTAGTGACTACATCAGATACCTGATTAGTAATATCCGTAACTTTAGGAATAACAACAGTATTAACGCTAGTATTCAATCCCTCAATCTTTGAGTTCTGATTGCCAATACTTGCGTTAAGTTCAGCAATATCTTTATCAGCCTTAGCAAGATTATCTGCTATTTCTTTCTTAGCATCTTTCAAGACGTCTTGTGCTTCTTTTACCTCTTTTTGAACTGTATGAAGTTCAACTGTGGATTGAACAAACTCCCATTGACCATGATGCCAAACCCACATTTCTGTTTCGCCATTGCCTAGGTTTAAGAACAGGTTGTCACCTTCATTAGCAAATAAAGGCTTAGTATTACTGTAAAAATTTCTATTTTTACCATTAGCAGCAATTGCAGCCGTATTAGCTATCGTTGTTGCATCTTGAGAAATTTGAATAGCATTTGAAATTGCACTAGTTATTGAACGACTACTAAAATCGTCCCCCATTTCAACAGTGTTTCGATTTTCATCTTTTAAATTGTGATGAACCTTATAAACACGTGTAAAGTATTCAATACCTAAATCATGTCTAATAATTGCAATAGTGTCGCCTAGTTGTAAATTACCGACATCAGTTACCTCCGCTTTAAAAGATACCTTTGGTCGCTTGGCTTCTAGTAACGCTGACCATGTTGCGTTAATTAACTGATTAGGATCTTCAATATCTTCAAAAGTTACTAATCCAATTCTAGGATGCCCATCACTAAAACCATATAAAGCGGTGGCCTTAGGATCTTCTACATATTCTTGGCCTTTAGGTTTATTAACGGGAGCGCCTGCTGACGTCTTCCATTCAACATCAGCAAAAGTCAATCTTCTACTATAGCCATCATCAGAAGTATCTTCCGTGTCTTGACCAGAAACTTGAACACCTTTACCACGGCCTACTAAGGCAGTAACTAAATTTTGACTATCTTCTTCACGAGTAACAGTTAGTAAATTTGAACCGTACTCAAATCTTTTTCCTGTTCTTCTACCTTGTTGTTGATACAAATTAACTCTTCGACCAGTAATTTTTTGCGTTACTGGATCAAGCTGAATGGTGAAAGTAAGTTCAACTTTAAATAAATCAACAATCTTCTGAATTGCTTCAAGAATCGTCACATAGTAAAAAGTTGTACTTTGAATACCAGTGTCTTCTACATAGCCTAAACTCCAACGTGTATTTTTAAGTACTTGTTGAAGCATTTGAGCAGCATTCATTTGATGTGGTCTTATATCTTTAATGTATTCATATGATTTAAGTTCATCATAGGCGGATTCAACAGCGCTATATTCTACTCTATCTTTTTGAACATCCTCGGAAATGATTTTAAACATTAAGAAATCATTCCCGTGAAATTCAGGAATAAGTACATAGTAAATATTACTGTCTAAACGTTTTTGAAGTGGCAAACTAAACTTTAATTCACCAGCTGTGTTAATTGCTTCATCTAAATTAGATTCAATAGTTTCATCATTATTTAGTAATTTAACTGTTTGCTGTCCTTTATTCAATAAGTAAAAAATCAAAGTCGTTTCACCTCATAATCTAATTCATATTTCCCAGTAATATTAGTAGTTATTGTATCGCCATCGGCTATATAAAAATCTCCAATATTTGAACTCAAATCAATATCCATTAAATGAGATACCTTATTTACATAGAATTCTAGCTTTTTAAAATCAAAAATAATTTCATTACCACTTGAATATGCTACCTTTGCACTGATTGACTTATGTTGCTTACCATTATTAATAGAAATATTTGCTCCACCAGTAGTAGGAACAAATTTTAAAACAGAAGGTAAATTAGGATACTGCAATTCGCTATCACGAATTGTAATTGTTGTTCCTGTACCTTCTATTTTTTTGGTTTCAGATAATTTATAGGGATTACTTACTGTAAAACTAATCTTCCCAGTAGTGGAATATAGTGGGTTATCAAGAACAAAACTGTCTGCTGTTCCAATGTAGTAATAATTTTGCTCGTCATTAAATTTGATTTTCTTTTCAGAAGGGTAAAGAATTTGTTTAATCTTAGAAACCGCATTTTCATATTCAGTAGCGTTATTACAATCCAGGAAAAACTTAACTTCAAGTTTCTTATCTGTAAATCTTGAACCTAAATATTGCGAGCCGTCAGAAGATAACTCAACCGTATTAATTGATCTACTAAAATCATCTCGACCACTTACAGTCAATGTTTTAAATTCAGCAATCTCATCATCTAACCAATGCCCATCATAATTTAAAGCGTCAGCTGGTCTAGTCTCCACAGTGGGAGACCGTGCTAGTTCTAAATCTCTAAATTTATACATTATAACTACCTCCTAAAATTTATAGTTGCGTTTAAATTCAGCTTGTTTACCTTGTTCTCTACTAATATCATCTACAAATGTTCGATATTCAGTTCCACCAAGAGTTAAATCAATATAAGCCGGTTGCTTTTCTAAACTCAAGCGTTGGTCAACATTAGCAGACAAAGAATTACGCATATTACTATTAAGTTGATTGATCTGCCAATCTAACCTTTGCGTATTCAAACTTGGCGCATTAAATGATGTACCAGCTATATCATCAGCAATTCCACCTATAAAGGATTGAACATCACTGTAACCATTTTCTAATCCTTTTTGGAAACCACTCATAATGTAGCCACCAGCTGGAATTAATAAGTGTAAGTCGTATTGCTTTGGCCCTTTATGGCTTTGAATCCATGAACCAATTCCTGAGACAAAAGATTGAACGCTTCTAAATGCGCTTTGCAAACCATCAAGTAATGAGCTAATGATTCTATAACCCTGATTAAAGAGTGAAAAGTTAAACATACCTTTAAGCGCATCAACGCCCCAACTAAATACACTTTTAATTCCATTCCAACCATTATTAAATATGGATTGAACTCCACTCATAATATTAGAAGCTAAACTTCTAAGTGTATTTAATCCGCTTGAAACAACTGATGTAATACCATTCCAGACTG
This sequence comes from Lactobacillus taiwanensis DSM 21401, assembly GCF_001436695.1. Taxonomy (GTDB): domain Bacteria; phylum Bacillota; class Bacilli; order Lactobacillales; family Lactobacillaceae; genus Lactobacillus; species Lactobacillus taiwanensis. The sequence goes on from NZ_AYZG01000051.1 coordinate 466,254, forward strand.
CCGAAGTTATTCCCTTGATCCCATTCCAAATAGAATTCCATATTTCGAGAATACCGTTTAATACAGCAGTAATAATAGATTTAAGTCCATTAAAAATAGTAAAAGCAAGGGATTTAAGTCCATTCCAGATTGTGCTGGCCACGCCTTTAATTTCATTCCATGCACCAGTCCAATTTCCTTGAATTGCTTGAGTTACTGCACGGATAATTCCTGCCACTGCATTAATGGCAGTTGAAACCACAGTAGAAATTGCTTGCCAAACAGTAGATATGATTGTAGTTAAAACGTTCCATGCTGCTTGCCAAATAGCCTGAATAACTCCCATAACCGTTTGAATTATAGTAGAAATAACATTCAGCGCAGTCGAAACTACTGCTTTAATTTGTTCCCATATTCCACTAATTATGGTTACTAAACTATTCCAAACTGTTTGAGCTACAATTACAATATTTTGCCACATTGTCTGTAAAACTTGACTAATAACCTGCCAAGCTACTTGAGCGGCAGTCTGGATTACATTCCAGATGGTTTGAAACACAACAGTTAAACCATTCCAAATGGTTTGAGCAGTATTAACAATGCCTTGCCACAAACTACTAAAGAACTGAGATAACCCATTCCAGATGGTTTGGGCAACTGTAACTATTCCTTGCCATAAGCCACTGAAGAATTGTGTTAAGCCATTCCAAACTGTTTTAATTCCTTCAATAATTGGAGAAAATATCGTTACTAAACCACTCCAAATGGTTTGAGCTAAAGAAACCAGACCTTGCCATAGAACACTAAAGAATTCAGTTAAAGCACTCCATAAATTTTTAATTGATTCAATTATTGGAGTCATACCTTCAACAAATGAGTTCCAGACATTCTGACATACTGTTTTAATTCCATTCCAGAGGTTACTAAAGAAATCTGTTAGACCGTTCCATGCACTTTGAACACTTTGAACGATTGGAGCCATAAAATCCGAGAAACCTTGCCAGGCTGAACTCGCTCCTTCTTTAATCTCACTCCACAAGTTGTTAAACCATTCTGTCGCTCCACTCCAAACTTGTTTTATGCTATCCCATAGATTACTAAACCATTCTGTTGTTCCATTCCAGCCTTGTTTAATATCTTCTCCAGCTTTACTAATTGTAGAGGTAATTCCTTGCCAAACAGTACCAGCCAGTTCTTTCAAATTATTCCAAGCATCTGATAGGAACTTTGTAAAATTCTGCCAGATCTGTTGACCCATTTTTGTCTTAGTGAAAAATAAGACTAATGCGGCAACAACCGCTGCTATTGCAATAGCAACTATGCCCCATGGTCCAGCATCTATAACTGCATTAAATGCAGCTTGTATTGCAGTTCCAATTCTAGTTGCACCATTTAATGCAAGTTGTGCTACTTTAGCAATTTTAGATTTATTAGCTAATTCTCCTAATGCAGTAGCAGCTCCTGAAATTCCTTTACCAACATTCAATGCTTGAGAAACTACACCAATAGTTGAAGCTAAATTTCCTAATCCTTTAGCAGTTCCCCCTATAACTCCAGTAATTTTACTGAAATTAGTCAGAAACCCCCCTACAGCTGTCATTGCAGGACCAATTACAGGACTTAAAGCAATAAAACCACGAGTTACTTGTGCCAAAGCATCATTGGAATCTTTAGCCCATTCAAGCATGTGGTTAGTATTATCTAACATTGAGCCTGCTATTCCTTGATTAGATTGCATAACCGAATTCCTTAAGGATTCCCAGTTACCTCCAACCTGTTCAACCTTAGCACCAATATTTTTCTGCATTTCACTAGCTTGAGTATCAAGTGACTTAGTTGCTGCTTCTGTTGATCCTGCTGCTTTATCTAAAGCACCACTGAAAGCATTCCAAGAAGTAGCAGTATTACTAGTCTTATCTTTTACAGAATCAAGAAGTGGGAGCATTGCTTTCATACCAGCAGTACCCCATAAATCTTTAAGTACAGCGTCTCGCTGTTCCTTAGACATATGGGCTGTAGCATTAGCCACATCTTCTAAGATTGCTGGAAGTGGTCGCATGTTTCCTTGAGCATCACGAACTTTTAATCCTAAAGCTTCCATAGCACTGGATGATACCTTAGTTGGTGCCATCATTTTTAGCAAAGCAAAGTTTAAATCTTGAGCTGCATTAGCTGCGGACATACCATGGTTAGTTACCAAACCAATAGCAGTAGACATATCACGCATACCATAGCCGGCCATGTTAGCAGTTGGACCCAAAGTACCAATAACCTCTTGCATATCCTCAACAGACGCATTTGATAAGTTAGCTGTTTGAACTAAAATTTCTGCTGCTTGTTCAGGAGATTTTAAAGATTTACCCCAAACATTCATTGCAAGCTGAACAACACCAGCGGTGGCTTGTAAATCTGAACCAGCTGCAGTTGCTGCCTTAGCAATCGCTGGGAATTGTTGTTTTAAGTCATCAAGGGATGCACCATTTCTTGCCATTTCAATCATGGCATCGGCCGCATCTTGTGCGCTTAATGGAAGATCAGCTCCCATTTTATTGGCTACTTCTGACAATCCAGCAATATCCTTACTTGTACCGCCTGCTACAACAGCTGCGGTGTTCAAAGATTGCTGAAATTGACCAAAGGACTTAACGGAATTCATTCCCATAGCAGTAGTAGCCGCACCAGCCACCATCATCCCTTTACCAATTCCAGATAAATGTTTTTGAGCATTATTACCAAAGTTTTGGATTTTAGTACCAGCATTAGCTACACTATTACCCATATTTTCTAAACCACTACCGAAATTTTGCATTTGGCTATTCATGCCATTGGTCGAATTGCTAAAACTTTGCAGTTGTCTAGTAGCATTCTGTAATCCAGAGCTAAAATTTAAATCTTTTAAAGCTAAAGTAGCTTGTATTAGGTTATCTGCCATCTGGTACCTCCTTCCTATCCTTTAGTGGAATTATCTTCCCCGCTTTCTTTAGTCGTTTGAACTCTTCAAGTCTCTTAGTAAAAATCTGTTCAATATTCAATTTCTCTTGAGTACTTGGAATATAGTCAGGTTCATAAGCCAATCTAACTTTATCGACCATTTTTTGAGCATCAAAAAACTGCTCAAACTTCTCGTAGTAAGGTTTAGGGTGTTTCTTACTTCCTTTAGTAGCTTGAACAGTTTGATTAAGAAAAGCCTGCAAATGCAGTCTTTCTTGAATTTTTATTTGTTGAAGGCTGTAAGCCTCCATTCTTAGTTGATATTCGGCTAATGTCATATGTCGAATATCTTTTAGTGAGTGAAAACCTAGATATGCTAATGAATTTAACAAGATTTCATGATATTCTTGTTCACTCGTTTTATTTTTTTGCCTATCTAGTTTTTGAATTTTTTTGCTGCTAACTTTACAGCATTAGCTTCTGATAGTTCCTTAAGCACATCAGTAAATAGCTTTTCAATATCAGTTTCGGGATCATCAATTAGACCATCTACTTTAGCTAATGAAACTGATGGTTCTGCTGCACATTGAATCACTTCTGATAAAACAGCCGGATCATAAGCATTTAATGCTGGTAATGCTTTAGTTAACGCCATTCCTAAACTAAAACCAGCTTGATTAGACATTCCATACTTTTCATCAAGATCTCTTACGAATCCAACACCAAAATTTAATTGATATTTCTTGCCTTCAATTGTAATTTCCATTATTTCTTATCTCCTGTATTTTCTGTTTGCTTTGATTCTACTTTAGGCTTTACTCGCTGTTTGAGTATCTGATCCAGTTCCGCGATCTTGTGCATTCCAAGCTACGCCTTGACCAGTCTGGTCACTATCTGATACCACACCCATTCCACGGAATACGTATGCTAATTCTTCTTCTGCTTCATCTGGAAGAGTTAACCATCCCCTTTGTGGTTCACCATCAATAGTAAAAGTAACATCTCGTGTTGAATTGTCATCTGGGTCGTTGTCATTACTATCATCTGAGACAATTCCACGCATATACCAAGCATAATATTGACCTTGAGAATTCTTTCTCTTTCGGTAAACTACCCAAACTTCAATTTTCTTATTTTTAAATAGAGATTCGTATAAATCATCTGATACTTTAGAAATATTATTTACAAATTCTACTTCTAAATCTGTTTCCAATGCGCTAGTCGTTGATACAGTACCCGACTTAGTCTTAGTAGTATCTGTATCACGTTGTGGTTCAAAACTTAAAGATGTTTGATAAGGGATTAACTGACCTCTTTCAGTTTTTTCATTTTCTAATAATCGCACATAGGCCAAGGTATCCATACCTTGTAATACTTGAATTTCACTTGCCATAAATTTTTCCTTTCTTATCTACTTTCAAAAACTAAAGACATAACGCCATGTAGTAAATCGCGATCTGTTGAATTATCGTGTAAGATTTGGCAATCACTTTCATTAATTCTCTTGATAAACTTCCAACTATTGGTATTAATTCTTGTAACTGAATCAATTTCATCAATAATTGAATCAACAGAAAAACGGCTCTCAGAATCTCCCCAAACGTCAATATCAACGTCGCAAATAACTCCAATAGCCGTTTTTAAATTTCTATGTCTTTTATGAATTGGTCCCATAACAATAAATGGATAGGGAACATCTTCTTCTGGTAATTTTTCATAAACTGTATAATTCATTTTTTCAAGATTGAAATAAATAGTGTCATACAGTTCTTGTGTAATCGATGGTTTAATCATTCATCAACCCTTTTAATTCTTTAATAAAAATTTGTCCTTGCGTTCTAAAGGCTGGTATCAAAGCTGGTCTTTTAGCCATAAATCTTGTCCCCATTTCAAGATATGGTGAGTATTTTGTATGTGCACCAACAGAAGCAGAATAACCACCATTCTTAATTTGAACAGTAACACTCTTACTAGTTGATCCAGTAGGTTTTACAAATACTTTTCCTCTACCTTTTTTCCATTCATAGTGACCAGTATAAACACGTGACATATTATTCTTAGTTTTATCAGAAAGATCGGCACCATTGCGCTTAACAATTCTTCTTGCTTTTCTTTGATATTGACCGGATTGTAACTTTCGTGAAAGTTTTTCAGTACCTGCCACACCCATACTAATTCTTGGCATTATTTTCACCCACAATCAAAGCATAACCTTTAGACGGATTTAGGCTTGAAAGCAATGTATATTTTTTATCATCATTTTCAAGCATTAAAAACGACCATTTTTCTGGTGGTTTGTTAATCAGTCGAATGGTCTTTCTTCCTTCTTTAAATGCTCCAAAAATTTCCACTTGGCGTGTTAATCCTAAGTCAGTAACATTAGCCATCTCTTGATTGACTAACTTTGCACCACCCTCATATTGATGCACACGAGGGTTATACTTCTTTTCTTCATTACTAAAGAAATTAATTTTCGTATCATATCTCATCTTACTCTTACCTCATAAGGGTTGATGAAATGAACTTTGCCAAGTGATCTCTCATTTTTATTATTATCTGCTCGCCATTGTTGAATATCACTATTAAAGTCATTAAAATCACTTGAATTAAAAGTGATTGATTCACCTTCTTGAGAATATGAAGTCATTCCCTCATTTTTCAAGCGGTTAAATCTTTTAATAGCCACTTCAACTAGAACATAATTAAGTTCTTTGGGAACTTCATCAGCAGATAATTTAAAACATAAAGCCTGTTCAGTATTTTCAATAATGACGTTGAGTAAATTATCTTGATCATTATCTTTTAAACCAAGCAATGTTTTAATTTTATCAATTACTTCCACATGACCACCTACTCTACAAGTTTAAATAAGTCATCTCTTGAAGCATTTTCATCAAATGAAATATTTTTCTTAGTTAAGTAAGCCATGATGTCTTCTTTTGATGAGTTAGCTTTGGGTTTAACTTCTTCATTATTATCAGTTGGTTTAACTTCTTGTGAAGTCCCACTTGATTTAGAAAAATCAGTTTGAATAATACCATCAAGAACTTCTGGGAAAATCTTAGTTGCTGATAAAGTTACAGTGTCATAAGAAACATTGTCGCTCTTTGAAGTATGCATAATTCCAATTAAACCAGTGGCATCAGTAGTAAAATCAAATGCTTGGCTTAATTCCCCATTCACTGGAGCATAAGCTACGTTTAAGTTTAACGCAGCAGTTGTTGCTACTTTACCTTGAGGAACACTACCAGAAAGAATAATAGTATTAAAACCTAAAAAGTTTTGAATGTATTGTAATCCAAATGCAGTTTGTGTTTGAATTTGAGTTTTACCTAAATGACTATAAAAATCAATTGGATTAACGAATGCTACAGATTGAATATCCATATCTTCAAACTTAATAGCCAAGTTGGCTAAAGATAAAGCAAGAGCCATTTGAAAATTATCAGCTGTTACTTTTGTTGCACCATCACCATTAGCAACAATATCAAATAAGTCCTTTTTGATATCTTTTTGGTTCATCTTAAGCAATTCATTATCGGTATCAATAACCGCAGCTGAAAAACCTGAACTTTGAATAGCTTCCGCAGTAATTTCTTTACGGTGCTTTTTAAAATCTAAATCAATTGTACGATCTAATTTCTTGGTTACCTTTGATAAAGGAATTACTTCACCTTCTGCAACCGTACCATCCGCTGCATTAACTTCAGATTTATAAATCTTAATTTGACTACCAACCATCATAGGTTGCTTACGTGTAACTCCTAATACCTTTAATAAAGTAGTTAAACCTGAATTAAATTGATTGGTAAAATCAATGGATTGTGGTTTTAAATCATCTTTTACTGTAATATTTTCTGTCGCCATTTATATAGTCTCCTAATTAAATAAATTCATATGTGTTCTAATCATATTTACTCGTTCAACAGGGTCTTGAATTTTTTCAATCTGTTCACGAGTAAGAGTGTCATTATTCGTACGTGGTGTTTTTCCTTTTCTGAAATCATCACGTACTTCATCACGAATACTCTTAGCAATTTCAGCTAACATTTCGACATTAGCCTTAGTTGTTTCAGCATCCCCGGTAACAACCAAATCAAGTTGCTTATCAGTTAAAGTTAGATTGTTTTCACTAAGCATATCTCGGGCTTGATCACGCATTTCATAACGTTGAAGCTTGGCCACCGCATCATCACGTTCTTTAGCTGTTTTATCAAGTTCATAATCTTTCTTTTGATCAGAATTCATTTTAGCTAACTTAGTTGCTTCATCCTTTGCTTTGCTAAGTTGTTCAGCCTGATTCTTGCGTTCTCGTTCGATACGCTTATTAATCATTTCATTAACTTCTTCTTGTGTAAAAGTCTTAACGGATTCATTTGTTTTATCCGCGGTTTGTGAATCTGTCTTAACTTCTTGATTTTCGTTTTCCATAAATAAATCCTCACTTTCAGTTAGTGGTTAACTTTCTACTCAGCAGCTTCTTTAATGCCTTGCCACAGGAAAAAAGGCAAAATAAAAACGACTATGGAAATAGTCGCTTACTTTAATTTTTCTTTCTCATACTCATCTAAAGTCATTCCAAAATACATTTTAAATTTGGAATTATAATCATTATTTATTTCCATTAAATTAATGTATATATGTTCATCACTATTAAATTGAGATAAAACTTCATAATCAGCAAAATCTTCTAATTTAACAGAATCTTTTACCACTATACGATGATCTTGTATTTTAAATACTTGTTTAAAATCTTGATTATCTATAAATCTTTTAATTCTAACAGGTGGAATAAAACTTAATAATAATTTTTGCTTAAGACTTCGGTTGTACATAAACGAATAACTTACCTCCATCATTTTTTACATAAAAATCTTGACCGTTTTTTACTAAAAACTCTTTTTCATCACAAAACATTCTAGCAGCATCCCGTCCAAAATAAACGCCTTTTGTACCTTCTGGAATATAATAAGTAATTTTATAATCGCTCTTGAAACTACCATTAAATGGAGATGTGCTTTTCATATTTTTAAAGATATTTTTCTTACCATCTTCTGCATATTTAGTATAAGCTTCATATTCTTTTTTATTAACATAACGTTGAGTAGTAAAAGATTTTAATTTCGGAGCTTTATCTATAGCAGAATTAAGGTTTTTATCAATGCTTTGATATCTCTCGACTGCCATATCAATCTGCTCTTTTGTATATTTATCCTCCCAGCCTTTTGTGCCGTCTCGCAACCAAGCATTATATCCTTCTGATCCAGAAATATATTCACCAACGGCTTTCTTTTCGGGTTCTTCTAAAGATTGATACCACTCATTAGATTTCTTGTTAAATAGAGTTTCATCTGCATTAGCAAATTTAGAAACATCGTAAAATGGATTCTCTTTTTCAACTTTTTCATTTTCTGCTTTTTTAACAGAACTTTCTTCATCAAGCCAATAAGCTCCAATTGAGCATCTACAATTGGGATGAACTGGAATATCAGGACAATCATCAACTTCATAAATTCCTTCTGGCAAGTTGCCACCAGAATTACTATGAGCAATTTCACGACAATACTTGCATGCTCCAGGTTCTATATACCACTTACAATATTTATAATCATTTTGCTTTAATGATAAAACTTGTGCTTCATGCTGGACTCTTGATGATTCAGTTCTTGCAATTCTTTCAGCAGCATAAGCAGAATTCTTAACTGTACTTTTAACTAATGGCTTTAGATATTTAACCATCTCTTTTGGATTATCTCCACGTATCATAGCAGTAGCAAGTAAGCCATCTAATCGAGCTTTTAAATTATCAATATTTGCCCATATATTTTTACTAAATGCACCCACTGCAATATTAGCTGTGGCACTATCAATAACCGCAGGAGATGCCCAAATATTATTGCTGGTAGTAGCTTTAAGAATACCCGCCTGCCTTTTCATCTCATCAAAATAATCTTTGTAAACTTTATCAGTGATCTTAGTTTCAATATCCACCCCTAAGTCAAGAAGATGTGTTCCTACCTCTGATTTTAGAAGTTCAAGCTGATTAATTCTCATTGTGGCATTGTAAACTTTCAATCTCTCATTAATTTCTTGAGGAAAGTTAGAATACTTAATCTTCTTACCCGCTGCTCTCATTATATTGGCTCTATTAACTACTTGTTGGGCTAATCTCTCATACTCGCTCATCTGGCTAGCAGTAACTAAATTACGAATGCCACCAATACGGGTTAATTCATGTTCAATTTGTTTATTAATATTATCTACAGCGATCTGATATGAACGATCAAGGACTTTATTGAATCTACTATCTTTTTGCAGCTGCTTTAATTGCCACTTGTGTTCATTAATAGCACGTAATTTCCAATAGTTATTTCTCTTTTTCATCGTCCTCATCCTCGTTTACTAGATCAGGATTAGAACCAATTGCATCTTGAGCCTGCTTAATTGCCTCAGTTTTCTCTTTCGCAATTTCATCAAGTTCAGCTTGAGGATCAGTAACAGTAGAAATCATTGAAAGTTGTGTCTTATGAGAAACAATACCCTCAGCATTTTTAGCAGTTGAAACTTCATCAGCTAAGTTAGCAGGAATATTTCTTGTAAATTTAAATGCCAAATCTCGCCATGCTTCTGGATTATCTAGGACATTTGTAAATGTCGAAAAAATAATCTTATAAAGCTTACGCAAACCTTGAGTGAATTTACGTTCTTTAGTCATTGCTCGATTTTCCATTGGCATTAATTTATATCTGATAGCCACACCAGAGGAATTACCAGAAAAGGCTTCATCTTTCATATCTGGAATACCAGTGTCTTCATGAATAGTTTGATTAAGATGTTCAATCATATGTTCCTGGATATTATCACCATCTGGACGTTCCAGAAAACCAATTTTCATGTTAATAGCATCGGCCCCATCAACTTGAATGAAACGATTTAACCGCATTAATTTAATTTCATCTTGTTCAACGTGACCACCTAATAAATACATATAGCTATCAGCTAGGTAATTAATATTATCTAGCTTTTGGCTTAATGTATCGTCTAGTGCATCAACCAGAGTTAAAATACCGCCACCATATAAGGACTCACGTTCTTCTGTTTCATAAAATTCAACTGCTGGAACTTGACCATAAATATTAACTCCATCTTTAGATTCGTTTCCATCAAAAATGTGATCAATTAAAGAATCGTTTATTAAATCAACTACATGGTTTGCATACCAAACAGTTGCATTTAATTCTCCCTTGCTTGTTCTGTAATATCGAACAAAAGCTAATGGTCTGTGACTAACCGTATCATCATAGATCATAAAACTATGCGTTGGACTTGAAACAGTTACACAAGTATTTCCATCTTCATCTTGATACACATAAAAAAGCGAACGTCCAAATATATCAACTTGTTTGGATAGTTCGCTTGTTTTATCAAAGATTGAGTTAGTGCTGTTCCAGTCTTGCAATGTTTCATTTTCATTATCATCCGGAAGTGTGATTTTAGGAGGGATGCCAGTAAAGAAACCATTATAAGTATTAACCAAGTACCTTGGCATATTATTAACTAACTTAGGTGCAACCCCACTAACCTTATTAGGCTTATCTAAAATATCATGCTTTCCAACGTAATAAGCCATTAACTTATCATATTTTTCTTTCGCTATCTTTTCATTTCGATTGATTAACCACCTAAGTTCATCAATACTTAATTCTTCTCCTTTAGCATAAAGAAACACATCATTTTTTAGTACCTGAACTTTATCATTAAATGTTTCTGCCATTCTTTCACCGCCTTAAAATAAAACATTCTTAGTAAATTTAATCGTTGGACTACTGTTACCATTTAGTTCTTCTGAACCATATCTAATTGAATCTATACAGTGGTTATATGCGTCAATTGGACGATTAGTATATTCATTAGTTTTCTTGTCTTTCACATAAGTATAATTCTGCAATTCTTCAATAGTCTTAACGCAACGATCATCAACCACCCACTTAAACTGCTGCAAGAATTGAATACCCTGAATGATGGAATCTGGTCCCTTTAATGCTGGTCGAATTCGATAAATTCCATCTCTCCGCATTTCAGCAATCGATTTCTTTTCAGCACTATCAGCTGTGATTACTTCCTTGCTATAGCCCATATCCTTAATTACTTGCGCTAATTCATTGTTAAGTAATCCTTTCTTAACAAACTCATCAATCACATAAATAACCTTGTTTTTCATATCTATCTTGGTATGAGTGAATGCTGAAGGATCGTTAACATAACCAAAATCAAGACCAAAGTAATCAGGAATATTAACTAAGTCTTTGCTATGAGGATCTAATCTACGAGTTTCAAAACTTGGAAAGACCAGCTTATCAAGTGTCGCAAACTCACCTAATGTATAAATCTTGTAATAAGCTGGATTAGTATTTTTCAGCTCTTCAATTGTTCTGATATTATCTTCATCTAAAAATCTATTATCTTTATAAGTTGATTGATGGATAGCTACCCTTGACCGGTCATAATCTGCACTTGGATCAAACCAAGTCTGATAAGTCCAATTAAGCTTGCTAACTGGATTAAACATACAGAAAATTTGTCTTTGCTTATGTTTTGGTTCACGAAGTCTAAGAGTTAACTGAGTGTAGTCATTATGATTAAACTCACTTGCTTCTTCCATAACCACATCAGAGAGTCCCTTAATAGATTTAATCTTTTCTGGGTCGTCTAATCCCTTGAAAAGAAAAACCGCACCATTCGGTAAATGAATAGTACGGTTTGATTTATTAATTCTACATAATGGCAATATCTGCCAATTGGATAAGCAATCAATAACATCGGTAAAAATAGATTCTTGAATGTTTCTATCAACTTTTCGCATCCATAAAACTTTTCTAGGTGTTGGCCAATGCTTAAGAGATTTAAGAATAACTTTTTGAACTACACCATGAGACTTGCCAGAACTAGCACCACCATACCAGACTTCTGTAAAGTGGGTATAATCAAAAAGGTTATCAAAGATCTGCTTATTAAAAATATTATAGGGTTTAGGGAAGTTTAAATTAATTGTCGGCATCATAATCCCCCATTCCTATTTCAATGCTTAAATCGCCATTTATTTCTTTCTTATCGGTCCAAGCACCATTACGCTTACCAATCAATTCAGCTGCTTTAATTCTATCTTTAGCTGAAACTTCAACATTAGAATAGACACCTTTTGATGTTGCTACCGATTCAGTCTGTTCACCACGCATTACCGAAGTAAGATATTCCATGACTTCGGTCATATCTGCTGTTTTTTCAGATTGAATTTCAGCATTGCGTTTTTCGATAGCTGCTTTAATGTCTGGTTTTGTTAGGTTTTCTTGACCAATTTTACGTGCCGTCTTTTTAGAATAACCAGCTTTAATGGCGGCTTGAGTAGCATTACCAGAGATAATGTACTCATCAATAAATCTACGTTGTTTCTGTGTCAATTTGGTAATGCTACTCACCTCCTTTATTTTTTACCTAACCAACTCATTACAAATTGAACAATACTTGGCAATATTAACAAGAATATATAGATAAAGGAATAATTTTTCTCTTCGGTTGTTTCTGTTATCTCTTTTCCAGCATATCTATACTTTTTACTTGTTACTTTTTTAACTGGATAAAAAATTTCATTTAATTTAGCAAAATTTAATTTATTAAATGTCAGTGCTATTCTGGAGCTAATAAAAATATCTCCTATAACAAATAACCCTAATAAAGCAGGATTATCAAAATTCACATTAGCAATCGGTGCTATTAATGAAAATAGTACAACTAAAAGGCCTAAAAAGGTATATCTTAGTTTTTTCGCAGTTGCTACTATACAAATCAAGGCTAAAATAGTTAAAAATGCCCACACTGCAATACTTTTAATGTATTTTACATAGAGCGGACTATAGTTAATTAACAAATATTCTATAAGAATTAACAAAGAAAATGTAATAACAAAAGCAATTAATATTTTAAAATATTTTTCAACAATTTCACCTATTTTATCAACCCATCCACTTAATTTATCAAAAAAATTAGTTTTTTTCTTTTTCAGTTTAATTCACCTCAGCAAAATTATAAAAAAGCCTAACATATAATGCTAGACTTTTTTTGAGATGAATATAAATTGTTAGCCCAAATTAGGACTATGGCAAAGATAGGACTTGCACCTATGAAACCTTTCGGTGACGGATTTACAGTCCGCTGTCGTTGCTACTGGGCCACCACCTTAATTGTGAAAAATGAAAAGACTAGCTTTTACTAGACTTAATTAATACTTCTTCATGTTCTTTTAAAAAGTTGAGTGCTTTTGGTTGAAGAATATAAAGTACTGGTGGATCATTTATATCTTCTATTTGACTCATACGCAAAACAGTTCTCCTTTTTAATTTCGCTATTACTTCATTTGCTAATAGCATTAACACGTTAGGATTATTTTCTTTCAAATACCCCTTATATTGTGGCGGATTATTATACAGCTTTTTAACAATCTCTATCTCATCATCTGATAAATTTAGCATATATTTTTTAAATTCTTTTTCACGTTTAATGTAAGTTAATTTCTCCCAAATAACTTTTCCTATATCTAAAAGAATAGTTACCCAAAAAATAATACAAATTAAAAAAGATGGAACTGCTAAAACAGAAAATAGTTCTTTACCTCCAGATAAAGTTTCAATATATTTTCTACACAACAAAAAATGCTAAATCCTATAGCTATTCCTAACCTAGTCTTCACGTCAGACTTAAAAGCCTCCCACGCTGTTTTTAATGTTTCTTCCAATTAATTACCTCCATTTGTTTCAAAAATAATTATAAAAAAATCAAGTCTAATTAAAAGACTTGATTTTATGAAACAAACGGATTTTTCAGTCCTTTTTAGGACTACGGGAAATACTGGAATCGAACCAAGCTTAATGTCTCACCATTTAGAGATATTTCCCACCTGTTAAATACATATAGAGAGGAATTCTATTAATGCGGTGAATTAATTTTTATTAACTCACAATATATATTTAACCATAGCTAAGGACTATTGAAGTACCATAATTATACCTTCAAAGTACCCTTACTTATATTTATGAAGATCAATAATGGGTTCACAGTTGTTTATCCTCTGCCAGTAATCAAAACTGTCTGCAAAATCATAAAGAGCTTTCTTACGGGTATATCCAAGCTTGTTATGTTCACAAAATAATTTTTTTTGAACTTCATCCCATGACTGCTGATAGATAAATAACCCTAGTAAAACTTTCCTTGAATTATCAGAACAATGTGCAATAGTATCAGCAACTGCTTTAATCATTGCTTCTGCATTAAGTCCACGAATAATTGCAGCTTCATTATGATTTTCTCCATTACTGTGACCAGGAGCAGCGCTTAGTACAGGTGACTTTAAATCTAAAAGATCATGACCGCTCATTAATAGCAATCTTTCAAGATCCTTAGTTAAAAACTTAGAAACAGATTTTCTAGTTTCTTCTTCATCTAATTCTGGAAATAATCCTAAGCTCACTGTACCCACTCCTATATAACAAACTAATCATAGCCGTATCCGACTAAACCACCATCAACAATCATTAAAGCATCTTTCACTGACCTAGCAATTCCATGAATCACATTGTGCGATTGTAAAAACTCATGAAAACGTAACTGATCTTTACGAGGTTTTCCCGTTTCAGATTTAACCTCAATCATAAAAATCTGGTTATCTACCCAACGATATCCCATTAAATCAGGGAATCCCTGAGGTAGTCCCGTATCAAACCAGCGTTTATCAATCGTTTGAACTTTCCCCACGTTTGTACGAAACACACTACATTTGTGCTGTGATAATGCAACCTGAATTAATTTTTGAATTTCATGTTCACTTGCCATTATGTACCACCAATTCTCTAGGAGGATTATAAGTTAGTCTTCCACACTTTTTACATTTGTAATAAGTAATAAATTCTAGAAAATACGGTACTGAATGACAGACATATTCATGATGACAAAATATCTTTTTAACTGAATTACGCCATTTAAAAAATGTATCTGTAATCATTTCCACTTCACCACCACTGTTTTTAGAAGACCTTTATTATCATATCCAAAATCATAATCGACAATTGTAATTTCTTTATGTAGATTTACCCAGTCGTTAATGTCTTTAATAAATTCATCTATATGATTATTACATTCAAAAACAAATAATTTCATTATTTTTTCTCACTTTCTTGAGTTAATAATTCTGTTTGACTAGCTTCAAGGTTAACCATTACCATCCCTTCACTAATCTCATTAAGTCTATCTAGTGATACATCATTCGTATCAGCAGTAATTTGAAGGGTTACCTCCCCCCCTGATGTCTTAAATGACTTGATGTTTCCTTTAAAAATAATTACTTTTCCTTGCATGATTAATCCTCCATTAAATAAACATTACTGTGTTTTTGTAGTTCGCCTAAAAGCTCAGGAATTGAGTCGCAACAAATTAACCCATCGTCATCTGTAATTCCTTTACCATTTTCTAAGTTAATAGCACAGTACTCGTCATCGTCCAAAGAAGTTAAGATAACTTCATGTGAAAATCGAGATTCTATTTTTAATAAAAGATGATCTCCAACATCTGGCATTTTAAATTTAGTCTTCATTTACCAACCTCAATAACTAAAAACTATATAAAACATAAGCATAAATACTATTGAGCCTAGCCAAAACGATGTTACCGTTTGTAAGTTTTTATTATCTGAATGTTCAGAATTATATCCAGCCCATATCAATGAGATAAGTAATAGAAAACCTAGTATTACTTTTGCATCGCTTAGCGTCATTTTCATGTTCATAATTTTTCCTCGGAAAAGTGACAGTCGAGGGTACAGTAAAAAGATTAACTGTCACCTCAATTAATTCTTACAGCCACAAGAGATTTAAAGCTTTAAATGTTAAAAAGTGACAGTAACTTTTTAAAAACTTTTTATAGGCTCTATACCCCTATATATTTATATATATTATTTATTTACTTTTATTAGATATTTACTGTAGTAGTGTCACCAACTGACTTAACCATGCACTATGTAAGTGTTTTGGAAGGTGACAGTAACTGTCAGCTAACTAACATTACTGTCACTACTTTTGGAATCCTCTAATAGCTTTTCCATTAATTTTCTTTCGAGCACCAACTTCATATCCTAAATGTTCCATATAATAACGAATATCACGAGTTTCTTTCGTGTTTCTACTTAACGCATTTTCATCTGCAAACAGTTTGAAAGCTAAATCATTGTTTGAAATAAAATCAGTATTTTTAAATTCATTTTCAAGTACTGTATTAAGTTCATCTTCAAGACCAGAAGTATAACGAAATTGCTTTCTATTTTCTTTAAGTAATTCTTGTTGATGTTCACTGAGTAAGAATGGATCGTTAATACTCTTATACAGATGAACTGCTTCACCCCATACTTGTTGTACGTACTCATCAGATAAATCTGTAATGGGTGATTTCGTTTGCCGTTTTCCATTAGCGAAAATTGAAATAAATCTTCTATCACCTGATCTGTCTTTTAAGTGACGAACTTCATTAGTAGTTCTCGCTAAGACAAATTTCTTTAAGAAAGTTTCTGACTTACGTGCATAAGCTTTACGGTATTCAAAGCTTTGCATAGTGATGAATTTTTTAATTTCTTCAAAGCTAGCTGAATTACTTGCTGTCATTTCATCATCATTGACAATTAGTGCATTCTTCATAACTTCAAAGTCATCTTTATTGCTGAAAGTATTAAATTGATCGGTATATAGCCCAAGTGGTGCTAATTTTTGAAGTAGTGAAGTTTTACCTACACCTTGACCACCTACTAAATCAAGTACAAAGTCAAACTTAGTTTTAGGATTAAAAGCCTTGGCCACTGCTCCCATAAACCACAATTCCGTAATTAAGAAAGTCGTTTCATCATATGGTGCTCCCAGATACTCAACAAATAATTTATCAAGCCGCTCTTTTTTATCCCATTTAACATAAGCTTCATTCATGTAATCAATAACCGGATTATATGAATCCATATAAGCAACATTAGTAATTGCTTGATCAATAACATTATTTTTAAAACTTGCACCATCATATTTTGAAGACGATTCAATATAAAGTTCAATGGAGTTAATTGCCTGATCGGTATATTGACCTTTGCTAATCGTAATTAATCCTAGTTGCGTTTTGATCTTGGTATCTCTAACAACATCGATTTCTTGTGTAAACTCATTAAACCTAAATAGATCTTTTAAGTTAGGATCTGTTTTAAGAATTAAGACAACGTTTTTAACAGAGGTCGTTCGCAAAACACCAGCAGTAGTTCTTTCAAAAATTGACTTCTTATTTTCGCTAACTTTAAGCTTTTCAGCTTCTTCTTTATTTAAGTTCAGAACCTTTTTGTCTGTCACGAAATACCCCTCTTTCTATTTTCTTTTTCAATCATCGAATTAACAGTTCTTTCTACCTCATTTATTGGTAATGGATCGGAAGAATTATCATTTGCTATCATCGCTAATTTAGCTGCTGCATAAGGATCCACATTCCGCATAAGTAAGCCACCCATAAAACTTGTCAAATTGTCATTACGTTTACCTTTATCACCAAGGCCTTGAACGATAGTTTCAAAAAGATCTGTTGTCTTAGTACGTCTTCGCATTCCTTGCAGAACTTCGGCAACTAAAGTAGGTGGCATATCTTTTTGCTTGTCTTTTATCAGATCAAGCAACCCCTGCGGGGGTGCTTTCATTGGTGCATTGTTAAGCCATCGATACTTCTTATCGCCTAAACTACTAGGCGCTACAACAACATAGTTATTTTCGTGAGCTTTAAGATCAACGCTCGGTAAGATACCAATGTTTTGACTAATTTTCATATCTTTAGGTTTGGCAAAGAAGAAATGAAAACCATTGTGTGCTGTTCTTTCTGTAAGAGTATCTTCAAACCATTCATCATGATTTAGTTTTTTGATTGATTCCATACCATCTACTTCACCAGAGTGACGATCAACATCAATAACGAAAAACTTATCAGTTTTAAGTGCAATATTTGCCAGAGGATATTTTTGCCAAATCTTTCTTATTTCATCAGGAGTAAGAGGTGGCTTACCTGCAAATTTAATCAGCGGTTTCTTACTCTGACCAATCGGAATTACACTGAAGCCACGATTTGCATAACTCACTGCATAATTTACTAAGTTAACTAGCATAGTTAGAATTCGTAGTCAGTGGAATCAACATTATAATCAATTTTTACCTTAGGCTTTGGTAATTTAATAATTGATTTAATTGCATTTTTCTTAACTTCCCAATCTGTCCAAATTGGATCTGTTCCGCACCCTGGATACCATAAGCCATTTCCGTGTTCCTTATTGATAGCAGTAGGAAAAATTAAAAAATCTTCTCTATGAGCTATACGCATATAATCATGTACATCATCAACAGAAAAACTAGTATAAAGTGGATAAACTTTACTCCCTAAGACAACCATAATTTCTGTTTTTGGATATTTGATTTCCATTATTCAATTCCTCCTTATTTTCCAAATGGTAAATCATCATCTGTAATCTCCATGCCAGTAGCTGCATCTTTAAAAGGATCTTCAACACTAGCAGTAGTAGGTTGTTCAGCTTCTTCAAACTTGTAGTTACGCCAAGGGTTATCTGGATCTTTCTTATTAGGACTTGACTTAATTGTTAGTTTAAGCAACTTACCAATAACGCCAGCTTCACGAAACTCATTTTGAATCATCTCGTAATCTTCACTTTCGTTAGCACCCATAAAAACTTTATCAGGTACATCAAAGCCAACCATAGCGCCAATTTTTTGAACCATTTTGATACTTCGAGCGAGAACTGATTCTGGCATTGGATCACCATTTGACTTTTTAGATGCAAGAATTGGAGTGATATGTTCTTGACGACCAGCTTGTTCTCCAGTTACTACATCAAAAGAAAATCTTACAAAATCAGTTCCGCTTTTTTCCCAAACACCATGATTAACTCCACTTAAAGTAACGGTATAAGTTCCATCTGGAATTGACTGAAATCCAGAGCTGATATCATCTTTTTTAGGATCGTACTTTTCACTTTTAACCTTATTTAATGCTTCTAATAATCCCATTACTTACTCTCCTTCTTTTTATTCTCTTTATATTGCTTTAAAACTTCATCACTAAACATTCCTTGACAACTAAGCAGTAGATCTAATACTCGTTTGTTAGTAATGTTTTCTGGTAAATATTTAGTTCTGGCTGCCTTTACTTCTCGCATGTAAGTAATATTTTGACCAGCTCCAACTTTTGAAGTTCTAATAACTAGATCACAGTTTCCATTGACCATGTTGTAGTACTTGTCCTTTAGAGACTGTCTGTAAGTTGTAATACCTGTATTTTCATCTGTGGTACTGATTTCACGACTAATATAAATTACATTCATCGGTAGGGCTTTAAGATCCATAACGAATTGTTGAAGAGCTGTGTTAAACATTGCATAGCCTTTACCATATGCAATATCTGATAAAGCTTGAACACCGGCATCAATACAAATTGCTTGCTCAATCATTACACAGATATCATCAATTACGTCAACGACAATTGTCTGAAAACGTTGGTCAGCTGGTCGTTTAGGATTTTCAACTTGAAGTGCTGTAATAATATCGTCAAGTTGTTTAATTGCTGATTGTTGTAACTTCCCGTTCTTATCTCTAATGTTTCTAATCTGGATACTTGGAGCTTGTCCTTGTTCTGAGTTCCCATCAGTATTAAGTACTAATGGATTAGGAAAATAACTCGCAAAGTATGACTTTCCTGACATTGTTTCACCCCAAATAAAGAAGTTGTGGGGTTGTGATTTAGGTTTTAGGGTTGCTACTTTTGGTAATGTAAGCATGTTTTATTTCTCCTCCTTGTAAGTAATAATGGTCGTTACGTCATCTAAAGCTCCAAAATGCTCTATCTTGATAACATCATGTTTTCTAGTAAAATCGTTAATTTCTGAATCATTTGAAACGTATTCAAAGGTCTTTTGTTTAATTGTGCTTAGTTTATCTTCATAAATAATCAGTACACTTTCATCGTGATCAGTGTCAGACATCTCTTGGTTTGCTGCCATTGATATAGAATTAGAATATTTAATATCAATTACTTCTTTATCAGCAATAAATTTATTAATTTGATCTTCTAAAATAGGGATTTTTCCTTTTCGATCGTCCCAACCACGCCAGTCTACTTGGTGCATAATTTTAACTTTCATGTGAAATCTCCTTCTTAATCTGCACTGTAATTAATTTCTAGTGTTAAATGTGATGTTCCAGTAACTGATAGATACTTTTCAACCTTGATAGTAGGACTCCAATTTGAATCAACTTGTTTATCAAAGTTCCGTATATCTTCAATAGCACTTTCAACATTTTTATTAACATTTTTTGCAGCCATTATTTAAATATTCCTTTCTTTTTAGCCATAAAGTAAGCCCAGCCTGGCTTGTAACCATGCAACTTACCATAGGCTACTAATTCACTCATTGACTTCAATTCACCAACTGACTTATCAACCACATTAGTCATTACTTGATCTTGAATAATTTTCTTGATGTGTTCTTTTCTAGCTTTTGTTGCTTCAACTAAATCAACATCACTCACTGGCTTAGCTTTATGAACTTTGATAGGCTTACCGCATACGGGACACTTACCATCTTTTACATCACTAGCCTTGACTACTGCAAAACAATAATCACAAGTAACAATTGATAAACCAGGATCTTTTAGTAGTGTCTTACTCTTCTGCTTGCCGGATTTAATTGCCGTTTTCCAATCTCGGTCATCATCGGGATAACCAAATTTCTTAAAATTATTAGCGTGGTCAATGATGATGGCCGTCTTGCCTTCACGTGGATTTAAACACCTCATCGAAAATTGGAGGTACAATGCGAGTGATGCTGTCGGTCTAGCCATAATGACACAATCAACATTAGGTAGGTCCACACCTTCAGTGAATAAATTAACGTTAACCAGTATCTTAATTTCTTGATCTCGAAATTTACGCACTGCTATATCACGTTTTTCTTTTGAAGTAGTTCCATCTACTTCGATTGCTGAAATCCCTACAGAATTAAATTCAGTAGTTATTTTGATAGCTGAATCGATGGAATATGTATAAACTACTGCCTGCATCCCTTTAGCAATTCTTTTGTACTGCTTAACGATATGGCCAAAGATTTTCGTACTCATCGCTTCTTGCATTGATTCCGCTGTATAATCCCCAGTACTTCCACGCTTTAATGCTTTTTCATTAAAATCACCCGGAGGTTGAAAGTATCTAAACGGTGCTAAGAAACCTTTTTCTGTCAGCTCATGAATTGATTGGCCAACAATAATATCATCTGCAATTTGATCTAATTGTTGTCGTCCTGTTCTGTGTGGTGTAGCCGTAAACAATAACACAATAGCTTTAGGAAATTTATTCAAAATGTTTTGATAGGATTTAGCTAAAGCATGGTGGGCTTCATCCACTAGAATCACATCAGGAACTGGCAGACTATCAACTCTCCGTGTAAGGGTCTGAACCATACCAGCAGTTAATAAGTCAGAATTTACTTCCTGATTTTTAAAAGTTTTAACTGCTTGATCTAAAACTTCACGTCTGTGAATCAGAAACATAACTCGGTTAGTTCTGACAGTGGTTCTCCTGGCAATTTCAGCCATTACTCACTGTTTTCCCCGTCCGAGGTGGGCTTTGAACGATAATTACTCGATTTTTTTTCCTCATTGAATCAATGATTTTATTAATTAAATCTGTTTGATAAGGTCTTAATTCATACATTTAGTCACCGGTACTGAAAATCTTACTCATTAGCCCACTAATGCTCTCTTTTTTATCCATTTCATTATCGTGATAGTCATTACCTCTTACGGCATCATGTAATAAACCATTAAGAATAATTCTGTGACCTGATTCATGATTAACAACTTCGCCTGTTTCATCGTTCAAACCTAAAATCACGAAATTCTTAACTTTACCATTTAAGATGTCATCAAAGTGTTTTTGTAAATGTTTCTTATCTTCTGCATCTAATTTCAATTCTTTTTCAAACATAATTTTTTTACCTCTCTTACTTAATCAATGTCTTTCTATTAGTTTTTAAATGTGCACCAGTAATTTCTTTACCAGCTTTTAAATCTTCATAAAGTTTCTTCTTATCGGCTTTGATAGTCTTTTCTTCAACTACATAATCAATTGGTAGTTTTCTAAGTTCTTCAACGATGACTGAATCGCGGTAATTTCTAGGCTTAAGAATGTGGTGTTCAGTTTTAATTTCTTTCAAACCGGCATCATCAATTGCATCAGTGATGTACTGATTTAATCTATCTTTTTTATTCTTAGATACTTTGATAAATTCTCTAAGTTCAGTCATTCGCTCTTTAGCCCATTGAATTTCACTATCATACTTATCAGATAAACCAGCCGCTCCATCTAATTTTTGATCTCTTGTAAGTTCTAAGCTTTTAATCGTATCGACTAAAACCTCAGGATCTAAGTCTTTATTTTCTATTTCTGCAATGGCGTTGTTAATTTCAAAAACATTCATGTTATAATCCTCTTGTAAATGTATATTTATATTGGTCGTTATCTGTTGGCGCAGGTAACGACTTTTTTTGTCCGTCTATAATTGCATTACTGTTAGCAATCAACTTATTAATAGTAGTTTTACTAAGCACTCTGCATTACCTCCTTTAAATATTTGGGAAGATTGCTGTGTACATGACAAAGATTAATGCTACTAAAGCTGTACACATGACACTTAGCGTAAGAATTTCTGTTTCTCTGATTGTAAAAGAAGTACCAAGAAATTCATTAACTTTTGAATTAATCCATTTACTCATTTTCTATGCTCCTTCATGAACTCATCTAAGTCTGTTTTTGCATATCGTCGTATACCGTCTATCATAGTGTAAGGAATTTGATACTTTTTAATCCAAACATCTAGGGTACTGCGACTGATACCTAAATATATTGCGGCTTTAGTTTTATTAAAGTATCCATACATGGGATTCTTTAGCTTTGGAGCCTTTTCTTTAGCGTCTTTATACACAAGTTTGAAAGCTTTGACTACTAAATCATTGGCTTCATTCATCGCTTCCATATTTATTACTCCATTCCTAAAATTTCGTAGATAGTTTCTCTGATTTCCTTAGCACGTTTAGAGTTACTACCCTTAACAGCTTGATTAAGCTGTTGACGACTAATATTAAGTCTTTTGGCTAAGTAAGCTTGAGTCCATCCCTTTTTTATTAGAGCAACCTTAA
Organism: Lactobacillus taiwanensis DSM 21401; assembly: GCF_001436695.1. GTDB lineage: Bacteria > Bacillota > Bacilli > Lactobacillales > Lactobacillaceae > Lactobacillus > Lactobacillus taiwanensis. The sequence goes on from NZ_AYZG01000051.1 coordinate 489,476, forward strand.
TTTCTGATTCCACGTCATGTGTTGCTGCCTCCAATCTTTCTTCAATTGGCATATTTTTCACCTCACTTTCTGTTAAACTAAAATCATCTAATAATAAGGAGATGATTTAATGCTAAAAATTGTTTTTTCAAATAATGAAGAAGTTTCAATTGGTAAGAACGATATTATCCAAGCATGGGTTACTGATAATAAAGAAAAGCAACCATTTTATGCTCATGATATTTTTTCGGGCACTTTATCTAATTCTAAAATCGCAACTCGTGATAGTAAGGTTGGATTGCAAGGACTTCTTGGCCAAGCTGAATGGATTTCTATAAATCATGGTCCTCTTTACAAAACTTCTTCAATTATAAAAATTATTGATTAAAGTTCATTAATATAAACTTTTAATCATTTTTACTCGCTTATTTCTTTATAAATAGTTTTCTCATTAAAGAGTTGCTACTATTTTTTTGAAAAGGCGAGTTTTTTATCACCTCTTTTTTGTCAGAACTCAACAAGTTAATTTATTTGTTAATTTATTTGTTATAAATTTATTGACATTTTCACAGTATAGCTGTAAATTTAATGTATGATAAATAAGCATGAAACACGTATCCCCATACTGTTTAATACTTGCTTATTTATTTGTTAACTTGTAAATTAATTCGTTTATTAACTCGTTGACGATATTTATATTAACAGCTGTACTGTAAAATATCAAGTATTTTTACAGCAAAATTATAATTATTTTGTCAACGATTGAGAGGATCGTTGATATGACAACATTTGAAAAAATAAAAAAATATGCAAAAATTAGAGGAATATCTTTACAAAAAGTAGCTATTGAAGCTGGATTAAGTAAAAATATGATTTATCAATATAAGGATGGAACTAATCCAAGCATGAAAACCTTGCATAAAATTGCTGAAGTTCTTCATGTTGAGCCTAATGATCTATTGTCATCTTCTACTGAAACTAAAGACGATGGCAAAATTAAATGGAAAGATCTAGGAATGCCCTATGGTGGGAATATTCCTGATGAATTAAATGATATGATCGACTCGATTGCCGAAACGTATTTAAAAAATCATCCTGAGCTAATTAAGGACAAATATAAGGGTAAGTGGTAAGAATGAATTATATTAATCAAAGGAATTACAATGATTTGATTAATTGGCTAATGAATTATTGTTTGGATAATGGTATCGGTGCTGTGTTGACTAATGAACTACCAGATAGTATCGGCGGAAAAAGTTATTTAATACCCGCCAATTTAGTAATTGTTAACAATAAATGGAAAAACAAAATGGAAGTACCTTTTATTTTTGCACATGAAATAGGCCATATCTCTACTGGAGTTCCCTGCTCTTACCATGCTTCTATAACTAATAACATCAAAGAAGAAACTGAAGCAAATAAATTTGCTATCAATTTACTAAGAAAATATTGTAAATACAACGATATTCATTTTGATAATTACTATAATTTTGCACAAATTTTCTGTATTCCCAAAAAATATTTTTATCTTGTGCCTGATTCTCAGGAAGATTGGATTTTAAGCTAAGTGTCCGAAATGACATTAAACTAAAAATAAATGTATTCTCAGGAGGTTAAAAGAGATGAGAAAAAGAATAATTACAATTTTAGGAGCTGCATCTGTTATAGTTTTATTTGCTACTGGCTGTAGTGCAGATAATACTGGTAATGGTGGTACCAAAGTGGAAAAGTCTTCTAAAAAGAAGAGTGAAATTAAGTACTACAAACTTGGTGAAACTGTAAAAGTTGGAGATGTAGAATATACTCTTAAATCAGTAGAAAAAACTGATGAAAGAAATGAGTTTGAAGACAGTAAACCAGCTAATGTTATTAAAGTTGTTTACCATGTTAAAAATGATGGTAAACAAGATTTACCTATTGGGACTGACTTAGATGCCTATGGTCCCGATAATAACAAATTGAAAACTTATCCAATTAGTAACACCACAGTAGATTCTATTGCTCCAGGAAAAGAATCTGATGTAACTACAGGCTTTGGAACAGATAAAATGGGAGATTTTGAACTACAATTCAAACCTTTAGTGTCATTAGATAAATCTGCAAAATTTAAAGTTAATGTTCAATAAAATAGAAGTATAGGAGAAATATTTACAATGAAATTAAAAATTAATATGTGGACTGGAATTTTAGATATTATAAACTGTGTATTATTTGCTGTATCTTGGCCAGTAATTTTTGGAACTGCATTTTCAGATGCATTTTCTGGAAGCAATTTAACTAATGGTACAGGAACATTTTTCTATGTTATGGCTTGGGCAGGCGTAATTTTAAATATAATTGCTCTAGTTCAATCAAAGAAATCTAATATTTCAATTGTAGGCCCAATTCTTGGAATCATCGGAAGTGCGCTATTCGGTTTAACCGCAGCTCTTGCTTTTCCTGCACTAGTTGTATTAATTATTGCGACTGTATTTACTATGTTGCAACATCCAGCTAAAAATGCTGAAGCAAAAACTGAAAAATAATTAAACAAAAAATCCCACCGATGCGCCAACATCAGTGGGATAAGGAAACGAGCTACGCCAATAGCTCAAATGAATGTTTAAAAATATTAACAAAACCATCGCCAAATAGTTCTGCTATCTCCTATTTTAGCAGACTTTTAGCGATGCCAAAATAGGAGGTTTTTATTATGCCTAAAAGGAATAAACACATAAAACAATATAAATTAAAAAATGGTGATGTTCGTTACATGTTCCATGCTTATTTAGGTAAAGATCCTGTAACTGGGCAACCTATCCAAATCACTAAAAGGAAATTTGCTACTTATAATGAAGCGAAAGAAGTTTATGATGAGTTTATCGCTAAAGGCGTTAAAGGCTATATTAAGCCTAAACAACATACAGTAGATGAAGTTTATAAGGTATGGTTTGAAGCCTATAAAGAGACCGTTAAACAATCTACAGCTAATAAAACAGCGATTAATTATAAGGTGCATATCAAGCCATGGTTTGGGAATGAGTATATAGATCAAATTGATACTGCCAAATTTCAGTCTTGGGTTAACTCACTTTATAAAAATTTAGTTAAGTACAAAGAAGTCATTAATCGATTTAGTCAAATTTATGATTATGGGGCTGCATTAAGATATTGTCAAAAAATATATAATCCAGTTAATGCAGTTATTATTCCTCGAAAGACAAAAAGACGTCGTAGAAATATTCAAAAAAATTTCTATACTTTAGACCAACTAAAGCAATTTTTGAAAGTTGCAGAAAAACAAAATTATCGTAGCTATACTTATTTTCTCTTGCTCGCTACTTCAGGAATTAGAAAATCCGAAGCATTAGCTTTAACTTGGTCCGATATTGATTGGAAAGCCAAAACTGTTTCCATCACAAAAACTTTAGCTTTAGGAATGGATAATAAATTAATTGTTCAAACACCTAAAAGTTTAACTTCAAATCGGCCAATTCCACTTACTGAACATATGATTACTGTTCTTAAAGAATATCGAAAACAGCAAAAAATTATATGCCCTATCATTTTTCATGGCATTAGTAGTAATTACGTTAATCTTTCAAAACCTGATAGATGGCTACAAGCAGTTTACAACGCCGATAAATCACTTAAAAAGATCACGATTCACGGTTTTAGACATACTTATGCTACTCTTAACAAGAATCAAGAAAGAACTGATGTGGAAGCAGTTATGGGACATAACAGTGTAGAAATGACTGAACATTATACTCATGCCACTCAAGAAGGAATGGAAAATATCAGAAGTTATATGAACTCGTTAAATATTTAAAAAATCGTTTATTGTATCAAAATTGTATCAAAAATAAATAAAAACCGCTCTAAATGTTGATATAGAGCGGTTTTTATTCTTATCTATGGAGATGAGGGGAATTGAACCCCTGTCCAAACGTATTTCGTCGCTAACCTCTACGATCATAGTTATATTACTTAAATTCGCTTTGATAAAACGCCATATAACAGGGCTAAACTATCAAAACTAACCCAAGAATCTTATTTCTAACTATTAAGGTAAGTAGTTAAACGTAGCTCGTTAAATGGTAAGACCCGCAGACAGACACGAGCAATCCGTCATTGGATCACGCAGGCTGACTAAGCAGCTACTGCGTAAGAATTTTCGTTATTTGCAGTTATAATTTAACTGTGACGTTTTTAACGTAGACGTGACCTACGAATCGCAGTCACCGCGAATCTACGCCTGTCGAATCCCAAAACATCCCCAGATGCTTCAATGGTATCACACTCACAATTAAAAATCCACAAACTACTATTCTCTATTACTTATCTAATTTAGCCAAGCGTACAACATCTCTAGCAATCATTAATTCCTCATTGGTTGGAACAATCATTGCATCAATTTTTGAATCTGGTGTAGTAATTTTCCCCTCACGGTTAGCCTTATTAGCGTCTTCATCATATTTAAGTCCAAGCCAAGTAAGACCATCCATAATTTGCTTTCTAACACTTGCATCATGTTCACCAATTCCGGCAGTAAAGACCAAAACGTCTAATCCGCCCATTTCAGTCATATAAGCACCAATATAACGAACAATTCTATTAATGAAAACATCCTTAGTAAGCTTAGCCTGTTGATCACCATTCTTAATAGCTTTTTCAATATCTCTCATATCTGGTGAAACACCTGAAAGACCAAGTAAACCAGATTCGGTGTTAAGCATTTTAATAACTTCGTTAAAGCTACCAATATCACCCTTCTTCATAATAAATTGAAGAAGAGATGGATCAACGTCACCACTTCGAGTACTCATTGTAATACCTGCAACAGGACTGAATCCCATAGAAGTATCAAAAGATTTTCCATCTTTGATTGCAGTAACTGATGCACCACTTCCTAAATGGCAAATAACCATCTTTAAATCTTCTACAGGCTTATTTAAAAGATCTGCTGTACGACGAGAAACATAACGTGCAGAAGTTCCGTGAGCACCATATTTTCTAGCACGGAATTTTTCATAGTATTTATAAGGTACTGAATATAAATATTGAACTGGATCTAAAGTTTGGTGGAAAGAAGTATCAAAAACAGCAACTTCTGGTACATTTGGTAAAACTTTCATAAAAGCATAGATTCCATCAGCTTCAGCTGGGTTATGTAAAGGTGCATAATCGCTAATGTTATAAATCTTCCAAAGATTATCCTTAGTAATAATAGTACTGTCAGTAAATTCCTCACCACCAGCAACAACACGGTGACCCACACCAGCTATATCATCTAAAGAATCAATAACGTTATATTCTTTAAGCCAATTAAGTAGCTTTTGAACAGCTTCTTCCTGAGTAGCAATATCATTTTCTTCATCATGTTGACTACCGTCTGCTAGTGTCATTGTAAATACTGACCCTGGTAAACCAACTCGGTCAGCCATACCAGATGCAATTACTTCTTCATTATCAAGAGAGAACAATTTGTACTTAAATGATGAGCTACCTGAGTTTACTGCTAAAACTTTTTTCATTTTATATACCTCTATATAAATTATTTTTTATCGTTTTGATACCAGTCATTTAATTTCATATTAAATGCTACTAGAGAATCTGGTTTCTTTAAAGAATCTAACTTAGCTACCAATACTTCACGCTCTACAGCTTTTTCACCATGATTTTGGAAAACTAAAATTGATTTTTGCTGAACTTTACTTGAAAACATATCATCAGGCAAATCAACAATTGTTTGAATATTTACTTTTTTAGCTAACCAAGTCATAAATTCAGTTGATCCCTTACCTGTAAATAATAACTTTGGTACCACTAAAAATGCAAATCCGTCACGCTTAAGATTATTCACAATTTGTTCAATAAACAAAGTATGAGCAAAAGAATGTCCCTCTTTAGCATGATTTTCAAAACGTTGAGCATTGTTATCTAGCGGATAGTAACCAACTGGTATGTCACTCACTATCACATCAGCTTTTTGAATCATCCATGGATCTAACGCATCTTGACAATATAAATCAATTTTCAAATCTTCAAGATGAGCACCAATATCTGCTAAATCTAATAACGATTCATCATTATCAATTCCAATCAAATGGTAATTGTTTTGCGAGTGATTTTCTTGAATTAATTGTCTAATAATCGAATAAAGCAAATTTCCTGTTCCAATAGCGGGATCAACCACTGTCTTTTCTCCAGCTGGGACGATTTTTTGCCAAATTAAAGCAATTACTGTAGCAATTACTGAAGGGGTTGGCATTAAATTATAATCACTAGCGTCTTGAGCAATAGCTTTTAAAGTTAACAAGGTGAATACCTGCACCTTTAAGGATCGTGGTAAATTCTCATAATTCAATTGACGATATTCTTCAGTCAACTTAGCAACAGTTTCCTTATCAGGAGCACCTGACTCAACTTTGATTTTTCCATTTTCTAAATTATCAAAAGTCTCTGTTAGTGCAGATGAGAAAGAAACATTTAACGCTTTTTGCAAATGCTCGACTGCTGTCTGAAATTTCGGATACAATTCTTCTACTTTTTGCATTTTTCTTCCTTCTTTTATATTCCTTCTAATATTTTATAGGTATCCTTAAAGACTGGCAAGCGATCATTATTACTTAGAAAAATAATTTATTAAAGCTATGTTACTTTCCATATGTTCAGCGAAAATTTGCTGATATCCTATCACAAAGGCTATACAGATATTAATTAACAAAATACTACTTATCAAAGCACTTCCATTAACTCTTCTTGCTTTCCTTTTTATCATCTTTTAATTCTTTCTTCTCTTTTGGTAAATTCGTCTTAAAGAACATTTCGCTCTGTCTACCATCATTTTCAGTTACTAAAATTGTAAAAGAATCATCTGTAGTGGAACATTTTATTCTTTTTACTTTAAAAAGTAGAGGCATATGTCCACCCTCATCTGTCCTCATTCTTAAAGTATCATTCGGACTTACATCGATTGCATAAATATCATAAATCGGATCCCCATTCTTTTTCTTCTTATTTGATAACTTCTTTAGCAGCACTTTAGTAGGATCTGATCCAGTTCTGCTTACTTCAACATGACCACTTTCTTTTAAGAAATTATTTACTTGCACATAACTATAAGTTATTTCATTTACACCACTTTTTTGATGATTAATTTTTCTTAATGTACTTACAAGTCCAAACAATATTTGAACGCAAGCTATAGTTACTGCAATCGCAAAAACTGCTTCTAATAAAGTAAATCCTCTTATTTTCTTCATTACTTTTACCTATAATAAAGTCGATCATGAACTAAAAGTGTCTTTTTATCACTATGACGAAAAATATATTCCGCATATGCCTTATCTACACGTTTCTCAACTTGCTGTTCAGTATGCTTATTGTGTCTAATGGTCATCCCTAAAAGGATCACCCCTAAACAAGCAATTGTAAATCCAACACAAGCTTCCCATAAAATAAAGCCCTTTACTCTCTTATTCTTCAATCATTCTTCCCCATGCCATTTGTAATTTTATTTTCTTTTCCTTATTGCCATTTCTTACTGTGATTGTCCTTGGTGAAACTCTTCCGTGGTTATTAATATATAAATTGTCTAGATTATATACTTTTACATGACGATCCAAATAAATTTTTGATGCTCTATCTGAACCCTTTATTTCTATTGACGAATTATTATCAAAATACAAAAATATATAATTCTTTTTTTCTACAGTTGCCAAATGCATATATTTGTTAATTGTTGATTTTATTTGTCTCGTTGAATTATCTAATATCATCTGTTCCTTAATATTTTTCACATAAAGTGTGGGCATCAATATGAGTAAGCAAGTAACAGTCAATGTAATTATGGTTTCAATTAAAGTAAAACCTTTTATTCTATTCAAAATCATTTTTGAGGTAATTTTTCATATCTTTCTTTCTGTTTTTGAGAAATGTATTCTTTCTTCACCAACTCTTCTAATGATGTTCCATCCCCATTATCTTCAGCCAACTGTCTTTGAGTCTCAATAGTCGTACGTAAAGCTTCATCAGTTTTACTAGTAGCTCTTTCTTTTTGCCTACTTAAACCTGGAACAATTAATAAGATCAACATCGCAATGATGGCAATTACAATTACCATTTCAACTAAAGTAAAGCCTTTTACTCGCTTATTTCTATTAATAAAATTCTTTAATTTCTTCATTCTTCTTTCTCCTCTACATCATTTCCATTAAGTGATACATTGGCATCAAAATTTTTAAATACATTCCTAAAATACAAATCCCAATAAAGATAAAACATATTGGTTGCAAATTAACGATTAAATTGTTTAATTTGAAATTCAATTCATAAAAAAGTGTCTTACTAAGGAGCAATGCTCTTTTACCGATCTCACTCCTAGTCGCACCTGTTTCTAGTAGCATAACTAAATTATTTGGAATAAAATATTCTGTTTCAATAATTTTCTTAATCTCAACGCCACTCTCTAATTGCATCCTTACTCTTTTACCTAATACCTGCTGCAGGGAATTTTCTGGCTGCATAGCTGCTAATTGACAAATTTTCTGTAATGAAAATCCATTAATCAATAAAGTTGCTAAATCAGAAATAACTAAATAATGAACATATAGATTAAGAACTTTACCAATTACTGGAAACTTAGTTAATTTTTTTAAAGCAAAATAATCTTGCTGATTTAATAATTGTATTGTTTTGATAACAAAAACAATCGCAATTACTACTAAAATTAATAGTCCTCCTAGCATTAAATTACTAGTCCAATCACTATCAAGCATTTCAGTTTTTAAAAAGGTCTGCATGCAAATTAATAAACTAATCATCATCCCAACTAATAAAGCCGGGTAAGCCAATTCACTTTTTAATTTTTTTAATTGCTTATTTTTTAATCGAATTAATTCACTAAGTTGTTCTAAACACGATAATAAATTTCCATCAATAACAGCCATATTTATTTGAGCCGCTAAAGTACTTGAAAAACCAATTTCATGTAATGCGTCTCCTAAAGAAACGCCAGCTTCCACTTTTTTACTCACATAATTTAACTGATTCGAATGCTCATCCCAAACTTTAGGTAAAAGGCTCAAACTAGCATTTAACGAATACCCATTAACGAGCGCTTGCCTTAAATAATCAATAAATATTAGCTGATCTGCGCTCTTTAATTTATCCCTGTTCAAAACGCTGTCTAGTATTTTCACTAATCTTTCCTCGCTTAACTAATTGATCTAAATTATTTTTCCATTCAGCAAGATCAGCTCGATTATTACTAGTTATCGCATCGAATAATCTTTCTCCATAACCAACATCCATCAAGCACCCTAAGCTATCTTTATTTTCTATTGGCAATAAACGTTGGTAAGAAACCGCTGTTAAACAATTTTCTAATTCATCCCTAGTGATTCCTAAACCTTCTAACCGTGAAATTGTCTGTAAGGCCGTTTTAGCGTGTACAGTTGCAAAAACTAAGTGCCCACTCAAAGCAGCATTAATACTAATTCTTGCTGTGTCTGTATCCCGAATTTCACCAATAATTAAAATATCCGGTCGGTGCCTTAAAGCAGCTTTTAACAAATCGGGATAAGTAATACCAGCAATTATATTCACCTGTGTTTGTAAAAACTCTGGTTGCCAAACTTCTACAGGATCTTCAATTGTCATAACAATTTTATTTTTTCCAGCTAACCTCGCTAATTCATACATTGATGACGTCTTACCTGAACCTGTTGGTCCACTAGTAATTATTAGTCCTCGCTGCCGAGTTAAATTTTCTAATAGGGTTAATTGTTCAGGAAAGAAATAGGTATTGTTTTTTTCTCCATAAATTAATCTAATTACTAATGATTCATAGCCAGAAAATTCTCCAATACTTGAAAAACGCAAGAAGACACTTTCTGAATTTATGATAGTTTGATATGAACCTACCTGTGGTCTTCTGTGCTCTGCAATGTCCATCTGTGCTTGAAATTTGAAGTAATTCAATAATTCTTTTCCAGTTTTAAAATCTATTTCCTTTACTTGCCTTAACCCCGCTGCTGTTCGCAATTTTATCTCGTAATTTGCTTTAGCAGGAAAAATAAACACATCACTTGCTCTTTCTTCAACTGCCGTTCCTAAAACTTCTTTAGCTAATAAATTCATTTTTCATCCCTCCTTTGTAATACACTTATTAGTACGCAAAAAATGGACGAATTTTTTTATTTTTTATAAAAATTGGACAAAAAAATAGACTCAGAAAAACCTGAGTCTATTTTCAATTAAATAAAATTATTCATCGTCTGCAGCAGTGTATACATTAGAAACATCATCGTTATCTTCTAATGCATCAATTAAATGAGCAAATTGCTCTTTTTTATCATCTGGAACTGGAGTGGTGTTCTGCGGAATCATAGTTAATTCAGCATTAGCTAATTTATAGCCAGCTTTTTCTAAAGCATCACGTACAGCAGTAAATTGCTTAGGATCAGTATAGATTTCAAAAGCGTCATCACTAGTTTCTAAATCATCGCCACCAGCATCCATTACATCAAGTAATACTTGATCTTCGTCTGCATCGGTAGTTGAACGATCGATTACAATGTAACCCTTACGGTCAAACATGTAAGCAACAGAACCAGTTGCACCAAGTGAACCGCCATTACGAGTAAAGGCAACACGAACATCTGACGCAGTACGGTTCTTGTTATCAGTTAAAGCTTCAACTAAAACTGCAACACCGCCTGGAGCGTAACCTTCGTATGTAATTTCATCGTAATGTTCATCTGAATTACCTTCAGCCTTTTTAATAGCACGTTCAATGTTGGTTTTAGGCATGTTAGCTGCACGTGCTTTATCCATAACCATACGTAAAGTAGGATTTCCTGAAGGGTCAGGACCACCACTCTTTGCAGCCATATAAATTTCACGAGATAATTTTTGGAAAACTTTACCTCTCTTAGCGTCTTGCGCATTCTTGCGGCCTTGAATATTGTGCCATTTTGAATGTCCTGACATAAGAATCCTTCTTTCTTTTTATTTAATATAGTTAACCTTGTCAATCATAACGCACTCAAGATTTAAATTCAATCTATGATTAATTATGAATTACGTTTTTCTTGTCGATGTCTTAACCAATAAACAAAGATACAAATTAAAATTGCTAATAATGCACCAGCTGAATCGAGTGCAACATCGTGTAAACTTGGAGTACGGTCTCCAGTTAAATACTGATGAAATTCATCTAATCCAGCCAATCCAATAATTCCTAGCCAAATAAACAAAGGACCACACCACTTCTTAAATAATCTATCTAATCCTAAACAAGCAAATAATCCTACTAAAAAATATGATGAAAAATGAGCAAACTTCCTCATTACAAATTGTGTCATCCCCGCTTCACCATTATCCAAAACAGCATTATGCCAGCGTCCACCGTAGTATATATTCCATCTACCAACAATTCTCTCAACAATTGGAAAATGACGATGAATAAATCCTGGGGACATTTCTTGTTCATGATATGTCATTGAACTAGAAATAAATAGTCCTAGCAATACTAATAACATTAAACATACAAAAATAAGTTCTCGCTTAGTTAACAAAGTTTTTTTCATTTTTAACTTTCCTACTTTCAAGTTTATCAGCAACTAAATTAATAATTTGCTTAGCAATTTCAACTTTAGTTGTCTCCTTGATACTTTTTGCTTTCTTACCTTTTCTAAGAACTGTAACTTGATCCTCATTACTGCCAAATACTCCATGACTCACATCATTAGCCACAATCATATCTGCATTTTTTTCTTCCAATTTTTTAGCCGCATTTTTTAGTAAATCATTTGTTTCAGCAGCAAAACCTACTACAACTTGATTTTCTTGTTTTATATTTCCCATTGTCTTTAAGATATCAGGAGTTTCTTTTAGGAAAATCTTTAACTCATTTCCTTGTTCTCGCTTCTTAATTTTATGATCAATATAATTTACCGGTTCATAATCAGCCACAGCAGCTGCCATAATTAAGGCATCCGTATTCAAAAATTCTTTTTTTACAGCTTCTAGCATCTCTTCTGTCGTCTCTACCCGAATATTGGTCAAATTAGGAGATTTTGGTAAAGGAACAGAAATATGACCTGAAATTAAAGTCACATCTGCACCTGCATTAAGAGCAGCTTTAGTAAGTGCAATGCCCATCTTACCACTAGAACGATTACCGAGATAACGAACTGGATCAAGTGGAGAAACTGTACCACCCGCAGTAATTACAAGCTTTTTACCTGATAATCTTTCCTTTGCTTTTAAGGACGAATCTATCCAAGCCATAATATCAATAGGTTCAGGCATTCTACCTTTGCCACTATATCCCTCAGCTAAGCGCCCAATAGTTGGATCCATTATTTGAATACCATCTTGTCTTAAAAAAGATAAATTTCTTTGAAAAGCAGCATTACTCCACATATGATTATTCATCGCTGGTACTACATATTTAGGTGCAACTGTAGCTAGAAAAGTTGTACTTGCCGCATCATCGGCTAAGCCATTTGCGATTTTGGCAATAAAATTTGCAGTTGCTGGAACTACAACAGCAATCTCAGTCCAATCAGCCAATTCAATATGCGGAATCTTATTAGCTACCTCTTCTTCCCATAGGTCGGTTAAGACTGGATATTTAGTTAAAGCAGCTAAAGTTTGAGTACTGGTCAAATGAACTGCTTCCTTAGTCATTACTACTCTTACTTCATGACCCGCTTTTTGAAAATTGCGCACTACACTAATTGCTTTATAGGCAGCAATACTACCAGTGATATATATTGTAGCTTTCATCGTTTCTTACCTTAATTCTGTAATTTCTTTCTACTATAACACAAGAATATTAATACAAAATAATTGACAAATAAAAAATTCTAATATATCCTGATATGATTTATATTGAATTAAAGGATAAATCTTATAATTTGAAAGGATAAATGTATTAATGAAAAAATATTACCGAAAAATACTAACAATTTTTTTGACAGCTTTTATACTTATTTTAATCCTGACAGGCTGTTCGAAAAAAGATAATTCATCATCTAATAAAATTTCAATTGTAACAAGTACTAACGTTTACGCAAATATTGCACAAAATGTCTTAGGAAAGTATGGCAAAGCAAGTGCAATCATTACTAATAGCTCTACAGATCCTCACGATTTTGAGCCAACTACAGCTGATGCCAAAAAAGTTCAAGATGCTAAAATTATTATTGCTAATGGTTTAGGATATGATTCTTGGTTACCAAAATTAGCTAAATCAAACAATAAATCTGCCGTTTTAGTTGGTGAAGACCTTATGAAACTTAAAAATGGTGCTAATCCTCATATTTGGTTTGATTTAAATATGCCTACTAAATATGTTAATTATTTAGTAAAACGTCTAGCCAAAATAGATAAGAAACATGCGGCCTACTATAAAGAAAACGGTGCTAAATATCTAGCAAAAATTAATAAGATCAAAAGGATAGCTGCTTCAGTTGATGGGGCTAAACAAAAGCCAGTTTATGTCAGTGAGCCTATTTTTGATTATGCTTTAAAAGCTACTCACTTCAAGATTGGAGACAAGGCATTTGAAGAAGCTATTGAAAATGAAACCGATCCAAGTGCTAAAATTATTCATCAAATGAACCAAACTATCGATAAACGAGGAATTTCTTTCTTTGTCAAAAATTCTCAAGTAAATAGTTCAACAGTAAATAACTTTGTAAAACGAGCCAAAGCAAAGAACATCCCAATTCTTCAAGTTCGTGAAACTATTCCAAATGATACAACTTATATAGAATGGATGACAGAAAATTATCAAAATCTTGCTAATATTAATAAAAAGTTGAAATAATTCAAAAAAGAGGGGTACCCCTCTTTTTTCTTACTATAAAATAGCTCCCAATTTATTATTAAATTGTTTAGGAATTTCTGCCATGATCACGTGACCACTTGGCGACATAATCAAACTATCTATTTTCATATTTCTTTGTTTTAACCATTTCTCATAACCTTCTCGATAATATGGACTTTCCTTAGCAACGAAAAAAGTAGTCTGAATCTCAGTATTTTCTAAGACCGCACGCCAATCAAGTGACATATGATTTTCAAGTAAATCTACATTATCTTTTCTATTAAATGGATTATCCTGTTTAGCCTGCATTAACTTAGCATAAACATCATCATCTAAACCAGCATATGTTTCATGAACACTCGGTCTTTCTTGACATTTTTCTAGATAATTTTTTCTTGTATAATCCATAAATCCATACTGCCATTCGTTATCATTTAACATCTTTGGAGATTGATCAATTATTAAAGCTTGTTTAATTAAATCATGATAATGTTTCATCAAGCAAAAGATAATCGATGCACCCATTGAATGTCCCATAAAAATAGCTTTTTTTATCTGCAAAAATGATACCAACTCAAATAAATCTTGCGTTAACCGTTCTATATTATGTCCCTTTTCGGTTCGTTGGCTTTTACCCATATTTCTATGATCATAAGTTATAACTTGATATCCTAATTTATTTAGAAAAGGTACTTGAGCTGACCAAATTTCTTGGTAAGCGCCAAAGCCGTTAACCAAAACAATTGTTTTTCCTTTTCCTACTATTTCATAACTAATTTTCACATTATCGCTTGTCTTAAAAAGCATTTTTACTCCTTATCTTGCTTAATCTTAATAAATAGGCAACCAATCGCTGCAATTATCGCTGTAATTAAGGCCTGACTCAAACCACTACTTAAGCTCACATTAATTCCGCTATAAACACTTTGTTGAAGTGAGCTAGTAGCTACACCAGCAGCATATGATAAAACTCCATATGATCCCACCGCAGCAAGAATAAGAGGAATAATTGCAATTTTCTTACCAAATAAAACTAATGCTATTGCCAAAATATAAAAGCCGATGAGTAAGAAATATATCAAATGATAAATTTGAGCGGCTTGTTTTACATCAGACGAATTTTGTCTTAATTGTTCATTTACTAATTGTAAAATCACTTGATTAAAAACCTGTTCCTGCTGTGTATCATTATTCAACTGTAAATCAGTAGCTGTTAATTTATTATTAGCTAAATAATTCGTACTTAATTTATTTAAGCCTTGATATGACGTTTGCAACTTAATATTTTTAGGTAATTGCGATAAGAGTGTATCTTCTATTCCAGAATCTTGTAAAAAACTTACTCCCATCTGTAAATCACTATTATTCGATTGATCAACTACTTTATTAATTGAATTC
Source organism: Lactobacillus taiwanensis DSM 21401 (assembly GCF_001436695.1). Lineage (GTDB taxonomy): Bacteria > Bacillota > Bacilli > Lactobacillales > Lactobacillaceae > Lactobacillus > Lactobacillus taiwanensis. The sequence goes on from NZ_AYZG01000051.1 coordinate 504,678, forward strand.
TTTACTAAGCCAGCAGTACTGTCTACTTTTAATTGAACTGGACTCGTTAAAGTCAAGCTCAAGGAGATAAAAATCAAGCCACTAACTACTAATCTCCAAATCCATTTTATAAATTTCAAGTTTTTTCTCCTAATAAAAATTTAGTCTATATTTTAATACTCATAAAAAACATACATACAGCTTTTTTAGTGCTATATAATAAAAGTGTAACAAAAATTAAAGGAGTTCAATATGATTGATGAAAAACTAAAAAAATTTTTCAATAAATTTCCTCATATAAAGGAAAATAAACCTTTACAAACAACTCTCAGTAAGAAAATCAATAACTTAATAAAAAAAGAACTTCAACATGGAGCAAGTCAAATTGAAGCAGAGCAAAAAGCTCTATTGAATTTAACTGACCTTGATACGCTACTTTCACAACTAAAAAGCTTAGAAGCAACAGACTACAGCAAATATAATGACTTTTTTGCTAAAATTTTCGACTCAAAATTAGTTAATGAACTAAAACTTAAATTAAATCAAATTGACGAAATACATTTAAACTATCGTCTAGGTGATATACTGGTTCTACCAACTAATTCACCAAATTTAATCGTGCACGACTTTATGTCACGTGATATCGAGAATCTCCATTCAACTGTTGAAAAAATCGGAAATGTTCTTAAAATCACTCAAGGTCCGCGTAAATTAGTAGGTATTTTCAAAAATAAAACTTTACTATTCTTACCCAAAGAATTCACTGGATTTTTAACTATTCGAAGTCAAAGCGGAGATGTTTATATCAATAAAATTCCCAGTTACTGCATGATTGATATCACTGCTGTTTCGGGTGATTTACTATTAGCACATTCTACTCTCAAAAGAGTTCAAGCAGATCTAAAATCAGGCGATATTGCTGTATCTGCAACATCGGCTAATGTATTTCATATCAATGCTCATTCAGGGACGCTTACAGCTGATAATATTAATGCCAAAGAAGAAATCTCTTACCACACTACTAGTGGCAACATGGATTTAGAAAATATTTCAAGTAAGAACTTTTTTATTGATACTAAAACTGGAAAAATTACAGTCAATCAACTAAAAAGTCAAAATATTGAGATCTTAACTGATTCAGGCAATATAACTTTAAATAATAGTGAAGGTAAAGGTAATGTTAAAGCTAATACTGGTAAAATAAATTTGTCGCTTGATAAAAGCAACCAATTTAATCTATCTATTCAAAGCAAGATAGGAAATATTCATATCCATATTCCAGATACCATATCCTTTACGTTTAACGTTGATACCAAGAAAATCGGTTTAACTGATCTTCCTCTCAACTCAATTATTTACAGTAGCGACGACTACGATAAAGTCAAAGGCTATGTGGGTGCTGAAGACTCAAATAATTCTCTAAATATTGAAAGTGATATGGGAAAAGTTTCAATTAAGAATCCAAATTAAATAATTAACAAACAAAAAAGAATGCTGGTAAACAAAAACTACCAGCATTCTTTTTTCTAAAAATTAGATTAGCATACCAACTTTATATCCGATAAATACTAAAAATAATCCTCCACCATAAGAAAGTAAGGCGTAAAGAATAAAAGTACCATAGTTATGGTCTTGCCAATGAGACAGAAGTTCAACATTTAATGTCGAAAAAGTAGTATATCCACCTAAAACTCCGGTCCCAACTAAGGCATAAATAAATGGAGATAACTTACATGCAAACACTACTCCTAATAAAAAGGCACCGGTTAAATTTATTAGCAGAGTTGCATAAGGGAAATCCCGTTCCCAATGTTTTTTGCCATAATTAGTAATTCCATATCTCAAAAGTGCACCCCAAATAGCGCCAAAACCTGCTACTACAACTGTTGTAATCATGCTTTTATTGCCAACTTTCTACCTAGTACTTTACCGATTATCATTCCTAAATAAGCACATAAAAAACCAATAAATATTGAACTAAAAAAATACAAGATTGCTTGACTATGCATACCATTTTCTAATTGCTTTAAAGTATCTAAATGAAAACTAGAAAATGTCGTAAAAGCACCAACAAAACCAGTACTTAATCCCGTGACTAGCCAGTCACGACCTTCTCTAAATTCAATAAAGAAATAGGTCAAAAATGCCAATAAAAAACAGCCGAGAATGTTAGCAATAAATGTCCCCGACTGAGACCAAACTAAATTTAAATATGCTCTTAATGCACCTCCAAAAAAAGCAAATACTCCTACACTTAAATAATTTTCTATCTTTTTATTCATCAAATACCAACCTTCTTAATGCATATGCAATCCCATCTTCGTTATTTGTTTTCGTAACATAATTTGCGCGTTCCTTTATTTCAGATACCGCATTTCCCATTGCAACTTTATAGAATCCCGGAACATCAAACATAGAAATATCATTAGTTTGATCACCGAAAATCATTACTTCATCTTCTTTTAAATTTAGTTTTTTAGCTAATTCTTTTAACGCATTTCCTTTCGATGCCTGCTTTGAATTAATCTCAATCAAAGTTTCATCTGAAGTTGAAACATTATATCTTTCAAATACTTCCTCTGATAAATTCCGATAAATATTCTTCATTTCAGCTGGAGATCCTGAAAACATGGCCTTAGTAAATTTAATATCTTCTGAAATATCTTTTAGTTGAGAAACTTCGATTGGCATTCTTGTTAACCAGCTTTCACGTGATAAATAGTAATTAATAAAATGATCTAACGTAATAAACTTGTCTCTTACTTCAATATGAAAATTTGCTTGTAATTTATCAGCAATTTTTTCAAAAAAGATAAAATCATCATAACTTAATAGTTCTTCAACAATTGGCTTTCCTTGAGCATTTAACACTAAAGCCCCATTAAATGCAACAACGTACTGAGCAGAATCCTTTAAGTCCAACTCATTAAGATAGTCCCTAATACCTGGAAATGGTCTACCTGAGCACGGAACTATTTTAATTCCCATCCTTGATGCCTTTTGAAGAGCTTGCTTTGTTTTAACACTTATTTCTTGTTTATCATTTAATAAAGTTCCATCAAGATCTACAGCAATTAATTTTATATTCATTATTTTTTCTCCTTATGTAATCGGTTACTCTCCTTCCTATTATACAAAAAATGCATAAAAAAAGACGACACTACCTCCCTGTTAATACAAGAAAGTAGGCGTCGTCAGATATTAATCGGTTAAATTGGTGAACACCATCACCATATTAAATTTTAAATAAAACTAAAAACAATTAGTTTGAACCCATTTCTTCTTCAACAACTTTAGCAACTTCTTCACAGTACTTGTCAGCTAATTCTTGTGTTGGAGCTTCAGTCATTACACGAAGCAAACTTTGAGTTCCAGATGGACGAACAAAAATACGTCCTTCATCACTTAATTCTTTTTCAACCTTTTCAATGGCTTCAGTAATACGTTTATGTTTTTTCCAGTCTTTTTTATTTTTAACAGGAACATTAATTAAACGTTGTGGGTATTCTTTAAAGTCACTCAATAATTCACTGAGGGATTTACCGGTATCCTTCATTACATATAATAAATGCAACCCCGTAAGCATCCCATCACCAGTGTTATGGTAATCACTGATAATAACGTGTCCAGATTGTTCACCACCAAGATTGTAACCATTAGCTCTCATTTCTTCTGAAACATAACGGTCACCAACTTGAGTTCTAACGTTCTTAAGACCACGTCTCTCTAAAGCCTTAGTAAACCCAAGATTACTCATTACAGTTGTAACGATAGTATCTTTCTTTAACCGTCCATGATCAGCAAGGTATGAGCCAATAACATACATAATGTGGTCACCATCAACTTCATTACCATTTTCATCAACAGCGATACAACGATCAGCATCCCCATCGAATGCTAAACCTAATTGAGCACCTTGTTTTACAACTTCTTCTTGTAACTTCTTAGTATGAGTAGCACCAACATGATCATTAATGTTTAAACCATCTGGATGAGTAGCAATAGTAGTAAAGTCAACACCCATATCAGCAAATAATCTTGAAATCAATGCACTTGCTGCACCATTAGCACCATCAATAACTACTTTTATACCACTTAATTCTTCAGGTAAAGTATTTTCAATAAATTGTAAGTACTTTGAAGCACCTTCATGATAATTTGTCACAGTACCCAAGCCTTCTGCAGATGGGCGAGGAAGTTTATCTTCAGGAGCGTCGATCAATTTTTCAATTTCTTCTTCTTTAGCATCGGATAGTTTCAAACCATCGCTACCAAAAAACTTAATTCCATTATCTTCAACTGGATTATGGGAAGCAGAGATTTGAACACCGGCATCTGCATCTTGTGCACGCACCAAGTAAGAAAGACCAGGAGTAGTAATTACACCAACTTCTAAAACTTCAATTCCAACGGAAAGTAACCCAGAAATCAATGCATACTCTAACATTTGACCAGAAATACGTGTATCACGAGAAACTAATACCTTAGCTCTTTCTCCATCTTTCTTATCCTTGGTAAGAACATAACCTCCATCACGACCTAATTTAAAAGCCATTTCTGGAGTCAAACCAGCATTAGCAACCCCCCGTACACCATCTGTTCCAAAATATTTAAGCATAATTTTTAACAACCTTTCCTTGTTTTATTCCTTTTTAGCAGTAGTATCAGTAACTTTGATGTGAACTGGTATTACTGATGGTGAAACCTTAACTACGCCCTTTGGTAATTTAACTGCAACATCTTTTGTAATGTCATGATTTACACCACTTAAATCAACCTTTAAAGGTATCGATGTTATCTTTTTAAGCGTATTATCATCACCGTATATCTCAACTGTCTCTTTTTGTGCAGTCAAAGAGTAAACATGAGTCGATGATTCATTTTTCGAAGTCACATTTACCTTGACCTTTTTCTTCGATAAATTAATTGGGATAATAATATGCGCTGTTGCTGGATCAATAGCAACATTAAGTTGATGTCCCTCTTTATCAAGTGCTATCAACATTTCCTCGCGCTCAAAAGTGCTGTCTATCCCTTTAGGTAAACTTGCTCGAGCCACTACACGGTCTACCTGGTTAACCTCACTTTTTGCTCCAGTAATATTAACCACTTCTGGTTCACTTTTAGCAGTTCCTAAGTTATACCCATGAGATACAGCACTCTTATTATACTCTATTTGTACAGGAAGAGTACGAGATTTTCTTTTTTGAATGTTCACATGCACTTTACTAGGACTAATGCTATAAGTCAATTGATTGCTCAAGCCATTTACCTTAATTGGTACAATATGTTCTCCCGTTTTTAAATGACTTAGATCAATATAGACCCGAAAATTTTGCGTATTAATAGTAGATGTAACTAATGCATTTGATCCTTCTAAAGTTAAATTTATTTTTTCAGGATATCCAGTTACATAGTATTTATCTGTATTAATGGACACCTGTAAAGGTGCTTTAATCACCTGCGTTTTAGTAGCAGTTTTTAAGGTATCTTCGCGTCGTCCTTGAATTACATAACCTTGCTGATTAGATGAAACATATACAGCAAGCAAAATTGCCAAAATCAACGCAACAATTCGATAGAACCAAGGTTTATCAAAAAATTTTTTCATTTTTTATTTGACCCCCAGTTCCAGATATGATTTACAATTCGTTGATACCATCTTGGATTTTCGTCTTCTTTTTCCTTCGGAACTAATTGAGCATTTAAATATTTCAAATACTCTTCTCTAGTTAAATCAAGCATAAACTGACTATTGCGAGTAATTGTTACCCCACCAGTTTCTTCAGATACAACAATTGTAATAGCATCTGTAACTTCTGAAATACCAACGGCAGCACGGTGACGAGTTCCAAGTTTTTTAGGAATCATACTATTATCAGAAAGTGGTAAGTAAGCGGCAGCAACTGCAATCCGATTATTACGAATAATAACAGCCCCATCATGTAATGGGGTATTAGGAATAAAAATATTAATTAATAACTCCCCAGTAATATCCGCATCTACTGGAATACCAGTTTCAATATAATCTTCTAGACCAGTATTTTGTTGAATTGTAATCAAAGCACCAATTCTTCTTTTAGACATATATTGGATTGCTTTATCCAATTCTCCAATCATTTTTTCAGCAGCTTGCTTTTCAGTCATTGTTGTTCCGCCAAAAATAGGTGAACGGCCCAAATGCTCAAGTCCACGCCTAATTTCAGGTTGAAAAATAACAATTATTCCAATTACAGACCAAGAAAGAATTTGATCAACAAAATACGTTAACGTATGTAGATGTAATAAGCCAGCAACAATTCTAACTAAAATAATTAATGATATTCCCTTAACTAGCTGAACGGCTTTCGTTCCCCTAACCAACATAATTAAGCGATAAATGATATACCAGACAATTAAAATATCAATAATATTCATCAGATTCTGCCAGGTAAATATCTGTTCAATATTAAACTTCATAGCACCCTCCTAAAAAATAATTATATCGAACTTCTTGATTTACCGACCATACATTTTAAATTCAAGAAAGAGATCATTATATTCTTGAATTTTCTTTGGGCCCAGATCTCGATAAACTTCTAAATTTTTCATAGCCTGTTCGCTTGGATAAAATTGTTTATCATTTCTTATTTCTTTAGGTAGTAACTTTTGAGCTTTTACATTTGGAGTTGCATAACCGATATATTCCGCATTTTGGGCAGCATTCTTAGGATCAAGCATAAAATTAATAAAAGCATATGCTCCAGCCTTATTTTTTACAGTACGAGGAATAACAAAATTGTCGAACCATAAATTTGATCCTTCAGGAGGAACAACATAATGTAAATGTTTATTATCGTTTAACATAGTACGTGCTTCGCCTGACCAAGTTACCCCAACAGCTGCTTCATTTTGTATCATGTACATTTTTAATTCATCAGAAATAATTGCTTTTACATTTGGTCCTAGGCCATCTAACTTTGTTTTTGCGAGCTTAAGATCTAAAGTATTAGTTGTATTTAACGACTTTCCCATAGAAGCTAAAGAAAGTCCCATAATATCTCTAGCCGAATCAACTAATAAAATATTATGACGATAATCTTTTGACCACAAATCATTCCAGTGCTTGATTTGACCAGACTTTACAAATTTATCATTATATACAATTCCTAAAGTTCCCCAAAAATACGGAACAGAATAGGTGTTTTTTGGATCAAATGAATGATGTAAAAATTCACTTCCAATATTTTTATAGTTTGGTATTTTTTTCGTATCAATTTCATCAAGCAAATTAGCTTTTCTCATTTTTGAAATCATATAATCGGAAGGCACACAAATATCATACGCTGTTCCACCTTGTTTTATTTTGGTATACATGGCTTCATTTGAATCAAAGGTTTCATAAATCACATGATATCCTGTTTGTTTTTCAAATTTTTTGATTAATTTAGGATCAATATAGTCGCCCCAATTATAGATAATTAAGTTTTTATTATTAGAACTGATGCCATTATCATTTAACTTTTTTGCACCAACTTCTAATCCTAGACAAACTAACAAAATAGCCGCAATTCCAATTAATAGTTTTTTCATTGTGCACGTCCCTTACCAATATGGGTCTTATGATTAGTAATCACATAATAAATTAATACTAAAATCATCACAAAAATAAACATTATTGTACTTAGAGCATTGATTTCCAAATTAATACCTTGACGTGCACGTGAATAGATTTCTACAGATAAAGTTGAAAAACCATTTCCCGTCACAAAAAAAGTAACTGCAAAATCATCTAAAGAATAAGTCAAAGCCATAAAAAAGCCAGCTAAAATCCCGGGTGTAATAGCCGGAATCATTACCTTACTATAAACTTGCCAAGTGGATGCACCTAAATCTCGAGCAGCATCTACTAAAGAATAATCAAATTCTTTTAAACGAGGTAATACCATTAATACGACAATTGGAATTGAAAAAGCAATATGACTTAATAAAACAGATCCAAAACCTAAACCAATTCCTAAAAAAGTAAAGAAGATTAAAAAGCTAGCCCCAATAATTACATCCGGCGAAACCATCAAAACGTTGTTAAGGGCTAGTAATGTCTTTTGTCCCTTTTTATTTTTGGTCTGACTAATTGCAATCGCACCAAATGTTCCAATTATTGTAGCAATCAGACTTGATAAAAGAGCTAGCAAAATTGTTTCCAAAAAGATTGCTAATAGGCGATTGTCACTAAAAAGATCTTGATAATGGCTAAAAGTAAATTTTTCAAAATGATCCATATTATGACCACTTGAAAAGGAATAATATATCAGATAAAAAATTGGTAAATACATTAAAACTAAGATAAAACCAAAATAAATTCGAGACCATTTTATTCTTTTCATAGTTTTATCTCCTTCTTTTTATGATGATCAGATGAGGTAAATAGCATCACTATTACCATTAATACTATTAAAACAACCCCAATCGTTGATCCCATTGACCAATTCATTGTTGTCATAAAGTACTCTTCAATAGCTGTCCCAAGGGTAATTACTCGATTACCTCCAATTAATCTTGTCAACATAAATAAAGATAATGAGGGAATAAATACAGCCTGTATTCCAGATTCAACCCCAGATTTTGAAAGTGGCCATAAAACCTTAATAAATGTTTGCCATTTACTTGCACCCAAATCGTAAGCTGCTTGAATTACAGCAGGATTAATATCGCAAATTGCATTATAAATTGGCAAAATCATAAATGGAATTTCGATATAAGCTGCAACAAAAATAAAAGCAAAATCTGTAAATAAAATATTAGCTGGAGCAATCCCAAAAAGCTTCAAGAAATTATTTAACAAGCCATGTTTGCTAAAAATTCCTATAAATGCATATGCCTTTAACAGCAAATTAATCCATGTTGGTAAAATAATCAAAAGTAACCAAAATTGTTGATTTTTCATTTGGCTTAAAATATAGGCAATTGGATAAGAGATTAGCAGCGTAATTAAGGTAATTAAGAATGCATACCAAAATGAATTTAGGGTCATTTTTAAAAAAGTACCATTAACAAAAAATTGCTGAAAATTCTTTAAGGTAAAGCCATCCTCTCCCTTAAATGCATTAATTGTGATCAAAATAATCGGGGCGATAACAAATAAGCTAAGCCACAGAACATAAGGAATGAGAAAAAATAATTTACTTTTTTTCATATCTTACTCCTCTCCTTCATATGCCTCTAATCGTTTATCAAATTCAGCTTCACTTTCACCAAAACGCATTACGTGAATATCTTCCGGATCAAAATACACTCCAACTTCCTTGCCAATCTTAGTTGGATTAGTAGAATGAATTAACCACTCATTCTCATCACTATCAATAGCTTTAATCTCAAAGTGATCGCCTAAAAACAATTGGCTTTCAACCATAACTCGTAATTTTCCATGTTCAATATCAGTAATATCCAAATCTTCTGGTCTTAAAACAACTTCTACTTTTTCACCAGGTTTTATTCCAGCATCAGCACATTCAAAACGATGATTTCCAAATTCTACTTCGTAATCTTTAATCATTCGACCACTTAAGATATTAGAATCACCAATAAAACGAGCTACAAAATCATTAACTGGCTCATCATAAATATCGACCGGACTTCCGCTTTGTTGAATCTTACCTTCGTTTAATACAAAAATCTCATCACTCATTGCCAAAGCTTCTTCTTGATCGTGAGTAACAAAAATAAATGTAATACCCAACTTTTTTTGAATCTCACGCAGCTCAAACTGCATATCCTTTCTCAAGCGTTTATCAAGAGCAGACAAAGACTCATCTAAAAGCAAAACTTTTGGTTGGTTTACTATTGCTCGTGCAATAGCTACTCGTTGCTGTTGTCCACCACTTAATTCAGAAATTTCTCTATTTGCGAATCCGTCTAATTGAACCATGTGGAGAGCTTCTTTAACTGCCATTTTTATTTCTTGCTTATCTTTTTTCTTAATTTGTAAGCCAAAAGCCACATTTTCAAAGACATTCATATGCGGAAATAAAGCATAATTTTGAAAAACAGTATTAATTTTTCGCTTAGATGAATCAAGGTTAGTAATATCATCTCCGTCAAAAAAGACTTTTCCGCTCGTAGGTTCACTAAATCCGGCAATTATTCTCAAAATAGTCGTTTTTCCTGATCCTGATGGTCCCAGTAATGAATAAAATTTTCCAGATTCAATTGTTAAATTAATATCCTTTAACGCTACAAAACCATCATCATATTCTTTGCGTACATGATTTAACTTAATAATATCGCTCAACTTTTTTCACCATCTCATCAAAAAAGCTACAAGCCGTTACTTGTAGCTCTTTCCTAATCTTTCTCTTTTCCAATAATTCTTACTTCAGTTTGTAAATCAACATCAAAATCTTTTTTGATTGTTTTTTGAATCAAATGAATTAAATCTAGGTAATCAGTAGCTGTAGCACCGCCTACATTAACAATAAAACCTGCATGTTTCATTGAGTCTTCAGCGCCGCCAATTCTTTTACCTTGAAGCCCTGCTTTAATAATCATTGGTCCCACAAAGTGACCAGCTGGACGTTTAAATACACTACCACAAGATGGATATTCAAGTGGCTGTTTTGCTCTACGTAAGCCATTAAAGTACTCCATTTTTGCTTTAATAGCCCATTTATCGCCAACCTCAAGACCAAAAGTAGCACTTACAACAATGTCTCCAGTTTCTTGAACTAAAGAATGACGATATCCAAATTCCATCTCATCATGAGTATAGGTCTTAAATTCGCCTTCTCTAGTTAAAACACAAACTGACTTAATAACAAATTCAGTTTCCCCACCATAAGCGCCAGCATTCATAAATACTGCACCACCGACACTACCAGGAATACCTGCTGCAAATTCTAATCCACTAAGACCTGCTTCACAGGCTGCCTCAGATGTATCAATAATTCGAGCACCCGCATCTGCAGTAACAGTTGCATTTTCCTTGTTTGCCGTAATTTCATTCATTTTAGTCAAAATTAGAACTAAGCCGGTAATACCACCATCTCTAATAATTAAATTAGATGCATTTCCAATAACAGTTAATGGAATATCATTACTTTTAACTGTATTTACTAAGAGCTCTAATTCCTTTAAATTCTTAGGAAAAGCTAGATATTGCGCCGGTCCACCAGTCTTAGTAAAAGTAAAACGGCTTAATGGAATATTTTCTTGAATGTCAATTCCTTGTTGCTTTAAATCCATCAGTTGCATTTTTTATCTCTCTTTTCCTTAAATAAATCATCCCTTTAATCATACCGCATTAAATAGCTAGTTTTCTACCTTAAGTGTTATACTAAAAAGAAAAATAATAAAAATTCGAGGATAAAGATGAACTTTACTGCAATGGACTTTGAAACAGCGAATAATCGCCCAGAAAGTGCATGTTCTCTCGCTCTTGTTATGGTTCGGAATAATGAAATTGTTGATCGTTTTTATACAGTCATTAACCCACAAATGCCTTTTGATGGTCGCAATATAAAAATCCATGGCATTACCGCTGAAGACGTAAAAAATGCACCTACAATGGCTGAGGTGTGGCCAAAAATCAAGAAACTATATCAACCGGGGATGCTAGTTGCTGCTCATAACGCTCGCTTTGATTGCCGAGTAATGGAAAAATCACTCGCACGCTACAATATTCCTGCTCCCCATTACCTTGCAATTGATACTTTAGCAACTAGTAAGGCTTTTGAACCTGATCTACCTAATCATAAATTAGATACAGTTTCAGAAGCTTTAAATATTAATCTTTGGCATCATCATAATGCATTAAGCGATAGTGAAGCATGTGCAGAAATCTTAATTGAAGAAAATAAATGTGTTGGGGATGCTCCAATTAAGAAAATGGTTAAGCGAATTTAAGCTTAACCATTTTTATTATTCAAAATATTTTTTTATCTCTAACAACCAAGTCATATTTCTCTCTCCAACTGGTTTAAATTCAACTATTCTTTTTGTTGAATCCCAGGAATCATCTAGGCGCTTAATCGATAATTCAAGATAATCTTTTGGAAGATCATCAATAATGAATTGTGGCCACTCAATTACTACTAAACCATCTTCAGCCAAATATGCAGGCATATCAATACTTGATAAGTCTCCATCTTCTAATCGATACATGTCCATGTGAAAAAGCGGCATTTTTCCTTCGCGATACTCTCTTACAATTGTAAAAGTCGGACTTTTTACTGGACGTCTTATTCCAAGAACCCTTGCAATTCCTTTAGTTAAAGTTGTTTTTCCTGCACCTAAATCTCCGCTTAATAATAAAAGATCATGACCTTGACTAGTTTCGCCAATTGCTTTACCCAGTTTTTGCATTTGTTCATCAGAATTTATCTCTAATGATTCCATGTTATTTCTCCATATTAGCTTGTGCAGCAGTCAAAATAGCTAACAAATATACATCCTCTGTCTTGCATCCACGAGATAAATCATTAATTGGTGCAGCTAGCCCTTGTAATACAGGCCCAATTGCACTAAAGCCACCTAATCGTTCTGCTACCTTATAGGAGATATTACCAGATTGTAATTCTGGAAAAATAAAGACATTTGCATGACCAGCAACGGCAGAGCCTGGTGCTTTTGCTTCACCAACGCGTGGAACAATTGCAGCATCAAATTGCAGTTCACCATCGCAAATTAATTCAGGATACTTTTTATGTACTAAGTCATTTGCTTCTTGAACTTTTGTTACCATTGGCCCTTGTGCTGAATCCTTAGTTGAAAAACTAAGCATTGCAATTTTAGGATTAAGACCAATCATCTCTGCAGTTTTGCTAGACTGGTAAGCAATTTCAGCTAAAGTTTCACTATCTGGATCAATGTTAATGGCACAGTCAGCAAAAATATACTTTTCATCTCCGCGCTCCATAATCATTGCACCTGAGACGCGACCCATTCCTTTTTTAGTCTTAATAATTTGAAGAGCAGGCCGAACAGTATTCGCTGTTGAATGAGTTGCTCCTGAAACCATTCCATCAGCTTTTCCTTCATATACTAGCATTGTGCCAAAGTAAGAAACATCTTGTAAAATTTCTTTTGCTTCTGCTAAAGTATTCTTTCCTTTTCTCAATTCAATAAAATCTTGACACATTTTTTCAAAATCTGGATAAACTGTTGGATTAATAATTTCAATTGATCCTAAATCAGCACTTAATCTTTCAGCAGTTTCAATTACTTCGTCGGGCTTTCCTAATAAAATTGGCTCAACAATATTTTCTTTATCAAGACGGACCGCAGCTCTAATTATCCGTTCATCATTTCCTTCTGGGAAAACAATTACTTTCTTCGATTCTTTTGCTTTTTTCTTAAGTGAGTCAAATACTTTCATTTCAATTGAGCCTTCCTTTTTTATTTATAGATAATATTTTACAATTCTAGATCTTTTTCTCAAAGTAAAAACTATGCTAGATCAGATTGACTAACTTCTTGTGGTAGTTGCCAATCAATTGGACTTTCATCAAACTTAATCAAGGCATCATTACATCTAGAAAATGGACGGGATCCAAAAAAACCTCGATCTGCTGAAAAAGGACTTGGATGTGGGGATTTAATAATTACATTTTTTTCTTGATCAATTAAAGGTATTTTGTTTTGGGCAAATCTTCCCCATAAAATAAACACTACTTTTCCTCGATCACTCAAGGCTTTAATAGCCGCATCTGTAATAGTCTCCCAACCTTTTCCCTGATGTCCATTTGCATTACCATATGGTACTGTCAAGACCGCATTCAAAAGTAATACTCCCTGATCAGCCCATTTCTTTAAATATCCGTGATTTACGGGAATTGCACCAACGTCATCATACAATTCCTTATAGATATTTTTTAATGATGGAGGAAGGGGTACTCCAGGATTTACACTGAAACTCATCCCCGTGGCCTGGCCCGGATTATGATATGGATCTTGACCCAAAATCACAACTTTAGTGTCCGCAAAAGGTGTTAGTTTAAAAGCAGTAAAAATATGATACATATCTGGGAAAATCTGCTTTGTTTGATATTCTTCTTTTAAAAAATCATGTAATTGATGATATTGCTGGCTTTCAAAAGCTGGAGCCAAAATTTCATCCCAATCGTTGCCAATTAATTTTTTCATATTTATTCTATCCTCTTATACCTCTAAGAAATCCAAGTTCATGATATCATATAGATAAAAGATTGGAGGACTTAAAATGATTAAACTCATTGCAAGTGATATGGACGGCACTTTATTAAACAAAAAAATGCAAATTTCATCTGAAAATATTGCTGCTATTAAAGAAGCTCAAGCAAAGGGTGTTGAATTTTTAGTAGCTACAGGAAGAGCTCCTTCTGAATCTCAAGGAATTCTAGCTAAAGCCGGCCTTCATACTGGTTTTATTAATTTAAATGGTGCCATGGTTTTCAATACTGCTGGTAAATTAATCGTAGATGAACCTATTCCCAAAGAACAAAGCATTAAGATTAACCAATTACTTAAAAAATCTGGTTTTTACTTTGAAATTGTGGCTGCTGATAATGTTTATTCTGATTCTCGCTTAAGAAGAATTGCTAATTTTTCTGATCTTCTAGTTAACCTCAATAAAAAACTAACCTTCAAAAAAGCCGTTTCTTTTACTGCTGGTTCTGATGAAATAATGAAAATTAAATATGTTCCCGATTTTAAAACTTTGCTTGAAAAGCCATCATTTGAAGCAATGAAATTCGTTGCTTTTCATCCAGATGGTCCCAAAGTATTTGAACATATTTGCGAAGAAATTAAAAAAATGGGCAACTTAATTGTTACTGCAAGTTCTTCAACTAATATCGAAATTAATAATATTAAAGCTCAAAAGGGTATTGCTTTAATGGACTATGCAAAATTGCAAGGTTATAAGCCAGATGAAGTAATGGCAATCGGTGATAATCTTAACGATGAATCAATGATTAGAATGGCTGGTGTAGGCGTTGCAATGGAAAATGCAGCTCCAGCGATTAAAGAAATCGCTAACTTCATTACTAAAAATAATAATGAAAACGGTGTTGCCTATGCTATTCGACACTTCTGTAAATAAACATAATTTTTCTTAAAGGGCAGATGAAATTATGCGTTATACTGTGCAACTTACGCAAGGACAAACTTGTGGTCAAATTCCAGTAAAAAATCGACAGGGAGAAATTGTTTATATCTTAAAGGGTAATTTAAATGAATTTAATCAACCAATTATCTTAACTGACATTAATCATAACGAAATTGGACGCCTCTACTTAGATTCTAACCATATTCTAGCTAGTTATAGCGTAGACGTAGTTAATCACTCATTAGTTAAAGTCAAAAAATTAAATAGTCGCTTTACTAATCTATTTTATATTACTCGACTAAATTATTGGGTTGAAGGAAGTCTAAAACAAGGACGATACAGTTTCTATTCTGGAATAAAAAAAGTGGCTAATGTTTATTCACTAGTCACCGATACAGGTCTCACTTGGACTTGTGATATATCACGTCCAGAAGATGTGCCCTTTATTATTTTGATTAGCTTATTATTTACCCAATGGCATACTAAGCCTTTACTTTTACCCACTTTTAATTTTCAAAACAGGATTAGTGCTCCTTCTTAATCAAATTTCAAATAATAGTGCGAAAAATCGAAAACTTGATGTTGGGAAGAACAAAGCTGATTTTGAAAATCTATTAATTCAATAATTATTACTAAGTCTTCTAATAAACAGCTAAAGTCCTCATTACATTCATGACTAATCCAAAAACAAATTCGGTCATATAGTATATTGGCTAGCTGTTTAACAATAAGTTCTGAAAAACTGCCTCTTTTATGAGCATAAGATCGAATATACTGAAAAAAGTGTCCTCTCATTTTTTCACACATACAATCTTTTTCACTCAAATGGTATGCGTTATAAAAATATTGTTTATGCTTTTGAATGTAACCACATAAATTATGAAGGAGCTGTTTTAAACTGTTCCCTTTTTCTTTACGCAACTTTCTTAATTCTGATAGAATGCAAGCTTCGATACAATTATTTATTTTTCCGTAACGTAAATAAAAAGTTTTTCTACTAATTTTCGCTTCAATACAGAGTTTAGAGATATTTACTTTTTTTACATCAGATTGAGATAACATATCATGTAAAGCTACTTGAATTCTTTCCATCTCCGCTAACATGGTATATAATTTTTCCTTTCTAAAATACTAATAGATCCCAGTCTTTAAGCAGTTTTTTACTTTATCAGGTTTTAAAATTATACGCAATAGCAATAATGTATATAGTGTTATTTTTAAATATTTCTTTAAATTTAAGCAAAAAAATAGAATCAATTCATAATTGAATTGATTCTATTTTATTTTTTAACCTACTTTTTTGATCATATGATCATACATTCTATCCCCAATCGTCATAGTAGATGTTGTCTTGAATCCTATATAGTCATATAAACGGGCAGCTCTAGGATTATCTTGATCCACATTTAAGCTAACTTTTTTGTATCCATTCTGCTTTGCAATCTCAGGTGCAAGCTTAATTAGTTTTTGAGCAATCCCTTCTCCCCAATGTTTTGGAGAAACAGCAATTGCATCTAAATACCACTCATGTGGCAAGGCTTCTTTATCAGAAAATACAATCGTATCTAGTGGCAAGCCAACTTTTGGATAAGCACTCTTTAATGAAATATCGATTAAGTTTTGATCATCATAACCATACATTACAATCAAACCAATTGGCCGATCCATTTCATCAGTTTCAACCCACATTCGATTATGAGAATAACGATAATGAGAAGAATAAAAACCATGCTTCATTAAATCATAAAATTGACTTTCTGGAAGTGCTTTAATAGTATCCATATCCATCTCATCAAAGATTTGTTTCAAAATTGGATAAACTAAGGGAAAATCAGTTAATTTTGCCTTTCTAATCATTTATAATTCACCTACTAAATCCCATACTTACGATGAATTTCACGGTCTTGATCACGCTTTTTAATAGTTTGACGTTTATCGTATTGCTTCTTACCTTGTCCTACACCAATTAAAACCTTGGCAAATCCATGCTTTAAATAGACTTTTAAAGGAATAATAGCCATTCCCTGTTGAGCTTGAATTCCAGCTAGACGAGCAATTTCTTTCTTATGAAGCAACAAGCGCCGTGATCGTAAAGGATCATGATTATAGCGATTACCTTCTTTATATTCACTAATATGAACATTTTCTAAAAAAGCAGATCCATTAATAATTTGAACATATCCGTCCCGCAAATTAATTCTACGTGCACGAATTGATTTAATTTCAGTTCCAGTTAACGCAATTCCGGCTTCAAGAGTTTCTTTAATAAAATAATCATGACTTGCTTTTTTATTTTGAGCAATCAAATTATCTGCTTTTTGTTTCATCGTTTTCTTCCTAATTAATTTTTATTAGACTTGACAGCTGTTGTTTTACGATGACGAATCTTAAAATTATGGCCATTATTTATGTGAGAAGTGTTGTTATTTCTCTTATTTCCACCATTTTTACGTCCTTTATCAAAGCTACGTTTTCCACGATTATTACTTCTTTGAGGACGTTTTGGTGCATTCGGATCATAAATTTCAAAGTCTAACTGATGTTGCTCCACATCAGCTCTAATCAACTTCACTTTAATCGGCATACCAATCTTAAATTGTTTATGAGAATTACGACCAGTTAAAGTTAATGACTTTTCATCAAAATTATAATAATCATCATTCAAATTAGAAATATGAATCAAACCCTCAACAGTATTCGGTAATTGAATAAACATACCGAAACTAGTTACTGAAGAAACAATGGCATCAAAAGTTTGACCTACCTTATCAGCCATAAATTCAGTCATCTTCAAATCGTTGACACCACGTTCAGTATCAATTGATTTTCTTTCTTGAGTTGAAGTTTGTTCTGCAACATCAGGAAGTTGTGACTTAAAGTGCTTTTGTACACCTTCATCCATATTTTGATCAGCATATTCGTGAATCATTCTGTGAACCATCAAATCAGAATAACGACGAATTGGTGAAGTAAAGTGAGTATAGTACTTAGCAGCCAAGCCAAAGTGACCAAGGGGTTCTGGAGAATAATGTGCTTGCTTCAAACTACGAAGCATCATCATTTGAACAACAGCTTCCTCTGGAGTTCCTTCAGTTTTGGCAACAATCTTTTGTAAATCCTTTGGCTTTACATCATTTGGATCTGCTTTTACGTTTAAGCCAAATGCGCTAACAAATTCAAAGAATGATTGCATTTTTTCTTGATCGGGAGTCTCATGAACACGATAAAGAAATGGTGCATGTTTCTTATAATAGTCTTCAGCAACAGTTTCATTGGCCATTAACATGAACGATTCAATCATTTTTTCTGCTGTTCCACGTTCATGAAGAACAATGTCAGTTGGCTTACCCTTATCATCAACTATAATTTTTGCTTCTGGTTCTTCAAAATCAATTGCTCCACGTTGATGACGTTTCTTATACAAAATATTATGTAGATCTGCCATTTCATGAAGCATCGGAGCTGCATCAGAATACTTTTGTTCTAATTTTTCATGATTATTTGGATCAAGAACCTTATTAACATTATTATATGTTAAACGTCCGTGAGACTTCATTACCGACGGATAAATACGGTAGCCAACACGTTTACCTTCTGGCGTAATTTCCATATCACAGGAAAGTACTAAACGTTCTACACCTTCATTCAGTGAACAAATACCATTTGATAATCTAAATGGCAACATTGGAATAACGCGGTCAACTAAATAAGTACTATTTCCTCGTGCAAGGGCTTCCTTATCTAATGGAGTCCCTTCTTTTACATAGTGAGAAACATCTGCAATGTGCACACCTAAATGGTAATTTCCATTAGGTAATTTCCAAACTACAACAGCATCATCAAAGTCTTTTGAATCATCCCCATCAATTGTTACTGCAGGTTGATCAGTAATATCTACACGCTTAGCCTTTTCTTCTTCAGTAACATGGTCAGGAATACTATTTGCCTGGTCCATAGCTTCTTCTGGCCAATCAGTACGTATATCATTATCAACAACAATTGACATAATATCTACGCCAGGATCATTCTTATTACCAATTGTGAGAAGAGCTACACCTTGCATCTCATCAGGTTGATCTTCATCAGGATACTTAGTAATAGAAACTTTAACCATATCGCCCATTTGTGGCTTAACACCATTATCAGTGATATTAATTTTATACTTCTTTAATTTACGATTTTCACTAACGACATATCCATAAAAGCCACTAGATTTTACAAGCTCATCAGAATAAGGATGAAATTCTCCAACTAAGGTTTCGACACCACGTTCCGTAATTTCTTCAATTTGACCTTCTGGTCCTTTGCCATTCCATGGATTAGCACCAGCAATAATCTTTACCTTAACATGATCTCCATCAATAGCGAACTTAGTATTATGTTTATCAATAAAAGCATCTTCCATGCTTTCATCATCAAATCTAACAAAACCAAATCCTTTATCATTTGCTTTAAAAGTACCTTCAGCAACTGTATTTAACTGATTCAATTGATACTTTCCCTGACCATCAGTTACGATTTTTTTACTATGCTCTAAAAAAGTTAGGGCCTTAACAAGATCTGGAAAGTTTAATCTTTGATTGCGACTTAAATCATTTTCAAGTTGATCTACATCATATTGTTCTTGAGGATTATGTCTAAATGTTTCATAAACATCAGCTAAAACTCGTTCATTCTGTGTCATTTTTTAATTTGCCTCAATTTCTTTATAAGATAGTTAAGCTAAAAGAAATTAAAAAAGCCCTCCCTACATCGGAAGGCTTTTTTTACTTGGATGAAAGTACTGCCAAGATTAAAGCAAGAGCAAAAAAGAGAACCAATAAAACTGCGGTAATCCTTTCCATTAATGCTTCAAATCCACGCTTCTTTGTCTGGCCACTAAATACTGCACCGCCGGACAATGCGTTTAAGGCATCTTGTTGCTTTTGCGGCTGCATCAATGTAGCAATAATAATTAAAAAGCTAACAATGATGAGTAGCGTCATGACGATATTATACAAAGCGCTGCCTCCATTACCTAAATTTCTTACTGTAATGATTTTACCATATTTAACTAGCTAATGCTAAAAGAAAAAGGGAGTCACCTAAAGCAACGTCCCCTTTTCTTTATGTTTTAATCAATAATTAAATTAAAATTGTTTGTGTAAGTTGTAGAAACTGTGGATTCCCTTGTATTGAGCAGTTGAACCTAGAGCTTCTTCAATTCTCATTAATTGGTTATACTTAGCAATTCTGTCAGTTCTTGACATTGAACCAGTCTTAATTTGACCAGCATTAGTTGCAACAACTAAATCAGCAATTGTAGTATCTTCAGTTTCACCAGAACGGTGAGAAACAACAGCAGTGTAACTTGCTTCTTTAGCCATTTCGATAGCTTCAAAAGTTTCAGTTAAAGTACCAATTTGGTTAACCTTAATTAAGATTGAGTTAGCAACCCCCATCTTGATACCTTTTTCAAGGTAACTAGTGTTAGTAACAAATAAATCATCACCAACAATTTGTACCTTGTCGCCTAAACGTTCAGTAAAGGTCTTCCAACCTTCCCAATCGTTTTCATCCAAAGGATCTTCAACAGAAATAACTGGGTATTTATCAACTAAATCTTCAATAAGTGAAGTCCATTCTTCAGCAGTGTATTCACGACCGTCTGCAACAGTTACATATTTCTTAGTATCCTTGTTGTAGAATTCAGAAGCAGCACAGTCAAAGGCAATAGAAATGTCTTGCCCCGGTTTATAGCCAGCGCGTTGAATAGCTTCCACTAAAATTTCAAATGGTTCTTCATTGTTCTTCAAGTTAGGTGCAAAACCACCTTCATCCCCTACAGCAGTTGATTCGCCGCGTTCTTGAAGCAAGCTCTTCAAAGTATGGAAAGTTTCTGCTCCCATACGAACAGCTTCATGAAGTGACTTAGCACCAACTGGCATAATCATGAATTCTTGAATATCAACATTGTTATCTGCATGTTTACCACCATTGATAACGTTCATCATTGGAGTTGGTAAAACATGAGCATTTGGTCCACCTAAGTATTCGTATAAAGGTAATCCTAATTCATCAGCAGCAGCGCGAGCACTTGCCAATGAAACAGATAACATAGCGTTAGCACCTAAACGACCTTTATTTGGAGTACCGTCAAGATCGATCATAGTTTGATCAATTAAACGTTGATCAGTAACGTCTAACCCGATGACAGCTTTAGCAATTTCACCGTTAACATTTTCAACAGCAGTTAAAACGCCTTGACCACCAAAGCGAGATTTATCACCATCACGTAATTCTACGGCTTCATGTTCACCAGTAGATGCACCAGATGGAACAATAGCACGACCAAAGCCGCCTAATTCAGTATAAACTTCTGCTTCAACAGTTGGATTACCACGAGAGTCAAGAACTTCACGTGCGTGAATATCAGTAATAACAGACATGGAGATTCTCCTTTTTTTCTAATTCCGTTTAAATAAATTGTTAATTAGTCTTGGTAGTTTACTAATGCTAAGAATGATTCGGGATCAAGTGAAGCACCACCAACTAAACCACCATCAATGTCAGGTTTAGACATTAATTCTTTTACATTAGCTGGTTTTACTGAACCACCATATTGAATACGAACATTTTCAGCAGTTTCTTCGTTGTACAAGTCTTTTACAGTTTCACGAATAGTCTTGCACATTTCTTCAGCTTGATCAGCAGAAGCAGTCTTACCAGTACCAATAGCCCAGATTGGTTCGTAAGCAATAACAAGCTTAGAAACTTGTTCTGCAGTTAAACCATCTAAAGCAGCCTTAATTTGAGCAACTACCCATTCATCTTGCTTGTTAGCTTCACGAGTTTCAAGAGATTCACCACAGCAAATAATTGGTGTTACGCCATTAGCAAATAAAGCCTTAGCTTTTTTGTTAATGTCTTCATCAGTTTCGTGGAAGTAACCACGACGTTCTGAGTGGCCAATAATACAGTAGTCAATACCCATTTCGTTTAAAACCTTAGGTGAAGTTTCACCAGTGAATGCACCTTCAACTTCGAAGTATGCATTTTCTGCACCAGTATGTAAATTTGAACCTTCAGCAGTTTTCTTTAAAACATAAAGGTCAACTGCAGGAGCAGCAATAACTGATTCTACTTTACTTGGGTCTGGTAACTTACCCTTAACTGCGTTAACAAATTCAATAGTTTGTTCAGGGTTCATATGTAATTTCCAGTTACCAGCAATAATTGGTGTACGCATTTAAAAATTCCTCCTAATTTTACTTGTCAGAAACGCAAGCGATTCCTGGTAATTCTTTACCTTCAAGGTAGTTAAGTGAAGCACCACCACCAGTAGAAATGTGGCTAATCTTAGGAGCAATTCCCAATTGCTTAGCAGCAGCAGTTGAATCCCCACCACCGATAATAGTTACGGCGTCCTTCAAGTCAGCTAATGCACGACCAACTTCCAAAGTACCTTCTGCGTAGTTTGGCATTTCGAAAGCACCCATAGGTCCGTTCCAAACAACAGTCTTAGCATCCTTTAAGATGTCTCTGAATTTTTCAACAGTCTTAGGACCAATGTCAAGACCCATTTCGTTGTCAGGAATATCATCACCAACAACTTCATGAGGAGCATCGTTTGAGAATTCAGTTGCAGCAACGTTATCTACAGGCAATACAATCTTGTCGCCTGCTTTTTCTAATAATTCTTTTGCAAGTTCAACTTTATCAGCTTCAAATAATGATTTACCAATCTTGTGTCCTTGAGCTGCTAAGAAAGTGTAAGCCATACCACCACCGATTAAAATGTGGTCTGACTTAGGAATTAAGTTTTCAATAACACCAATCTTATCTGATACTTTTGCACCACCAAGAATAGTTACAAATGGATGAACTGGGTTTTCAACAGCGTCACCTAAGAACTTAATTTCCTTTTCAAGTAAGTAACCAGCTGCTGCAGGCTTACCTGCCTTCTTCATAGCAGTTGCAATACCAACATTTGAAGCGTGGCTTCTGTGAGCAGTACCGAATGCATCATTTACAAATACATCGCCAAGACTTGCCCAGTATTCGCCAAGTTTTGGATCATTCTTAGATTCACGTTTACCAAAGTCATTGTCAATATCTTGGAATCTAGTATTTTCAAGAACAACAACGTCACCATCTTTCATTTTATCGATGGTTTCTTCAACTTCTTTACCTTCATTTTCTGGTACAAAAGTTACAGGCTTTTCTAATAATTCGCTTAAACGTTCTGCAACTGGACGTAATGATAATTCTTTCTTGTCAGCATCTGATTTTACACGACCCAAGTGACTAAGCAAGATTGCCTTACCACCATGTTCAATAATGTACTTAATAGTTGGCAAAGCAGCAACGATACGGTTGTCATCACCAATAACACCATTTTTAATTGGAACATTGAAGTCAACACGAACTAAAACTTTTTTACCTTTAAGATCAAGGTCTGAAACGATTAATTTAGCCATTTAAATTAATTTACCTCCGATAGATTATTTGAAAAAAGGCGGAGGAAGTAATTCCCTCCGCCTTCTCTCGTCTGCTTACTAAAATCAATAATTAATTAATGATTAAAGAGTAGCAAATTTCAATAAAGTACGAACCATTTGGCAAGTGAATGAGTATTCGTTGTCGTACCAAGCAACAGTCTTAACTAATTGCTTGTCACCTGCAGTAGTTACCATGGTTTGAGTTGGGTCAAAGATTGAACCAGCAGTCATACCTAAAACGTCGCTAGAAACGATGTTGTGGTCATTGTATGCAAATGAAGGACTTTCGTACTTCTTAACTGCTTCGTTAACTTCGTCAGCAGTTACATCCTTGCTTAAGATTGAAACTAATTCAGTTACAGAACCATCTGGAACTGGAACACGTTGTGCGTGACCGTTCAACTTACCATTCAATTCTGGAACAACAAGACCAATAGCCTTAGCAGCACCAGTTGAGTGAGGAATAATGTTGATAGCTGCAGCACGAGCAGAACGTAAGTTACCACCACGTACAGGACCATCTAAAAGCATTTGAGTTGAAGTGTAAGCGTGGATAGTAGTCATAGTACCAACTTCAATACCAAATTCTTTTTGTAAAGCATTAACCATTGGTGCCAATGAGTTAGTAGTACATGAACCAGCTGAAACAATCTTGTCATCAGCAGTCAAAGTATCATCGTTTACGCCGTAAACAATGGTCTTCAAGTCTGAACCAGCAGGTGCAGAAATTAATACACGCTTTGCACCAGCCTTAAGGTGAGCTTCTGACTTAGCTTTGCTAGTGTAGAAACCAGTACATTCAAGAACGAAGTCAACGCCATCATTCTTAACCCAAGGAATGTTTTGTGCTTGTGGTTCAGCGTAAACACGGTACTTCTTACCGTCAACTACGATTGAATCATCAGTTGCTGAAACTTCGTGGTTGAAAGTACCATGAGTTGAGTCGTACTTAAGTAAGTGAGCTAAAAGTGCTGGAGTAGTCAAGTCGTTGATTGCAACAACTTCGATATC
Organism: Lactobacillus taiwanensis DSM 21401; assembly: GCF_001436695.1. GTDB lineage: Bacteria > Bacillota > Bacilli > Lactobacillales > Lactobacillaceae > Lactobacillus > Lactobacillus taiwanensis. The sequence goes on from NZ_AYZG01000051.1 coordinate 529,209, forward strand.
TGAAGACTTTTCGCCTAAATCCATAATACGACGGAATGCTAAACGACCAATACGGCCGAAACCGTTAATACCAATTTTAACTGTCATATCCTATTATTCCTCCTTAGGAAATATGTAAGTAACAATTTATTTTAAACGGGAATTACTTCCCCTTTAAAACCAAGTTTGAGGCTCCTTCATCCGTGATCAACCACGTCTGTTTAGGAGCATGATGCATGTAAGCTACGATTGCTGCAGCCTTGCTAACGCCAGCAGCAATTGCAAATACATGAGGTATTTTATCAAGATCTTCTAATTGAAGTCCGATACGTGGGATACGTTTAACAAGTCTGCCTTGTTGGTCGAAGAAATACCCGAAACATTCGGCCACAGCTCCATCATTTCGGAGGTTAGAACTAGCCATTACATCTAAGCCACGTCTTTTTGCCATGACATCTGCTTTGCCAATTCCATGTATCACCATATCACTATTATAAATGTTTGAAATCGCATTCGCAATATCTGTGTCTTGAAGTAATAAAGTCAAGGCCTCAGATGAGACATTCTCAGGAAGATATAAACCTTTATGCTTTCCGCCAGTCTCAGAAGCCATCATTTGAGCCACAGTATTGCTTTGAATTTCAACACTCTCTCCTACTGCCCCTCTGCCAGGAACAAATAATAAATCGCGATAACGACTTAATTTAGGAGAAAGATGACGTGCCACTCCTGCAACAGTAGTACCACCTAAGACAGTAATAATACTTTTTCCCAATGGTAATAACAAGTCAAGAGCCGAATTAAGTTGTTCACCCATTAAATCAACAACTCGATCTTGTCGATCCATATCACCAGGAACAATAATTGCACGATCAATTCCTAATTTTTGAGCCAGCTCAATTTCAGTTTGACTAGCATTAAATAGACGATCGATCAACGGAGCAGCTTCTTTTAGCGTTCTCTTTCCCTTATCCGTTAACTCCATGCCATAACTTTGAATATTAATTAGACCTAATTGTCGTAAATAATCAGTTTCAGTACGCACATTGCGTTCACTTAATCCCAATTTTTTAGCAACAACTCGTCGCCCAACTGGAGCTAACAGCGAAATCTGTTCAAGAACAAGAAAACGTTGCCGAATTATTTTTAAAACATCAGGAACTAAGCTTTGCAACAAGGTTAAATCCGAGTCCATTGCTCGCTCCCTCTATTGGGTCAAAATCGATACCACCGTATGACGGTTAGCGACCCAAAAAGCTTAAAAATATTAGAGAGACGTGATTTAAATTAAATTCACATTTCTCTCGACAGTTTTTAGTATAGCAATATCTTTTTTTAAATTCAAGACATATCACCCATAATAATTAATTTGTACTTTTTACTTTTTTTGATATACTTATTCTTAGTTTGAAGTGCCCTTAGTGTAATGGATCGCACGTAAGATTCCGGTTCTTAAAATCTGAGTTCGACTCTCAGGGGGCGCATAGATATCTATCAGCCAGTCAGCTTATTTGACTGGCTTTTTCTAATTCAAAATAATCATTTTATTCCTTATTTTAGGAAAAGACTATCATTTGTAAGCATTTTCGTTATAATTAAATTTGATATTAATTATATACAAAAATATAAAGGCAATTTTATGATTGAAGAAGAAAAAAGTCCGATACCAAAAAAATGCTTTGGCCCACGCTGGCGATGATGGCATTTTCAACTGTTTGAGGCTTTGGAAATGTTGTTAACGGATATGTTTACTTTGATGGTACAAAAGTCGTATTCAGTTGGATTTTAATGTTTCTACTATACTTTGTTCCATACGCATTAATGGTTGGAGAACTAGGAGCCACCTTTAAAAACGCTAATACTGGTGTCTCCTCCTGGGTTAATCCAAATTATGATGTTTGCAGCTCCAGCAATTAATCCATATGCAGGCTGCTATTCGATCAATTTAAATTGGAAGAGTTTAATGCCTGCATTTAATCTTAAATACTTAACTTCACTTTCAATTTTAGTTTTTGCTGTTGGCGGGTGTGAAAAGATTTCTCCATATGTTAACAAAGTTAAAATCCATCAAAAAACTTTCCCAAAGCAATGATGGCTTTAACACTCATGGTTATGATATCTGCCATCTTAGGAACTTTTGCAATGGCTTTGATGTTTAACCCTAAATATTGTTAATAACAACTTAAATAAATATATTTCAAATGGTGCTTACATGGCCTTTCAACGTTTAGATGAACATTATCATGTTGGCGGATTATTTATGTACATTTATTCTTGGTGTAATGTTATTGGTCAATTTTCAACTTTGGTAATTAGTATTGATGCCCCATTGAGAATGCTACTTGGTAGTAAAGATACTAAAAACTTTATTCCTAAGAAATTACTTAAGATTAATAAACATGATGCCTACATTAATGGTATTTGGATGGTTGTAATTTTATCTGGTGGCTTAATTGTTACTCAAGCAGTTATGGCACAATTGGTTAAATTGAACTCAACCACAATGCCAATACGCTATTTATGGGTATTTGCCGCATATATTGCACTTAGAAAACAACAAAAGAAATTTGATACTTCCTATCAAATGACTAAAAATCAAGGTTTAGCTTACACACCCGGAATCTGGTGTTTTATTGTTACTGCTGCTTGTTGTATTTTAGGAATCTACTCACCAGATCCATTCACTCTCTTCCTTAATATTATTACTCCAATTATTCTGATTGCTTTAGGCTTAATTTTACCAGCAATCATGAAAAAGGAAGACGGCAACATTCCATTAATGAATTAATTAGAAATGAACGATGTAACTATCCCATCGTTTATTTCTATACATAAATTTAAGCTTGATTAGTTGACATGATTAAAAGTAAGTGATTTAATTAGCACTGTACTTATTAGAGTGCTAATTTTGTTTAGGAGGTAAAATTAATGCTCGTACCTACAGTTGTTGAACAAACTGCACGTGGCGAACGTGCTTACGACATTTATTCAAGATTATTAAAAGATAGAATCATTATGCTTAGTGGTGAAATTAACGACCAAATGGCTAATTCCATCATTGCCCAACTTTTATTCTTAGATGCACAAGATAATACTAAAGATATTTCTCTTTACATTAACTCTCCAGGTGGTGTTATTACCTCTGGTTTAGCAATTATGGATACAATGAACTTTATTAAATCAGATGTATCTACAATTGCAATCGGTATGGCTGCTTCTATGGCTTCCATTCTTTTAACTAGCGGAGCTAAAGGTAAGCGTTTCGCATTGCCAAACTCAACTGTTCTTATTCACCAACCATTAGGTGGTGCTCAAGGCCAGCAAACTGATATTCAAATCGCAGCTAACGAAATCTTGAAGAGCCGTAAAAAGCTTAACCAAATTTTGCATGAAACTACTGGTCAACCGCTTGATAAAATTCTTAAGGATACTGAACGTGATAACTACTTATCAGCAGAAGAAGCTAAAGATTACGGCTTAATTGATGATATCTTGGTTAACCAAAAGAAAGATTAATAAACAAATTAAATAGACAAAAAAGAGCTCAAATTGAGCTCTTTTTTTATCTAATTTTCTTCTTTTAATTGTCGTGCCATTTCACGAATTTTTTGAAACCGATGATTAACTCCAGATTTTGAAATTGGACCATCTGGCACTTGTGCAGCAACTTCTTTAAGTGAAAGTTCTGGATGCGAGAGTCTAAAACGAGCTAAAATAGATAACTTTTCAGGTAAATTATCTAAGCCTACTTTTTCTTCGATTAATTGAATATCTTCAACTTGCTTAGCAGCTGCATTTGCTGTCTTTTTTAAGTTAGCCGTATCACAATTTACTAAGCGATTTACAGAATTACGCATATCTCGCATAATTCTTAAGTCTTCAAAAGCTAACATCGCATTGACGGCCCCAACAATATGCAAAAAATCTCCAATTTTTTCAGCTTCTTTTAGATATACAATATAGCCACTCCGCCTCTTTGTAGCTTTTGCGTTTAAATAAAAGTAGCTATTCATCAACTTTAATAAGTCATTATTGTGATCTTCGTATAAGGAATAGATTTCTAAATGATAACGACTAGTTTCTGGATTATTTACACTTCCAGAAGCTAGAAATGCTCCTCTCAAATAAGACATTGCTCTTTGCTCAGAGGTCATTATTTTTTGGGGAATCCCGGTAATAAACCCACTCTCACTATTAAATATTTCTAAATCATTCAAAATTTCATGAACTTGATTTTGAAGTCTAACCAAATATTGATAATTTTTCTTTAGTTTCATCTTTTTAGAAACAATCAATAAAGGTTCGATTTTATAAGCTGTTTTAATAAGAGAAAAAATTCTTCTAGCAATAGCCGGATTTTCAGTAGTTATATCTAAACTAAATTGACGATCATGCAGGCTGAGTACTCCATTCATCCGTAAAAAAGCTGCTAATTCTGCTTTAGCATGTTCTGGATGAACTGGCAGACTAGTAAGTTCTTTTTTTACATCACTTGCGTACGAAACCATTAATTATCCTGTTCTTTCTGTCTACGGCAATATGCTTCAAAAGCTAGATTTAAAATTTCGTCTGCTATCTTTTTTCCATCATGGAAAACTAAGCCACTATGTTGATCAATAAAATCTGCAGTAATAACCCGGCAATCTTGAGCACGTAAACCAGCAAAATCATTTCTTACAGGTTCAAGATAAGCATCATAATCATTAGGATTAAATTTACTCATATCAATTTTGGCTCCATTAACTAGAGCGGTATTAATATAATGTCCCCCTAAATGTTCATTAATAACTTGAACGTGTTCCGCCGCTGTAAAATGATCAGTCTCTCCTTGCTGGGTCATAATATTACAGATATAGATAACTTCTGCCTTTGTTTGCCTTACTGCATCCCCCAAGTTAGAGATCATTAAATTAGGTAAAATCGAAGTAAATAAGCTGCCTGGGCCAAGAACGACTGCATCTGCCTGCATAATTGCTGCTAAAACTGGTAATACTGCTTTTGGTTCATCATCAGAATCAGTATCTGTTACCCATACTCGCTTAATTCTCTTATCCTTGGCAGTAATTTCTGTTTCACCAGCTTCAGTTGTACCGTCAACAAATTCCGCATTTAAAGTTAATGGTTCATTAGAAGCAGGAAAAATTCGACCATCAATTCGCATCATTTTAGATAACGATTGAACAGCATCAAAAATATTTCCCTGCATTTCATCTAAGGCCGCAATAATTAAATTTCCAATTGCATGACCAGCAAAAAATGAATCAGATGAATTAAAACGATACTGAAAAATATCTTTTTCTTTTTGTGGTAAATCTGATAAAGAAACTAACACATTTCTAATATCACCTGGGGGTACAACATTAATGTAATTTCTAATTGCACCGGACGATCCGCCATCGTCTGCCACAGTAACAATAGCTGTTATATCGGCATTTTGCTCCTTTAATGCATTTAAGATAACAGGCAACCCTGTTCCCCCGCCAATAACAACAATTTTAGGGCGACGTCCGCGGATGACACGTACAATTTTATTTTCTCTGTACGCCATTATCCCGCTCCTCTATTGTCCAATATAACGACTAATTTCTCTATGGGAAATATCAACAGGATATTTTTTAGCTAAGTCTACTGCTAATTGACGCGCAATTGAAACACTTCTGTGTTGTCCGCCTGTACAACCAATTGCAATAGTCAATTTTTCTTTTCCTTCTCCAATATATCCGGGAATAGCCGTTTCTAACATATCTAAAAATTTAGCATAGAACTCTTTAGTTTCTTTCTTGCTCATTACGTAATCAAAAACTCTACGATCTAATCCAGTAAATGGTTTGAGCTGTGGAATATAGAATGGATTTGGTAAAAATCTTACGTCCATTACTATATCAGCATCGATGGGAATACCATACTTAAACCCAAAACTCATAACTTCGATAGAAAAAGTACGAGTATGATTATCTCCAAATTTATCTACCAATTTAGCTTTCAATTCTTTAGTAGACAGACGGGAGGTATCAATAATTATATTTGAAATATTTTTTGTTCTTGATAAAATAGCTCTTTCTTCTTGAATACCATCAAGTAAACGGCCTGTATGAGCCAAAGGTGGTAAACGTCGCGTTTCTTTATATCTAGATACCAAAACATCATCTGATGCATCTAAAAATAAAATAGTCGACTGTACATTTTGACTATCTTCTAATGATTTAATCTCATCAACCAAATCGTTATAGAAGCTCTTTACTCTTAAGTCAACAACTACCGCTGCCTTACTAAAATCTGAAGAATTATTTATTAATTCCCAGAAACTTCCCAATAATTCTGGTGGTAAATTGTCTACTACAAAATACCCCATATCTTCTAATGCTTTAATGGCAACAGTTTTACCCGCACCACTCATACCAGTAACAATTAACAATTGTTTTTTCTGTTCAGCCATAGCTATCCCTCCTTAACCGCTATTATAACATACCGGGTGTTTCATCTTTTGAATAAAAATAAAAAGTCGTTATCTAATCATAGGCAAACTTCTTGATAATCCTATGATAAGATACGACCTTTTTTATTTTATCTATGCATCCATGAAACAAAAATTTCATTGATCCCAAAGACCATTAACCAAAAAGCTACTAAATAAACTAAAGTAATAGCAGCTAACATTGGATTGAATAACAAAGCAATGGCAATAATCAAACTAATGATATTCAAAATTAAGCAAAGAACAAAATATTCAGTTGAATATTCACGCAAATGCCATGAAAAGATAATTCCAATAATTGAGTCAGTCAAGAACCAAATAGCAAATAAAATAGCTAAGGTAAGACCACCAATTTCACGAGAACATAGGAATAAAACTCCGATTACAATATCAATAATTGCTGAAAGTAAAGTTATCCAACTAATATCAAAGATATTGTGAAATTTTACATATGCAGAAATCCAAATAATTCCTTGTAAAATTGATAAAATACCAAATACAAATACAAATGCTGTTAATCCGCGAGCTGGGTATCTTAATAGTAAGAATGATGCAATAACAAATAAAACTCCTGCTATAAAAGTTCCCCAGTCAAAGCCTTGATGTCTAGAACTATAAATGTTGTTCATTTTATTATCCTCCCAGATAATATTTTACACTTAATTTTCTAAAACATCATTAACTTTCCTCTGGCTTTTTCTTCTTGCTCATCAACTGTTTAGTCAATTTTGTATCGCGTTCAAGAACAGGTTTTAAATATTGACCAGTATAGCTTTCTTTAACTTCCGCCACTTCTTCAGGAGTACCAGTAGCCACAATCTGACCGCCACCTTCACCGCCTTCAGGTCCTAGATCAATTAACCAATCTGCATTTTTAATCACATCTAGATTATGTTCAATAATTAAAACAGTATTTCCTTCATCAACTAAGCGCTGCAATACTTCTAATAGGCGTTTTATATCATCAGTATGTAAACCAGTAGTTGGTTCATCCAAAATGTAGAAATTATTTCCAGTAGATAACTTTTGAAGTTCTGAAGCGAGCTTCATTCTTTGGGCTTCTCCTCCAGATAAAGTAGTTGCAGATTGACCCAGTTGTACATAGCCTAAACCTACATCAACAATAGTTTGTAACTTACGATGAATCTTAGGAATATTTTCGAAGAACTTACATGCTTCATTAATCGTCATATCCAAAACTTGAGCAATATTCTTTTCACGATACGTTACTTCAAGCGTTTCTGAATTATATCTAGTACCATGACAAACTTCACACGGCACATAAACATCTGGTAAGAAATTCATTTCAATTTTGATAATTCCATCACCATGACACGCCTCACAGCGTCCTCCCTTAACGTTAAAAGAGAATCTAGCCTTAGTATATCCACGCATCTTAGCTTCATTAGTTTGTGCAAATAAAGTTCGAATATCGTCAAATACACTAGTATAAGTTGCTGGATTACTACGTGGAGTTCGTCCAATTGGACTTTGATCAATATCAATTATCTTTTCGATATTTTTATAGCCTTTAATAGACTTATATTTTCCAGGTTTTGCTGAATTATTATTTAATTTTTGTGCTAAAGCACGCTTCAAGATTAGGTTAACTAATGTTGATTTTCCAGAACCTGAAACACCTGTTACAACCACAAATTTTCCTAATGGAAAATCTACTGAAATATCTTTTAAATTATTTTCAGTAGCCCCCGTAACAGTAATCTTCTTTCCATTACCTTTTCGTCTCCCTAAAGGTACAGGAACAATCTTTTTACCAGATAAATATTGACCAGTTAAAGATTTAGGATTATTCATTACTTCTTTTGGTGTACCGGCTGCCATTACTTTTCCACCATATACTCCAGCACCAGGTCCCATATCTACTAAGTAATCAGCCTGCTTCATTGTCTCATCATCGTGTTCAACAACAATTAACGAATTACCTAAGTCACGCATTTTCTTAAGTGATGAAATAAGACGATCATTATCTCTTTGATGAAGTCCAATAGAAGGTTCATCCAAAATATACATAACTCCAGATAAATTAGAACCAATTTGAGTAGCTAATCTAATTCTTTGAGCTTCTCCACCAGACAAAGTTCCAGCAGAACGAGATAAAGTTAAATAATCTAAACCCACATTGATTAAGAAAGTTAGTCGATCATGAACTTCTTTTAAAATTGGTTTAGCAATCATTTCTTCTTGCTCAGTCAATTCAACTGAATCAAAGAATTCTAAAGCATTAGCAATAGATAAATCTGAAGCTTCTGCAATATCTTTACCATTTACTTTTACGGCTAAGGCTTTTTCGTTTAATCGCTTTCCATGACAAGTTGCACAAGTAAGCTCAGTCATATACTTGCCCATTGCATCCCGCATAAATTTTGACATTGGATGATGGTATCGACGCTCAATATTATTTAAAATTCCTTCAAATTCTTGAATTGTATCATTTACACCGAAGTCGCCTTCAAGATGGAATTTAATTTTCTTTCCTTTAGAACCATTCAAAATTAAATCCTTTTGACGCTTAGTCAATTTCTTATATGGTTTATCCAAAGGAATCTTCAATGCCTTACATGCTTGTTCAAGCATAGCAGTATAGTATTTAGAATTAGCCCAAGGTACTAAAGCTCCTTCGGCTAAAGTTTTGTCCTTATTCGGAATTACTAAATCTTCATCAACCGCCAATTTCATTCCTAATCCATCACAATCAGGACAAGCTCCAAAAGGCGCATTAAATGAAAATAAGCGTGGCTCCATTTCACCAACTGTAAAACCACAGATTGGACAGGCATAGTATTCAGAAAAATTAATGCGCTCGCCCTTAATTACATCAACATCCATATAGCCATCGGCTAAACGAAGAGCAGCTTCTACTGAATCGAATAAACGACTACGGATATCTTCTTTAACGATTAAGCGATCAACCACGATGTCAATACTATGACGCTTATTTTTATCAAGAGTAATTTCATCGGTAATTTCATGCATTTCACCATCTACAATGACACGAACATAACCAGCACGTTGAATCCGCTTAAATACTTCTTTATGCTCACCCTTTTTAGCTCTAATAACTGGAGCTAAAATTTGAATTCTACTTCTTTCAGGTAAACTCATTACCCGGTCTACCATCTGATCTACACTTTGTCTTTCAATTAAAGTACCATCATTTGGACAAACTGGATGACCAACTCGTGCCCAAAGAAGACGCAAATAGTCATTAATTTCAGTAACCGTACCAACTGTTGAACGGGGATTATGAGAGGTAGTTTTTTGATCAATAGAGATTGCTGGATTTAAACCATCAATTGAATCAACATCAGCCTTATCCATTTGACCTAAAAATTGTCTAGCATAACTAGATAAAGATTCTACATATCGTCTTCTACCTTCAGCATATAGAGTATCAAAAGCTAACGAACTTTTTCCTGATCCTGATAAACCAGTAATGACTACTAATTTATCCTTAGGAATTGATAAACTTATATCCTTTAAATTATGTTCACGTGCTCCGTGAATAACAATTTTATCATTCGCCATCTAATTTCCTCCTCTACTTTTTCTTCTCATGAATTTGATTTTGTAAATCCATAATTGCATCACGTAAGTTTGCAGCTTCTTCGAAATCAAGTTTCTTAGCAGCTTCTTGCATTTGAGCAGTCAAAGTCTTAATCATGTTTTGCTTTTGCTTCTTAGTTAACTCATCAAAGTTCAAATCAGCAAAACTTTCTTTATTTTCTTTTTTATCACTATCTTTAGTAATTGAGATAACATCTCTAATTGGTTTAACGATAGTTTTTGGCGTAATTCCATGCTCTTCATTAAATTTCATTTGCAAGCTACGTCTTCTCTCAGTCGCATCAATTGCTTCACGCATTGAATCTGTAACTGAATCAGCATACATAATTACTTTACCATTTGAATTTCTCGCTGCACGACCAATTGTCTGAACTAAAGGTCTCGTAGAACGTAGAAAACCTTCTTTGTCTGCATCTAAAATAGCAACTAATGAAACTTCTGGGACATCGATTCCTTCTCGCAAAAGGTTAATCCCAATCAATACATCAAATTTTCCAAGTCTTAGATCTCTAATAATTTCTAGACGTTCTAACGTCTTGATATCAGAGTGCAGATATCTAACTTTTATTCCCAAATCTTTTAAGTAATCAGTTAAATCTTCTGCCATTTTCTTAGTTAAGGTTGTAACAAAAACACGTTCATCACGATCAATACGCTTATTAATTTCGCCAACCAAATCATCAATCTGTCCTTTAATTGGACGTACTTCAATTTCAGGATCGAGCAAACCTGTCGGACGAATAATTTGCTCAACCTTATGATCAGTTTGATTTAATTCATAATCGCCCGGCGTTGCTGAAACATACATAATTTGGTTAACATGCTTTTCAAATTCTTCTAGCTTTAATGGACGGTTATCTAAAGCTGATGGCAATCTAAAGCCATAGTCAATTAAAGTTTGCTTTCTAGCGCGGTCTCCATTATACATAGCCTTTAATTCAGGCATAGTTGCATGAGATTCATCAATTAAAATTAAAAAATCATCTGGGAAGAAATCAAGCAAAGTATGTGGTGGTTGACCCGCTTTACGACTTTCCATATGACGAGAATAATTTTCAATTCCGTTCGTATAACCAACTTCACCCATCATTTCCATATCATAAGTAGTTCTCTGCTTAATTCTTTGTGCTTCTAAAAGCTTACCTTCTCCTTCAAATTTCTTAACTTGAATATTCATTTCATCTTTAATTGAAGCTAAGGCTCTTTGCATAATTTGTTCGTTAGTAACAAAGTGAGTAGCTGGGAAAATAGAAACTTGTTCACGTTCTCCAATCACTTCACCAGTCAATGAATCAACTTCAACAATTCGATCAATTTCATCGCCAAAAAATTCTACTCTAAATGCATGATCTGAATATCCAGCTGGGAAAATTTCTACTACATCTCCCCGAACTCTAAAACGTCCACGTTGAAAGTCTATATCATTACGATCATATTGAATGTTCACTAAATCGCGTAATAATACATCGCGACTAATCTCTTGTCCTTCAGACAAAGATACTACACTAGCTGCATATTCGCGTGGATCACCCAAACCATAAATACATGAAACTGATGCAACTACAATCACATCATTTCTCGACATCAAGTCACTAGTAGTCTTATGACGCAATTGGTCAATTTCATCATTAATTGATGAATCCTTTTCAATATAAGTATCGGATTGCGGAACATAAGCTTCAGGTTGATAGTAATCGTAGTAAGATACAAAATAATCAACGGCATTTTTAGGGAAAAATTCTTTAAACTCACCATAAAGTTGACCAACTAAAGTCTTATTATGTGAAATAACTAAAGTAGGCTTATTCAATTTAGCAATTACGTTCGCCATCGTAAAAGTTTTACCAGTACCAGTAGCACCTTCTAGGATTTGTGCCTTTTCACCTTTTTCAAAACCATCAGTCAATTTTTTTATTGCTTGTTCTTGATCTCCTGCCGGTTGAAATTTAGAGACAAGTTCAAACTTTTTATTCTTTTGTCGTCTAATCATTTTTCTTCCTCCGCAAAAAAAGTTGGACTAAACTAGCCCAACTTCTATTAACGTATTTATTTTACTACAGCGAACGTATTTTCGCACAATTTTTGCCTTATTTTAATAATTTTGCTAAGGCATCCTGATATTCTTCAGCTGCCTTTTCAGCAGTTTCAATATCCTTCTTGTTTACACCAACGTATGCCTTAATTACTGGTTCAGTTCCTGACGGACGAAGAGCAACCCAAGTTTCATCATCTAAGAAATACTTCAAAACATTAGACTTAGGAAAACCAGTTAGTGGAGTCTTCTTGCCATCTTCAATAGTTTCTTGAGTTTCAAAGTCTTGAATCTTAACAACCTTAGCACCATTAATTTCTGACAAGTGTTCCTTCCGTAACTTGCTCATTAATTCAGCCATCTTCTTTTGTCCACCAATACCTGGCATTTCAATAGCCTTAGTAATTTCGTAAGCAACACCATATTTTTGCCAAATTTCTTGTAAACCATCAAAGACAGTCATGCCTTTAGAAGCATAATAGCTAGCAACTTCTGCAAACATTAATGCACCTTGCATAGCATCCTTATCTCTAGCAAATGGCTTAAATAGGTAACCGTAACTTTCTTCAAAGCCCATTAAGAACTTGCCGTCATTTTCTTTGTTCATGCGGTCAACTTCTTCACCAATGTACTTGAATCCAGTTAAAACATGCTTAGTCTTAATGCCAAAGTCATCAGCAATCTTAAATGGAAGAGCACTTGATACAACTGAAGTTACTAATTCATAATCAGAAGATAAAGTACCGTTTTCCTTCATGTGAACTAATAAGTAGTATGCCATCAAAGTAGCAATTTGATTACCAGTTAATACTTGGAAGTCACCGTCAGATTTTCTAACAGCAGCACCCATTCTGTCAGCGTCAGGATCAGTTGCAATAATAACATTGGCATCTACTTCATTAGCTAACTTAAATCCTGGTTCAAACACATCACGGTATTCAGGGTTGGGCTTAATTGTTGTAGGAAATTCTGGATCAATAATTGATTGACTTGGGACTGGGATCACATTATCGAAACCGCCTTGTCTGAATGCACGGTCATAAAGCATCTTACCAGTACCATGTAATGGAGTATAGATGATCTTTAATTTATCAGCATTAGCTTTAACCATTTCAGGATCAACAGTAACATCCTTTAAACGAGCTAAGTATGCTTCATCAACATCTTCACCAATTAATTGTAGAGTGCCATTAGCACGTAATTCTTCTACTGGTGCCGCTTTAACGCTGAAAATGTCATCAACTTTTTGTGCATAAGCAAATAAGCGGTCTGCGTTTTCTGGTGCCATTTGAGCACCGTCTTCACCATACACTTTGTAGCCGTTGTATTGCTTTGCATTGTGTGAAGCAGTGATATTAATTCCAGCAAAAGTATTCAAATAACGAACTACAAATGATAATTCAGGGGTTGGTCTTAAATCATCAAATAGGTAAACATGAATTCCATGAGCACCTAAAATACGAGCTGCATGTTCAGCAAATTCTCTTGAGTGATAACGTGAATCAAAAGAAATCGCAACACCGCGTTTTTTAGCTTCTTCACCATTTTCGTCAATTAATCTTGCTAATCCTTCGGTTACTCTTCCCACAGTAAACAAATTAATTCTGTTAGTACCAGGTTCGAGTCTACCTCTCATACCAGCAGTACCAAAATTAATATCTTGTCCGAAAGCATCTTCAATCCACTTTTCATCCTTACCCAAATTATCTAATTGATCCTTTAAATAATCAGGTAAATTACTTGCATTAGTCCATTGACTATAAATTTCTTTTGCGTTCATAATTTCCTCTTTACGTAAATTTTATAGTTTCATCTGCTATTTTAACGCAAATTATAATGAAATTGCTATCATAATTAACAATTAAATTATTCTGTTTGCAAAAGATATTAAACGCTTTTATAAAATTTACTACTGTTTGTATGTCATTAACTAAAGTTCCAGTTAATCTTACGCTCAAACTTTTCAAAAGGGAGTAAAGTAATTTCTCCTAACTCTATACCTTCTACTGGTGGATATTGTGCTTCTAAAGTAATTCCATCGTACTGTCCAATATCGTTTGCTACACCAGTATGATTAAAATGGTTAGCTGTATAAGTAACAATTGCTGGGGCATTAGTGGTCATAATCATTTTGTGTTTATTAGATGACAACACTGCTGCAGGCTGCATCCCATTCAAAATAAAAGGATGATCTAGGCCGTTACGCAAGTTAATTTGACTATCATCACTATCTAAAGCAGCAGATATCTTCTTACCTTGTCTAAAATCAAACACTGTATTCTCTACATTTTTCATTCCTTGATTTGGCAATCCATCCGTACCTACTGGCAAATAGTAATCCGCTGCAAGTTGGAGTTTTAAGTCGGTATCTCTTTCACCTAAGTTGAAATATGTATGATTAGCCGGATTAAAAATTGTTAACTGATCACTAACAGCTTCTAATTTGTATGACAAGTTATTTTCATTATCAAGCTTATAAGTGGCATGTAACTTCATGTTGCCGAGATAGCCATTATCTCCATCTGGATCAAAAAGAAAGAGATCAACTCGAGACTCTTGTTCTGAATTTTTTAATTTAAAGTTCCAGATTTTCATATCAGTTCCAATACCACCATGAATGTGGTTTTCTCTATCATTTTGAGGAAGTTGATATATTTGGTTGCCATGTTTCCATTGACCTAGCCGAACGCGTCCACAAATTCTGCCAACGGTCCCACCCAGAAAATTTCTTTCTTTTGAATAATCTTCTGGACTATTTAATGACAAAATCATATCTTCGCTATCAAGTAGAACTTTTTCTAAAGTTGCTCCATAATTAAGAATCTTAACCTTCATTCCTTGATTATTTTCAAGACTAATTTCACATAAGTCCTGACCATTTTTACGACTATACTTTCTAAAACTTGTTTTCATTTTATCTATCTACCTCGCTAACTAAAGCCTCGGTAAACTTTTGCCAGCCAGCTTCTCCATTTTCATTATTCTTGAAGACCCCGGCACACTCAAGAACTTGATCAAACACTTCAACTAGAGCTTGTTGAAGAATGCTATCTACATTTTCGCTAGTAATTTGATGGTTAGCTTTAATTTCTTGAGCCCAAGCAAGATGGCTTTCAGCTATCTCATTATTTTCATCGAGTAAATATTTCTTTACTTCTTCTAGTTCTTTCTTAAGTCTCCCAGGCAAAATTGCTCTTCCCATAACTTCGATTAAACCGATGTTTTCTTTCTTAATATGCCAAAGCTCAGAATGTGGATGAAAAATTCCTAATGGATACTTATCGCTAGTATTGTTATCGCGAAGAACTAAATCTAGAACAAATTTTTCTCCATCACGATGCATAATCGGAGTAACCGTATGACGTCTAGTCTTACCATCAAAAGCCGTAATTTGACGATCTTGATCACTATAACGATCCCAAAAATCAATAATCTTACTACCTAGACTAATTAAAGCTAGTGAATTTTTACTAATTAGCCGCAAATCACTCATTGGCCAATCAACTATTCCTACCTTAACATCCGGATATTTATCAAAAATAACTTCTTTCTTAATCTTTGCCTTCATCATTGGAAAGACGTGACGTCCGCCTTGATAGTGTTCATGAGCCAGCATTGAACCGCCGACAATTGGCAAATCTGCATTTGAACCAACAAAATATTCTGGGAGCTGTTTTTCAATATCAATCAAATTAATTAAGGTTTGTTGATTAATAATCATTGGAATATGCTTTTGATCTAAGAAAATACAATGCTCATTAAAGTAAGCATATGGCGAATATTGAAAGCCCCATGGACGACCACCGATAGTCATTCTAATTACACGTAAATTACTTCTGGCATTTTTTCCATATCCGCCAACATAACCCTCATTTTCTAAGCATAGAGCACATTGAGGATATTTATTACCAGTATTGTGAGCTGCGGCAGCAATGGCTTTAGGATCTTTTTCAGGCTTTGAAAGATTAATAGTAATTTCTAATCCATGATTCTTAGAACTCCTGCCTGAAAAAACAATATTTTTAGCAATTGCTTCTTTTTTGACATAATTATTATCAACACAAAGCTTATAAAACCAATCAGTTGCTCTATTAGCCGACTTTTGCATCTTTTGCCAGAAAATTTCATTTACTTTTGAAGGTGTTGGAGTCTTCAAATCATATAACTCATCATTCAAGACTTCGCGTGAAGTATTGTCATCTGAAATAATTTTACGATCGACAGCCATTTGCACAAGTTGGTGTACTGATGTTTGTTTTTCATCACATTCTTGGTCTTCATCACCAACTAAGGCTTTGATCTTGTTAATTATGTATACACGATCTAATTCTTGATAGGCTCCACTTTCAATAACTTCATCTGCAAATTTCTCAATAATTTTCATTTCTGTAGCCTCTTAATATTAAATTCTCTTAGTTCCATCTACAATTTCTGCATCATAGAAGCTTGCGTCATAACCAATTGCATCTCGATAAATCTTGCCAACATTTTTCTTAAAGTTTTCAGCTTCGTTCTTCTTCACAATTGCAATTGCGCTACCGCCAAAACCGCCACCAATCATTCTGGCTCCTAAAACTCCGTCTTGTTTCCAAGCTGCTTCTGCTAAAGTATCAAGTTCCTTACCCGTTACTTCATAGTCATAATGAAGGGAAATATGAGATGCATCAATCAATCGACCCAATTTTTCAAGATCGTTATCTTCCATAGCCTTAGTTGCTCTGATTGTTCTTCCGTTTTCACTAACTGCATGACGAGCACGTTTTAATTCCGTTTCATCGTTAATTAGGTATGAATATTCATCAAAAGTACTATCGTCTAGTTCACCTAGTGCTTTAATATCAAGCTTAGTTTGTAGTTTTTCTAACGCCTTGTGACATTCACTAACACGATCGTTATAAGCAGAAGCTGCTAAAGTATGCTCTTTATTAGTAGACATAATAATAATTTCATAATCACCCAGTTTAAGTGGCTTATATTCATATTCCATCGTGTTACAATCAAGGAAAATAGCACTATCCTTTTTACTTATGATGCAAGCAAATTGATCCATGATTCCTGAATTTAGGCCAACGAATTCATTTTCAGTTTTTTGTCCTAGTCTTGCCAAAGTTGGACGATCAACATCTAAATCAAATTCATCTTTTAAAATCATCCCCATTAGCATTTCAATTGCCGCACTTGAAGATAGACCAGATCCTGATGGTAAGTCAGCCTTAATATAAAGGTTAAAACCATGGTTAATTTTTTCGCCGTCTTCTCTTTGACGTAAATAAGTAATCATTCCTTTAAAATAATTAGTCCAAAAGCGTTTATCTTTTTCTACTGAATCATCATCTAAATCAAATTCGACAATTTCACCATCTACATTACCTGAATAAAGACGAACCTTTTTTTCATCTCTTGGTCCATAAACGCCGTAAACACCTAAACTAATTGCTGCTGGAAAAACATGTCCTCCATTATAGTCAGTATGCTCTCCAATCACATTAATTCGACCAGGTGAGAAGAAAACATCTTTTCCACTTTCACCAAATACTTCTTGATAGTCTTTAAGTAATTCATCTTTATTCATAATTTTTACCTCTTAATTTTTTGCAATCGCTTTCATAATTAATTATAAAACTGTTTATCTATTTAGTAAATAAATTTACTAAATTTCATAAAAAAGGTATAAAGTTAATATTAATCCTTTATACCTAACTTATTTCTAAAGCTTACTCAATAATTGAACTTCCCATGCCTTCATCTTTTTATTTGCACTTTTATCCGTAAATAAATTCTTATATGCATCAAATTCAGACGGCAAATCTTTTGTATCATTACTCATATTTAAGACGAAGTATAATTCTTTTCCGCTTTTTGTAACTCTTTTAGTTATTTCTAAATCCGTTTTAGTCTCTATTAAAGATTTTATATTCACAATTGAAATAAGATGATCAAATATTTTACTTAATCCCGCTTCATCTAATTGCGTTCCAATATACCAGCTAGTACCTTTACCCCATTTATTCTCACTAACTGCTGGTGTTTCTTTATAAAATTCACTATTATAGTTTCCTAAAGCATGTGCACCTTCTAAATGCAACAAATCACAAATTAAGTTAGCTTGATAATTGTTACTATCTAAGGAAACAGTAATTTTTTGTCCTGGAATTACTGCATCGCTTTCCTCAACCCAGATACCTAAAACATCTTTTAAAGGACCAGGGTATCCCCCAAGGTACACGCTATCATTTTCATTTACTATTCCAGATAAATAGCTAGCAACAAAATTACCACCCCTTTTTACATATTGATCAATTTTTTCTGCTAACCCGCTTCTTATCATATATAAAACTGGAGCTACAACTAAGTCATATTGACTAAAATCGTCGTCAACGCTAATGATATCCGTTGGGATATTGCGCTTATAAAATTGTTTATAATAATCCAAAATTGATTCTACATAATCAAGATCTTGCGTAATTCCGTCAATATATTCATAAGACCAAAAGTTATTCCAGTCAAAAACAATTCCTACCTTCGTCTTTGTCTTTGATCCTAAAATTGTCGAACCAGTTTTTTCTAGTTTTTCTCCTAGTTCTGTTACTTCCTTGAATACTCTAGTATCAGTTCTTTGAGAATGTGAAATTACTGCACTATGGAATTTTTCCGATCCGCCAATGGCTTGTTTTAATTGGAAAAATTGAACTGTATCTGCTCCATGAGCAACTGCTTGCAATTCTGTAGCCGCCATTTGTCCCGGTCTCTTCAATGGACTATATGGTTGCCAATTTACTTGAGCAGGTGTCGATTCCATCAGCATAAAGGGTTGATGTTTTAACGAACGCATCAAATCATATAAAAATGCTGACTGATAAGTTGGCATGTTATAACTTGGATAACTATCATAAGAAATAATGTCTTGTTCTTTTGCCCATTTTTGATAGTCAAGTAATTTATTAGGTAAAGCATGAAAATTAGTTGTTACTAAAGCCACTGGGTCATATTTCTTTATAATAGCTTTCTCCATCTTAAAAAGTTTCAATAGGCTCTCAGATTGAAAACGCAAATAATCAAGCGATAATGCAGAAACAATAGTTTCAGTGCCTTCTGCTCCCCAGGCATCTCCTAATTCATTTGGAACTACTATTTCATCCCAATCATAAATCCTATGGCTCCACACATTCATATTCCATGCTTTATTTAAAGTTTCTAAATTTTTATATTTATATTTTAGCCAGTCTCTAAAAGTATTTTGACAATTGTCACAGTAGCAATTGCCCCCATACTCATTATTAACATGCCAAACTTTAATATGAGGATTTTTATAATATCGGCTTACTATTTTTTTAACTAATTTACTAGCAAGAACTTGATAGTTTTTACTATTAGAGCAAAAATTATGTCTTTGCCCAAAAACATGTCGTCTTCCCTGATAATCTACTCGTGCCACATCAGGATATTTTTTAAACATCCAAGCGGGCATAGCTGCAGTTGCAGTTGCAAGGACGATATCAAAATTAGCATCAGATAATTCTTTAACTATTTTGTCTAATTTTGAAAAATCATATTCTCCTTCTCTTTGCTCTAATAAAGCCCAAGAAAAAACATTAATAGTAGCTGAGTTTAAATGTGCTTGTTTAAAAACTTGTATGTCATTTGCCCAAGTATCTTCTGGCCATTGCTCAGGATTATAATCTCCACCATATAAAAAGCGTGATAATTGTGTCATATTTTTCTCCTTTATTCTGCTTGTAATCCCATTGTTTTTTCTGAATTCTTTAGCGCTTCTCTAAATTCTACGCTTACAACTTCTTCTCCATACTTAACAGTCTTACCAGTTTCAACTTCATTAGTTTTTACAATTTTTCGTGGTTGTGTATAAAAAACAATTACTGTGTCTTGATAACCATTTTCAAGAGCAAGGTCTCGATCAAATTCAAGTAATAAATCTCCTTTTCTCACATTTTGGCCATCATCATAGTAAGTCTCAAAGCCTTTTCCACGTAAGTTAACCGTTCCTAAACCAACATGTACCACTACCTGTAACCCTTCATCAGAAACAATTTCGAAAGCATGTTTAGTAACAAAGGTAAATTTAATTTTTCCATTAAATGGGGCATGGATCCTTCCTCTACTTGGCTTGATAGCAAATCCTTTACCTGGAAACGGCTTATTATTCTCATCAATAACTTCGCTTAAATTTATTAATTCACCATCCGCTGGTGCATAAACAATTTCATTTGTAACACTCGCACCAGGTTCTTCTTTATCATTTTCAATCTTGCCCTCCGCCAATTTATCTTTTAATTCTTCAACAACGGCCGCATGTTTCTTTTCTGATAATGTTACTTTTGTCAAAAAAACAATGATTGACAAAACAGCTAAAATTAACGGAATATATAAGGCAATAATATTGAAAGTATTAATATCATGAGCCGTCATATCAGCAGCAGTAGCTGTTCCAGTCATTCCAGCCGCAATTGCAACATAACCAACTAAAGCATTAGAAACTGCCCCAGTAAATTTATCAATCATTGGACGAACAGCTAAGACAACTGCTTCATTTCTTTGCCCATTCTTAAGCTGACCATATTCAATAGCATCAGTTAAAGTCAATACGGTTACCAACTGAGCGAAATTAATATTTAGTAAAACTAATCCCAAATCCATTAGGATTACATTATTACGTCCAAAAATGAAGAGAACGTAAGCTAAAACCATACAAGTTTGACCAGCAACAAATAACCATTTTCTTGGAATATATTTATTTAAAATTGGAAAACTTGGACTGATACAAAAGCCAATAATAGTTGCGATAACACCTACTACCCAGAATTCGTTAGGCTTACCAATTACAAATTTATACATATAAAACAAAACACCATTAGTAATAATATAAGCTAATGAATATAAGAGGTAAGCAAGACTTGGCCATAAGATTTGATCATTATGAAATATTGCTCCAAAAACTTGCTTCAAACTTGTCTTCTGCTTCGCCGAATTTCTAATAATATTGTGCTTTTCCTTAGTACCAAAGCAAACAATTAAAGCACAGACAATGGCGAGAGCGGAAATTACTGCTGCAAAAGCTAGCCAGCCAGCTGCTCCTTCTTCGTGCTTACCAGTTACCATATAAGTAACACTGGTCACAATCGGTACTACGATAATTGTTAATCCGTTCCAGCCAATTGTTCCTGAAAAAGCACCCAATGATGTATAAATTCCACGTGCATGTGAATCTTCACTTAAAGCTGGCACCATTCCCCAATAAGAAACATCAGATAATGAATAAAAAATATCAAAACCGATATAAATTAAGATAAATAATACAGCAAATAAGAGCCAACTTTCTTGAGCTAAACCAAAAATTCCAGTAAACAATACCAATAAAAGTAGTGCACTTACTAGTGTACCCACTAAAATCCAAGGTTTAAACTTTCCCCACTTTGTTTTAGTATTATCGACTATATTTCCTAAAATAGGATCAATTACTAATTCAGCTATCCTGATGACAACCATTAAACCAGTAATTAATCCAATCAGCTTACCTGCAATAGATGCCTGCATTCCACTGAACATACTACTGGTGATAAAAATAACAAAGTATGTGCTCATTACACCATAGAAAGCTGAATGACCTAAGTTACCCAAACAAAATGACGCGTAGGAAAGAATTTGCTTTCCTGACTTTCCATGAGATTTCATAAAAATTTCCTCCTCATCGCAACTGCGCAATCGCTTACATCGATATAATACTCGTATTTATATCTATAGTAAATAAATAACTTTTATTTACTAAATAATTTACTAAATATCAAAATAAAAAAGGAATGTCTCTATCAGCATTCCTTTTTTATTTTTCTATGAAAAAATTATTTTTATTTATTAAATTATTTATCTTCCTTAGGAATAAAACTTTTACGGATAACTAATTTTGTGTTCATATTTACATCAATATGAGCTCGATCAGGTTTAATAATTAAATTAATCAGCATACTTAATGCCATATCAATCATTTCTTGCTGGTCAATATTATAAGACGACAAAGGCGGAGAA
Source organism: Lactobacillus taiwanensis DSM 21401 (assembly GCF_001436695.1). Taxonomy (GTDB): domain Bacteria; phylum Bacillota; class Bacilli; order Lactobacillales; family Lactobacillaceae; genus Lactobacillus; species Lactobacillus taiwanensis. Next base: position 551,321 of record NZ_AYZG01000051.1, read on the forward strand.
ACATATTTAACAACATTGCTATTGTTAATACTTAATATCGCTGTTTCTTTTGGAATATTAATCCCTTCTTCATTAAATGCTTGTAAAACGCCCACTGCCAGCGTATCAGAAGCAATTAAAAATGCTTGCGGAAACTTATTTTTACATTTTGCCGTAACCTTTTTACCTAATTGATAACCATTTTCAACACTAAAAGGTCCCTCAACAAACATATAATTATTATTTTTTCCTCTAGCTTTCAAGTATTCAGCAAAAGCACTAGCTCGCCGATCAATTTCTTGAATTCCGTCATGCTTTGGTCCGACTCCACCAATAAATCCAATTTTTTCATATCCTTTTTTGAAGAACAGATCGATCGCATGTTTAACCGTAAGTTCAAGATTTGGGCGAATAGAATCAAATAATTCAGGAGCAGGATTTGTATCAACAAAAACTCCATTAGGCAGTATCTTATGCAACTGCTTTAATTTTTTATTTTCAATTGGTGCAGCCCCTATCCCAATAAATCCTTGAAATAAAGAAGCATTTTTTATTAAAACATCTATTTCATAAAATGTTTTCATTTGAAGGGCTTCTTTTTCAACTGTTGAAATTAAAGCATTTTTTAACGAAGTAAAATATTCATCTTGTAATTGCTCTTCATGATTAACACGATACAACAGTGCAATCGTAGGACGAATTTTCTTTTCTTGATGATCTTTCCAGTAACCTAACTTATTAGCAATCTCTAAAATTTTATTTTTTGTATCAGCTGTAATGGATAAGTTAGGATCATTATTTAACAAACGAGATACAGTAGCTGGAGAATAACCAGATTCTTCTGCTATTTTTTTTATAGTTGCCATAATTAATTCTTTCTATAATTTAATTACTCTGTTTAAACAAAAGTTTTATTTTTTCTATAAATAACATTATCAGTTCAGAAGATCATTTTCAAAACTAATCAATAAAACACAAATATTATTTGTAAATCATTTACTATTTTTGAGTAAATTATTTATTTAGGTGATATAATAAAAGCGTCTTCAATATAATATTCTTAGAAATCAGGTAGAACCATGAAAGCAAATATTCGATGGCTAGATGATCCAGAAACTTTCCGCATTAACCAAATTGCAGCGCACAGTGATCATTTATATTTCAAAAATTATGAAGAATGGGAACAAAAACGTAGCAGTTTTATTCAAAGTCTAGATGGAAAATGGCAATTTAAATTTTCTAATAATCTCCAAACTAGACCACTTGATTTTTACAAAACTAATTTTGATGCTTCAGATTTTGATTTCATTCCTGTTCCAAGTGAAATTGAATTAAATAATTATGCACAAAATCAATATATAAATACCCTCTATCCTTGGGAGGGAAAAATTTTTCGCAGACCAGCTTATTCGCTAGGACAGAAAACAGATCGTTCATTCAGTGAAGGAGAAGATAATACGGTCGGTTCTTACATTAAACATTTTGATCTAGATAATTCTTTTCAAGGAAAGCACGTTCATGTTTTCTTTGAAGGAGTAGAACGAGCAATGTTTGTTTGGCTAAATGGTCATTTTATTGGATATGGTGAAGATAGTTTTACGCCATCTGAATTTGATCTTACCCCTTACCTTAAAGAAAAGAACAATATTTTAGCTGTACAAGTATTCAAACACAGTACTGCCTCTTTTTTAGAGGATCAGGATATGTTTAGATTTTCTGGAATTTTCCGCTCAGTAAAGCTACTTGCTTTTCCAGAAACACATTTAATGGATCTTGCATTAAAACCAACAATTACAAATGACTACCATGATGGAATTTTCAATGCCAAATTATCTTTTACTGGTACAAAAGATGGATATGTACGTTTAAAAATAAAAGATATCAATGGGCAAACTTTACTGGATGAAGAACATAATCTAACTTCAACAATTACAATCGAAAATAAATTACTGGAAAACATTCATCTTTGGGATAACCATCACCCTTATTTATATCAGTTATTTATTGAAGTCCAAGATTCAAATAAAAATCTAATTGAGTTAGATTCTTATAAATTTGGATTTCGAGAAATTAAAATAACTGACGATAAAGTTGTATTACTCAATGGAAAGAGACTAATTATAAATGGGGTCAACCGACACGAATGGAATATGAATAGCGGACGTACCATTACTAAACAGGATATGAAGGCCGATATTCAGACCTTTAAAAGAAACAATATCAATGCGGTACGTACTTGCCATTACCCTAATCAAATTCCGTGGTATTACTTATGTGATCAAAATGGTATCTACGTTATGGCAGAGAATAATTTAGAATCTCACGGAACATGGCAAAAAATGGGAGAAGTTGAGCCTTCGTATAATGTTCCAGAATCTTTAGCAGAATGGCGTAATGTAGTTATTGATCGTGCCAGAAGTAATTATGAAACTTTAAAGAATCATACTTCTATTCTCTTTTGGTCGCTAGGTAATGAATCATATGCTGGTGAAAATTTAATAGCAATGAATCAATTCTATAAATCGCACGATGATACACGCCTTACGCATTATGAAGGTGTGGTTCATACACCAGACTTAAAAAATAAAATATCTGATTTAGAAAGTTACATGTATCTCCCACCTAAAGAAGCTGAAAAATATTTAAAAAATAATCCTTCAAAGCCATTTCTTGAATGCGAATATATGCATGATATGGGCAATTCAGATGGTGGAATGAAATCTTACATTAAATTAATTGATGAATATCCACAATATTTAGGCGGATTTATTTGGGACTTTATTGATCAAGCTCTTTTAACCTATGATCCAATAAGCGGTAAAAAAGTACTCAGATACGGTGGTGACTTTGATGATCGACACTCAGATTATGAGTTTTCTGGGGATGGTCTAATGTTTGCTGATCGAACTGAAAAACCAGCAATGCAGGAGGTTAAATATTATTATGGATTACACAAATAAACTCCACATTATTTACGGAGATGCAGCGTTAGGAGTACAAACTAAAAAATTTCAATATATTTTTAGTTATGAAAAAGGCGGACTTGAATCCCTAAAAATCAATAATAAAGAATGGCTCTATCGGATCCCTACTCCAACATTTTGGCGTGCCACAACTGATAACGATCGCGGTAATGGCTTTAGCGTTAAGGCTGCTCAATGGTTAGGAGCCGATATGTTCAGCCAATGTAGTAAAATTCATCTAACAGTTGATGATCAAAAATTTGATCCTCTACCTATCGCTCCATTCAATAATCAATTTTCTAACCATGAATATGCAAATCTCGTAAAAATTAGTTTTGATTATAAAACTACTACTACGCCGGCAACTATATGCACGATTACCTATGTTATTGATTCCAGTGGACGCGCAACTATTAAAATGCGTTACATAGGAAAAGAAGGATTGCCATCTCTTCCAGTCCTAGGAATGCGCTTTATCATGCCTACGATGGCAACTGGATTTGAATATTATGGACTTTCTTCTGAAACCTACCCTGATCGGAAAGCAGGGGCAAAAAAAGGAGTATTTCGCGTAAAAGGTTTACCTGTCACAAAATATTTGGTTCCACAAGAAAATGGCATGCATATGGACACAGATAAATTAATTATCACTAGAAATACTAGCCTGAATAATGCAGATCGTGATACAAATGATTTTCAACTAGAAATTAATAAAACTGATAAACCACTTAACTTTAGCTGCCTCCCCTATACCGCTGAAGAATTAGAAAATGCCACACACATTGAAGAACTTCCACTAGCACGCAGAACAGTTTTAGTAATTGCTGGAAAGGTACGCGGTGTAGGAGGAATAGACAGTTGGGGGACAGATGTCGAGGAAAAATATAGAATAGATTCAAGTAAAAATTTTGAATTTTCATTCAAACTAAGTTAAAAATAATAAATTTAGAAGGAGTATTATAAATATGAAAGTATTAGTTATCGGTGGAGCTGGCTATATCGGCTCTCACGCTGTTAGAAAGTTAATTGAAGAAGGAAACAATGTTGTCGTTTTAGATTCTCTTTACACTGGACACAGAAAGGCTGTTGACAAGAGAGCTAAATTTTATCAAGGCGACATCGAAGATACTAATTTAATAAGCAAGATTTTACGTGATGAAAACATTGATGCTGTTATGCACTTTGCCGCTTACTCATTAGTTCCTGAATCTGTTAAAAAGCCTTTGAAATACTACGACAACAATGTTTCTGGTATGATTTCATTACTTCAAGCAATGGATGACGCTAAAGTTAAGTATTTGGTCTTCTCATCAAGTGCTGCTACTTATGGTATTCCAAAGACTTTACCGATTACTGAAGATACACCACTTGATCCAATCAACCCATACGGTGAAACTAAGATGATGATGGAAAAGATTATGCACTGGGCTGACAAGGCTGACAACATTAAGTCTATCGCTCTTCGCTACTTTAATGTTGCTGGTGCTTCAAGGGACGGCTCAATTGGTGAAGATCACGGTCCTGAAACTCACCTAATTCCAAACATCTTAAAGAGTGCTATTTCTGGTGATGGCAACTTTACTATTTTTGGTGACGACTATGACACTAAAGACGGTACTAATGTCCGTGACTACGTTCAAGTTGAAGACTTAATTGACGCCCATATCTTAGCTCTTAAGCACGTAATGGAAACCAACAAGTCTGATGTCTTTAACTTAGGTACTGCTCAAGGTTACTCAAACTTAGAAATTCTTGAAGCTGCTAAGAAAGTTACTGGCATTGACATCCCTTACACTATTGGACCAAGAAGAGGCGGAGACCCTGATTCCTTAGT
>NZ_AYZG01000051.1:556106-597410 GCF_001436695.1 Lactobacillus taiwanensis DSM 21401
TAAGGCACGTAAAGTTCTAGGCTGGAAGCCAAAACATGAAAATGTTGATGACGTTATCGCAACTGCTTGGAACTGGCACAAAAGCCACCCAAAGGGCTATGAAGATAAGTAGAGAATAAAGCAAAATAATAATTTTAATTTCACGTACAACAAAAGCTGTCTACCAACTCATGATAGACAGCTTTTAATTTTAGATAGGTCTTATTCTTCACTTAAGCCTTGGTAGTAATTGTATACTTCTTGACCAGCAATACTTCCTTCACCAACAGCCGTAGTGATTTGACGAAGTTCCTTAGAGCGAACATCCCCTAAGGCAAAGACACCATCAAGTCTAGTACGCATATGGTCATCAGTTAAGATCCAGCCTTGTTCATCAGTAATGCCCAAGTCCTTAAAGGCAGCAGTTTGTGGTTGAATACCAACATAGATAAATACACCAGCTACTTGTACTTCTTTTTCTTCACCAGTTTCTTTATCCTTGTATTTAACGCCGACTACTTTATTTCCATCGCCAACAATCTCTTCAGTCTGAGCATTCCAGATAAATTTCATTTTATCATTTTCAAAGGCCTTCTTTTGTAATTCAGCCTTTGCGCGAAGTTGATCACGACGATGAATAACAGTAACCGACTTAGCTGATTGAGCTAAGTAAAGGCCTTCTTGAATAGCAGAATCACCGCCACCAATTACTGCAACATCTTCATCCCTAAAGAAAGCAGCATCACATACCGCACAGTAAGAGACACCTTTTCCAGCATATTCTTCTTCACCTGGTACTCCAAGATGCTTATGAACTGCACCAGTTGCAATAACAACAGCGTTAGCTTCATATTCACCTGAATCAGTTTTAACAATTTTCTTCTTACCATCCTGCTCAATACTTTGAACGTCGCCATACGCAAATTCAGCTCCAGCATTTGTTGCAGTCTGATACATCTTCTCACCTAATTCAGGTCCTTGAATATCTACAAAGCCAGGATAGTTATCAATACCAGCTGTATTATTCATTTGACCACCATAAATACCGCGATCAAGAATTACAACCTTTAAGTTGGCCCGAGCGGCATATAATGCAGCAGTCAATCCACCAGGACCTGCTCCAATTACGATTACATCATAAGTCTTTTTCTCAGACATATTCTCGCCTCAATTCTTACTTTTCGTAAGTATATCTTACTATTAAAAAATAAAAATTGCAATCTTTTTGCCTAAAGTTGAATTTCAGGCTTTGGGTTTCTTCCCATCATTGTCTTAATTTCTTCATCAACATCAGCATTTTCGTAAAGAACACGGTAAATTGCTTCACTAATCGGCATATCAATATTCTTTTCTTCTGCTAATTCATGGACAGCTTTAACAGTAGTAGCACCTTCCACAACCTGTCCCATATTTTCTAAGACATAGTCCAGGCTCTTTCCTTCACCAATTTGCTTCCCAGCACGCCAATTACGAGAATTAGATGAAGTAGCCGTTACGATTAAATCACCAATACCAGAAAGGCCTGAGAACGTCATTGGCTTAGCACCAAAGTATTTAACGCCTAAACGAGTAATTTCAGCTAACCCTCTAGTCATTAAAGCAGCTTTAGCATCATCGCCATATCCTTTACCAACTAAAATACCAGCGGCAATTGCAATAACATTTTTAACTGCTCCACCTACTTCAACTCCAACTAAGTCATCATTAGTATAGAAGCGAACGTAATTATTTGAGAATAATTCTTGAACTCGTTTAGCATTTTCTTCACTAGTAGAAGCACATGCGATTGCAGTCAGATCTTTTTGGGCCACATTTTCAGCATGACTAGGACCAGAAATAGCAACAATTCTTTCACTATTATTAGGATAAACTTCTTCAGTTAAAATATCTGAAATTAATTTTTTACTACCTGGTTCAATTCCTTTAGTAGCAGTTACTAATAGAGGAGTAGCACCAGTTTTATCTAATATTTTACGTACCTTCTTAGCAACAATACGTACTGCTTTAGTTGGTAAAACAAATAAAACAATTTCAGCCCCATCTAAAGCATTCTCCAAATTTCCAGTAGCTGGGACATTTGGATTAAGCTTCCAATTCTTCATATAGTGAGCATTAGTATGGTGTTCGTTAATTTCTTTGTTAACACTATCAATGTTTCCATATAACACAACATCATTTCCGTTATCTGCTAACATTGATCCAAGAACAGAACCCCATGAACCATTACCTAAAACTGTAATTTTTGCCATTTTCTTACTCAAACTTTCTATAAAACCTATTTCTTTCAATCTCTATTATACGGGTATTTCAATCCACTACCAGCTAAATACCATTTTGGCTTTACAACTTTACGCCGATAAACCCATAAAATAATCGCACCAAAGAATAATACTAAGCTTAAGGCTTGTGAAACTCTAATTGTATTAGCAATATACAAGCTATCAGTTCTCATCCCTTCAACAAAGAAACGAACAGCTGAATACCAAATCACATAACTTAAAAAGATTTCGCCGCGCTTAAAGAGATGTTTTCTATGTCGTAAACTTAAAATCAAAATCAAACCAATCAAGTTTAAAGTAGATTCATATAAATAAGTTGGTTGATAATAAGCGCCATTGATATACATTTGCTGAATAATAAAATGAGGTAAATGTAAACTTTCTAGAAACGCCAAACTTGTTTTTGCACCATGCGCTTCCTGATTCATAAAATTACCCCATCTAGCAATTACCTGAGCAGCCATAACACCCGGAGCAATAATATCAAGCATCAAAAACGGTGGTAACATTCTCTGATGACAGAAAACTAACAAGACTATTAATCCAGCAATTAATCCACCGTAAATAGCAATTCCACCATTCCAGATAGCGATTATTTGATCTGGGTGCTGTGAAAAGTAACCCCATTCAAAAACCACATAATAAATACGTGCCCCAATAAAGCCAATTGGAACTGCCCAAAGAAGGAAATCAATAAAATCATCAGGCAGGATATGCCTTTTTTTACCTTCATTAATAGCCATTAAAGTTGCTACCAATACACCAGTAGCCATTAAGATCCCGTACCATTTAACTTGAAGTGATCCTAAAGTAAAGGCTACGGGATTTAACGCTAAACTCATTTTTTATTTTCACCCTCACTTTTTTTAGAATTATCTGAAATTAACTCAGTTAAATTCTGTTCAAATTTTTGACTTGCATCATATCCCATCTTCTTAGCTCTAAAGTTCATGGCTGCAACTTCAATAATAATTGCTAAGTTTCGACCAACTTTAACTGGGACAGTTACTTGCGGTACATCTACTTCAAAAATTTCTTGCGTCTTTTCATTAAATCCTAAACGATCATAATTAGCTTTAGGATCCCAATTTTGTAAACGAATAATTAGTTTGATTTCAGTACTATTCTTAACCGCACCAGCTCCGAATAAGCTCATGACATCAATAATTCCAATTCCGCGAATTTCCATTAAATGCTTTAGAATTTTTGGAGCTTCTCCAACTACGGTTTTGTCATCTTTTTGATAAACATCAACTCGATCATCTGCGATTAAACGATGGCCCCTCTTAATTAAATCTAGGGCAGTTTCAGACTTACCAACACCAGAATTACCAACAATTAGTACACCCATACCATAGATTTCGACTAATACACCATGCATACTCTTTCTAAGAGCTAATTGCTCATCTAAGAACTGCGTAATAACACTAGAAAGATGTGTGGTAGCCATGTTACTAGAGAAAACCGGAATATTTTCTTTATCCGCTGCTTCAAGTAATTCAGAAGGAATTGGCAATCCACGAGACACGATAAAACAAGGTGTTTCCGGAGTAGCCATTTTATTGAATACTCTCTCACGCAAATCATGATCTAAGCGAGCACTGTAAGAAATTTCGGTTCTCCCTAAAAGCTGAATTCGATTTTTAGGATAAAAATCAAAATATCCCGTTAATTCTAATCCAGGACGTGAGATATCAGAAGTATTAATTACCTTTTCATTTAAATATTCTTTTCCTTCAACAATCTTAAGTGAAGGAACATCTTTTACTAATTCACTAACTTTAACTGCTTCAACCATTTTTGTTGTCCTCTTTATCTTCTACATCTTTGACTGAAACATTTCGTGCTTTCTTTCGCTTTTGATTATTAGCAGGATGCTGAACTGGATTATGAGTATCTGAAACCTTATTATCTTTTTTACTACCTGAAAACTTAGCCATTAGCCAAATTATCAAAGCAACAATTAATGCAAGTGGTAAAAGTCCAATAAAGAACTTAAATACTGCAAACAAGATACTCAAAATAACCAAGGCAACCAATACTAATATTAAAATAGTTACAAATCCCATAGGTTTTTTCCTTCAACTTTAATTTGGATTTCTTTGACTTAATAACCATTGTAAATAGGCATAGATAAAATCATCTAATTTTCCATCCATTACACCATTTACATCACTGGTTTCAAAATTAGTTCGATGATCTTTTACCATATTATATGGATGAAAAACATAAGATCTAATTTGTGAACCAAATCCAATTTCTTTTTGATTCCCTTTAAGCTCTTCGGTTTGTTTTCTCTTCTTTTCTTCTTCAAGCTGGAACAATTTAGCACGCAACATATTCATTGCAGTTTCTCTGTTTTGAAGCTGAGAACGTTGAGCTTGAGATGAAGTAACAATACCAGTTGGCAAGTGGGTAATTCTTACGGCACTTGAAGTCTTGTTAATGTGCTGTCCACCAGCACCACTAGAGCGATAAACATCAATTCGTAAGTCATCTGGATTAATATCAACTTCAATACTCTGATCAATTTCAGGAATTACTTCAACTGAAGCAAAAGAAGTATGTCTTCTTTTAGCTGAATCAAAAGGTGAAATTCTTACAAGACGATGAACCCCATTTTCCGACTTAAGTAAGCCAAAGGCGTTCTTGCCTTGAATTCGGATACTTACACTTTTAGCTCCTGCTTCTTCACCAGGTTCATAATCTTCAATTTCGAATTTTAGACCATGGTTAGAAGCATAACGTTGGTACATTCTTAACAACATATCAGCCCAATCCATGGCTTCGGTACCACCAGCACCTGGATGAATTTCCATCAAAGCATTATGTTGATCATACTTATCTGATAACAGTAATGATAATTCATAATCATGAAAACTTTGTGATAAAGAACCCATTTCTTCGGATAATTCTTCACTTAATTCAGGATCTGGATCTGCCTTAAGGAGTTCCAAGGCCGTTTGAGCATCATCAAATTTTTCTTCAAGATTCTTAAAATTCTCACTTTTTTCCTTCATTTGATTAGTTTCACTAATCAAACTCTGTGCCTGATCTTGATTATCCCAAAAACCAGGCTCAGCCATTTTCTGCTCATTAATTGCAATACTTTCACTTAATGAGTCGAAGTCAAAGAGACCTCCTGAAGTGATCTAATTTAGGACTAAGCTTATTTAATTCTGCTTGAATTTCACTAATTTCCATATTAATTCCTCGCATTACTTAAATTATTATTACTTTAATAATAGCAAAAAAGAGAGACATTATCTGCCTCCCTTTTTGTTTTATCGACTAATATTCTGTCTGATTTGAGCCTTCATAAATAGACGGGTGGCATCAAATTCGATATCACTGATCATTTCCTCAAACATTCTATAGCCTGCTTCTTGATATTCCACTAATGGATTAAGTTGACCATATCCTCTCAAACTAATAGATTGTCTCAATTGATCCATTGCATCAATATGATCAGTCCAGCGTTCATCTACAACACGCAAGATAACAACCTTTTCAAATTCTAGCATTTGTTCTGGATCAGCAAGTTGCTTTTCTTTCTCAGCATAATTATCTTCTGCTATCTTATAAAGACGCTTCTTTAATTCTTCAGCACTTAAGTGCTTCATATTAAGCTTTTTAGTAGTTTCTTCATCAGTAATAGCAGACGAAATGAAATCTCTTAACTGATCATTACGCCAATCTTTTTTATCACCCTGTGTATACATATCAACTTGATGATCAATAGTCCGTCTAATCATCGGCATTAATACAGGCTTCAATGTTTTTTCTTCAGAGATAACCTGCATTCTTTCACCATAAATGATTTCACGCTGAGTACGCATAACATCATCGTATTGCAAAGTTTGCTTACGAGTATCGTAGTTGTTACCTTCAACACGCTTTTGAGCTGATTCAACTTGCTTAGTAATCATCCGTGATTCAATAACTTTATAGTCATCATTATTCGAGATTCGATCAAGGAAGAGCTTTACGCGATCTCCACCAAAACGCTTCATCAAATCATCTTCTAATGAAAGATAAAATCTTGTTATACCAGGATCTCCTTGACGACCAGATCTACCACGAAGCTGATTATCAATACGACGAGATTCATGACGTTCAGTACCAATAACTGCTAAGCCACCTAATTCTTTAACACCAGGCCCTAATTTGATATCAGTACCACGACCAGCCATGTTCGTTGCAATTGTAACTGCTCCTCTTTGACCAGCATTCATGATAATTTCTGCTTCTTTAGCATGGTTCTTGGCGTTCAAAACTGCATGTGGAATGCCCTTTTGATCAAGCATTTGACTTAAACGCTCTGAACTTTCAATCGCAACTGTACCAACCAAAACCGGTTGTCCCTTTGCATGACGTTCTTTGATTTCCTTTGCTACAGCTTCAAACTTTGAATCAAGAGTTGGATATAAGATATCTGGCAAATCTTTACGTGCAATTGGTCGGTTAGTAGGAATAGTAATAACTTCCATGTTATAAATTTCACGGAATTCTTCTTCTTCTGTTTTAGCCGTACCAGTCATACCAGCCAATTTCTTATACATTCTAAAGAAGTTCTGATAAGTAATTGTTGCTTGAGTCTTAGATTCTTCTTGGATCTTAACTCCTTCTTTAGCTTCGATAGCTTGGTGAAGTCCATCAGAGTAACGACGTCCCTCCATTACTCGTCCAGTAAAGGAATCAACAATCATAACTTCTCCATTTTGTACCACATAATCAATATCTTTTAACATAAGGTAGTTAGCTCTCAAAGCTTGATCAATGTGGTGAACTAAAACCTGGTTATCGATATCGTATAAGTTCTTTAAACCAAAGTGTTCACAAGCTTTTTTAATTCCTTGATTAGTTAAATTAATAGTTTTTGTTGGCCAATCAATTTTGTAGTCACCATGATCTTCATCATCATCCGCATCATCGTCACTTTTATCTTCAGTTAAAGTTTTGACAAAACGATCAGCACGGATATATTCACTGTTTGCTTGCTCTGCTTGACCAGAAATGATCAAAGGTGTTCTAGCTTCATCAATTAAAATCGAGTCAACCTCATCAATAATTGCATAGTTAAGCGGACGTTGAACCATTTGATCCTTGTAAACAACCATATTATCTCTTAAATAATCAAAACCTAATTCAGAGTTGGTTGAGTAAGTAACATCACAATTATAAGCGTCTCGCTTTTCATCTGCAGACATTGAGTTAAGGTTCAAACCTACAGTTAAACCTAGCCACTTATAAAGCTGTCCCATTTCACTTTCGTCACGGCTAGACAAGTATTCGTTAACCGTTACAACATGAACACCTTTACCTGTCAAAGCATTCAAATAAACAGGTAGAGTCGCAGTTAAAGTCTTACCTTCACCAGTCATCATTTCAGCAATATTACCATAGTGAAGTGCAATACCACCAATAATTTGAACGCGGAAAGGATATAATCCTAAAACTCTCTTAGCACCTTCACGAGCTGTCGCAAAAGCTTCTGGCAAAATATCATCTAATGTTTCACCATTATCTAAACGCTTGCGAAATTCAGGTGTCTTTGCTTGTAATTGCTCATCAGACAACTTTTCATATTCGTCTGCTAAAGATTCTACCTTAGTTGCTAATTTTTCAAATTTCTTTAATTCTTTTCTGTCATTGTCATAAATTTTTTTAAGAATATTAGCCATTTAATCGGTCCTTAAGTTTAAATTTTGTGCACAAATCTAAAATAATACTATGTAATTTTAACATTAAATTGTAAAAATGAGAAACCTACTATTGCAAGAAAAAGCCTCTCAAGCTTTATTATTGCTTAAGAGACTATTAATTTTTAAAATCACCTTAATTATTCGTTAGTTTCAATTAGGCCGTAACGACCATCATTTCTGCGATAAACAATACTTGTTCCATTAGTATCTGCATCTTCAAAAACAAAGAAGTCATGACCTAATAGATCCATTTGTAAAACCGCTTCTTCAGCACTCATTGGCTTTAAGTCTAAGTGCTTGTTACGAACAATATCAAATTCTTTAGGGGTCTTCTTTTCTTCCTCTAAATCTTCATAGAAGAAATCCTTTAGTCCCTTTTCACGACTCTTTCTGTTAATACGAGTCTTGTATTTTCTAATTTGACGCTCTAACTTTTCAGAAACAAAGTCAATACTCTTGTACATGTCATCAGTTGTATCTTCTGCACGTAAAACTAAGTATGGAAGTGGAATAGTTACTTCAACCTTAGAAGTGTGATCTGGATAAACCTTCAAATTGATGTGAGCAATTACATCAGAATTAATTTCGAAGTACTTTTCGAGCTTTGTCAATCTTTTTTGAACATAATCTCTTAAGGCATCAGTAACTTCGATATTTTCTCCACGAACATTGTATTTTAACATTGTAGATTCTCCTTCCAACGTCTTATGACGTTTTTCTTTACATATCTAGTATAGCAAATTGTAAGCGGTTTTACTAATGATTTATCTACTTATTATAAAACTATTTATTTCACAATTAGAATATACTTCTAAAAGTGCATCCCGCGCATGATAAAGCGTCCTCCCAGTAGTATAAATATCATCCAATAATAAAATTTTTCCATTAATATTTTCCTTTTTAATAGCTAGAAATGTCTGTTTAGTTAATAAGCGCTCATTCCTATTCTTCTCGCCTTGTGCTTTTTCATTATCGTTTTTAATTAATAAATTAGTCAGCGGAACTAAGTTCTGATAAATAGACCTTATCGTATCAAAACCGCGTCTCTCCAAATGGCTAGGAGAACTAGGTACAGGGACATAATAATCAGCTACTGGTAAATTATCAATTAATTCAACTAAAACATGACATAAAATATAATCACCATATCTTTTATATCGCACCATAAGATCATGGAAAGCGTCATTATACTTATATAAAGACTTATTGTCTAATAAATTGTTTCCATATATTTTTTGCCACTGAAGACAATCAGAACATAAACCTTCTTTCTTTACTTCTTTACTACATCCCCTACATAATTTACTCGACTTTTTAGCAAAATTTTCTAAGCAAAAATTACAAGTATATTTTTCTTTAATTTTAGTAAAAGAAAGCAACTTTTCGTAATTAATTTGTCTTCTAAAATTAGAATTACACAATAAACATTTACTCATTTATTCATCATCCTAATCTGTTTCATGGCTGCCCTTAGGCTTTTCGTATATTTGTGATAACAAAACATTACTAATCCATTTCGATCATCGGCACTTCGTCCTACTCTTCCAGCAATTTGAACTAAACTGGGTGTATTATAAATTGGATCATCAGCTGCAATCACAATTACTTGAACATGCTTAAAGGTTACCCCGCGCTCTAAAATAGTTGTTGTTAACAAAATATCGATTTCTCCTGTACGAAATTTAGCTACTTTCTCTTGTCTCTCTTTATCTCCTGCATAGACGCTAACAATTTTATTTTTATTAAACGATGTCCTTAAATGCTGCTGATAAATTGGTAGTTCTTTAATTCGAGGGACAAAAATTAAAAGCGGCTTTTTCATCGTAAGAATCTTTTTGATCTGACTAATTAAGGCAGGATGAATCTTACCTTTTTTAGAAATAAATGGTTTTAAAAAGTATTTTTCTTTAGGTACCGGTAACAAACCTTGGTGAAATCTCCTTTTAAGTAAGGAATAATTTATAGCTTTTCTTTTTGCTTTTTTTAATAACTCCTCATCAGGTGTTGCTGTTAGAAAAAAGGTACAACCCGTTTCTTTGATTGCTTTTTCAGCGGCAAAGTGTAGCATTTTGTTTTCATAAAATGGGAACGAATCCACTTCATCAATCACAATCAAATTAAATGCTTGATAAAATTTTAAAAGTTGATGCGTAGTACAAATGATAAATTGTTCATCTTCGGCTTCGTGATATTCTCGTCCGTGATATTTACCAATCTTTACAGCTTTAAAAGCTATTTGAAAACGTGGAAATAATTCATCCACTACGTCAATTCTAGGTGTTGCAATTGCAACTCTTGCTCCATTTTTCAAAGCAGTCTCTACAACCTTAAAAAGCATTTCAGTCTTACCAGCCCCAGTTACGGCATGAATTAAATGATCTCTTTTTTCCTTAAATGATTGAACGAGTCCTTTTGAAATCACATCTTGTTGTTCTGTCAGCTTTCCGTTCCAACTAAGTGGATTGAGTAAAGGCGAATATGAACTGCTCTCTAAACTTCTCTCTAATTCATCCCCTTCACTTATCCTCCCTAGCCCAATACATTCTCTGCAATACTTGCGTCCATCTGGCAGGCTAAAAGACGATTCAGTATTACATCTTTGGCAAACTCCATTTATCATTGCTGGCACTTTTGTCGTTTTAATGTTTATGTTATGGTTATTTTGATCATAGATCCATTGCCGTCCTTTTAATTTATTCATTTCGATCACCCTAATATTAATTACGCAATTGGAGGCGATTTTTTGTCGTTAAAGCGAAAAAATTATTTAACCATTAGTAAATCAGGACAACATGAAATAGTTATTAAGAAAAGTAGATTTATCTGTTCCTTTACTCGAACTAAAACTGTTGAAGAAGCTCAAGCCTTTATTGCGAAGATTTCTAAAAAATATCATGATGCAAATCACAATACATATGCTTACACAATCGGCTTAAACGATGACCAAGTTAAGGCAAGTGACAATGGTGAACCATCTGGGACGGCTGGTATTCCAGAACTAAAAGCTCTTCAACTAATGAAATTAAAAAACGTAACCGCAGTTGTTACTAGATATTTCGGCGGTACTAAATTAGGAGCTGGCGGATTAATTCGGGCTTATTCTAATTCAATTACCGAAGCCGCTCAAAGCATTGGTGTTGTAAAATGCGTTATGCAACAAAGAATTGAATTTTCTATTCCTTATAATCGTCTTGATGAAGTTAATCATTATTTAGAAGAAAGTAAAATTTTAATTGCTAACCAAGCCTATACTACTGATGTAACTATTCAAATTTTTCTAGATCTTGAGCAAATACCTCAAGTTGAAGAAGATCTAACTAATTTATTATCAGGAAAAGTAGAATTTAAAAAGCTTGATCAACGCTTTAATGAAATTCCCATTACCGATTTCAATTTTCATGAGCAATAAAAAAAGATTTACGTTAGTGCTATACACTAATGTAAATCTTTTTTGTCTGTATTTTTTTTATTTAAACGTCTTACTTTTACCTCTGGATCTGCACGCTCCATCTTATTAATTGTTCTCTGCAAGAAATGAAGTAAGGGCTTATATTTTTCACCCAATAAGCCAATAGTTTCGACGAATAATTCTACCGCAAATAATAAGCCTAAAATTAATAGCCAAATTCCCCATCTTGGAGAAACAAGTGACAGCAATGACACAAATGAAAAAATAAGCGATATTCCATAAATTGCTAAAACTGTTTGACGATGGCTTAGACCCATTCTCAACAATTGATGATGCAAGTGATGCTTGTCAGCCTGTGAAATATTTCTCTTATTTAATTTTCGTCTAATCATTGCATAAACAGTATCAGTAATTGGGACACCCAAAATAAGTATTGGAACTAATAAAGATACAAAAGTTACATTTTTTAATCCTTTTAGAGACAATACGGAAATCATGAATCCGATATAAAGCGCTCCCGTGTCTCCTAGAAAAATCTTTGCTGGATGAAAATTATAGGGTAAAAATCCTAGCAAGCAGGCCGCAAGCATAATACAGGTAATCGGAACATAATGTTGCCAACTTTTCAGAAAGAAAAATCCTACAATTCCCATCGTTACGAGTGAAATCATAGTAACTCCGGTAGCAAGGCCATCCAAGCCATCAATTAAATTAACAGCATTGGTTAAAGCTAAAATCCAGAAAATAGTTAGTGGAAAGCTCCACCAGCCTAACTGAACATGTCCTAAGAGTGGCAAGCTTAATTCTTTTACCTTAATTTCCGCTAAAAAATATACTACTAGAGCAGCAATAAAGATTCCAAACATCTTCTGTCTTGGCTTTAATTCTAAAATATCATCAATTAATCCAGTTAGAATGATAACACTAGATGCTAATAATACAGAAAAAAGTTCATGAGTTGGAAAATCCTGCCTCAATAAGACAAATTGTCCAATATTAAAAGCAACAAAGATTGCTAGTCCACCAATAGTAGGCATTGGCTTTTTATTAATACGACGAGCATTTGGATTATCAACCGCACCTAATACAAAAGCTAATTTTCTAATAAAAGGAGTTATAGCAGCAGTAATGATTACTAATAAGAATATTTTTACAATTGTTTGAAACATAACAATCTACTTTCTAAACTTCTTTTTTCATTATACCTACCACTAAATATAAACACAATAAACTATAAATAAAAAAGACGAATCTTAAAGATTCGTCTTTTTTATTTAGCTATTGCAACAGCACGTTTTTCTCGAATAACTGTAACTTTAATGTTACCAGGATATTCCATATCTTGTTCGATTTGATTTCTAATGTCATGAGCCAAAATAGTAGTTCGAGCGTCAGAAATTTTATCTGGCTCAACCATTACTCTTATCTCACGGCCTGCTTGAATTGCATATGCTTGCTTAACACCAACATGGCCTTTCGCTATGGTCTCTAGTTGCTCTAATCTACGAATATAATTCTCTAAAGATTCGCTTCTAGCACCTGGACGAGCTGAGGAAATTGTATCAGCAGCTACCACTAATTCCGCAATAAATGATAATTTTGGAACATCGTCGTGGTGAGCAGCAATTGCATTCACAACCAAATCTGGTTCATGATACTTGCGTGCAAGTTCAACACCAATTTCTACGTGGGAGCCTTCGATCTCATGATCAATAGACTTCCCAATATCGTGTAATAATCCTGCGCGTACCGCTATTTTTTCGTCTAAACCAAGTTCAGCAGCCATTACACCTGTTAATTTACCTACTTCAATAGAGTGTGACAAAACATTTTGTCCATAAGAAGTACGATATTTCAATCGGCCCAAAATCTTTACTAATTCTGGATGCATCTTATGAATGCCAAGTTCCATCAAGGCACTTTCACCGGCTTCGTAAATATCATCATTTACTTCTTTACGAGCTCGATCAACCATCTCTTCAATTCGTGCGGGATGAATTCGGCCATCTTTAATTAGACGCTCCAATGCTCTTTTGGCAATTTCTCGTCTAATTGGGTCAAAACCACTTAAGACAACTACATCTGGAGTATCATCAATGATTACATCTACACCAGTTAATGCTTCAAAAGAACGAATATTTCTACCCTCACGACCAATGATACGTCCTTTCATATCATCGCTTGGCAAATTAACAACTGAGACAGTCTTTTCAGAAACTGTATCTGCTGCACTACTTTGAATTGCATCAATAATTACTTTACGAGCAAAATGATCGGCTTTTGCTTGAGCAAGTTGATTACTTTCTTCAATCATTTCAGCTCTTTCTTTCACTAATTGATCTGAAAGTTTATCTAAAACAATCTTTTTAGCATCTTCTTGATTTAACTCTGCAACTTCATAGAGCTTCTGCTCACGTTCAATAATTAACTGATTGGCTCTCTTTTCTTTTTCCAAGACGTGAGCCTGCAATTTTTTAATTTGGTTTTCTTTTTGTGTGAGCTGGGAATCTTTTTGATCCAGCAGACTATCTTTATGATCAATTGCATCTTCACGTTGCAGTAAGCGATTCTCTTGTCTAGAAACTTCTTGTCGACGCTCATTAAGTTCATTATCTACTCTTTCACGATAATGATGAATTTCTTCTTGTGCCTCCAAGATTTTTTCTTTCTTTGCATCAGCCGCAGCCTTCTTCATTGCTTCTTTTTGTGAAGCAAGATCAGCTTCAACAGCTTTAGCCTTACTTTCCGCATCTGCCAAGATGTGTTTTGCATCATGAGCTGCATTTTGTGCTTGAGTTTCCCATTTATTCTTACGGATACTATAACCAGCACAACCTCCAACAAAGACAGAAATAATAGCGACAGCAACAGGAACTAAAATTGTATTTATCATATCTTTTACTATCGCCTTTTTATAGAATTATTTCACACATTATTAATAATAAAAGTATCCGCAAGTGATGTCAATCATACAAAAAACCTTAGCATTTAAATGCCAAGGTTTAATTGGATCTGTTTACTCTTTTTTTGTACTTTTCTCGTTAGAAATATCTTTATTTCTAGCTGATGCTTCCTTTTCTTTTTCCTGCTCTTGCTTTACTTTTTCAGGATTTTCTCGTTCCTCAATTGCTTTAGCATCAATTCCATATGCTTCACGTACTTTTGCTTTTACCTCATCGTAAACGTCTGGATGTTCTTCAAGATATTGCTTAGCATTTTCACGACCCTGTCCAATACGGTCATCGCCATATGAGTACCAAGAACCAGCCTTTTTAATGATATCCTTATCAGCAGCCATATCAATTAATTCACCAGTTTGAGAAATACCTTTACCATACATGATATCTACTTCAGCAACTTTAAATGGTGGAGCTACTTTGTTCTTAACAACCTTTAATTTTACACGGTTACCAATAACATCTGAACCTTGTTTAATTTGTTCCGCACGACGTACTTCTAGTCGGATGGTAGAGTAAAACTTCAAAGCACGACCACCCGGAGTTGTCTCAGGATTTCCAAACATAACCCCAACTTTTTCACGAATTTGATTAATGAAAACAGCAATTGTTTTAGTTTTAGAAATATTTCCAGAAAGTTTACGAAGAGCTTGACTCATTAATCTTGCTTGCAACCCAACATGAGAGTCTCCCATATCACCATCAATTTCAGCTCTTGGCACTAAGGCAGCTACTGAGTCGACAACTAAAATATCAATTGCACCACTTGCAATTAATGTATCAGCAATTTGTAAACCTTCTTCTCCAGTGTTTGGTTGAGATAAAATCAATGAATCAATATCTACGCCTAAAGCTTCCGCGTAAGCTGGATCCATGGCATTTTCAGCATCAATATACGCTGCAGTTCCACCACGCTTTTGTACTTCTGCAACAGCATGCAGAGCCACAGTAGTTTTACCAGAACTTTCTGGGCCGTATACTTCAATAATTCGTCCACGTGGATATCCACCAACTCCAAGAGCTGCATCTAAAGCTAGTGAACCAGAAGGAATAGTGGAAATTTGGGTGTCTACTTTTTCACCCATACGCATAACTGCGCCTTTTCCAAAGTCTTTTTCAATCTTCTTTAAGGCAATATCTAGGGCCTTCTTTTTATCATCTTTAGCCAAATTTCTTCCTCCTTATGCATTTACAATAATTATACTTGGTTTTATTACCTAAAAGCAAGAGAAATACGAACTAACGTTCAATATTATATTCTCTATAATTTATTACGCAAAATTCCAATAATTTTTTTCAAAAAAAAGAAGCATTCCTGCTTCTTTCAAATCTATATTTCACCTTTAAATACATCGCCACTTTGTCTAAAGTAATCATAACCTGAGTAAATAGTAAAGATTAGGCAAATATACAACAAAATAGTACCAATGTAGTATACATCACCAAATAATAAGAAAATAATTGATAACATCTGTGTAGTTGTCTTAATTTTACCTGGCATCTTTGCTGCTAAAACTTGACCTTTATTTTCAGCTAAAATCAAACGTAAACCCGTAACAGCTAACTCACGGCAAACAATGATCGCTACAACCCATGCTGGTGCTAAATCTAATGAGATCAAAAATACAAATGCTGTCATCGTTAACATCTTATCTGCTAATGGATCAGCAAATTTTCCAAAATTAGTAACCAAATTTCTTGAACGGGCAATATGTCCATCTAAAAAGTCAGTTATTGAAGCTACAGCAAAAATTACAGCAGCTAATACATGAGACCAGTAAATATGTGTTCCTAAGAAAGTTGTCCCACCAGCTGGCCAATTAAAAATTAGAACCAGCATAAAGACTGGAATCATAAAGATTCTGAACATAGTTAATTTATTTGGTAAGTTCATTAACGGTTACTTTGACCTCCATTATTTTGATTAGTATTTGTTTGTCCTTGCGTATTTTTTACATTTTGTTGCACATTTTGATTATTTTGTACGCTTTGGCTGTTTTGAGTATTTTGATTTTGCTGAGTTTGTGTATTTACAGTATTAGTAGAACGAGAGTTTTGAGTCGCAACATTATTTTGTTGATTATTACTGTTTTTGCTATCTTTGCTATTAAAAGTAAATTTTAAAGTTAATGGTGATGCTGGGTTAGTTTTACTACGTGCATCTACTTTTTTACCAGCTAAAGTTAAGGTAGTTGAAACACTATTTCCCATTTGTACAGAAACATTATTCACATTTTCTGGTAGTTGAACTGAATGTTTACCATTAGCCTTCAAAGTTCCTTGCCAAACAGAAGAACCATTAACTAAAATTTGTGCCCAAACTTCATTAGTAGTTGTTCCTAAAGTTAAAGTCCGATCATTCTTCATCCCACTAACACGGTAACTATTATTACCTAAACTAGAAATTTTAACCTCTGAACTTGCATTCTTTGGAATTGATTTCTTCTTTGATGAAGTTTTGGATTTTGAAGATTTAATACGAGAAGAAGAAACAGTTACATTTTCGGCTTGATTTGCTGATTGTTGGTTAGTACCAGTAAAGAAGCGAGTATAAACAATATAAACTACTAAAATTACTAATACAACTCCAACTACTGTTGCAATCTGTGGCAAGTAACTACGCCACATACCTTTACGGTTATTGGTGGTTTCCTTAATCCTCTCACTCTTATTGTCGATTGAATTTTCGACATATTCTTCAGGCTTTGCTTCGGGTACTTCAGACTTATAATCTGCTAGCAATTCTTTACCATTCAAACCAACTACATCAGCAAATTGTCTAATAAAAGCTCTGACATAGAAATCTCCTGGCAATTGATCAAAATCATTATTTTCAATTGCAGTAAGATATCTACGCTGAATTTTAGTTATTTTTTCAACATCTTCAATTGACATACCCTTTGCTTTACGAGCACTGCGTAATTTATCTCCAATATCTGCCATA
Organism: Lactobacillus taiwanensis DSM 21401; assembly: GCF_001436695.1. Taxonomy (GTDB): domain Bacteria; phylum Bacillota; class Bacilli; order Lactobacillales; family Lactobacillaceae; genus Lactobacillus; species Lactobacillus taiwanensis. Next base: position 573,380 of record NZ_AYZG01000051.1, read on the forward strand.
ATATCCTCTCAACTTTTTGCAATAATTCAAATATGAGTATACCAAACTAATCATCACTTAAACAAGCCAACCACCATCAACATATATTGTTTGACCTGTCAAATAGTCCGATCGTTCATCAAGTAAATTTTCCACCCAAAATACTACATCCTTCGGTTCAGCTAATCTTCCAGCGGGAATTTCATTTTTTACTTCATTTAAAGTTTCTGCATCAAAAATTGCGTTCATTGGTGTGTCAACTGCTCCAGGAGCAATAACATTTACCGTTAAATGAGCTGACGCAACTTCACGAGCATAACCTTGTACAAACCTAGATAGGCCACCTTTACTTGCACTATATACGCTCTCTAATGCACTAGCTTGCCCGCCATAAACAGATCCAATAAATATTAATCGTCCATGTTCACGATTTAAAAGTTGTGATTCTAGAAGCGATGTAATTTTTATAGGCATTAAAAGATTAATTCGAATAACGTTTTCTATTTGCTCTAGATTCTGACTGCTAAGAAATTGATAATTTGTAATTCCCTGTGTAAAAATAGCAGCACTTAAGGGAAGTAAACTTGAAATAATTTTTTTAATACTCTCATCTTTAGCCAGAAAATCAAGTTCTAATGGAAAAAATTCTTGTTGTGGATATTTTTCAACAAATTCATCTACCATTTTTTTAGCTTCTTGGCTGCTATGATTGTAATGAATGTATAAGGACCAACCAGTTTCAGCAAGTCGACTAGCAATTGCTCTCCCAATTCCACCAGTAGCACCAAAAATTATTGCACGCTTCATTAATCAGCTTCCTCTTTACCTTTTAAAATTGTAGTAAATATATCACTTTTAGCTAAAATATTATCGATTGCTGTATAAAATTCACTAAAACTTAAAGATTGAATTGCCCACGCAGCTTCATTAAACGTATCATTTTCAAGACCGTACTCAGCTTCTTCAATCGCAATTGTACTAAGATCATCAAATTCTCTAATCGTCTGAGCCAAGGCTTCTTTCTTTTGAAAGACAAATGCTTCTTCGCTTATTGGCACTTCTAGCAATTGTTTTTTAGTATTTTCTAAAAACAAATCCGGTTTGTTTGAAACACCAATAATCGTCGCAAAATTACCCTCTGTAGTATAAGATACTTGCAATTCCATTGGCGAATTTAAGACTCCCTGTTTTTGCATTTCTTCAAACCAAGTACTAGTTACCCCTAATTTGGCTTGCAGCATCATTTCCAAGATGCTTTGCGCTGTACTATTTCGCAAACCCAATTTTTCAAAATTTGGCAATCTTATTCCTATTCCAACACGAGAAGTAGTTAAAGAAGAGTCTAAGATTGTTTGATGTTGCTTCTTAGGATTTACAAGCGCGGCTTTTTTTTGCTTAACTTTTTTAGAAATCAAATACTTTCTTTCAAGCTTTCCTACTTCACGCAAGATTTCTTTAGTTTGATTATCGCTAAATCCGCCACAAGCAACAAATTCCATTTTGCCACTAACATAATTATTATCATAAATCTCTTGCAAAATTTCTGGTGTCATTTTTTTCAGGCTGTTTTTGGTACCAGTTAAGTCTTCTGCTAAATTAGTCTTCGGAAACATCATCTGCATCAATTCATAGTTAACTTGCCAGTTAGGATCATCTTGATACATAGCTAACTCTTGAGCAATAATCTTTGCTTCTTTAGAAACATTGCTTTTAGTAAAATGTGTTGTTCCTACTAATTCAAAAATCAATGGTAAAACCTGGCGCCAATGATCGGTAAAACTAGCATAAAACATTGTTTCATTGTATGTAGTAAAGGCATTCGTAGACGCACCAATTTCTTCAAATTGTTGTGAAATATCGCCATTCTTTTTAGCAAATAATTTATGCTCCAAAAAATGAGCTCCCCCACATAATTTCTGTGGATTGCTACCACCAAAATCCACAATAATTCCCATAAATTTTTGAGCAAAAAGTGGTCTGCGAATTACTTTTGCTCGAAAACCAGAACTATAGTCTCTGGTTGTTACATCTAATTTTTTCATTTTAAACAATAGCTTTCATTAAAGTACAATTTTTGACTAAATTCGATTAATTTATCAATTTTGAAGCGTTCAACTTCCTTAATTCTTTCTGCGAAAGAATGGTCATAGCCTCTAAGAGCATTTGCTAACATTTGAATTAATATCAAATCTTGACGATCAGCGCTTATTTGATAATTACGCTTCAAAGCAACCTTGGCTTTTTCAAAGACATCCTTATCTACTTTTCCGTTTTGAACTGCCGCTACACCACCTTTTATTGCCTTAGTTGCTGCTGCTACTTTATCTTTTGCAATACCTGTACTAATCAAGAAAAGAGAATTATTAACATAATTAGTGGCATCAATTGCATAAGCTGCACCCAATTTTTTTCTAACTTCAGTAAACAATTTAGAAGATTCATCCCCAGCAAGATATTCACCTAAAAAGAGTCCACCAAATTGCTTAAACGATACTGGTAAAGACTGATCATAACCATAACCAATCAACAATTGTGCTTGTTCGCTTCTAAATTGGATTTTCTTTTCAATTGGATCTTCTTTGGTTGGAATAGCAAGAGTCGGTACCACAAAATCATCAAAATATCCTGCCCAATCAAGTTGCTCTTGAACTAAATCAGTCAAGCTATCAGGATCTTGAGCTTGTCCTAAACAAAAAGCGGGAGCATTTTTCAAAGTATCGAAAAATGATTTAACCTCTTCTAAGCTAGTATTTCTGAGTGTTTTTTTATCACCAAAAACACTGTTTTGATAATTTGGAGTATCTCGATACCAAGTATTAAAAAATCCATTTAGAGCATAATTAGCTGGCAATTCATAATATTGTTTTTCTTCTTGTCCAAGCTGTCTTTTCGCTAACTCAAGTAATTGTTCATCAAACAATGGTTCTTTTACTACTTTGAAAAAAGCATCCATGACTACTTGATAATTATAATCTGGATCTAAGATTTCACGTGGCTCAACAAAATTTATTGTATAGAAAATAATAATTTGGTTTCCAAATACTTCTGGAAAAACCTGCAAACTTGCATTATACAGATTAGAAAATGTTCTTGCTTGAACCTTAATTCCAGGAAATGCTTTACTTGCATTGCCTTGCATACACGCCAAAATATTTGCTAAAGCTAAAGTTTTTTATCTAAAGGCAAACGCAAAAAACAGCCCAAAGTGGCTGTTTTAAATTTTAAATTATGGTCAATTGAAATATTTGTCATAATTACTTTTCATCATCCTTTTCTGGTGGAATAAGTACTTGTCTAGGTTTTGATCCTTCAGAAGGTCCCACAATGCCTTTAGCTTCCATTGCATCAACAATTCTTGCCGCACGATTATAACCAATTCTAAATCGACGTTGTAGCATTGATACACTTGCTGACTGCTGTTTTCTTACTAAGGCTACTGCTTGATCGTAAAACTCATCTTTTGGTTCATCGTCATCATTAGTCTGAGAGTCAGAATCATTCTTCGATGGAATCATATCTTCGTTGTATACTGCTTCTTGTTGTTCCTTTACCCAAGATACTATTTTTTCTACCTCTGTTACTGAAATAAAGGCTCCCTGAACACGTTCAGGCTTAGCTGCACCGATTGGCAAAAAAAGCATATCTCCACGTCCTAAGAGCTTTTCAGCGCCAACCTGATCCAAAATAGTACGTGAGTCAACCCCGCTAGAAACAGCAAAAGAAATTCTTGACGGTACATTTGCCTTAATTAAACCAGTAATAACATCTACACTGGGACGTTGAGTTGCTAAAATCATATGAATTCCAGCTGCTCGAGCCATTTGAGCTAAACGAACAATTGCATCTTCTACATCATGACCAGCAACCATCATTAAGTCACTTAGCTCATCAACAATTACCACAATATACGGCAGTTTTTCCATTACTGAATTATTTTTATCAGCATTATTCTCGGCCACCTTTTGATTATATTCAGTAATATTACGCACACCACCAGTAGCAAATAGTTGGTAGCGCCGTTCCATTTCCTTAACAGTTTTTCTTAAGGCATTTGTAGCTAGTTTAGCATCAGTAACAACTGGAATTAATAAATGAGGAATTCCATTATAGACAGATAATTCCACCATCTTCGGATCAATTAAAACTAATTTGACATCTTCTGGATAAGACTTCATCAAAATACTCGTAATAATCGTATTTATTGCTACAGATTTTCCTGATCCAGTAGATCCAGCAATTAATAAGTGAGGCATTTTACGTAAATCAGCTGATATTACTTTTCCTTCAACATCTTTACCAAGCGGTACATCCAATGAAAGATCTTTTGCTTTAGGATCTTGATGGATCATTACGTCTTTAAATGATACTGCAGAAGTAGTTCGATTAGGTACTTCAATTCCAATTAAAGGCTTACCTGGAATTGGTGCTTCAATACGAATATCTTTAGCAGCCAAAGCTAAGGCCAGATCATCTGCCAAATTTACAATTTTACTTACTTTTACACCAACAGCTGGCTGTACTTCATAACGAGTAACAGTCGGCCCTAAAACTGCCTTTTTCACAATTACATGAACACCAAAGCTCTTAAAAGTAGACTCCAAAACTTCTGTGTTTTTTTGAATCAATGCTTTGTCTTGACTTTGGTCAACATTTTTTATAGATGCTAGCAAATTAATTGGCGGTTTTTTATAATTGGCATTTTTAGTTTGCGTACCTTGTTTAGTTTCTAAGTCGCCGTGATCAACATTTTGAAGTTCTTGTTTCATCTTTTGATCTTCTTCGGCATAAGAATGTGATATTGGTAAATTCTCAGTCAAAGAATCATGGACTTCTGGTTCTAGTGTAGATGCATTATCCTGAGAAACTTCAATTTGAGGTTCAAAGCGAGGAACATTGTCTTCTTTGTCATTCTTCTTAGTTTTAGTTGAAAAAGGATCGGAAGTGAAATCAGCCGTACTTGGAAAGGTTTCGTCGCGATCATCTAATGGATCCATCAGTTTTTCTCGATTATTTAACTTCTCTTGCTTATTCTGCTCATGCTTTTCAACTAGATCATCATATTTACTTTTTATAGCAACTCCAGCATCTTTATTTTTTTCAATTACTAACTGTGAACCCTTTTGAAAGCCTGATAATAAAGTTGCAAATTTGACATTGCAAATCATCAAAATACCTACTAGCATCATCAAAAAAGATAAAGCTTCTGCGCCAATAGTTCCTAAAATTGGAAAGATAAATTGATACAGAATACTACCAATTAATCCACCACCAACTTTAGTAGTAATTTGAGCTCGAGCAAATTCTTCACCAATTGAGGTTAAGAAGGCATTTAAAAAGCCTTGATGAATCATCATTTGATTAAAAACGCGAGCACTTTCCCATAGTAATAAACCTAAATAGAAGATCCCTAATCCACTACCCCGCTTTAGACTAAAGTGAGGTGGTTGATTATAAATAATCATGATTAAGCCAAAAAGACCAAGGATAATGCTAGCTAAATAGTGACTATCGCCAACAAAGAATCGAATTAAGTTAATCAACTGTTGACTAAACAAACCGAAATGAACGCAACTTAAAACAGCTACCAAAACAAGTACTATTCCCGTAAGAACCCATTCCATACTTTGTTTTTTCTTTTTGGTAGTTGTCTTCTTTCTTTTTGACCTGCGTTTTCGCTTTTTAGCCATCAAGACACCTTCTCAATCTGTTTAATTATCATCTTTATCTTTTTCATCATTTTTGTTTAGTTCATTAAAGTTTGATTTGAAGCTAAGATTTACAGGATGATCTAAAGTTAATTGGGTAATTTCATAAGTTAGAGTTTCAATTTGTTCTACTAGTGGTCTAGAAAGTAATTGATAATCTGATGGCTCTAAATCGGATCCATCACCAAAGTAATCAATAAATTGAACAACTCTCGTAACAACGCCACTAACGGTAAAGTCTCCCGGAGCTGGCGCAACTTCGAATGGAACAGCAATTTCAAAATACTTACCATTCTTTCCTTCATCTTGAGTTCCATCATCCAAATCTTGGTAAACTTGTCTCAAAGAAACATTAACTTCATTCTTTACTTGCTGCTCGTCATTCAAATCGTAATGAAATGCTCTTACAACAATTGGGGTCATATTTTTAAAATCCATTTTTACTTATCTCCTAAATTTCTTTCATAACGTTCTGGACGGTTATAATTATCTTTCAACTTATCATTTTCATAATGATGGCTCTTTTCCATATTTGGAAAACCTTGCTGTCTTAAAGCTTCTAATAAAACCATGGCAACTGAATTTGATAAATTATAGCAACGAATATTATCAGACATCGGAATTCGTAGATTACGATCATAATACTCTCTCATGAAAGTTTCTGGTAAACCAGTTGTTTCTTTTCCAAAAACAAAATAATAATCTTTATCAGGATCAGTATAGTCTACTTGAGCATAATTCTTAGAAGAAAACTTTGAAATTAAGTACATCTCATCATTTGGACCTAGAGTTTTCAAAAACGTTTCTAAATCATCATGCATTTTAATATCGACTTTGTCCCAATAATCTAGACCGGCACGTTTCATTTTCTTGTTATCAATTTGAAAACCTAATGGTTCAATTAAATCCAAAACTGTATTGGTACCAGCACAAGTACGAGCAATATTTCCAGTATTTGCTGGCATTAGTGGTTCATATAGTACAACATGATTAGTCATCAAAAAACTCCTTTTGTAAAAAAACGTAGCACCTGTAGAAAGGCAAGTACCACGCTTATTTTTAATTTGATTCTTTAGGTTTCAAATCATTATCATTATCTGATACTGATATTTCTTCATAAAGGTTAGAAATTTTACGATAGTAATTAAATAGTCTAGTTACAATAATTTTAACTACTGCATAAACAGGAATTGCAAAAATTACGCCCCATAGTCCTGCAACGGCACTCGCTCCAATCAATAATAAAATTGTTGTAACAGGATTCATGTTCATCTTATTCCCCATTACTAATGGAGAAATAACACGACCTTCAAGGGTTTGCTCAATTGCGAAAACTATTAAAATTTTAACCAGCATCATTGGCGAATTAATTAACCCCAGAATAATTGCTGGAACAAATGCAATAAAGGTCCCAAAATATGGAATCATATTTAATATACCTGCTAAAACAGCTAAAGTAATTCCATAATTTAACCCAATAATCGAATAACCTATCGCAAACATCACTACAACCCAAAAGGCAACAGTAATTTGTCCCCTAATGTAAGCAGCAACTGCTCCATTAATATCACTAAGTAAGCTTGAAAAACTCGGTTGTAGTCTTTGAGGAGCGAACTTAGTCACATACGGATTCAAGCGATGGCCATCTTTTAACATAAAGAATAAAACAAACGGTGCTGTTAACAGAGTCATAAAAATCATTGTAATTACATTAACAGCAGAGGATAAATTGCTCAAAGCTAAATTAAAGCTATCTTGACCAGTTTTAAACATTTTGGTTTGTGCATCAGAAATAGCATGATTAATTCCCCCACGTACTCCATTTAAGCGCGGATCGCGGATCATCTTTTCAAAACCTTTTTGAGCATCCTGCCAATAAGTTGGCCAATTTTTAATTAAAGAATCAGTCTGATGTTGAATAATTGGAATTAGCGTATTAATAATCCAAATTAGTCCACCTAAAACAATTACAAATAACAAAATAATTGTAATAATACGGGGCACTTTTAATTTCTTTTCCATCCAATCAACTACTGGATTCATTAAATAATACTGAATGGATGCCACTAATACTGGTGGCAAAATTGCATTAAAAAATGTCCAGAAAGGATTTAACACAAATGAAATTTGGTTAAATACCAGAATAATTAAAAAGAACAACAAGATATTAAGTAATGCTATGCTAAAACGATTATTTAAAAACCATTTCACAAAGATATTACTTGTATGATGATGTTTCTTTACCTCCATAGCTTTCCTCTTATCTATTTATCTATGTTCGTAGGTGATCCAGTCTCCCACTTTAAATTCAGGCATTTTTTCCTTAGGATCTTTTTCTAGATAGATCGCATTTGTCATTGGCTTCTTTGGTACTTCATCAGTAAAGACTAGTGTTGCATGTCCAATAGCCTGCATATTCATCTGTACCATTGGACCAACATACAAAGATAAATATGTTGTCCCATCAATCGTAATTGAATCGTCTTTTTTAAAAACAAACTTTTCAACAGGTGTTGCTTGATCAAATTTTTGCAATACAGCAACATCTCTTAGTTTATCTGTTACTTTATTATCAAATAAAATTACGATATTATCTTTTGGATCTAATGCCTCTGATCCAATAGCAGTAATTGTAGAATTCCATTTCATTTTTATCAACCTCTCCTTTAAATTTTACCATACAGCTACGTTTAGGCGATAATACTTAATTACAATTGCCTATTTCAGTTAAAAGGTAGAAAATGAAAATGACATATTTTTAATTAGGAGGATAATATGAAAGTTTGGTTTGGTGGCTATACTAGCCATGATTCAAAAGGCATTTATACTGCAGATGCAGAAAATAATGGAAATGATATTAAATTAGACAATGTTAAAAATATTGTTGAACTTGATCGTCCAACTTATTTTCAACTAGTTGGCGATTTACTATTTACTATCATTCAAAATGGTAACCAAAGTGGAATTGCTACTTATCGAATTAAAGACGAAAAAGCAGAACAATTGGATACTTACCTTCATGAGGGCGCAGCTCCTTGTTATATTAGCGTTGATCCACAAAAGCACTTAGTCTTCACTGCAAACTATCATTTAGCAACCATCAACGTTTTTTCTTACGATGAAAATGGAAAATTAACCTTCGTCACAAATGAAAAACATGAAGGACATGGACCAAGACCAGAGCAGGATGCAGCTCATCCTCATTTCTTTGATGAAACTCCAGCCGGTAATTTAGTTTCATGCGATCTTGGAATTGATGCCGTTGATTTTTATAGACTAGAGGGAGATAAATTAAAACATCTAGCTCGCTACCAAATGGAAAAGGGCTTTGGTACTCGTCATATTACATTTTCACCTGATGGTAAAACTATGTACATTGTTGGCGAATTATCTAGTCAAGTTAATGTCGCTCATTTAAACGAACAAACTTGGGACTTTGAGGACATTGCAACATATAAAACTATTCCTGAAGACTTTACCGATCATAATGGTGCTGCAGCAATTAGAATTTCTAAAGATGGGAAATTTATCTACGTTTCTAATCGTGGACATGATTCAATTGCTGTCTTCAAAGTTTTAAATGATGGAAAACTTGAACTAGCTCAAAGAATTTCTGTCTTTGGTTCCTTCCCACGCGACTTCAATTGGGATAAGAGCGAAAAATATCTTGTAGTAGCTAATCAAAATACTAATAATGCTACCTTATACCGGCGCAATTCCGAAACAGGTAGCTTAACCCCTCTTCAAAAATATATTCCTGTACCAGAAGCTACACGTGTATTATTTGAAGAAGATTAATTTTCTACAGCTATCATAAATTTTCAAAATAGTATTTAGCCATGTTTTTCATGGCTTTTATTTTATCTTTCTTAAAAAGCAAGTATCCACATGCAAAATAATGCTACTGATAAACTTTCCCCATTAAAAGAATTAACTGCTGAACAACAAAATTTAATTACTCAAATTATTGATTTTACTAATCAACATCTTCAAAATAACTTCCCCGCGATTTTTACCATTTATTGTGATGCAGGAACTGGAAAAAGTGTTGTACTTTCTTCCCTCTTTGATCAAATATAAAAGTTACGACATTATAAAAATAGTAATTTTTATCAAACTAATAATTATTTTCTAGTAAATCATCCTGAAATTCTTAAGGTTTATAAACAAATTGCTGGTCCGCTGCCAGAATTACTAAAAAAGAATTTTCAAAGACCAACTAGTTTCATCAATCAATTAGATAAAAAACAAGAAAAAGCAGATATTGTTATTATTGATGAAGCACATTTACTTCTTTCAAAACCTGCTCACTATAATAATTTCTATCATGATAATCAATTAGTCAGATCCCGAGTCAAAATAAAATTTAAGTTAATTTAGATAAAATTACCGATATTGAAATGTTCAAAAAATTAGATACCCAATAATTATTTACAGCATAAGAAAAAGGTTACGACTTCAAAACGCCGTAACCTTTTTTCGAATTCTCATTTAAATAAATTGTTACAATCTTAAATCAAATTTGCTTCTTCAAGCAATTCTTCAATCCATGTTCCCTTGATCTTCTTCATTCCTACCTTTACAGCAAGCTTTTCAGGAAGAGGTATTTCTTGATCTGCTAACTTCTTCTTGTCAGCCATGTAGTACATAGCCCGAAGCAATTCACGAATATCATAGACAGAATCCCATACTTCTGGCACGCCTCGATCAACATTAAGCAAGGTATAAACGGACTCCATCGCAGTTCTAACTGAATATTCAGTAGTAAAGACAGTATCTCTAGTAGGACTTTCAGCAAAGTTACCAATAAAGGCTAAATTCTTTGAACCTTCTGGTACAACGGCTGGACGGTCACCATCATGACGAGGCATGAAGTAACTAGTTATATAAGGCATATATACAGGAACAGTATTCATGTTTTCTTCTGAAGAAAGTTCTTTGATTTCACTTTCTGGTACACCTAAGTGATAAAGCATTTCTTCAGCAATTTCTTGTCCGGTACAGTCAACTACCTTCTTCTTAATATAATTTCCTTCAGTATCTGAATATAAAGCATAAATCCAAACTACGATTTCATTTGGCTTTTGCGTTGGGAAGTGCGGTTGACGATGTATAGTAAAACTTAAGCCCCAGTTAGAATCAGTAACTGTAATAATACCACCAGTATTTACTTTTCCATCATATAAACTACGTTTAGTTAATCTTTCAAAATAAGGAGCTACTTTCTTATTCTTCAAGGTTGTAGTTGCAGAAACAAACCATGATTTTTCTGGTAAGTTTTCACTAAAGACATCTGGATGTCCAAAAGCAGGATCTTGCTTAGCCAAGTTCTCCCATAATCTCCATGAACCACCTTTAGCATGAGTGATTGGTGCTGGCGTAGTTTGGTTACCATAAGTTGAACTTTCAGTAATTGACCCGTTAGTTACAAAAACAAGATCATTTTCAGTTAAGTCGATATCTTCTTGCTTGCCATTCTTTTTCATGACAATCTTTTTAGCAACTTTTTCGTTTCCTTCATGATCAACTAAAACGTTTTCAACTTGAACTCCATATTCAAATTTAACTCCATGATCCTTCAAGTATTTAAGTAATGGCTTAACCATAGAATCATATTGATCATATTTATTAAATTTCAAGGCCGTAAAATCTGGTAATCCATCAATATGATGAATAAACCGCATGCAGTATCTTCTCATTTCCGCAAGTGAATGCCATTTTTCAAAGGCAAACATTGTTGACCAATAAGTCCAGAAATTAGACTTAAAGAATTCTGGAGAGAACCATTCTTCAATAGTCTTTCCTTGAATCTCAGATTCTGGTGTCAAAACTAGTTTAACTATTTCACTAGCATGTGAGCCTAGTTGATATAAACCATCAGTTGGTAGTTCATTACCACGTTTATGAATTAAACGACAATTTGACGAGTTAGGATCTTCCTTATCAAGCCAATAATATTCATCTAAATAAGATGCACCAGGAATTCTCAATGAAGGAACAGAACGATACATGTCCCACATACATTCAAAGTGGTCCTCCATTTCACGACCACCACGAACTACAAAGCCAGCATTAGGACGCTTAGTTCCGTCTAAAGAACCTCCAGCGACATCTAATTCTTCCAAAATATGAATCTTGTCACCAGCCATTTTGGCATCTCTAACTAAGAAGAATGCTGTCGAAAGACCAGCTAATCCACTACCAATAATGTAAGCAGATTTTTTATCCACATCTGCTGTTTTTTTTGTGTCTGCAAAAGCTTCATAATTTCCCTTTGAATAATACATACAAGTGATCCTCTTTTCTACATTCGGATAGTATTAACATTTCTTATATTCGATTCTATGTAAAGCGGTTACAATAGTCAATGTATTTAACTATTATATTTATAATTTATTACTTATTAGGCTTTGCCACAAACATTTCATATCAGCTGGTTCTGAAATAGTAATCTCCTGCTTACATTTCGAAAAAGGATCATCAAACTTAAGATAAAAGCAATTCAAAGCTTGTCGCTCAAAATTATCTTTAATCCCATACAGAAGATCACCATACAAGGGATGTCCAAGATATTGCATGTGAACTCTGATTTGATGGGTTCGACCAGTTAGTAATTGTAATTCAACTAAGCTTGCACCATTAACTTGATCTAAAACACGATATTTTGTAATCGAGCGTTGACCATTAGCTACTACTCCGCGTTTAACACCGGCATCTAATTTACCAATTGGCGCATTGATAATACCTGTTTCTTGTTCTTTACTAAAATTGCCATGCACAATCGCATGATATTTCTTAATAAAGCAATCCTTCCCCATTTTGCTAAATCGAGCATGAGCAACTGAATTTTTCCCAACTAAAACTAATCCTGACGTATCACGATCAAGTCTTGTAATAACATGTGGTTTAAGTTCTTTCTGTCCATTTTTCTGAAAATAATATAGTAATCTGTTGACTACGGCATCATTATCTTCATAACGTGATGGAATCGACAAAACGCCAGCTTCTTTATTAACGACCAAATAATCATGCTGTTCAAAAACAATATTAAGTTGATTAATAGATGGTTTTAGCCATTGATTTTTCTTCTCCTCACCTAAAATAAAAATCACTTCATCCTCAGGATGTAAAAGATAGCTAGTGAAGCGACGATGATGATTTACTAAAATCATTCCACCATGATGTTGACTGTTAGTTAAAGCTCTTTTAGAGAAACCATTTCTTAATAAAAAACGCCCCAATTTCTGAGGTGTTTTATTTTCAAATTTTAATTTAAAGTACTGCATTATTTATTTTTAGGTTGGCCAATAAAGGCATCCTCTACTCTATTCCAAAAATGGGTATGTTGATATTTATCAAAGCGAATCACATGTTGAGAAATACGATATTCAATCTTCTTAATATGCTTATGATTAAATTCATATCCATCGTAAGTTACTACGTAGTGATCATCACTTTCTGGCTTAATAGTTATCCATTCATCAGGGGCAATCACAATTGGAGACGATAAAGTTCTAAATACGCGATTATTAATAGATGCTATTTCAGTCATTTGCAAGGCCTTTAAACGTGGATGAATAACTGCACCCCCTAGAGATTTACTATAGGCAGTAGAACCGGTAGGAGTTGAAACGCATAAGCCATCCCCCTTAAAGCTTTCAAAGAATTGATCTCTAATATAAACATCTGCTTTTAAAGTCTTCGAAACTCGTTTAATAGTTGCTTCATTTAAGGCAAGCAATTTTTTCTTCTCACCCGAACCGGTAGTAATGATTAATTCTAATAAAGGATAAGAAGCAGAAGATGGCTGTTTCTTAGTCAGATTATCCACCATTTTGTTAATTTCAAAATTACGCCAATCAGTATAGAAGCCTAGGTGTCCCGTATGTACACCAATAAATCTTATTTGATCAACTAAATTTTGATACTTATGAAAACCAGAAATTAAAGTTCCATCTCCTCCAATTGTGATTACGACATCAGGATTTTCAGGATCAATTTCTATCTTTCTAGAATCAAGTAATTTTTCTAATGCCTTAACTACTGCCAAGGTTTCAACTTTTTCATTATAAACGAGTGCGACTTTCATTATTGTTCTTTTCCTTTAGATTTAGTAAAAATTCTTTGTGCTTCCTGCACTTCATCTTTAATTGATGACATTTCTTCATCTAACTTATAAGCAGCTTCAGCTGTAGTTTTAAGTCGCTTAGAAATATCCTCCGGGTATTTCCCCTGATATTTATAATTTAACGTATGTTCTACCGTTGCCCAGAAATTCATTGCTAAAGTACGAATTTGAATTTCAGCAATTATCTTCTTTGGTCCATCTGGTAAGAAAACAGAATATGAAATTACCATATGGTAAGAACGATATCCAGACGGTTTTGCGTTTTGAATATAGTCTCTTTCTTCAATTACTTGCATATCTTGCCGCTGATGAATTAGGTCAACCACTCGATAGATATCATCTACAAATTGACACATAATCCGAATTCCAGCAATATCTTGCATATCATTTTCAATGACATCAGGGGCAATAACTCGCCTTGTCATCTTCTCTTTAATTGAATCGACTGTTTTAACGCGTCCGACCACGAATTCAATCGGCGAATGCTCACCCTTGTTTAAAAAACTTTGTCTAAGTGATCGAAATTTAACTTTTAATTCAGAAACAGCCTGTTGATAAGGCCATAAAAATAAATCCCAATCTTTCATGTATAAATCCTTTCCGTTTCAAACAAAATTATTCTACCATAGAGAGGGATAACATTAACTACTGAAAGGATAAAATTATGAGTAAAAATTTAGAAATTGAATCAAAAACACTACTAGATGAAGAAACTTACAAAAAAATGCGTGATGCTTTTACTGCTAAGTCAGACTTTATCCAAAAGAATTATTATTTTGATACACCTGATTTTGATCTAAAAAATAGTGACGCAAGTTTAAGAATTAGAATTCTTGTTGACCACGCTGAACAAACAATTAAGGTTAAAGAAAACAATCCTAAAGAAAATAAGTATAGCGAACGCATTGAAATAAACGATCTACTTTCCGTTGCTCAAGCCGAACAAATGACTCAAAGTGCATATGAAGGTACTTTCTTCTTGTTCGGCGGTGATGTTGGTGATTATTTACAAAAACACTATTCTAACGAAGCAATTCACTCTTTAAAGTTAATTTCATGGAGCCAAACTCGCAGAATATTAGCAACTGGTCCAGAAAACTGTGAATTAACTTTAGACTTAACAGAATTTCCAGATGGATATTATGACTTCGAATTAGAAATTGAAAATGATGATCCAGCTACTATCAAAAAAGTACTTGCTGAATTAGAAAAACAATTTAATTTCAAAGTTAACAAAGAAAATACTAACCAAAGCAAGGTGCAACGTGCTTGGGAACACAAAAAATAAAACAAAATTTTTCTCATTTTGTCCATTTTCTGATAAAGTATTCATGAACCTGGACGGAGGAAAACAAATTGTTTGAAATATTTTTCTTTGTTAATCCAATTGGGATTAACTGTTATCAAAATGAACGGGAAATAAGTGCTGCAGTCAGTGGTTATAAACAAAACATTTCTTACCACTTTATACCCATAACTAACATGAATACGATTCGAAACGATATCAAGGCTCGGCATCTTGCTTCAAGTAATGTCGGAGTTTTCAACACTTTTAGTCAAAGTGCTTATAATGCAACTAAAGATTATCACACTCTAAAATTAATCGTTGGTAATAAAAAAGCCAGACAATATATTATTAAATTACAACATGCAATTAATGATATGGGTAAGACTTATTCTCGAGAGCTTGTTAATGAGATTTTAACTTCTCTAGATGTTTCAATTAAAAACTTCAATAAAAATAGAGAGTCAAACTACATTAAGCTCTCAATGGATAAGGATTTAAAACTTGCTGACGACTTAAATGTTATCACTACACCAACTACGATCATCTTTAACTATGATGATGACCGTGGTGATTCAGGGATGATGATTGAAGGTTGCGCAAATCGCGAAGAAATTGAAGCTGCTATCGCTGGGGATAAACAGACTAGTAGTGATAATAGTTTACGCCTATTGTAATTTTCGGCTAGTTGACTTTTTAGTCATCTAGCTTTTTTTGTAGAAAAGTTAATATTGGACTTGCATCTTTCGGCTTTCGCAGCTGCAAAAATAATTCTTTAGGTATATCATCTATTGAATAATGCAATTGATATAATAGGCTTCCAATTTTCAATCCAATCTTACTTTTTTGAACCAGTTGTTTTTGCAAATATTTCTTTTGATCTTTAATATCGGACACCTTAAAAATCTTTTTAACTGGAGTAAATAAAAATAATTCTGCTACACCTTCTTCATCTAACGGAAAAGTTTTAACATCATATTGAATTTCTGAACTAATTGCTGCTTTTAAGATATTATATTTAAGCCTTATCAAACATTTAAATGGATCAATTTCTAGATAATACCACTGCCATTTAGGACTATACCTAAGAAAAATTTCCTGCGATTGATTAATTTTCTTCTTCAAATAATGTCTTTTTCCAACAATCCAAATATCTTTAATATTTATTTGTTTGTATAATTGATGTCGATGATTAAACTCTTCTTCACTTAAAGGAGCACATTGAACTTCAAAAGATAATTTATTTTCTACCAGTACATCCGCTCTTAATTGTTGATCTAAAAGTGAAACTTCTACTTCCGCCTGAATTCCATTGGCCTTTAGAGCAGTACATAAAAGGATTTTTGCCTGCGAATGTTCTTCTTTTTCTCCTGTCCCTTTTACCTGATAAAAGTGCTTAAAAAATGGTGTCTTATCTTCAGATAAGATCAAAATCATTCGATGCCTACAAGATGGACATAGATAACAATCCTGATTTAATTTCTTTATTCCTCGATTAACTTGCTCTGCTTCATTGACTGCCAAGACTAATTTTTGATTTAAAATCGCAGCATACATTTTATCGCCCAATATTATATACGCAAAAAGGAGATAAATTTTTTTGGGCTCTATACTTTTTCCTGTTGATGGATATCTATGATATCCTATCGACAGGATTTTTTATTGCATAAAGAAAGAGGCCATATCCTCTCCTAACTTAAAATCCTTCTACGACCAATTCATTATTGTTTTTTCCGATTATTTTAAAAAATGTATTAATGGCAAATATCATAATATATATGTAGCTGAGCTTATTCAGCTCCATTGTCCTTACCGCCATTCTCATAATCTCAAACATATGGTTCAGATGCTTATCGGGGCTTTCAATAGTCTACGTGTACAAACGATGAAACAGTTTAAGAAACAAAGTCGTGAATATAAGCTCTTAAAATCCACCTGGAAGCTTTACCTCATGAAATATGACAAGCTCAATAAGAAGACGGCTTAGACTGCAGTAAAGAACTTGAAAACACATATTGATTATGCAAGACTTTATGGCTGCTATTCAAAGCAAAGACGAAAAGCAGATCATTCACTTGCTTCACTCAAAACAAGCTGTCGGTAAGCAAATTCATCAAACCTTATTAATTTTTAAACACAATTATACTGGCATTCTAAATAGCATTTCTTCCAGCTATTCTAATGGCTGTCTTGAAGGAGTTAATCGTAAGATTAAACAAATGAACGAACAGCCTATGGCTATAGTAGTTTTAGCCACTTATTAATTAGAATTAAACTAGAAGAAAATATTGTAAAAGAAAAGGAATCAAGCAACTATTCTTTAGTTGCCTAATTCCTTAATCTAAAACTGGTCATCAACAGGATTTGACAAACAGCCAATTTTTTCATCTCCTTTTATTTTTTAATCAAAATATTGTCTTAAATTTCCTAATGCATCTTGTCTAATTAAACACTTAGCATTTTTCTTTATCTTTTGGAATTGCTTTTCAGTCATCCCATTGCCATATTCATTTGCAATTACCCAGGTATCTTCAGGTTTTAATTCTACATAGTTGTCATCTAAGTAAGATAAATCTAAGTAATATTCATGTCGGTAAGTATATAAACTAGATGCTAATCCATCAACCTTTAGTGCATCTGCTAATGCAGCAACTAAATCAATACTTTCCAGTTTAAAAACACGACGATTGTCACTTACTAGTTTATCTTGATCGTTAATTTCCGTTCTACGTTGATCAGTATCTGATTCAGTACCTAATCCCTTTAAAAGATCT
Organism: Lactobacillus taiwanensis DSM 21401; assembly: GCF_001436695.1. Lineage (GTDB taxonomy): Bacteria > Bacillota > Bacilli > Lactobacillales > Lactobacillaceae > Lactobacillus > Lactobacillus taiwanensis. The sequence goes on from NZ_AYZG01000051.1 coordinate 591,251, forward strand.
CGTAATTGATCACTTGAATCATCGCGAGTGTCCGTGTCACTATCTGGAACTTTAGAAATAAGTAACTCTAATCCAGAACTGCTTGGCATAACTTGAAAAGTAACCGGATCTCCTTTGGCAAAAGTATGATCAGTGTCGACTTCACTTAAAATCTGATAGAAGAATTTTTGAATTTGACTTTTGTTTCCCAACAAATCGAGCATCGTTATCCCACGCTCTTTAAGTTCATCCGCATCCATCGTTACACGAATGGTATTTTCACTTATTCTGTGTACTTCCACTTATTATCACCTCGGAGTCTTTGTCTGTAATACATTGTAACCTATTTTGTTGTTCAAATAAAAACGCTAGCTTAAAAAAGCTAACGTTTTTAAATAATTAATTAAAAATCAGCAGTCATTGCTTGAATTTCTTCAAGTTCTAAACGACGTACCTTCCGAGGAAGAAATCTTCTAATTTCGTCTTCGTTATAACCAACTTGCAAACGTCTGTCATCCATAATGATTGGACGTCTTAATAAACTAGGATTCTTTTCAACAAGATCAATTAATTGATCAATTGATAGATCATCTAAATTGATCTTTAAGTTTTGGAAAGTACGAGAACGAGTAGAAATAATTTCCTCTGTACCATTTTCAGTCATACGTAGAACTTGCATGATTTCTTCCTTATTCAAAGGATTGGCAAAAATGTTTCTCTCTTTAAAGGAAATATCATGTTCCTTTAACCATGCCTTTGCTTTACGACATGAAGTACAACTTGGTGATGTATATAAATTTAACACTTAACTCCACACTCCTTTGCGTGTAGAAAAATAACTACTGTTCCACTTACATAAAATATTATATCACAAATACTTTGAGCTTGTAAGTTGTAATCAAATTTCTTTTATTAGCTTACAAGTTATACTCTATCAGCAAATAATGAAGTTTGTGTGAAGTTTTAACAAAAAAAGAGTACCTTTACAGTACTCTTTTTTCTTCTAATCAATAATGCCAAGCTTCTTCATAGTTTCTTCAACTAACTTCTTGTTTTCATCAGCAGTTTCTGAAACGAAGCATGCTTTATTAGCTAATTCTTTAATATCATCAGTATTGATCTTCTTCATCAAACTTCTGATACGTAAGATTGAAGTGGCACTCATTGAATATTCATCAAGACCCATTGACAAAAGGATTGGGAACATAATGTCATCACCGGCAGCTTCACCACACATACCACACCAAATACCGTTTTCATGAGCACCATCAATAGTGTGCTTAATCAAACGTAAAACAGATGGGTTGTATGGTTGGTAAAGATAAGAAACGTTATCATTACCACGATCAGCAGCCATAGTATATTGGATTAAGTCGTTAGTTCCAATTGAGAAGAAATCAACTTCTTTAGCAAATTGATCAGCTAATACAGCAGCAGCTGGAACTTCGATCATCATACCAACTTGTAAGTCCTCACCGATCTTAACGCCTTCTTTGGCAAGTTTATCTTTTTCTTCAGCTAAGATTTGCTTAGCTTCACGTAATTCTGCTAAGGTACCAATCATTGGGAACATAATTCCTAATGGACCATATGCAGAAGCACGAAGTAAAGCTCTTAATTGAGTTCTAAAGATATCCTTGTATTGCATTGAAAGACGAATAGCACGAACACCTAAGAATGGGTTCATTTCTTCTGGAAGATCCCAGTAATCTAAGTGCTTGTCACCACCGATATCACAAGTTCTAATGATAGTTTGCTTACCATCCATATCTTCGATAACTTTCTTGTAAGCATCAAATTGAGCTTCTTCGGATGGGAAGTCTTTTGAATCCATGTATAAGAATTCAGTTCTGTACAAACCAATGGCTTCAGCACCGTTTTCTTTTACACCCTTCATATCATTAGGAGTACCAATGTTAGCAGCAATAATGAACTTCTTACCATTAGCAGTTACAGATGGTTCATTCTTTAGCTTCTTCCATTCTTCCTTTTGCTTAGCGAAGGCTTCACCTTTCTTAGTGTATTCTTCGATTTGAGCATTAGTTGGATTAATGATAGCATCGCCGTCTAAACCATCGGCAATAAGCATATCGCCATCTTTAACATCTTTAGTAATCGTTTCAGTACCAACAACAGCTGGAATTTCCAATGAACGAGCCATGATTGCTGAGTGAGCAGTTCTACCACCAACATCAGTTACAAATCCCTTAACGTACTTCTTGTTAAGTTGAGCTGTATCACTTGGTGTTAAATCGTAGGCTACTACTACAACTTCATGGTCAATAGCTGCAGGATCTGGCAATTTTTTACCAAGAAGATGTGCCATAAGACGCTTTGAAACATCACGTACGTCGGCTGCACGTTCTTGCATATATGCATTGTCAGTCATACCTTCAAAAATAGTAATGAATTTTTGAGCAGTTTCATCTAATGCTGCTTCAGCATTAACTTTTTGATCTTTGATTTCTTGTTCAATGGCACCAGTAAATTCTGGGTCACTTAAGAAGAGAAGGTGTGCGTCAAAAACTTGAGCTTCTTCTGCTCCTAAACTTTCCTTAGCTTTATCACGAACTTTTTCAAGTTCTTTAGTTGATTCTTCAACAACTTTCTTAAAGCGAGCTACTTCAGCATCAACATCGCTAACTGAGGTTTTAGAAAACGAAAGGTCAGGTTCTACCAAAAGGTAGGCTGGTGCAACTGCAATACCATCACTGGCTGCAATTCCCTTTAAAGTTTTCGACATTATTCAGCTAAACCTTCCTTTTTCATAGTGTCAGCAATAGCTTCAATTGCTTCTTTAGCGTCGTCACCATCAGCAGTAATAGTTACATCTGCACCTTGGCCAACACCTAAAGACATAACACCCATGATTGACTTCAAGTTTACTGATTTACCGTTGTATTCCAAGTTAATATCTGAGTTAAACTTAGAAGCAGCTTGTACCAACAAAGTAGCTGGACGAGCATGAATACCAGTTTCAGCAATAATATGAAATTCGCGTTTTTCCATTTTAAATTATCTCCTTTAAAATCAAAAATAATCGGGAGTTTTATACCCACTCGTTTATTAGGTTATCATGTTTTCTAAATGAAAACAACACAAATGTAAATGTTTACATTATAAAGTACTTAATTTTCATTGTCAGATAAGGTATAAATTATATCCCCACCTCTTTGGGCAATCCCAGTTATCCTCTGTCTTTTACCATAGCTTCTAAGAGCCAATTGGAATTGAAAAGCATCTTTGGGACTAACTCTATATTCTTTCAATTCACCACTTATGATTTTATCTAATATTTCTTCATAATTCATTCCTTATACTTCTCTCCTTAAAGTTTCTATATCTTTATAAAAAAATTTCTTCTTTATCCTAATTATATCAATTTCCTATAAAAATCTGAGCTTAGCACTTGCAATTAGTAAGTATCCGTACTATGATATTAGCAAGTTAGCACTCATATATCAAGAGTGCTAAAATAGGAATATGGCCTGAATATTATAAGAAAGGCGGAAATATTAATGCTATGTGATAACTGTCATAAACGTCCTGCCTCCATTCATCTTTATACAAATGTAAATGGGCAAGATCGTGAAATTTCATTATGTCAACAATGTTATCAAGAATTGAAAAATCAACAAGGACAAAATAATAGTATGAATAATAACAATGCATTTTTTGGCGATTTTAGTGATTTATTCAACGCCTTAAATAATAACAATAATGAACAAAATAATCCTCAAGGCCGTGATCCACGTATGCAAATGGGTGGTGGCCGTCGAGGTGGAAATAACGGTGGTCAAAAATCTCTACTCGACCAGTATGGTACGGATTTAACCGACTTAGCAAAAAAGGGTAAAATTGATCCAGTTATTGGTCGTGATAAAGAAATTGCTCGCGTTATTGAAATTTTAAACAGACGGACTAAAAATAATCCAGTTCTTATTGGAGAAGCTGGTGTTGGTAAAACCGCTGTTGTCGAGGGATTAGCACAACAAATTGTCGATGGTTCAGTCCCTGCTAAACTTCAAGACAAGAGGATCATTTCTTTAAATATGGTCTCAATGGTTCAAGGTACTGGAATTCGCGGTCAATTTGAACAAAGAATGCAACAACTGATTAAAGAATTAGAGCAAAATGATAATATTATCCTATTTATCGACGAAATTCATGAATTAGTTGGTGCTGGTAACGCTGAAGGCGGTATGGATGCTGGTAACATTATTAAACCAGCCTTAGCTCGTGGAGATTTCCAATTAATTGGTGCTACTACTATTAAGGAATATCGAAACATCGAAAAGGATTCTGCCCTTGCTCGTAGATTCCAACCAGTGGAGGTTAAAGAACCTACAACTGAAGAAACAATTAAGATTTTACAAGGCATTCGTAAGCGTTACGAAGACTACCACCATGTTCACTATACAGATGAATCTATACAAGCTGCAGTAGATCTTTCCTCCCGCTACATTCAAGATCGTTTCTTACCTGATAAAGCCATCGATCTTTTAGACGAGGCCGGTTCAAGAATGAATCTCACCATTCCTTATGTTGATAGTGAAAAGATCAAGGAAAGACTGGATGCTGCTGAAAGTTTAAAGCAAGATGCTTTAAAAAACGAAGATTATGAAAAGGCTGCCTACTATCGTGATCAAATTGAAAAGTATGAGAAATTAAAAGATCAGAAAGTAGATCCTGATCAAACACCTAAAATTACTGAAAAGATCATGAATAAGATCGTGGAGGAAAAAACTAATATTCCTGTCGGCGACTTACAGAAACAAGAAGAAACACAATTAAAGAACTTAGCTACTGACCTTAAAGATAATGTAATTGGTCAAAACAAAGCTGTTGAAACTATTGCTCGTGCAATAAGACGAAATCGGGTTGGTTTTAACAAATCTGGTCGTCCAATCGGTTCATTCTTATTTGTAGGACCGACTGGTGTAGGTAAAACAGAATTAGCGAAACAATTAGCCAAACAAATCTTTGGTACAGAAGATGCGATGATTCGATTCGATATGAGTGAATATATGGAACAATATTCTGTATCGAAACTAATTGGTTCTGCACCTGGTTACGTGGGCTACGAGGAAGCTGGTCAATTAACAGAAAGAGTACGTCATAATCCATATAGCTTAATTTTATTTGATGAAATTGAAAAAGCTCATCCTGATGTACTTCACCTATTCTTGCAAATTCTCGATGATGGCCGCTTAACTGATTCGCAAGGTCGCACAGTTTCATTTAAAGATACCATCATCATTATGACCTCTAATGCTGGTCAAGGAATCAAAGAAGCTAGCGTAGGTTTTGCAGCTGAAAACAGCCATCAAGAACAATTTAAGAATAGCTTAGGTCAATACTTTAAACCTGAATTTTTAAATAGACTTGATGATATAGTTGAATTTAATGCACTTGATAAGAAAGACTTAATCAAGATTGTTGATTTAATGCTTACAAATACCAATGATATGGTAAAAGATCAAGGCCTACATATTGATGTTACATCTGAAGCAAAAGACCTTCTTGTCGAAAAAGGTTATGATCCTTCTATGGGTGCTCGTCCACTTCGTCGTACAATCCAAGAAGAAATTGAAGATAAAGTAGCAGACTATAAACTAGATAATCCAGCAGCTAAAGAACTAAAGGCTGATGTAGTTGACGGTGAAATAGCAATTAGTGAAAATTAATTATTTAAGATCAAATAAGAGCCACATAATTTGTGACTCTTATTTTTATTTTTATAAATTCTATAAAAAGGTTATACTTAATTTGGGGTTTCAAAGACACATTTATATATCGAGGTTATAAATATGATGCATTTAATTGATGTTACAAATAGCTACCGTGATTTAGTCCAAAGACAATTAGCAGCTACTAATAGTCAATTCGTAAAAGTTTACTCTTTAGGTAATACCACAGTAGTATACAGCGAAACAGCTGATAAAATTGAAATCGTTATGGAAAATCATAAACGTTCTATTAGACAAGATGAAGTAGAATTTGTTATTAAGCGTCTAATTCATGAAGATCGAATTTATGATATAACAGTTGATAAAAGTAGAAAAATCATTTCTATCACTTGTGATCGTTAAAATCGCAAAAAAGCCGTGGAGTTGTTCCACGGCTTTTTTGGCTCTATAATAAATCCTGTTGATGGATATCTATGATATTCTATCGACAG
>NZ_AYZG01000052.1 GCF_001436695.1 Lactobacillus taiwanensis DSM 21401
TCACTCATGCTTACTGAGTTACTTAAACTTTCGCTCATCGATACCGAGTTGCTTAAGCTCTCACTCATTGATACCGAGTTACTTAAGCTTTCACTCATGCTTACTGAGTTACTCAAACTTTCACTCATACTTACTGAGTCACTTAAGCTGTCGCTCATTGATACCGAGTTGCTTAGGCTGTCACTCATTGACACTGAGTTACTTAAACTTTCACTCATTGATACCGAGTTACTTAAACTTTCACTCATTGATACTGAGTTGCTCAAACTCTCGCTCATGCT
>NZ_AYZG01000013.1 GCF_001436695.1 Lactobacillus taiwanensis DSM 21401
AGATGAAATCTTTGAAAGAGAATTAGATCTAATCTATCAAGCAGCTTAACTAAAAGTATTCAATTTATTATTGCAATTTGCGATTTTTATTTTTTAAACAAGAGTATTAAAAAAAGACTGAGATACCATGTCTCCTTTTAGATAAAATGATACTCAATCCTTCTATTTTAAGAAATTATTTTTGATATTTTTATTTAATTTCGTGTGAAATTCCGTTTGATTTTTTGCCAAATGGTAAGAGCTTTTCTCATGTTATCTGCTGGTACATGCTTTCTAATAGCGCGTAAAGTTGGCTTTACATGTCTCGCAGCAAAAATAAAACTACCATTTTTTTTAGTACAAATCTTAAAACGAGGAATATATTTTCCACCAAAATATACATCCGCAACTACAATGGTTACTTCATCCCAAGGAATCTGTACATAGTCATTTGGATTATTATCACTATAAAACTCAAACCCTTTATCTCCGACTAAAACTTTTCCATATGTAGGAATTCCTCTAAACCAAGTCGCAGCATCTACATACTCTGATTTTGTATTTAATGATTGAACCATATAAAAAACCTTTTCATATATAAGAAAAACGGTCTAAACAAGACCGTTTCTTATCTGATTAATTGTTATAGTAAGCCAATTACGTGACCTACAATACCAACAACAAAGATACCAATAATGATAACGATTGGTGAAACTTTCTTCTTCAATAACCACATACATAAGAAAGTTAATAGAACTGCAGCAAGACCAGGAATTAAACTATCCAAGTTTTGTTGTAAAGTTGTTTGCTTAATTCTATCTAAGGCCATACCATTACCTAAGTTGTATTCACTCAAAGCTTTGTGAATACCTTCTGCTCCTTTTGGAAGGGTGTTCCAATCAATATAAGCTCCTTTTTGAAGCGGAACGCTTGAAACAACTGGTTTAAAGTTAATTGTTACCCAACGCTCAATTAAAGCACCGATAACAAACATACCCATCATAGAAGCTCCACGGGTAATTTTTTGTAATAAACCGCCTGAGGCATCTTCTGTAATTTTAGTACCAGCTTTGTAACCCATTTCTTGAGTGTACCATAAGAATGCCATACGAATTACATTCCATAATACAAAGAACAAGATAGGTCCTAAGATGTTACCACTCAAAGCAAGTGATGCACCTAATGATCCAATAATAGGACGAACTGTATACCAGAATACTGGGTCACCAACACCGGCTAAAGGTCCCATCATACCAACTTTAACACCTTGAATAGCAGTGTTATCAACATCTGCACCGTTAGCCTTATCCTCTTCCAAAGCAAGAGTAACACCAATAATAGGTGATGCTAAGTATGGGTGTGTATTAAAGAATTCCAAGTGTCTCTTTAAGGCAAGGGATAGATCTTTCTTTTCAGGATATAATTTTCTTAATGCTGGGATTAAACTGTAAGCCCAACCACCGTTTTGCATTCTTTCATAGTTCCATGAACCTTGAAGGAAAGTAGAACGCCACCAAACCTTAATACGATCTGATTTACTTAAAGTTAATTTCTTTTGTGCAGTTTCAGTCATTATATAATTAGCCTCCTCTCACTCAAATTTTAATAATCATCCAGGATGTCGCCCAATGGGTCGCCTGAACCAGAATTAGAGTTATTGTTGTTTCCACCCTTAGAACCTTCAAGAGCAAGGTACATAATAGCAAGGGAAATACCAATACCACCAAGAGCGATCAAAGTTAATTCTTTAACGGCTGCCAAACAGAAACCAATGATGAAGAATGGCCATACTTCACGGCTAGCCATCATATTAATAACCATAGCGTAACCAACGGCAACAACCATACCACCACCGATGGTCATACCTTCGTTTAACCATGCTGGCATTGCATTTAAGGCAGCACGAACAACAGAAGCTGGAATAGCAAGTAATAAGGCAGCTGGAATAGCAATTCGTAAACCTTGTAAAGCAACAGCAATCATTTGCCAACGGTCAATAGCTCTCCAGTTAGCTTCTGCTGCTTTTCTATCCATAATATGAACAATGGCAACAGAAATAGTACGAACTAACATAGTTAAGAACAAACCAGCAACGGCTAAAGGAATAGCAATACCAATCGCAGTACCAATACCCTTTTGTCCTTGTCCACCTTGAACCAAAATAATAGTTGAAGCAACAGATGCTAAAGCTGCATCTGGAGCAACGGCAGCACCAATATTAGCCCAACCTAAAGCAATCATTTGTAGTGAACCGCCAAGAATAATACCAATAGTTAAGTTCCCAGTAACCAAACCAATTAAAGTACATGCCACTAGAGGTTGTTGGAATTGAAATTCATCAAGAATTCCTCCCATACCTGCAAAGAAGGCAACGATCACTACCAGAATCATCTGAATAGCATTCATTTATATAAATCCTCCTGTAATTTATTTCTTTTCATCAACTAATTTTTGAGCTTTATCCAAAAGTTCATCCATGTTTTGTTTACCATCAGAAGGAACTTTACGAACATCAAATTTAACGCCCAAATCTTTTAATTTCTTATATGTATCAATATCTTTTTGATCCATTGCCAAAACAGTATTGACATTCACTTTACCATCACTATATGCCATGGATCCAACATTCAATTCTTTAATGTCCATTCCACCTTCAATAGCTTTAAGTGCATCTTCTGGATTTTCAAATAAGATCAATGCCTTAGTATTTCCAAAACGTGGATCTTTGGCTACTTGTAGCATTTTATCGATTGGAACAACGTTAGCTGGTACACCAGCTGGTGCTGCTTCTTTAATCATTGTCTTACGAATTTTATCTTTAGCAACATTATCAGAAACAACGATAATACGATTTGGATTCATTGCCTTAGTCCAACCTGTTGCTACTTGTCCATGAAGAAGACGTGAATCAATTCTAGCTAAAACATACTTAATATGACCGTCACCAATAACAGTCCCTTCAGGAATAGCACCTTGTGGTTGTGAACTAGTACTTGGAACTGCTTTCGCTTCTTCTTTCGGCATAAGAGATTCAGGTTGAGTCTTTATACCATCACGACCTGGTTTAACAATAGCTTTTGCAATATCATGAGCATTGTCACTTCCCATTCTCTGGCCTAAAGCTTCAATAACCATTGGTAAATTCATACCAGAAACAATTGCCCAAGTATCTTCATGTTCTTTTACAAGATTATTGGCTTGGTTAAATGGTGTACCTCCCCATAGATCAATCAAAAATAAAACTTGATCTTGATCATCAAAAGAAGCAACCGCCTTTTCCATCTTAGCTCTAATATCATCTGGACCTTCATCTGGTTTTAAAATCACATGAGCGAGATTTTCTTGCTTACCAAAAATCATTTCAGCAGATTGAAAGATTCCATCAGCAAAGCCACCGTGACTAGCTAGGACAATTCCTACCATTTAATTTCCCCCTTAATCAAAATATCTTCACGAATACTTTATAGCAGAATAAATGTATACGTTTACTTTTAATATGATACCATTTTTTAAGTGAAAATGCTTGCATAAAGCAAAAAAATATAAAAAAATAAAAAACTATACAAAGAAAAAGGAAGAATAAAGTCTTCACTTCATTCTTCCCTTTTC
>NZ_AYZG01000014.1 GCF_001436695.1 Lactobacillus taiwanensis DSM 21401
TAGGACTTTTACATGTGCTGACTAAAGGATTCGAACCTTCGACCTCATCATTACTAGTGACGTGCTCTGCCAACTGAGCTAAGTCAGCATATCCATATGACAGTTAATTATTTAACCATATTATCTGTTTCTACACAAGAGTTTTTTTACTTTTTACTTAAATGAATATCTGACTAAATCTAGGCTACAATAAAAACGTATCTGTTAAATAGAAAGGTTTTATTATGGTAAGTTTAACATCACTTTCAACTGAATTAGATTGGTTACTAAGAATTTTGGTTGCTGCTCTTTGCGGGACAGCAATTGGTTATGAACGTGCAACTCAAAGAAAAAGCGCAGGCATTAGAACTCACATGGTTGTTGCTGTAGCTTCTGCTCTATTTATGCTAGTTTCAAAATATGGTTTCTTTGACCTATTATCACTCCATGATGTTTCACTCGACCCATCAAGAATTGCAGCTCAGATTGTAACTGGTATTTCATTTATTGGTGCGGGTACAATCCTAGTTAGACGAGAACAGATTTCTGGTTTAACTACTGCAGCTGGTGTTTGGGCAACTGCTGCAATTGGTATGGCAGTTGGTGCTGGAATGTATGTCATTGGGATTGTCAGCACAGTCTTTTTATTTATCATCCAAATTATTTTTCACGATGATACATTTATTAACTTTATTATTCTTCATGTTCGATTCAATGTTCAAATTGAAGCTAATAATCATCCAGACATTCTTAATGAACTGAAAAAAGAGCTTTCCTTAAATGAAGTTGAACAAATTTCTATCAAAATTATTGACGTAACTTCTGCACATATCGTCGTTAATGTTGACGGAGTAATCAGAAACAGAAAAGATGAGAATGATATTATCCTAGCCCTTGAGAAAAACCAAAATATTCATCGAATTAATTCTACTCATGGAGCTAAATAAAAGTATAATAACCGCTTTCAAAATATGCTAAGATATGCATGTAGCTTAATATAATAAGTTACATGCTTTTTTAAATATTAATTGATTAGAAATACTGAGGACTTTATTATGAGCGATATTTACACTTTATGGTATGTCTTCGATCCACGGACAACTATTATGCACTCTGATCGAGGCTTTAGTGTTAATCCAAAAATTGGCTTTAACACTTTCGTCGATATTAATGGTAACAAGGCTAAAGATATGGCTTGTCCTGCGCATCCTACCTGGCGCAAATATTTAGCTGATCGATACGCGCAATATGCTTCAATACATCCTCGTCGTTTGTGGAGGGAGGATGACTTTAGTAAAACACCAGAAGAATTTCTTCCACATGAAAAGAATTGGGCCAGTCTTTTATCGAGTTTTGGTTTTGCGACAACTATTATTCCTGTTCAAGCTGATCTAACAATCGAAAATCAAATTATTGCAATCGCCAGTCAACTATTGTGAAACCTCATAAACGAACAAATCACAAACCTAATCACTAAAAACAGGGCTCTTCTTGATGGTGAAAGTATCCAAGTTTTACTAGATAGAAATTTAGGCAATTTACTTCATATTCAAGATGCACAATAGCATCTAGCCAAGAGTAGCTATCAATCATTTGAACAAGCTGATGGCGTTACTGTTCAAAGTGTGAAGAATCCTCGCATTACTATGCTTCAACATACAGGTAACTATTTACAACTTACTTATCAAACAGATAGTAATGTTAAAATCTGGAGTTCAGCTTATACTTTTATTGATCAAAAACTTGGTAATTTCATGGCAGTTATCGATGATCATATAATTGTCTTTCCTATGGATCAAGATCCAAAACACGGTTGGGACTCACAATTTTCATCTTATAAATAAGGTCTAATGCAATAAATGTTAACGAGCATTACACCTATTGATTATTTAATTAACATGCCTCATGTGAAACTAAACATTCAAGAAAATGGCATTTAAGTCGTGATTTGCCATCTGATACTGCAACATTAATTCGAAAACATAATAATAGTGTTGACAAAGAAGTAATTAAAATCAAAGTAGTAAACGGAATCACTACTATTAAAGCTCCCCTTTCTCCTCTTGAAACTATTCAATTGATATTCTAATTATTGATAAGAGCCAAATGGCTCTTATTTTTTGTTGAAAGAACAAAAAGCTTCCTCTTTTATCTTTAACTAAAAAAGCATTAAAATGAAAGTACTACAACCGTTAACGAAAGGATTTTTATCTTGGGTAAAATACTTGACTACGTTCGCTGGCGGGGTGACTTAACATTAGATCGAGAACCATTTAATAGTTTAGATGCTGGTTTGTTTGCCGCTTTTGCTTATCTTCCATTCGATCCCAGTGTTAAGGATCATACGCTCGAAGTAGCTACAAAACGTTTAATACAAAAAAAGACACTTATTCCTTCAGATAAACTTGAAGCTCAATTAATAAATCTAAGTGATCGATATAAAAATATGCGATTTTTAGACTGGTCGCATCTTTCTCAAAAAAAGCCACCTGTACAATTTACAGCGATGACAATTGAATTAGATCCTGAAACCATTCTAGTCGCCTATCGTGGAACTGATGGATCGATGGTTGGTCTCAACGAAGATGTAGATATGAGTTATCAGCCAGAAATTTTTGGTCAAAGTGTTGCTGCAGATTATTTAGATAGAATTGCACAAACTTATCCCGACAAAAAAATATACACTACCGGTCACTCAAAAGGCGGAAATTTTGCAGCTTATGCATTATACGCAGTATCACCGAATATTCAGGATCGAGTAATCAAAGCTTACAGTTTTGACGGTCCTGGTTTCATGAAAGAAATGTATGACCGGATAGAATTTCAACGCGTTATTCCAAAAATGATTACTTACGTACCTGAAGGCTCAATTTTTGGTATGATGCTTGACCATCCAGAACGTGTAATAGTTGTTAAAAGTAGAATGAAACACTTAATGAAACAACATAATCCTTTACACTGGGAAGTAGCGCGAAGTAGTTTCGTTATGGCACCAGGTTTAAGTAATGCAAGCAGAATTATTAGAAGTACATTTATTTCCTGGAATACCAAAATTCCACGTGAAAAACGTGAAGCATTTTGGTTGGCATTCTTTACTGCATTAGAATCTCATAAAATCACTGAAGCTAGTCAATTAACAACTAACAAAATTCGTGGTGCCATTCAATTTAGCCATGCTTATCTTTCGCTTGATCCAGACGCACGTTTAATTGCTAATGAGATTATCTCTGATATTACGGCAACTGCTCGCCAATACATCAATCTTCCCTTCCTTAGTCATAGTGAACATTTAGAACCACTGGGTAATGATTCAAGTAAGGGGCCCATCGTTGACGATTCTTATGATGGTAGTTAGTTATTTGTTTCATGTGAAACAACAAAAAAGTCAACTTCAAAATTGAAGTTGACTTTTTTACTAATCGTACAATGATTATTTATTTTTTAATGCTTCTTTAGCTAATTCAAAATCACCTAAAGTTGCGGAGCCATTATCTGCAACTGCTGGGCGCACAATCAATTCGTCAACGTCTGGAGTTGCAACATAATTATTGTTAAATTCCTTGAAGAAGCCACGAACTTGGACCAAGTCTTGATCATTTAAAACTGATCCACCAACAACCATTACATCAGGGCGCATAGTCATGTAAGCATTAAATAATAACTGTGCTACATAATAGGACACATAGGTGAATACTTTATGGTCTCTAGGTAATTTTTCACCTGGAATACCCGTTCTTCCTTCTAGCGAAGGACCCGCTGCCATTCCTTCAACACACTTATTGCCATGGAATGGACATTTTCCAGTATAGTTATCGCCTGGATAAGGAGTTACTAACATATGCCCCATTTCTGGATGGTTATTTAAGCCAATGAATTTACCTGCTTGAACAGCACCTGCACCAACACCAGTACCAATTGTTACATAAAAGTAAGTTTTAGAATCATCTTTGCCACGAGCAATATATTCGCCATAACAAGAAGCATTAACGTCAGTAGTCATTACAACAGGAATACCAAGTTCTTTTTCAAAAGTACCTTTAACATTAGTTCCAGACCAACCGCGTTTAGGTGTATCCAAAATGTATCCAAAAGTTCTTGAATTCGGATTAATATCAATTGGACCAAATGTTCCAATTCCCAAAGCAGATACCGGATGTTCCTTAAAGAATTCTACACTCTTAGCTAAAGTTTCTTTTGCATCTGTTGTTGGAATTCTTTTTCTTGCTACAATTCCACCATTTTTAGTATCTTGTACTGCCAAAATAAATTTGGTTCCACCAGCTTCAATACTACCTACATATTTATTTTCTACCATTCAACTTACACCTTCTCATTTGATTGTTTCTTAAAAAGATAGACTTTTAACTCTTATAGTATAGCTAATTAATGAAACGCTTACAAATCATTTTCTTAAGATTCACTATGAGTATAATCTAGATTCGAAAAACGATTATATGGTTTCGAGAACATCAATTTAACTGTTCCACGTGTACCAGAACGGTTTTTTTCGATAATTACTTCAACTTCGCCATTATCTTCTTCTGCTTCAACTTCGCCTTCATCATCTTCATCACGCTCATCACGGTAATAATCATCACGATATAAGAAAGCTACAATATCCGCATCCTGCTCAATAGACCCCGATTCACGAATATCTGATAATACAGGACGCTTATCTTGACGCTGCTCAACAGAACGAGAAAGCTGTGATAAAGCAATAACGGGAATATGCAATTCTTTAGCTAGTTTTTTAAGCTGTCTAGAAATTGCAGAAACTTCTTGCTGACGTGATTCACTACGTGGTCCTTCAATCAACTGTAAATAGTCAATTACAATTAATCCTAAATTGCCTTTTTCTTTAGCTAATCTACGTGCTTTAGCACGAATTTCGCTCATTTTAATTCCAGGAGTGTCATCAATATAAATACTTGTATTATCTAATGATCCAGCTGCAACAACTAGTTTACGCCATTCTTCATCAGTTAACTGACCAGTTCTAAGATGCTGTGAGTCAATCAAACCTTCTGAAGCTAGCATTCTTTGAACCAATTGCTCAGCTCCCATTTCTAGTGAAAACATTGCAACCGTCTTATCGGTTTTAAGTCCAACAAATTGTGCAACATTCAGCGCAAAGGCAGTTTTACCAACCCCAGGACGAGCAGCTAAAATGATTAACTCATCATCATGAAAACCAGTAGTCATCTTATCTAATTCAGAAAATCCCGATGGAAGTCCTGTAACTGTATTCCCATCATCTGGAATAGAGTTAATTTCCTCCATAGTCGTGTTTAATACATCATGAATAGACTTAAACCCACCACTTGCATTATCCTGTGAGACGCCCATTATTTGACTTTCAGCGTCATCTAGAATGTCTGTTACATCATCAGAACCTTCAATCGCATTTTGAATAATTCTCTGACTAGTAGCAATCAAATTTCTAAGAATTGCCTTACGTTTTACAATTTTAGCGTAATAAGTAACGTGTACTGCCGTCGGCGTTGCCATTGACAATTCCGTAACATAAGCAATTCCGCCAATATCATCTACCTGATTATTTTTCTTTAACTCATCTTGCAGAGTAATAGGGTCAATTACTTCCTCACGATCTGAAATATTAAGCATGGCCTGAAATACAATACGATTTGCATGTTCATAAAAATCATCAGGCTGCAATACATCCGATGCATCAATAATTGCTTCGGGATCTAAAAAGACGGCCCCTAGGACCGCCTTCTCTGCTTCACTATCATGGGGAATTTGTTGAGAAACAACATTATCCATTATTAGTCTTGCTCCGTAATGTGAACGCGAATTACCGCTTCTACGCCTTTAAATAGTTTAACAGGTACATTTGTGTATCCTAAAGATTTAATTGGCTCTGGAAGCTCCAATTTACGCTTATCGACTTTAATACCGTATTGCTTTTCAAGTCCTTCAACAATCTTCTTACTTGAAATAGAACCGAATAAACGAGAGTCGGTGCCAGCTTTAGACTTAAAGTTTACGATTGTCTTGTCATCTTCAAGTTTTTTCTTAATATCTTCAGCTGCTGCTTTTTCTGCTTCGTAAGCATCTTTTTCTGCCTTTTGAACACGTTTTAGGGTGTTTAAGTTAGAACTAGTTGCTTCCTTAGCATAGCCATTTTTAATCAAGAAGTTTTGAGCGTAGCCATCAGGTACATTCTTAACTTCTCCGCGTTTACCTTTACCCTTCATGTCTTTAATAAAAATAACTTTCATGAATTTCACTCCTATTCATTTTCTTTCAAATACTCATTAATTGCTGCCAGTAACTTATCTTTAGCTTCGTCAACTGTTACGCCTTTAATTTGAGTTGCCGCATTAGATAAGTGCCCACCACCACCTAGTTTTTCCATAATGACTTGGACATTAATATTTCCCATTGAACGAGCCGAAATTCCAACTGTATCTTTGCTTCGTCTCGTCAAGGCAAAACTAGCATCAACATGTTCAAGTGACAAAGCAGTATCTGCTGCTTGAGCGGTAATGATAGGATCATAAATCTTATTATCTTCTCCCATCAAAAGCGCCATGTCTGGTTCAATCATGTCAATAGTAGAAACTAAGTGACTTCTTTGCAAATAATTATCAATGTTTTCCTTCAGAAGTTCAGATACAACTTGAGTATCAGCCCCAATTGATCGTAAATAACTTGCTGCATCAAACGTTCTAGTACCAGTTCTTAAGGAGAATTCTTTAGAATCCACCGTAATACCTGCAAGCATTGCTGAGGCTTCTAAGTCAGTAAGAACTCCTTCACCGCCTTGTGGCTGGTATTCAATCATTTCTGTTACCAACTCACAAGTCGAAGAAGCATAAGGTTCAATATATACTAACATTGGATTTTCTGGGAATTCTTCTCCGCGGCGGTGGTGATCGATAATAATTAATCGATTCTTCAACCGATCATACAATTCAGGATCATAGGTAATACTGTGCTTAGAGTGATCAGTAAGAACTAAAAGTGATTCATCCGTTGCTTCTTCAAGTGCGTCTTTAGGAGAAATAAAAATATTCTTATCAATCCCAGCAGCCTGCATCTTAGCAATTAAACGCCCCACATCATAGTTGACATGATCAACATCTAATACAACATTCGCCTTTACACCATGTATTTTAGCAATCTTAACAATTCCAATTGCTGAGCCGATTGCATCTAAATCCGGATTTCTGTGACCTTGAACATAGACATGATCAACGCCTTTAAATAATTCTACCAAAGCTTGCGAAACCATTCGAGCTCTTACACGAGTTCTCTTCTCCATTGGATTAGATTTCCCACCATAGAAACGTGCTTCATGACCTGATTGTTTTACAACTACTTGGTCCCCACCACGACCTAAGGCTAAATCTAAATTCGATTGTGCTTGATCCGCAATTTCGTTTAAACTTTCAGAACCAAAAGCAATACCAATCGATAATGTTAATGGCATATTCTTTCGACTCGATTCGGTTCTAACCTTATCCAAAATAGAAAACTTATCCTCTTCCATTTTAGCCAAATCGTGCATATGCGTTAACAAAATAAAATGATCTTCATCAATTCGTTTTAGATATGAATTAAATTGGCCTGCATAATTGCTAAGTGCATTTTGAACGTATGAGCTCATATTTGTTAGATTTTGATCACTCATTGATTGACTTAGTTCATCATAATTATCAATAAATATTAATCCAATTGCCAATCGCTCTTGCTTATACTTCTCTTCAATATTTGCATAGCGCGTAATATCAAGTAAATAAACAACTCCTAAGTCGTCTTGAACCACCATTTCAAATTTTCGGTCGCCCCACTTGATAATTTTATTTTGATTACTATTAGATTTAATAGCATCATCAACATATTTTGCTAATTCTTTATCTACAGACGATATTGAGGAGCCAATAACGTCTTCACCATGTAAATACATCTGCAGATAAGGATTTATCCATTGAATCTGCCGATCTTTATCATAAAGCATAATCCCAAGAGGCATCTTTATCATTGCCTCTTGTTCCCCACGCTTTATTCGATATGAAAGATTAGCAGCATAGTTATTTGTATTTCCCGCCAGAACATAAATTCCATATACTACAAAAATAACTGTCAAGATGAATAACAATACCATTGCTAGTCCAAAAAGTGGACTAATTAGCATCCCAATAATAGCTCCTAATAAAGAAAGAACTAAAACAATGACTAATGATGCTGTTAATCTAGTATCTTTAACAAATTCAGGCAATTCTAATTTGCGTAAAAAGCCTTTCATTGAAATTCCTTCCTGTATAGCATTAATATCATAAAATAATACACTACATCAGTTTATATTATACATCAAAAAATGCTTGCTTATCATCTAAGCTAAGCAAGCATTATAGCATATTATGCCGACGTAAATACCAGAGTAAAATTGCCATTACTATAATTGACCCAACGGTAATTATTATCCAATCAAAAGGATTATGAAAAATAGGTAAATCTACGTTCATTCCAAAAAAACCTGTTACAATTGTTGGAATAGTTAATAATAGAGACCACACAGTCAAAAATTGCATGGTATTGTTCAGGTTATTATTCAAAATGTTATTAGACGTTTTAGAAATTTCTTCAGTCACTTCACTATAAATTTTGATCATTTGTGAGGACTGCTGAACTTCGATGATAATGTCATCACACATTTCCTCTTCAGAAGCATTCATATGAAGACCAGATTTTTTATTCTTCAAACTCTCAAGCATCATTAAATTAGTTCTAATTGAACTAGACAAATAAACTAAACTTTTTTCAACTTGAGATAATTCTTGTAAATCTTTATTATGAATTCTTTCGCTCAAATGGTTATCCAAAACTAAACGTTGACTATTTAGCTGGCTTAATGCCCTTTGAAAGTATTTGGTGACAGCAAAAAGAATAGCAAAAATTAATTCTTTTTCACTGTGAATATATTCGTCAGGCTTTTGTCTAAATTCTTCGATCATATAAGTTGTATCAGGAGAGTGAACTGTAAAAAGCGTATGATCTACCATTAAAAACTTAATTGGCAATGTAGTAAAATGGTCTGCATCCGCAGTTGGCCAAACTGGAACATCATACACAAGCAAGTCACTATTAGTAATATAGTCATGATCAAAGTGTGGCCGTTCGTGAAGGTCGGTGATATAAGATATAATCTCTGAGGTTAGATCAAATTCATCCTTTAATAATCTTATATCGTGATCATCACAGTTATAAATGTCATACCATTTGTAGTCAAAAGATATCTTTCCGGCTAGTTTTTGTTTAATAATCATGACAATCCCTCCGTTTGCTTCTTTTATGATACCGCAAAAAATAAAATAAAAAGAGTAGCTAGTGCTACTCTTTTTATTATTTCTTGATCTGTTATTAGTCTTCTGCGACGAATGGCAATAAGCCCATAACACGAGCTCTCTTGATAGCAACAGTCAACTTACGTTGATTCTTTGCGCTAGTGCCAGTGACACGACGTGGTAAGATCTTACCTCTTTCAGAGATAAAACGTTTCAACAAATCAACATCTTTGTAGTCGATGTAGTCAATGTGGTTAGCTGCAATAAAGTCAACCTTACGACGACGACGGCCACCTCTTCTTTGTTGAGCCATATCAAAGATCCTTTCTAATTAAAAGTTAAAATGGGAGATCATCATCTGAGATGTCAATAGTGCTACCTGAATCTGCAAATGGATCTTGCGGTTTATTGCTTTCTCCACCAGCAGGGGCATTATTAGTGCTCGGTGCACTTGATCCACCAAAGTTATTGGTACTTGGTGCGTTTCCTCCTTGTGGAGCAAAATTACCACCATTAGTCTGACGATTCTCACGATCACGACGCGATTCGAGTAAAGAGAAGTTATCAACGATGACCTCAGTCACGTACACTCTCTTACCATCCTTATCATCATACGTTCTAGTTTGAATCCGACCTTGAATACCAACTAGTGAACCTTTTGAGGTAAAGTTAGCAAAATTTTCTGCAGCTTTACGCCAAATTACACAGCTGATGAAATCAGCACCACGTTCACCTTGACTATTGGTATATTGACGGTCAACAGCTAGAGTAAACGTAGCAACTGAGATTCCACTCCCGGTTGTACGTAAATCAGGATCACGTGTTAAACGGCCAACAAGTACAACATTATTAATCATACTTTTGTCCCCTTCCTAATTCACGAAAACAAATTACTTGTCTAATTTTACAGTCATTGAACGTAAAATTTGGTTATCAATACGAGAAAGACGACCAAATTCATCAACTGGTTCAGAGTTTTCTGCAACGAAAGTCATAATGTGATAAGTACCTTCACGGTATTTTTCAATTTCGTATGCGAAACGTCTCTTACCCCAATCTTTAGATTCAAGTTCTTCAGCACCGTTGTCTGTAACAACCTTGTCGAAACGATCGATCAATGCTTTCTTTGAATCTTCGTCAATATCAGGCTTGATGATGTAAGTAACTTCGTACTTAGTTTTTGCCATAATAATTGCACCTCCTCTTGGACTAAATGGTTCTTGTAAAATCAAGAACAAGGAGTAATGAATAATATTACTCACAATGCTTGATTTTATCACAAAAACAAAAAATTACCAAATGTTTTTTCACGTGATCCTGAGTTTCATTACTCAATTACTATTACGCAAAAACTTTGGTAATTTTTTTATTTATTAATTTTCTTCTACTGAGTCTTTTTCATCAGATGATTCTTCATCCTCTTCACTAGCCTTAGGCACTGCCGTAATGCTTGCAACCTGTGCCCCGTCATCAACCTTAATTAAACGTACACCTAAAGTAGCACGACCAGTTTGAGAAACATCATCTACATCAAAACGAATCATAACACCTGCACTAGTAATTAGCATAATATCTTCATCGCCATTTACTACAGTTACACCAGCTAAAGGTCCATTCTTCTCAGTTATATTGGCAGTTTTAATTCCTTTACCACCACGTCCCTTAACTGGATATTCAGATGCTGCAGTTCGTTTTCCGTATCCCTTTTCAGAAATTACTAATACTTCTGAATCAGGTTTCAAAATATCAGATCCAACAACATAGTCATGGTCTCTTAAATTGATTCCACGTACACCAGCTGCTGTTCTTCCCATCGAACGAACATCTTTTTCATTGAAAGTTACTGCATAGCCTAAGTGCGTACCAATCAAAATATTTTGCTTACCATCAGTAGTCAAAACATTGTTCAATTCATCCTGATCGCGAAGAGTAAGGGCAATTAAGCCACTACGACGAATGTTTTGGAATTCACTAACTTTAGTACGTTTCACTGTTCCCATCTTAGTTACAAAGAAGAGATAATTATCATCTGCACCTTCAGGAACATTAATTACAGCCTGGATCTTTTCACCCTTATCAAGCTCTAATAAGTTAACGATTGGTAAGCCTTTAGCATTTCTACCAAATTCTGGAATTTCATAGGCCTTCTTTGAGTATACTTTTCCTAAATTGGTAAAGAATAACAAAAAGTCATGAGTACTTGAGAAGATCAAATGATTAATAAAGTCATCATCTTGAACTCCCATACCCTTTATTCCGCGTCCACCACGGTTTTGTACTTTAAATTCATCAGCTGGCATACGTTTAATATAACCGTTATGAGTTAAAGTTAAGAGTACGTCCTTTTGTTCGATCAAATCTTCGTCTTCAATTGAAACTGCTTCGCCTTCGGCAATCTTAGTACGACGATCATCACCAAAGCGCTTCTGAATATCAAGCAATTCATTATAAATAATCTGATCAATTCGTTCAGGTTTAGCAAGAATATCTCTGTAGTCTGCAATTTTAGCTTGTAGATCTTGATATTCAGCTTCAATCTTGTCTCGCTCCAAGCCAGTTAAACGAACTAAACGCATATCCAGAATAGCTTGAGATTGACGATCGTCTAAACCAAAGTTTTGGATCAATTGTGCTTTAGCTATATCACTATTTTGTGAACCACGAATAATCTTAATGATTTCATCAATGTGGTCTAAGGCAATTCTTAATCCAGCTAAAATATGCGCTCTAGCTTCTGCCTTCTTCAAATCAAACTTAGTTCTGCGAGTAATAACATCTTCTTGGTGGTGAAGATAGTATTCAAGCATTTGTTTCAAAGTTAGGAAATGAGGAGCTCCATTGACAATAGCAACCATATTCATTCCAAAGTTTGCTTGCATTTGGGTTTCTTTAAATAAATTATTCAAAACCACACTTGCACTTGCATCCCTACGAATATCAATGGTAATTCTCATACCTGTCTGGTCAGATTCATCACGAACCCCAGTAATGCCATCAATAACTTTTTCACGAGCTAGGTCAGCGATTTTCTTAACCAATTCAGCCTTATTTACTAAGTAAGGTAACTCACTTACTACAATTCGTTCACGGCCACTTTTTTCAGTTTCAATATTGGTTTTAGCACGGACAACAATATTTCCTTTTCCAGTCTCGTAAGCACGATAAATTCCGCCGCGTCCCATTACAATACCACCGGTTGGAAAATCAGGCCCAGGTATTACCTTCATCAAATCCTTAGTTGTAACGTCAGGGTTATCCATTAACATGTGAATACCGCGAATTACTTCAGACAAGTTATGCGGTGGGATATTAGTAGTCATACCAACAGCAATACCACTAGCACCATTTACTAATAAATTAGGAATTCTAGCTGGTAAAACTGCAGGTTCATTTTCAGTATCGTCATAGTTACGTTGCCAATCAATAGTTTCTTTATTGATATCACGAAGCATTTCAACCGCAATTTTACTCATTTTTGCCTCAGTATAACGCATTGCGGCTGGCTCATCCCCATCGACAGAACCAAAATTTCCGTGTCCATCAACTAACATATAGCGATATGAGAAATCTTGAGCCATGTGAGCCATAGCTAGATAAATTGAAGAGTCACCATGTGGGTGGAATTTACCCATAACTTCACCGACAATTCTGGCACTCTTTTTATATTGCTTGTCTGGCGTAACACCTAATTCATGCATTCCGTAAAGAATACGACGCTGTACAGGCTTTAGACCATCACGAACGTCAGGTAGGGCACGAGCCACAATAACTGACATTGCATAGTCTAAGAATGAGCTACGCATCGTATGGGTTAAATCAACATTACGTATTCTATGATCTTGGGGTTGATTTTCGTTAGCCATCTAAAGCCTCCTAAGCATCTAAATTCTCAACGTATTTAGCGTTCTTTTCAATAAATTCTCGTCTTGGACCTACTTCATTACCCATTAACAAGTCAAAGACCTTATCTGCGTCTTCGGCATATTCAGGACTTACTCGATCTAAACGACGATTTTCTGGATTCATAGTAGTTTCCCATAACTGTTCTGGATCCATTTCACCAAGTCCCTTGTAACGTTGAACCACTGGTTTAGGACTTGGTTGCAAAGTACCTAAATAATCATGTAATTCTTCATCTGTATCTAAGTACTTTTCTACTTTACCCTGACGAACTTGATATAGAGGCGGACGAGCAATGTAAACATATCCCTTCTCAATCATTGGTCGCATGTAGTTGTAGAAGAGAGTTAAAAGTAAAGTTCTGATGTGAGCTCCATCGACATCGGCATCTGTCATGATGATCAACTTATGATATCTTGCTTTTGAAACATCAAAATCAGCCCCAAATCCAGTACCTAAAGCAGTAAATAATGATCTAATTTCTTGGTTAGCAAGAATTCGATCCATTGATGCTTTTTCAACATTCAAAATCTTACCTCTAATTGGTAAGATAGCTTGCGTCAATCGAGAACGTCCTTGTTTTGCGGATCCACCGGCAGAATTTCCCTCGACAATAAATAGTTCAGAAATACTTGGATCATTACTGGTATTGTCAGCTAATTTACCTGGTAAGTTTGCAATTTCAAGACCAGACTTTTTACGCGTAACTTCACGTGCACGTTTAGCAGCAGTTCTAGCTCTTTCTGCAAGCTGTCCCTTTTCAACGATCTTACGACCTACAGACGGATTTTCCATTAAGAAACGACTAAAGGTTTCTGAAAATGCGCGGTCTACCGCAGTTCTAGCATCTGAGTTTCCAAGCTTAGTCTTGGTCTGTCCTTCAAATTGAGGATTAGGGTGTTTAACAGATACAACGGCGGTAATACCTTCACGAATATCTTCACCAGAAAGATTATCGTCTTTATCCTTGAGAATTTTGGCTTTGTGAGCATAGTCATTAACTACACGAGTTAAAGCGGTCTTAAATCCAGCTTCATGCATTCCACCTTCATAAGTGTGAATGTTGTTTGCGAAGGTCATGAGTGTTGTCTTATATCCGTTGGTGTATTGAAGAGCAACTTCAACGTCAATTCCCTCATAATTTCCTTCGACATAAATTGGCTCATCAAATAATACATCTTGACCCTTATTCAAAAAGGCAACGTATTCCTTAATTCCACCCTCAAAATGATATACATCAGTTTCGGTAGTTTCTTTACGTTTATCAGTAAACGTAAGTTTTAAGCCCTTGTTTAAAAAGGCAAGTTCACGAATTCTATTTTTTAAAATCTTATCGTCAAAGGTAGTAGTTTCGGTGAAAATATCTGGATCAGGATAAAAATGAACAATAGTACCATGTTCTTCAAGTGGAACCGTACCAATTTGTTTCATTTCACCTACTACTCGGCCATGATCAAAAGAAATTGCATACTTCTTTCCGTCTCTCATAACTGTAACATCAAGTTTAGTTGAAAGAGCGTTTACTACAGAAGCACCAACACCGTGAAGTCCACCAGATACTTTGTATCCGCCACCGCCGAATTTACCACCAGCGTGTAAAACAGTAAATACAGTTTCTAGAGCTGGACGACCAGTTTTTGATTGAATATCTACTGGAATACCACGTCCATCATCTTGGACTGTAACACTACCGTCTTCGTTGACAGTAATCTCAATCTTAGTAGCAAAACCTGCTAAGCGTTCGTCAATACTATTATCAATAATTTCCCAAACAAGGTGGTGTAAACCTTGGCTACTAGTTGAGCCAATGTACATACCTGGACGTTTTCTAACTGCTTCAAGTCCGCCTAGAACTTGAATTTGACTTGCGTTATAAGTATCGGCACGTTTTTCAAAGTCTTTAGCTTTATTTAATGCTGCCTTACTCTTATCTTCTGCCATTTAACTCTCCTTTGCACTGATCGTTCCAGCAGAAATGTGATAAATCTTAGGTTCCTTCACAATTTCCCAAGAAATACCTTCTAAATCTGTTGTTGTTATAAAAGTTTGTGTCTTTCCATGAATATAATCTAGTAACCTACTTTGTCTTCGATGGTCTAATTCGCTCATCACATCATCTAGAAGTAAAATTGGATATTCTTGTGTTAATTCATGAACTAGTTGAATCTCTGCTAATTTTACACTTAAAGAAATCGTTCTTTGTTGCCCTTGAGATGCAAAATCATGAGCATTTTTATCATTAATCACAAAATCCAAATCATCCCTATGAGGTCCACTCAAAGTGGTTCCTTTTCGAATTTCATTAGGTCGATTTCTTTTATAGCTAGCAATTACTTTTTTATAAATGGTCTCTACATCATCATTCGATGCAATTTCTTTCACTGATGGGCGATAAAAAATCTGCAAATTTTCAGCTTGACCACTAATTTCACTATGAGCAACTTGAGCATATGAATTAAGTTTTTTGACGTATTTAATTCGACGAGATATTATCTCCGCCGCAACTCCTGCGAGTTGATCCGATAAGACATCTAAAAAGATTTGATCATGTGCCTTTTTTTGACTTAGCTGCTTCAAATAGTTGTTTCTTTGCTGCAGTACCTGTCGATACTGACTAGAATAATATAGATACTCTGAATTAATTTGCCCAAACTCTAAGTCCATAAATCTTCGTCTAACAGATGGTGCCCCTTTAACAAGAGCGAGGTCTTCAGGAGAAAATAAAATTGCATTCATTTGTCCTACATAAGCTGAAAGCTTTTTTTGCTCCAGTCGGTTTACCCAAGCTTTTTTGCCATTGGGCGTTAAACGAAGCTTAAGCTCAACCTCTAGTTGGCTTTTATGAACTTTCCCCTGCAATCCAGCGAACTTACTTCCAAAACGAATTAATTCTTTGTCGCTATTAGTACGATGAGACCGAGTTAGTGCTAAAAAATAAATTGCCTCAAGTAAATTAGTTTTTCCTTGAGCATTTGGCCCAATAAAAATATTTACATGAGGATCAAAATTTATTTTTAATTCTTCAAAATTCCTAAAGTCCTTCAATTCAAAGTTTGCAAGATACATTGGCTACTCTGAAATAAATTCATACTCTTCTCCAGCCAATTTCAATATATCACCTGAATGTAGCTTCTTTCCTCGGCGATCTTCAAGTTCGCCATTTAATTGAACTGGATTTTCTTTTAGATACCATTTAGCCTGACCACCAGAAGATATTACACTTTCTTCTTTTAAAAATTGAGCAAGCGTAATATATTCTCCCTTAATTGTGAATTTTTTGATAATATCACCCCGTTTACCTTGTCATACCTAGCTATTATACCGTTTTTTTATGTGAAATTCAATTTTGTGACGCATTATAGTCTTTTTTAAGCCATTTTTTCACAAATTAATATGGTTATACTTAACCAGTTAAAAATTCGCTTATTCGGCCTAAATTTAGCTTTTAAGTGTGAAAAGCAAAAAAAGAGCTGCTAAAGCAGCTCTTTTTTAGTTTTTTAACTAAAAGGTTCTAACTGGAGTAATTAATTGAGTAAAGTTGACGTCTTGTTTTGCTGGAACAACAGTGAATGGTCTCAATGGTTGAGTAAAGTTCATGATAATAGAATCCGTAATGGATGCACGTAATGCTTCTCTTAAATAATCAGGGTTAAAAGAAATTGTCAATCCATCACCTTCAAGATTCTTAAATCCAATCTCTTCTTCAACATTACCGATTTCTGGTGAATCACCCTGTAGTTTAACCAACTGATTTTGAACATCTAAGGTCATTTTAACTACATTATTACGACTTTCATGAGTAAGCAAACTAGCGCGTTCTAATGATCGAGCTAGAACTGGTAGTTCAAATTCAACTGAAGTTGTAGATTCAGTTGGAATTAAGCGATCAGTATCTGGATATTGACCATCAAGTAACCGGGAATAAAATGCAATGTTTCCTACTTCAAATAGTACCTGATTTTCTCCCGGATTTACTGTAATTTCAGGATCGTTTTCTCCAATAATTCTAGCTAATTCTACCAAGCTCTTTCCTGGAATAATTAAATCAGTACTAGTTTGAGGACCATTTTCTAAAGAAATTTGACGTTGTGACAAACGGTGACTGTCAGTAGCTACTGCTTTAATTGATGAATTATTAAAAATAAAGTTAACACCAGTTAAAGTTGGACGGCTTTCTTGAGTAGCAACAGCAAAGACAGTTTCATTAATAATTTCTCTAAAAGTTTTTCCAGAAATTTTAAATGAAGCATCCGTAGAAATTTCTGGTAGGTGTGGATAGTTATTGGCGTCTAATCCGTTAATCATAAATTCTGTATTTTCAGAAACGATCTTTGTTTGAAAGCTTTCTTTTACTTCAAATGAAAAATCTTTACCTGGTA
The DNA here is from genome assembly GCF_001436695.1 of Lactobacillus taiwanensis DSM 21401. Taxonomy (GTDB): domain Bacteria; phylum Bacillota; class Bacilli; order Lactobacillales; family Lactobacillaceae; genus Lactobacillus; species Lactobacillus taiwanensis. The sequence goes on from NZ_AYZG01000014.1 coordinate 17,570, forward strand.
ATTTTTTAACAATTTCGCTGAAGAAACGTGCTGGCAAAACAATTGAACCAGTTGACTGAACAACTAAATCATCATTTACCGGTATTTGAATCTCAATAGAAATGTCAGTATCACTACCAGTTAAAGTAAGCATTTCGTCGGTAAGATTAAGTTTAATACCACTTAAGATCGGAATACTTGCACGTGAAGAAATTGCACGCATTGCATTGTTTAGGTTTTCGAGGAATAAATTACGATTAATTGTAAACTGCATCGTTTACCTCCTGTGAAGTTTTATGTACTTTGTTTTATTTAATTATATATTTAAATACTTAGAAGTAGTAGTAGGGCCAGTGGAATCTGTGGGAAAGTAGACAAACACCTGAATAAAACGGACTTTTGTCTGTTTAACAAATGTGGACAAAAGCAAAAGTTATCCACATGTTATTAACTTTTAGTGTTCTAGCATGGCTTTCAAATCATAGATAGCTGCTTTAATTTCAGCATCTGTTTTTAGAGCACGAGAAATTTTATCGCAGGCATGCATAACTGTTGTATGATCTTTGCCACCAAATTCTTGACCAATTTTTGGCAAACTAGAATCTGTTAACTCACGTGAAAGATACATTGCAATTTGGCGGGGAACGACAATTTGCTTAACTCGCTTTTTTCCTTTTAATTCAGTGGTTGAAGTTTGGAAATAGTTTGCAACAACCTCTTGAATTTTCGAAATCTGAAGTCCTCTATTTTTTTGTACAAGTTTTAAATCGGCCAAAGCTTCTTTAGCTAGATCAACGTTAATATCTTCTCGTTCAATAGTGGCATGAGCTTGGACCTTGACTAAGGCTCCCTCAAGTTCTCGAATGTTGGTATCAACTTGTGAAGCAATGTAGTCAAGCGTACTGTCATCGATTGACAACCCATCAGTTTCGGCTTTTTTACGTAAAATTGCGATTCTAGTTTCTAAATCAGGCGGTGTAATTTCTACTTGTAGTCCCCATGCAAACCGAGAGACTAAACGTTCTGATAATTCAGGAATTTCAGTTGGTAGACGATCACTAGTCATTACAATTTGTTTTTGATCATTATAAAGAGTTTCAAAGGTATGGAAGAACTCTTCTTGAATTCCCTCTTTTTTAGAAAAGAATTGAATATCATCTACTAGTAAGAGATCACAGTTCCTATATTTATTACGAAATTCAGCTTGAGTTTTATTTTTTATTGAATTAATAAAGTCATTTACAAAGGTCTCGCTTTGAATATAGACCACTTTTGCATGTGGCTTTTCAGCGAGCATTTGGTGTCCAATAGCTTGCATTAGGTGAGTTTTACCTAAACCAACTCCACCAAAAATAAATAAAGGATTATAGAAACTACCTGGATTATCTGCTACGGCTAAAGCTGCCCCGGCAGCAAGTTTATTTCCCTCACCTTGAACAAATGTGTCAAAGGTATACTTACTATTTAATTGAAGATCTTGAGCAAATTCATTACGACGATCTTCTAATATTTCTTGATTAGTTTTAATTCTTGGTTTTGGTGTAACTAAACGTTCAGGACCTTCTTTGCCAGCAACTTCGAACTTAGGTTGAATTTCCATATCCGCATAAGCGTAAGCTTCCTGGATTAATTGTGATGCTAAATTCTTTTCCCAATATCCTTTTGCAACAGGAGATTCAACAGCAATTATCATTTCTTTTGTCTTTTTATTAAAGGAAATAGGTTTAGTATTTTTAAACCAAGCATTATAGGCAACTGTGCTGTAGCTTTTTTTCATCTCAGCATTAAAAAATTGCCAAAATTTATCTAGATCAAACAAAAAAATTCCTCCAAATACTGTATTATCCACAGAATAAGTCAAAATAAGTTTAGCATGAATTAAAAAAGTTTTCCACAAGTAATAAAAGAAACTAACATATTCACAGTGCTGTGGAAAATAAAAAGATAAAAATCCACCAGGGTATGAAATAAAATTTCATAAAATAATTATCCACAGTATCTTGTGGGACTTTATTATGCTATAAATCAATGTTTGAATATCTTTTTATTAGATTATACACAGGGTGTTTATTATATTCTAAACAGGGTGTGAATTGTGCATAACTTTGAGAATTATGCTGTTAATAAAAATAGATAGAAAAAACAAAATAAAGATATCCACAAATTGAAACTAGAAAAATCTTTTAAAAACACTTTTCTTTTCAGGAAAATTTTGATAAGGACTTGGTTTTTTTGTTTAAATATGCTATTCTATCTTAGAAATTATGCTTATTAAGCATTGAAAAACGGAGGTGCAACATTAATGTCAACTAAGAGAACTTACCAACCTAAGAAGCGTCACCGTTCACGCGTTCACGGTTTTATGAAGCGTATGGCTACAGCAAACGGCCGTAAGGTTTTAGCAAGACGCCGTAAAAAGGGTAGAAAAGTCTTATCTGCTTAAGCCACTGAAGCTCAGTGGTTTTTTTAATTTAAGTAAGGATGAACCAGAGTGAGAAAAAGCTACCGTGTAAAAACTGAACGAGACTTTCAAAAAGTTTTTAAGGAAGGTCAGTCAATGGCTAATAGAGGCTTTGTTGTCTATACCTTACCTAAAGAAAACCAAAAGCATTTTCGTGTTGGAATTTCTGTAGGGAAAAAAGTAGGTCATACCGCGGTAGCAAGAAATCGCCTAAAAAGGTTTATTCGTGCTACACTGACGGACCTTAAGCCTGAGATAAGATCTGATTTAGACTTTCTAGTAATTGCTCGACCTTATGCACGTGATTTTGATATGGTACGAACCCAAAAAAATCTTATTCATGTGCTAAGGCTAGCTAAAGTCTTATCAAACGAAGAGACGGAAATTGAGGAAAAGTAGAGTGAGAAATCATTTGTCGAAGAAAAATTGGAAACTTATTCTATTAGGTTTAGGGATGCTTACCTTAGCTTTAGTAGTTACAGGTTGTGCATCAACTAATGGATCAAGTGTTGCTCCTATTTCTCATACTAGTGGCAATTGGTGGGATCGGTATATTGTTTACTATATTTCCCAATTTATTCTTTGGATTGCAAGTTTAGTTCATGATTCGTATGGTTGGGCAATCATTATCTTTACTATTATAGTAAGAGTAATTTTGCTACCATTGAATGCCATTTCTATTAGAAGCATGGCTAAGCAACAAAAAGTGCAACCACAGATGGATGCATTGCGTAAAAAATATCCTGGTAAGGATGTTGAGTCACGTCAAAAGCTACAAGAAGAAACTAGTAAGCTGTATAAAGAAGCAGGTATTAATCCATATACTGGATGTTTACCAATGCTAATCCAGCTTCCAGTTATGTATGCTTTGTACCAAGCAATTTGGCGGACGCCACAGTTGCAGAATGGTCGGTTTTTGTGGATGGATTTGGGACGTCCCGATCCATATTACATCATGCCTATCTTGGCAGCTGTATTTACTTTTATGAGTACATACATCAGTCAGATGTCAACGCCTCAATCCTCGCAAAATGGAATGACTAAAGGAATGACATATTTGATGCCTCTTATTATTGGGGTTTCAGCAATTGGTATCCAATCTGCAATTTCCCTTTACTGGGTGATTTCAAACTTATTCCAAGTAGTTCAGACTTTTATTTTGCAAAATCCATTCAAGTATCAACGTGAATTAGAAGAGCAAAAGAAGGCTGAACGTGAACGTCAGCGCCAAGTTCGTCGCGCATATAAACGTTTGGGACGTAAAAAACAAAAATAAATTATCTTTAATTTTAAGATAAAGTAGTCAAAGTGCTTTATCCATCATTATTTGTTGTAGTGGTGGAGTGGGCACTTTTTTTATTTAGATATTTATGTAGGTGAAAAAATGGCACAAGTATTAACGCAATTTGATACAATCGCTGCAATTTCTACTCCTATTGGCGAAGGAGGAATTTCAATTGTTCGTTTGTCTGGTGAAGATGCTGTAGCGATTGCTAATAAGCTTTTTAAGGGAGCAGATTTGAGTAAAGTTCCTACTCATACAATTCATTATGGACACATTATTGATCCTAAAACAAAAGAAGTTATTGATGAAACGATGGTCAGTGTACTTCGTGCGCCAAAAACATTTACTAGGGAAGACATAGTAGAAATAAATTGCCATGGAGGAATGATTGTAACTAACGATATTTTGCAGCTACTTTTAGCAAATGGGGCTAGGATGGCTGATCCAGGCGAATTTACTAAGCGCGCGTTTATGAATGGGCGGATTGATTTAACTCAGGCTGAGTCAGTAATGGATATTGTTAGAGCTAAAACTGATAAATCTCGTCAAGTAGCTATGACTCAATTGGCTGGTGGATTATTGGATAAAATTAAAGTAATGCGTCAAGAATTGTTGGATACGATGGCCCACGAAGAAGTGAATATTGATTATCCAGAATATGACATGGATGATTTAACTTCTCAAGAAATGAAAAAGAAAGCCCAAGAAGTTTCAGAACAAATCAACAAATTACTTGAGACTGCTCAAGAAGGAAAAATTATTCGTAATGGTTTAGCTACGGCTATTGTTGGTAGACCAAATGTTGGAAAATCTTCACTCTTAAATTATTTAACTCAAGATGATAAAGCGATTGTAACTGATATCGCCGGAACAACTCGGGATACTTTAGAAGAATATGTTTCTGTGAAAGGCGTACCACTTAAATTGATTGATACTGCTGGTATTCACCATACAGAAGATAAGGTTGAGAAAATTGGAGTAGAACGTTCAAAAAAAGCTATTACAGAAGCTGATTTAGTACTTTTGCTTCTCGATGCAAGTCAATATTTGACAGAAGAAGATAAAAAACTTCTGGATTTAACTGCTAATAAAAAGCGAATTATTATTTTGAATAAGCAAGATCTAGGGACAAAGATTTCCCGGGAAATGATTGAAAAAATTACGGATAATCCAATTATCGTTACTTCAATTTTGAAGCAAAAGAATATGGACGCACTTGAAAGTGCAATTGAAAAACTTTTCTTTAGTGGCATTGAAAATTCTCAAAACCAAATTTTAGTAACTAATCAAAGACAGGCTGGTCTTTTAGCTAAAGCTAGGCAGTCATTAGAAGATGTAGTAAATGGGATTGATGATGCGATGCCGTTAGATTTAGTTCAAATTGATTTAAAAAATGCATGGGATACTTTAGGTGAAGTTACTGGTGAAAGTACGCCTGATGAATTAATTACACAATTATTTAGTCAATTCTGTCTTGGAAAGTAGGATAAATAATGAAGACTTACGAATCAAACGAGTATGACGTAATAGTCGTAGGAGCTGGTCATGCTGGTGTAGAAGCAGCATTAGCAGCAGCGCGAATGGGAGAAAAAACACTTCTTTTAACTATTAATCTGGATATGGTAGCTTTTATGCCATGTAATCCATCAGTTGGAGGACCAGCAAAAGGTACTGTTGTTCGCGAAATTGATGCTCTTGGCGGAGAAATGGGTAAAAATATCGATGCAACTTATATTCAAATGAGAATGCTTAATACTGGTAAAGGCCCTGCTGTTAGGGCTCTTCGTGCTCAAGCTGATAAGTGGCAATATCATGAACATATGAAAGATACTATCGAAAATGAACCTAATTTAACTTTACGTCAGGCTGTTGCTGATGAATTAATTGTTGAAGATGGTGTATGTAAAGGCTTAATAACTAATACTGGGGCAAAGTATTACGCTAAGAGTGTTGTGTTAACTACCGGAACAGCTGCCAGAGGAAAAATTATTATTGGTGAATTAACCTATTCATCTGGTCCTAATAATTCCTTGCCATCGATTAAGTTGCCAGAAAATCTTGAAAAGTTAGGCTTTAAATTACGTCGCTTTAAGACTGGAACTCCTCCACGTGTTGATGGTAATACCGTTGATTACTCGAAAACTCAGGAAGAACCCGGTGATAAGGAACCAAGACATTTTTCTTACACAAGTAAAGATAGCGATTATTTAAAAGATCAGATGTCTTGCTACATGACTTATACTAACACCGTAACTCATGACATTATTCGTGCAAATCTTGATCGTGCACCAATGTTTTCGGGCGTTATTAAAGGTGTAGGACCTCGCTACTGTCCTTCAATCGAAGATAAAGTAGTTCGTTTTGCAGATAAGGATCATCATCAAATTTTCTTAGAACCAGAAGGACGTAATACTAAAGAAATTTATGTTGGTGATTTTTCTACTTCAATGCCAGAAGAAGTACAATTGAAGATGCTTCATAGTGTTGCTGGATTAGAGAAAGCTGAATTAATGCGTCCAGGATATGCTATTGAGTACGATGTAATTGAGCCATGGCAGTTAAAGCATACGTTAGAAACTAAGAATATTAAGCATCTCTTTACTGCTGGTCAAATGAACGGAACATCGGGCTATGAAGAAGCAGCTGGACAAGGCTTAATTGCTGGAATCAACGCTGCTTTAAGTGCTCAAAATAAGCCTGGTTTTACCTTACAGCGTGATGAAGCATATATTGGTGTTTTAATTGATGACTTAGTAACTAAAGGAACAAATGAGCCATATCGTCTACTTACTAGTAGAGCAGAATATCGGCTTCTTCTTAGACATGACAACGCAGATCTACGCTTAACTGAAAAAGGTCATAATTTAGGATTAATTTCAGAAGAACGTTATGCGAAATTTGAAGTTAAAAAGAAGGCTATTTCCCAGGCAATGGAAGCTATTAAAAAAGTAACTATTCATCCTACAGATGAAGTTCAAGATTATCTCGCTAGTGTTAAGCAGGATAGACTAAATGCTGGCGTTAGTGGCGCAGACTTCTTAAAACGTCCCCGTGTGACTTTTGATGCAGTTGAGAAATTAAGTGGAGAAACTTTAGCTACTGATCGTTACGTAAAAGAACAAGTAGAAATTGCTCTGAAATATGAAGGCTATATTAAGAAAGAAAAGACTTTAGTTGATCGTTTGCATCGTCTTGAATCAAAGAAGGTTCCAGTAGATATTGATTACAATGCGATTCCAAGTTTGGCTACTGAAGCACGTCAAAAATTTGAAAAAATTCGTCCTGAATCGATTGCCCAAGCGGAAAGAATCTCAGGTGTTAATCCAGCCGACTTAGCAATTTTAACTGCATATATTCAACAAGGAAGAATTGCAAAAATCAAAAAATAAATACTTACTTAAAACAAAAAAAATCAAAAAAGTTTTTTGCTTTTTTGTTGAGTATGATCACTTAATCACACTTTGAAAGTGCATTCGAATAATAAGTTAGAAGAAAAGATAAAAAAGTTTGTGAAGTAATTATTTTTAAAAATGATCAAAATATTGATATAGAGCTGTTGGCAAACGCTTTCAATTAGTTAACAAATGTGCTTTAATCAAAGTGTAAGAAAAATCATTAAGGAGATGCTTATATACTATGACAAAGATTAGCGGCTCAGATGCAATGTTCCAAGTCTTATATGATTGGGGTATTGATCATATATACGGTTTTCCAGGCGGTTCATTTGACTCAACAATGAATGCAATTCATAACTGGAAAGATAAGATAAAATTTATTGAAGTAAGACATGAAGAAGCTGGTGCTTTAGCAGCTTCTGCTGAATATAAGATTAGTGGCAAAGTTGGAGTTTGTTTTGGTTCTGCTGGCCCAGGTGCTGTTCACCTGATGAATGGTCTTTATGATGCCAAATATGATAAGACACCAATGGTTGCAATTGTGGCTAACGTTCCAACTAGTCGTCAAGATATCGACTTCTTCCAAGCCTTTGATGAAAAACCATGGTTTGATCCAGTTGCGGTTTGGAATCACCAAGCAAAGACTGCAGAATCTATTCCAGTTTTGATGGATGAGGCAATTCGTCAAGCTTACCAAAGAAAAGGTCCAGCAGTTTTAATCTTACCTAAGGACTTTGGTTGGGATAAAATTGAAGACAACTTCCGTAATAATGCGGCAGCTCACAAAGTTGTGCCTAACTTTCCTGCACCACGCAAAGAACAACTTGATAAGGCACTTGAATTAATTAAGAATGCTGAAAATCCAATTGTTTACTTCGGTCATGGTGCGCAAGATGCGAGTGCAGAATTAAAGGAATTTTCTAATAAATTCAAGATGCCTTTAGTTTCCTCAGTCTTGGGTAAGGGAATTGTTGAAGACGAGTTCCCAGCATATATGGGCTCAATTGGTCGTGTTGGTGCTAAACCAAGTAATGATATTCAAACTCATGCTGATTTAGTTGTTTGGATAGGTAATAACTCTCCATTCTCTATCTTCTTCTTCAATCCTAAGGCAAAAGTAATTCAAATTGATATTAATTCTGAAAGATTAGGCAAACGTCATGCTGTAACTGTTCCAATGTTAGCAGATTCTAAGAAGACTTTGCATGCTTTAATTGAAGCGGGCGAAAATCGTTCAGAGTCTCCATTGTATAAGGCAGCGCTTGCTGATCGTGAAAACTGGGAGGCTTGGATTGAAAGCTTTAACAATTCAGATGAAATGCCGATGAGAGTTGAGCCAATCTTTGATGTAATTAATAAAAAGGCAGCTTCAGATGCAGTATTTGCAGTTGATGTTGGTAACGTAAATATTAATTTTGACCGCTTAATGCATTTGCATGATGATCAAAAGTGGACTACTTCTGGTTTATACGCAACTATGGGATATGGGGCTCCTGCTTCTTTAGCAGCAGCAACTATTTATCCAAACCGTGAAGTATGGAACTTAGCTGGTGATGGCGGTTTTGCAATGATGAACCAAGAGCTTTTAACTCAAGCACGCTACAACATGCATGTTATCAATGTAGTCTTTACAAATGAAACTTTAGGTTACATTGAAGCTGAACAAGTTGATGAATCGCATCAACCATTGTCAGGGGTTATTTTGCCAGATAATGATTGGGCTATGTCTGCTGAAGGTATGAATGTAAAAGGCTTTACTGTTCGTACCAAGAGAGAATTTGAAGATGCAGTAAACGCTGCTCAACAAATGGAAGGTCCAGTTTTAATTGACTGTAAGATTACTCATGAAATGCCATATTCAACTGAATTAAATACTTTAGATGATCCAGCATTTGTTGAAAAATATGATGCTCAAGCTTTAAAGCCATTTAGTTACTTTGCTGGTAAATATGGTGTTGAAGCTGATGCTGCATCAGGTGCTTCTGAACATACTGAGCCAGAAGCAGTAGAAGCTAAGGAAGACGCTTCATCAGGTGCATCTCGTCATTAATTTCCTAGGAAATAATTAAGTAAAGAGTTCACATAGTTGAACTCTTTATTTTTTTGATAAAAAGTAAGCAAAGTTGTGCGAAATTTGTAATAAAAAAGTATACTAGTAGATGAATGAATTTTATTAAATTATGTGGAGGCAAAAATATGCAACAATTTGGGGTTATTGGCTTGTCCGTTATGGGTAAAAACCTTGCCTTAAACGTTAAAAACCATGGATACTCTGTCTCTGGATTTTCGATTGATAAACCAGAGGTCGATGCTTTAGCGAAATATGAAGATAAAGATTTAAAGCCAACTTATACTTGGGAAGAATTTGTTAATTCGCTAGAAAAGCCACGTAAAATCTTAGTTCAAATTATGGCTGGAAAACCAGTTGATGAAACTTTACAAAAATTATTGCCTCTTTTAGATAAGGGCGATATTGTGATTGATGGTGGCAATTCTAATTTTCATGATACTAATCGTCGCTATAAAGAAATGGAAAAGCATGGTATTCACTTTATCGGAATGGGTGTATCTGGCGGTGAAGAAGGTGCTTTGAATGGACCAGCCTTAATGCCAGGTGGGGACGAAAAAGCCTATGAAGAAGTATCTCCAATTCTTGAAGCTATGGCCGCAAAAACACCTACTGGTCAACCTTGTGTTGGTTATATTGGACCAGCTGGAAGTGGTCACTATGTGAAGATGGTTCACAACGGTATTGAATATGGTATTATGCAAGTTATTTCTGAAGTATACGATGTTTTGCGTACTGTTGGTCACTATTCAAATGATGAAATGAGCGAAATTTTTAAGAATTGGGATAAAGGCGCACTTCAAGCTTATTTAATTGAAATCACTGCTAAGGTTTTGAAGCAAAAAGATGATTTAACTGATGATCATATTATTGATCATATTTTAAATGAAGCTTCTTATAAGGGAACTGGTAACTGGATGCTTGAAGACGCAATTCGTCTTGGTGCCCCAATTACTGTTATTGCAGAAGCTGTTCTTGCACGTTTCATGTCAAAAGCAACTTTAAGAGATGATCCTGAACCAACGATTGATCCAGAAAGGGCTCCAAAAGACTTGGTTGATCAACTTGCAAAAGCTTTATACTTAGCAATGGCTGTTTCATATGGCCAAGGATTTGAACAATTAACTATGGCTGCAAAAGCTTATAACTGGCGTTTGCATTACTCAACTATTGCTCAAAACTGGGAAGCTGGTTGCATTATTCGTTCTCAAATGCTTCATGATATTAAGTTTGCCTACAATTCTGATAAAGATTTACCAAACTTATTTAAGGCTCCATTCTTTGATAAGGTAAAGAAAGAAAATATTGGTGCTCTTAGAGAAATTGTGAAAATTGCTGCTGATGCTGGCGTACCAACACCAACTCTTAGTGCAGCTTTGAACTACTTAGAATCAATCTTTAACCCACGTTTACCTCAAAATATTATTCAAGGACAACGTGATTACTTTGGTGCTCACACTTACCAAAGAAACGATCGTCCAGGTACTTTCCATACTGAATGGTATGAAGAAAAATAATAATGTTTCACATGAAACTGAAAAGTCACTACATTAGTAGTGGCTTTTTGCGTTAAAATAGAACAGTATTTAAAAGTAGGGATGTGGGTAAGGATGAGAAAAGAAGAAAAAAGCAATCTTAAGTTAATGCTTCAAGCTTTGATTGTTGGATTGATTGCAGGAACAGTAGTTGGATTGTTTAGGTTTGGAATTGAAAAGACTTCTGCTTTTTGGTTATATCTCTTTAAGCAAGCTCATAAAAATTCGGCTTGGTTTATGGCAATAGTAATTGGTTTAGCAGCAGTTGGAATTATTGCAGGTTACTTTGTAAAACAGTATCCTCATGTTGGTGGATCAGGTATTCCAGAAGTTAAACTGCAACTTCAAGGTAAATTACAACTTAAGTGGTGGCAAATTCTTTGGAGAAAACTTATTGGTGGTATTTTGGTAATCGGGACTGGTTTATTCCTAGGTCCGGAGGGACCATCACTTCAACTAGGATCTTCTATCGGTCAAGGACTTGGAGAAAAACTAAAGCAGAATAAATACAATCAACGTGTTCTACTTGCTACTGGGGCCGCTAGTGGTTTATCAGCTGCTTTTGGTGCACCACTTAGTGGGGCTTTGTTTGTTTTAGAAGAAATCTTTCATAATTTCTCTCCTCGTGTTTGGATGAATGCTTTAGTTGGTGCTATTGCTGCTAATTTTATGGTGTCAAACTTTTTTGGAATTCATCCAGCTCTTGCCTTACCGTATAAACATGCCTTTCCTTTAGGTTTATATTGGCATTTGATTATTTTAGGTGTCATTTTAGGATTACTGGGGCATTTTTATAAAAAAGGATTATTTGGATTAAAAAAAGTTTATTTGAAAATCACATGGTTACCAAGATGGCTTCATGGATTAATTCCGTTAGCTATTTTAGTTCCTATTATGTATTATTGGCCATTAATTACGGGACCAGGTAATCGATTAATTTTATCTATGCCTACTATGCTTACAAAAACAGGCTGGGCATTGGTAGGGATGCTTGCTTTTTACTATGTAATGCGAATTGCTTTTTCAATTGTTTCTTATGATTCAGGCTTACCTAGTGGTATTTTTCTGCCTATTTTGACAATGGGAGCTTTGGTTGGAGCGGCCTATGGTATGTTAATGGTTCAATTAGGACTAATGCCAGCTCATTTAGTAATTAATTTGGTTATTTTCTCAATGGCTGGCTACTTTGCTGCAATTATTCGAGCACCGTTTACGGCAATTATTTTAATTACTGAAATGGTTGGATCGCTACTTCATTTAATGCCATTAGCAGTTGTGGCATTTATTGCTCTGCTGGTTGATCAAGTATTAGGTGGCAAGCCAATTTATGATAGTTTGGCAAATGCAATGATGCCAGCTACTAAAACTGAGACAGTTGCTGGAGAAGAGGATGAACTTGATATTCCAGTTTATGAAAATAGCAAATTGGTAGATCAAGAGATTAAAAGTATTGCTTGGCCCGATAATGTTTTAGTGAGAACGATTAGAAGAGGAAGCCAAGAAATTATCCCACATGGTGATACAGTGATTGCGGCGGGAGATTTATTGGTTTTAGGTGTGGACCATAATCAACGTGCAGCAGCGTATGATGCTATCCGCAAACTACAGGATGTTGAATTAGATGGATAAGAAAAAGACTACAATTTAGATTTATTACAATCTTTGTTGTAGTCTTTTATTTATTTGTTTTTCAATTTTTTCCAGGCTTTTTTAGAGCCACGATTTAAATCTCTGTTTAATTTATATTCTTGCCAATCCTGAACAAATAATAAATTGAGATTATAACCTGTAGGATAAAGTTCCTCAGCTTTCCGAACTAATTTTGCTCCTTTTAAGGGTACAGTTTCAAAAGTCTTATTAACGAAAATCACAATCTGATTAGCTATATCAGAGTTCTCGTAGAAGAGGACTTCTTGATGATATTTTGGCACTTTGATTCGATCACCTTTTTTAAAAGAAGGTAGAGACTTAATTTTTTTCTGTTTATTTTTAAATTTAATACTAGCTTGTCTTAGAGGAAAGATACCAGTATTTAAGAAATCTTTAGCTTCCGACAATACGTCTTCTGGCATCCCACTTTTCTCTGCAATCCAGAGAGCACGACTAGCACCCACTTGATTTAAAAGTAGTTTATATGTGGGATGTAGTGTTTGTAAGTCAAAATCCATTGCTGCTGTAATAAAAGCAGGATTTTTAGTTGAATAATCTTTTATGGCACTATAGTGGGTAGTTGCTAAGATTAGGCAACCTTTCAGTTGTAGTGTTTGTAAAAGAGCAATAGCGAGTGCTGCACCTTCATTGGGATCCGTTCCACTACCTAGTTCATCTAACAAAATCAGACTACTTGGGGTGGCTTTTTGAACAATCTCTGCCATTTTTTTCATTTCAGCAGAAAATGTTGAAAGGGAGTTATCTAAATCTTGATGATCACCAATTGAAGTATAGATTTCAGTCATAATTGGAATGGAACACGGTGCTGTACTAGGTAAGAAGAGACCAAATTCAGTCATTGCAGTGGCTAAGCCAACAGTTTTGAGTGTGACAGTTTTCCCACCTGCATTCGGTCCAGTAATAATTAAGCCATGTTTAGTTGGATCTAACTTAAGAGATAAAGGAACGGGGTTACTTAACAAGGGATGCTTCATTCCATTCAATTGAAGCTCATTTTGTTCATTTAAAATTGGTCGTTTGCCACCAATAGCATGCGAATATTTTGCGCGTGCTAAGATACAATCTAGATCAACAATAACGTTAAGATTGGCTTCAAAATTAGGTAGTTCATTATAGACTTTAGCTGTTAAATTCCCCAAAATTTGAGATTCAATTAAGTAAATCTGATTTTCAACTGTAGTTTTTTCTTGGGTAAGGTGAAGGATCTTAGTTGGCTCAATGAAAACAGTTGTCCCATTATTAGATTGATCAATAATATTTCCACCAAAAGTATGCTTAAAGCTTGCCCTAACAGGAAGAGTATAGTGATTATCTTTTTGAATAATCTGAAAATCTTGCAACATTGATTGATACTTTTTTGTCTGTAAGTATTTCTGTAGGGTTTCTTTGATAGTTGTATTTAATTTGCCACTTCTTTGGCGTAGTTTAGTCAGCTCGTTATCTGCTCGGTCTGAAACCTGTCCGCGCTCAATATCTTGATAAATTAATTCTTCTAATCTATCTAGAATAGTTAACGTACCACAATAGCTGGCCATAATTGGAGCATTAATTCTTTGTTTATCAAAAAAGCGTACTAATAAGCGGGTAACTCTAATAAAATCAGCAACTTGTTCTAGTTCGCGGGGATTTAAGATATATCCCTTTTTCACTTTATTGATAATTGGGGTAAAGGCATCTGAACTAATAAAAGGAATGTGTAGGCCGTGATCTAAAATCCAGAGCATTTCTTCCGTTTCGTCTAATAATGCATTTGCCTTAACTAAGCTAGTTGTAAGGGGCTGAGCTAAAATTTTATCCTTAGCTTCTGGTGAAACGGCACAGTGGGCTACAAGTTTACGTACACGTGAAAATTCGATTTCGTCAGTATTATTCAATTTTTTATTTTTCTCCTTAAGAAAATAGATTTTAAATATGGTTTTCTCAAGGGAAGGTATATTAGTCCCTTGAGACTAAAATACAATTAGCATCATATAGCAATATGTCCTTTTCTAAATTATTGATTTCAATGATATAACATTTTTAGAAAAAAATCATTATAAATTAGGGTAAATAAAAACTCTCAAATTTATATTTGAGAGTAAAACTATTAATTAACAATTTTTTTGACTTATAATACCTTTTTTAGCTTGCTCGGCAAGAAAGCTTGCCTTAGCAATCTTAACAGCACCAGTTAAGATGCCAGAATCGTTACGAAGGCGTAAGGTAGTATCGTGGATATCTAGAACCAAGTTATCACCTAAAAAAGCTAAATCATAGTCAGAAGTATAAATTTCAAAATTAGCATTATTTTCAATTTTTACTGAGTAGCGTGGATCGTGTTTCATTGTATCGAGCGAGATTAATGAATAATCCATTCCGATATTACATGATCCGCCTTCAATTGAGTAGTCGCCACCACCGCCATCAACAATTAAAAGTATTTCATGTTTGTTATAACCACGTTTTTTAAGAAAATCGATTGCATCTTGGCTAATTGTCATTTTTACCATAGTACCCTCTCCTAACTCTTTCTATTTTTATTTTAGAAAAAAGTAGAACAGAATCAATTATTTTGCTTAAATTTTGGTGAAGTTTCAGGTGCCCAAATTAAGCAGATAATAAAGGCAGTCAAAAGAACAATTGCGCAGATTAGCATTGATAAGCTTGCACCACCTTGATTAGTCAAAATAGGCAGTAAAAAGGTTCCTGCCGCAGCACCAAATCTGCTGATAGTAATACAAGTTCCAACTCCGGTTCCGCGAACCTTAATATCGAATAGTTCAGTTGGGTATGGGTAATCAAGTACTAAACCAGAAGATAAGATAATCGCAAAAATACAAAAGATAGCAAGTTGAATATTGGAATTAAGGCTTTTATTAATAGCTAAAAAGCCGATTAGGATACCTGAAAGTAAAAAGTTGCTGATAAGGAATGCGCGTCGACTAATTCTGTTAAAAAGTAAGATTCCTAAAATGACGCCGATAAACATACCACCATTGTAGATAATCCCAGAAATCTTTTGATCGGTAACATGCATACTTTGTAAAAGAATTGGAAGGAAAATACTGATACCAAAGAATGCAAAGGCTTGGCAAGCATAAAAGAGACCACCGACTAGAGTACGACGTAAATATTTCCCGGAAAATAATGTTGTCCATGAAACTTCTTTGATAGGCTTAGCCTTTTTTAGTTTTTTAGAAATTCCCCATTTGCGACCCATGTGCTTTTTAATAACTTTATTAGCTGTTTTGATCTTACCACGACTCGCAAGCCAGCTAGGGGATGCAGGTAAAGGAAAAATAGATCTAAAAATAGCTGCAATAAATGCTGGAATAGCACCAGTTGCTAAAATAATTTGCCAAGTATGTGAACCAAGGCCCGTAATGAAAGTACCTGCTATATATGAAGCAATAAATCCAATTGTCCAGTAAATAAGCAAATGACTTTGTTTTTTGCTGTCCTCTCCTTTAGGAAGCCATTCAGTTAAAAGGGCATTTCCAACAGTATAGTCAACGGCAATCATTAATCCAATCAGTACTCTGATGATGAAAAGAAAGAGAAAATCATTAATTAATAACTGTGTTAAAGATAAGGCGCCTAAAACATACATATTAATCATTAATAGTTTTCGTCTACCAATCTTATCGGATAAACGACCAATTAAGATACTACCTGCTAATCCAATTAAAGATCCTGCTCCAATTAATCCAGTCCAGAGATCACTAATTTGAATATATTTACTTGCATTAGAAAGAGCAGTACCAGATATACCTAAAGCAAAACCACAAGCGATTTGACCTAATACTACTGCAATAAATACTCGTAAGTGAATAGACATGAGGGGGGCTTTTTTATAATTCTTCTTTTCTTTGACGTCCTTGGTATTGTTTTGATTTTCTTTTAGCATAACATGAGTTAAATCATCTAGATTAACTCGAAAAAATCCTCCTTAAAAATTTATAGTATACATTCCACCCTAACAAAGATTTTAAATTGATGCAAAATTAAGTTAATTTTTTATTAGATATTTACAATTATTTAATGGCATGCTAATATTACTTAAAATTAAGAAGGGTAGTAATAAGATGAGATTGCGTAGAAAAGCTAGCCAATTTGGTCATTAATCAGGAGCTATTTCTCCTGATATTTTATATAGAATTTAGGTTAGTTATGTCAGAAGAAGTAATTATTAGAAAATATAAAAATACGGACTATGTCCAATTATGTAAAGTACATGATGAAGCGAGAATGCAGGAATTAATTGTAGGTAATGTAGTTGATCTGTATGCTCCACTTGAGGTTGCGATATATAAAGGAGAACTATTTTCAGAAACAATTTATGTAGCTGAGGTTAATAATCGGATAGTAGGTTTTGTTGCTTTTAAGGAGAACGAACTGGGCTATATTTATGTACTAAAAGACTTTCAAGGAAAAGGGATTGGTGGTAAATTATTGGATACTGTAATTCCTTATTTAGAACGTCCAGCTTTTTTAGAAGTCTTTCCTTCAAATATCAAAGCAAAAAGGTTATATAAGAGTCGCGGATTTGTAGAAGAGACTAAAGAAAAAATGATTTTAGATTAAATTTAATAAGAAAAATAGAAACGGCCAGTGAACATAATTCACTGGCCGTTTTGAAGTTATTAATAATATTAATTCTTTTTATAGAAAGTTTCTTCTACTGCATGAGTGATTGCAATCTTATCATGAGCGTAAGATAAGCCACCTTGAATGTATAGACGATAAGGCGCACGAAGGGGACCATCGGAAGATAATTCAATGGTAGAACCTTCAGTAAAGCTACCTGAAGCCATAACAACATCATCTTCATAACCATCTTGGTGGTATGGAATAGGATCAACGAATGAGTTCATTGGTGAATAGTGTTGAATTGCAGCACAGAATTTAACCATTGGATCCGGTTCACCGAAGGTTACAGTTTGAACGATATCGGTTCTTGGATCATTCCACTTAGGAGCAACTTTCATTCCCATCTCTTCGCAAAGCGCAGCCGTATATATCATACCTTTTAGGGCTTCGCCAGTAGTGTGAGCTGCCATAAAGAATCCTTGGTACATGTCTCTTAAATAGCCCCATGTAGCACCTTCGCCTTTACCAGCGCCAGGTACATTAAGACGAGAACCAGCACCTTCGATAAGCTCCTTTTTACCAACTAAGAAAGCACCAGCTTTAACAATACCAGCACCGGCATTCTTAAATAAAGATCCTGCCATCATATCAGCACCGTAGAAAGTTGGCTCTTCTGTCTCAGAAAATTCACCATAGCAGTTATCAACGAAAATCTTTACATCAGGACGCACTTCTTTGATGAATTTAAGCATCTTCTTGATTTTTTCCATTGTGAAGCTTGCACGTACGGCGTAACCAAGAGAGCGTTGAATCGTTACGACTTTGATCTTGGGATCTTGCAAGTCTTTTCTAGCCTGGTCATAGTCTACTTCGCCATTATCAAGTAAATCGGTATGCTTAAAGTCAATACCCCATTCTTTCATGTTACCTGGTTTGTTACCAGCTAAACCAATAACTTCTTGAATTGTGTCGTATGGCATACCCGTTAAGTAGTAGAGGGTATCACCAGGACGAAGCATACTGAAAAGTCCAACAGCAATTGCATGAGTTGCTGAAGAAAATTGTGGACGTACTAATGCGTCGTCAGTCTTAAAATAATCTGCATACATTGCTTCAAGCTTATCGCGGCCTACATCATCATAGCCGTAACCAGTTGAAGGGACTAAGTCTTCTTCTCCTACGCGGTGCTTTCTAAACAAGTCTAAAACGCGTTGTTGATTATAAAATACTTGCTCGTCAATTTCTTCTAGACGAGGTTCAATCATTTTGTCGACTTTATCGACTTTTTCTTTTAATTCGATTGGTAAGTTTTCTTTCCAAGATAAAACCATTAATTTTTCTCCTTTAATACTTCTGCTTGTACTCTTATTTTACCATCTGATTTTTGATTCCAATATACTCCTTGAATTTCGGGAACAAAGCCAGGGAAACGTTCAATAGCTTCTACTAAAACTTTAAAGTACTTTTGATCAATGTCGCTCCATTTTTCTCCTGGTGCAACAATAAAGACCCCGGGTGGATAAGGAAGCGCACCTTCTGCGGCTATTCTATCCTTAACCTCATCTAGGTTAACTAACTCGCTTTTATTTTTCATAAAGAGATAGTCAGCATGTTCTGGAGTCATTGGATAATTTTGCATGTCCGGTTTAGCAAATAGTTCTTGTTGTAATGTGAAAGTTTTATTTCCCCGGTAATAATTATGCATTTCCTGGCAAAGTTGCTTTAAAGTATAACCTTTGTAGCGATCACCATATACCTTAGCCAATTTAGGTAATACTTTTTCTAATGGTGCATCTTCATCGTAGTAATGTTCAAATTCTAGAAATGCATTAAGTAATGTATCTAATTCCTCTTTTGTATCGCCGGGGGTAAGTAAGAAGAGCAGTGAGTATAGATCATCTTTTGCGCGAATAATTCGCTTCTCCATTAAGAATTCAGCTACTACTGGACCTGGAATACCTGTATCTTCATATTTTGCTTTTTTAACATCAATACCGGGTGTGACTACTGTAATCTTTAGTGGATCAAGCATTGCTTGTCCCGTTGCAATTTTACTAAAGCCATGCCAAAGATTATTTGGATCAAAATTCCAATATTTTTCATTGGTGGCTAACTCACCAGTACTAATATTTTCGAAGTTATCAATTACTAATGGCCTAAATAATTTGGACTTTCTAATTAATTCTTTACGCCATTCGATTCCTAATCGTAAAATCTTATCCCACCATTTTTTGTTACCTTCACCACTCGTTAAGTAGGAATTGACTGTTAGAGAAGCATAAAGAGGGTAAGAATAACTAGAAGTTACAAATTTAAGATAAGCATGGTTAAAGTGTTTATGGTCAACATAACGCTCTTGTCCTTTAATATGAGCATCTTTTTTTAGTATTTGAGAAGCTTGTCCCATACCAGCCTGTTGCTTATGAAGCGATTGAGTTACTAAGATTCCTGGATCTTCTGGTCCAAATTCTAAATTAAGAGGAGACAAGTGATTCATAACTGGGACAAATTGTTCAAAGCCGCCCCAAGCACAATCGAATAAAATATAGTCGCAAAGCTTGCCAATCTTGTTAATCATCCATTTAGCATCATAAAAAAGACCATCATAAGTTTCTGATTGAATAATAGCTAGTCTAAAGGGACGCTTGGCTTTTGCTTTTTCAGGAGCGATTTTAGCAACTTCAGCACGAATTTTTTCTTCACTTAAAAAATCAGGATCCATCTCGCCGATTAATCCCAGTGCATTTCGGTCAGTTGGAATATAAACTGGTTTTGCGCCACTCATTACTAGCGCACTGTTATACAGTGATTTATGGTTGTTGCGGTCAAAAAGGACTAAATCGTCTCTTGTGAGGAGTGCACTAGCACAAATTGAATTAGCACTAGTTGTACCATTAGTACAAAAATAAACTTTATCGGCGTGGTAAGTTTCAGCAGCCTTTTGTTCAGCAGTTAGCGGTGTCCCTTCATGTGTCATCGTATCACCCAGTTCAGGAACAGTGTCGCTCGTATCTGCAAACATTAGATTTTTACCAAAAAAACGGTTAAAGACAACACCGGCAGGATGTTTTTCATAATATAAACCATTATGATGCCCTGGCGTTGTAAAGCTGAGTGGATGTTCTTCAGCGAAGTTTACTAAATCAGTTAAAAAGCCGGGAACCATTTCTTTAGTATAATTATTAGCTGCACTAATTATTTTTTCTTTTTCATTGTTAGAAATTGTTTCATGTGAAACTTTAAGAATAGGAATCCCAAGGCCAGATGTCTTTTGTAAATCTTGAGCAGTTTTAAGACTATCTTGATCAGTATCTGCTACAACGATTGCGGCAAGTTCACTAGCTTGAGGATTATCGTTCAAATTAGTAGTTTGCCATGAATTAAAACTATTATTTTTAAGTCCATTGCTTAGCGCAATTTTTAGAAAATTCATTTAATCACCTTGTTTTCCTATATATTTTCTAAAATAGACTTGCAAATTTTTTATAAATCTTTATAATTTTGTGCGAACGTTTTTGTACGCAGTTTGATTTGCAAGTAGACTACGGCATAAATTATAGCGATTTATAGAGGATTTCTACAAGTGGATTTAAATACTTTGATGATAGTTTTAAAACCTCCAAATTTGAGACATTGGATTTAGATAAATATTTTAATTTTGGAGGAAATTGAAAATTGGATAAACCAGATGTCTTAAATGATTTAGAACCGAATAAAAAGCACTATATGAGTTGGCCAGTTATTGCATTGATTGACTTTGTAACGATTATTAGTTTTGAAAATATCTTCTATCCATTTCAAAACCAAGGTCTATCAGTTGTAATTTCTTGGATTTTTCTTCTATTTACTTATGTTATTCCTTACGCATTGATTAGTAGTCAGATGAGTTTGACTTTTGATAATCAGGATGGTGGTCTTGCTTCTTGGGTAAGAAGAAGTACTAATGATACTTTAGGCTATTGGACCTCATGGATGTATTGGGTCCAAAGTGTACCGTATATTGTCGACGTGTCAAACTCAGTTATTGTTTCATTCAGCTGGATGATTTTTGGAAACAATAGTTTAGATAAAAAAATGTCAACATTCTGGTTTGGAATTTTGACATTCGTAATTATTTTGATTTTTATTTTATTAGAAAATAAACTACGCAATTCACTAGAAATTCTTTCTTTAATTGGTGGGGGAGCAATGTTTATTATGTCTATGCTCTTTGTTTTGCTTGCTGCCTGGTCAGTAATGCATGGACATCATATTGCAACACAACCATTTAACTGGGGCGCATTTAAGCCTTCGTTTAGCTTGAATTACTTCTCAACTACTGGTCTTTTGATCTTTGCAATGTCAGGTGCTGAACTTGCTGCGCCTTATGTGCAACAAATGAAGAATCCCAAGCGCGACTTTCCTAAAGCAATGTGGATGCTAGCAATTATGACTGGATTCTTAACCATCTTTGGAACTTTGGCTTTAGCAATGTTCTTTAATGCTCACCACATTCCACATGACTTTAAGATGAACGGTCCTTACTACGCTTTCCAATTACTTGGTGAAAGCTTGGGTGTAGGTAAAGTGCTAATGTACATTTTTGCAGTTGTCCAAGCAATCTTTATGATGGCACAACTTGCAGTATTACTTGATGCATCAAGTCGTGTATTTGCAGGGGATGTTGGTTCTAAGTTCATGCCTAAATGGCTTACTAAGAAAAACAAGAACGGACGTCCAATTCATTCATACACATTCACTGTCGGACTTAGTTTGTTCTTGCTTCTATTGACTGGAACTTTGCCGAACATCAATACTATTTATAACTGGCTTTTGAATGTTAACGGAATTATTTCGCCATATAAGACTTGTTGGGTATTCTTTGCCTTTGTAGCAATGAGAATGCACCAAGATAAGTATCACTCAGACTATGTCTTTATTAAAAATAAGGCCGGTGCTTTAACTGTTGGTGGGTGGTGCTTACTCTTTACCTTTGTTTGTGCTACTTTAGGATTTATTCCTCAAAACGTGGCAGTGGGTACTAAGGCATTTACTCATCAATTATGGATGAACATTATTACTGTTGTTGTATTGTTTGGCTTAGGATTTGTTTTACCATGGCTCCGTAAGATTGAACAAAAATCTGAAGAAGAAGATATGGTCGAGATTAAAGAATAAATTAGATATTTAGAATAAACTATTACTTCCGAGATTCAGAAATGAGTCTCGGTTTTTTTGTGCTTCAAAATAGCAAAGGAGTAATTAAAATAATAAAGATAACTATAATCTAAGGATTGTTATATAACGAAAATAACTTAAATAAAAAACAAGTTAAGTAAGATAAAGCACTTTAAGATAAACGTACTGATGAAAAAGTGAATTTTGAAAATATATTCTGTTAATTCTTTCCACGTATATGATTATCCGAAGACAACACTAGATTATTCCAGATATTATGAATTACAAATAGTGATTATAATAATCTGTTAATAACATCAAAATATTATTATAAATAACATTGAATTAGAAAAAGTGAAGTGATAACATAACACTTGTAATAGCGTAGGAGGGAATAAAGATGAAGATTAAGAACTGGAAAAAGATAGTTTTTGCTTTAGGTACAGTAATTATCTTAGGTCAACTTGATGTTTATCAGGTAATAGCGAATAGTTTAACCTCAGGTGAAACAGCAAAAACAGCTCCCAAAGCATTAGTGGCAAAAACAGCTGCTCTAGGTAAAGTGGCAGAAACTGCTAAAGGTGGAGTAACTGATGGTAAATGGATTATTATTCCAGGTATCCCAGGAAAACCAGCTATCCCAGGCAAGCCTGGAATTCCAGGAAAACCAGGTATCCCGGGCAAACTCGGCATTCCTGCAAAAGGGTCTCTTGCTGCAACTGCGCCCACAGCAGCTACAGCTGCGACTGCAGCCACAGCCCCAACGGCAGCTACAGCTGCAACTGCGGCGACGGCTCCTATAGCAATTCGAGTTAAGTAAATGACTTGTCTGTTAGGAAGTGATCAAAAATAGAGTCTATTATTTTTGATATTTCAGCAATGGGGATTTTTATTTATGTACTTTGGGTTGTTTTATTAATAATATGGGGTAAAAATACTAAATCTTTCTTATCAAAAAATATAAGCAAAATTGATCCTAAGTATCATTTAGTAGTATTAGTTCCCGCAATGAATGAAGAGGCGGTAATTAGTCGAACCATAAAACAATTTTTAAAAAGTACGGCAGGACTTTCTCAGGTTGAAATGGTAATTATTGATGACGATTCTTCCGATAAAACGTCGTCTATTACTAAGATGGTAATAGCTCAAGAAAAAACTGATCGAGTTAAGTTGCTTGAGCGAAAAAAGCCAAATGCACAAATTGGTAAAGGTGAAGCCCTTAATTGGGCCTATAGTCGACTCATTTCACAGAATAATTATGATCCTCGATACTTGATTATCGAAGTTATGGATGCAGATGCCTATATGACAGCAAAAGGCTATCGAAAGATTTTACAGTACTTCTCTTTAGATGAAAATTTAGATCTTTTGCAAACTAGAGTAGGTATGATAAAGATAACTAATTGGCTACATATTTTACAGGATATAGAGTTTGCCTTAATTAATGATTGGATCCAAAATACACGAAATATCATCTCTAATGCAGCAGCTTCTGGAAATGGTCAATGTATTCGTGCAAGTGCAGTTGATACTAATCGACCTTGGGGAAATGCTTTGCTTGAAGATTTTGAATTTAGTACACGTTTTCTTTTGAATGGAAAAAAGACTCTGTATGCTCACGATATCGTGGTGTTTCAGGAAGCCGTAAGTCATCCTCTAGCTTTTATTAGACAACGAAGTAGATGGGTGCAGGGCGGATTAGATTGCTTAGTAAATTATTGGGGAAAAATAATATCTAACGACAATCTTAATTTAAGAGCAAAATGTGAAATGACTTTCTACATGATTTTACCAATAATTACGTTAATTACTGGGGCAAGTCACTTGATAGTCCTTGGATTTGTGAGCATTAATGCAGAGGGATATTGGCGCTTACTAGTTCTACTGATAAGTATTAACATAATTTGGTGTGGCTACTTGGGATGGAAATATTGGAAATTAACATTGTCTAAGCAGTACGTATTAATGGCAAGTATGCTGATATCTTTTCCAATATATAATTTGTTGTTATATATTTCTATAATTATCGCTTTTTATAAGAAAATACGTGGCAACTCATATTGGGTAAAAACAACTCATGGTGAAGATGAATTAAAGAGGAAAAAATAAAATGAAAAAGTATAGATTAGCTCTGACTACAGCAGCATTATTAATGGCTTTTATCTTAAATACCGGTAAGGCGAAGGCAGCTGAAAATGATAATAACTTACAAGATGAACACAATATAGGCTTAGTTGCAGAAACAGCTGATGTAAGAGAAACTGCTCCACTTACAGCAAATATAGCAGGCACAGCCGCTACAGCTCCAACAGCAGGCATAGCTGCCACAGCCCCAACAGCAGGTACGGCAGCCACAGCTCCGACAGCAGGCACAGCAGCCACAGCCTCAACAGCAGGTACGGCAGCTACAGCTCCAACAGCAGGTACGGCAGGCACAGCCCCAACAGCAGGCACAGCCGCTACAGCCCCAACAGCAGGTACGGCAGGCACAGCTCCAACAGCGGGCACAGCCGCTACAGCCCCAACAGCAGGCACAGCAGCCACAGCTCCGACAGCAGGTACGGCAGGCACAGCTCCAACAGCGGGCACGGCAGCCACAGCCCCAACAGCAGGCACGGCAGCCACAGCTCCGACAGCAGGCACGGCAGCCACAGCCCCAACAGCAGGCACAGCAGCCACAGCTCCGACAGTAGGCACAGGCGCCACAGCTCCAACAGCAGGCACAGCAGCCACAGCCCCAACAGCAGGTACGGCAGCCACAGCTCCGACAGCGGGCACGGCTGTCACAGCCCCAACAGCAGGCACAGGCGCCACAGCTCCAACATCATCTACTAGATATTACTATGTTTCAATTAGTGTGAGAGTATACTACTCATATTCATACTCTTACTTTGGTTCTTACTCATATTATAGAGACTGTAATTTTTTAAATTATTACTACTCTTCTATAATGTGTCCGCAAGGGGTCTGCTGGTATTTCTTATAAACTAGTATGATTTAAATCTTTTTTAATCAAAAATATCTTTAAAAATCTTAATTCAAATTAAAAACTCTATTAAATCGAGGCTTATTAACACCAAAATTTAATAGAGTTTTTTCTATATATATTAATTCTTAGTATTTAAAAATTTGCTTTATTGGAACCTTTATACATATCAAGAGCTGATTCTAAATCTTTGTCTTTAATTGATACATGCTGTTCCTTTAATACTTGACTGATAACATTATTCATCATTCTAGAGTTGCTAGCCCATTTATTATAAATTGCGTCAGTTAATTCTTTTTGCTTATCAGCAAAGTTACCTTTTTTAGGATGGTTAATCATTTTAATGACTTCATAACCATTTGTAACTTTGATAGGTTCTTTGGTATATTCATCATTTTTTAATTTATAGGCGGCCTTTTTGAAAGTAGAATCGTACCGTCTATTTTGCATATCAAAAGCGGACAATTTTCCACCATTGGAACTGGTTAGACTATCGACAGAATATTTACTAGCTAAACTAGCAAAGCTCTCACCATTATTAAGTTTCTCAATAACTGTATTTGCTGTATCACGGCTAGTAGTTGAAATATGCTGAACTGTGATCTTCGGTTGATAATCTTTCCACTCTTCTTTTAATTGGGAAGTGGTTGGCTTCATTTGCTTTTTTAAAGCAATTTTACTTAGATAATTTAATTCAATCATTTGTTTAAACGATTTTTTTGTATAGGAGTTTTCTTTTAAAAAGGAATCGAATTGAGATCCATATCTTTTTTTGTAACTATTATAGTCGGCTTCTACCTGATCTTTATTAAGCTTACTTCCGTACGCTTCTTTAAGAGCCCCGTAGATCAACATATTAGCTAGAATTGTTTTGCTAGTTGGGGAGCTCTTTAGTTCCTGATAAAATTGCTCCTGCGATATTTTTTTATCGCCATATTGTGCAACTTCCTGATTATTTGAAGAGCAACCAGCTAAAAATAATAAGGAAAAGCTACTTGCTGCTAAAGCACCAACTTTAATTATTTTTTTCATATAAACCTCCAATGAAAAAGCTTTTATTATGCTAATATTTATTTAATAATTTAAACAGTTATTTATTTATAAATCAATGTTAATTTTTTCGGCATTAGTAGCATAATTTGGAAGAAATTAATAAATAATGTACATTTGATAGTTATTTTTTTGTATAAAAAAGCATTGAACTTTAATATAAAATGGATATAATATTAAAATAAAAATATATTAAAATGCATTTTTATTATAAATTAGTTACAAGGGTCAGTTAATCAATTCTTTAAGGAGGATTTAAATGAAAAAGAAGAGAGAAAAATATGCTTGGTTATTGCTCAGTACAGCTCTTATAACTACTGGTCAAGTACTTGGTGGAGGAGAACAAGTCGTAAAGGCAAGTGTAGAAGGCCAAACTAACAGCGTTAAAAAATCTAAAGCAGCTGTAGAACATTCTACGACCGCTCTCTCGAGACAAGCTATTGAGGCGCAACTTGCTGCTCAAGGTGTTAATTTTGAACGACTAACACCCGAAGAACAGCAAGAGGTCTATGTAGATGTGATTGTCCAACTCGACGCTCTACCAGCTTCTGAAAATGGATCAATTGATTCACAAACAGCAAGTAGAGTCGAAATTGAGCAAGCATCGAATAAAGTAATTGCTGCTCAATCTGGAATTAAGAATGAAGTTCAAAAAATTACAAATCAAGCCATTGATAAAAGTTATGGGTATGTAGTTAATGGTTTTGCAACAAAAGCAAAAGTTGGAGATATTAAAAAATTAAGAGAAATTAAGGGTGTAAAATCAGTTACTTTAGCTAAGGTATATTTTGCAGCCGATACCTCAGCAAATAATATGGCCAATGTTTCGACGGTTTGGTCAAACTATCAATATAAAGGTGAAGGAACAGTTGTTTCAATTATTGATACTGGTATTGATCCTAATCATAAGGATTTGAGATTAAGCAACGAATCTAAAGCTAAATTGACTGCTAAGGATGTTGATGGCTTTACTGAAAATAGTGGCTACGGTCGTTACTTCACCAGTAAAGTACCATTTGGTCATAACTATTCTGATAATAACGATATTATTACGGATGATGATCCAAAAGAACAACACGGTATGCATGTTGCGGGTATCGTTGGTGCAAATGGTACCGGAACTAATCCAGCAACTTCAGTAGTTGGAGTGGCTCCCGAAGCACAATTACTTGCCATGAAAGCTTTCTCTAACTCAGATAGTTCTGCATCTACTGATTCAACCAGTATAATTGGTGCAGTGGATGATTCAGCTAAGCTAGGAGCAGATGTTCTGAATATGTCTTTGGGATCAGTTTCAGGTGAACAGACTGAAGATGATCCAGAAATTGCAGCTGTAGAAAAAGCTGTTAAGCATGGAACAGCAGCTGTAATTTCAGCAGGAAACTCTGGTACTTCAACGTCAGATCAAGAGGGAAATAATAAAGATTTTTACGGTAATCCAGATATGGAAACTATTGGTAGTCCGGGTACAAGTAGAGGGGCAACAACAGTTGCATCAGCTGAGAATACGAAAGTGACTACTGATGGAATGACTATCTCTACTGCAAGTGGAGAAAAGCTGTTTGGACCAGCTGTTACCCAGCTTTCTCCTAACACTGATCTTTCTGCATTTGATAATAAAAAATTCTATCTTGTAAAAGACGTAGCTGGAAAGTTAGGTGTGGGAACACCGGATCAGTATACCGATGATGTAAAAGGAAAAATTGCCGTAGTAGCTCGTGGAGCAATTGCTTTTACTGATAAACAAAAATATGCTCAGGAAGCTGGTGCAGCTGGACTTCTTATTATAAATAATGCTGGTGGAAATACCCCACTAACATCAGTTTTGTATAACGAAGGATTTCCAACAGCCGGTTTATCAACTGATGATGGTAAAAAGCTTGTTGATTATCTTGAATCTCATCCTGATGAAGTATTGCAAGTAAACATTGCAGTTCAACCACTGAATAATGTGGTACGTGAAGAAGATTTGATGTCTGATTTTACGTCTTATGGTCCTGTTTCTAATTTGGCATTTAAGCCTGATATTACCGCTCCAGGTGGAAATATTTGGTCTTTGCAAAATAATAATGGCTACACTAATATGTCCGGGACTTCAATGGCATCACCATTCATTGCCGGTTCTCAAGCTTTACTTGTGCAAGCAATGAATGACAAGAATGGAAAATTTTATGAATTATATCAAAAGATGCCTAAGAGTGAACGAGCAGCTTTAATAAAGAATATTCAGATGAATACAACAAATATTGAAGTTGACCTTGATCATGATTCAGTTATTGAATCACCTCGTAGACAGGGGAGTGGATTAGTTAATGTAGAAGCTGCAATTAATGCAATTTTGCATAATCCTTCAACAGTTAGTGGTGGGAATGGATACCCAGGAGTTGAATTGAAAGACTTCAAGGATCGTAAACATCAATTTACTCTTAAATTTACAAATCGTACTAATAAAGAGATCGAATATAGTTTAAATAGTAACGGAAAGTTTTCGGATGTATATACTTCAGCAACAGATTCCAAAACAGGAAAATTATTTGAAAAGAAAATTGAAGGTGCTACGCTTACTCCAGATGAAAAAATAATAGTTCCAGCAAATTCAACTAAAGACGTAGGAGTAACTTTATCATTACCGGACAATTTCAAAGAAAACCAATATGTTGAAGGATTTATGGCCTTTACTGGATCAGATAATTCCCACTTAAAAATTCCATACATGGGCTTCTTTGGTGATTGGGCTGAGCCAGCTATTTTTGACGGATTGAATGGATTAGCATTTAATCCGGAAAACAATAATTTAGGTACAATTGTAACGGCTGGAAATAAAAATGGAGCAAGCGGATATGCTGGATTAAGCCATGTTGGAAATTATCGTATTGATCCAGATGCAATTGCATTATCTACGGCAGATGGGGCATCCGTAACGTGGTTGAAGCCACAGTATTTCTTATTTAGAAATGCCAACAATGTTAAAGCTGAAATTTTAAATCAAGATGGTGAAGTAATTAATACTTTGGCCTCTTTAGCGCATGTGACCAAGTCATATTGGGCTGCTAGCAGTCAAAGATATGCTAAGTTCAATTATGCTCCAGCTTGGGATGGTACATATTTCAACCAACAAACTAATAAAACTGAAAAAGTACCTGATGGAACTTACACTTATCGTGTAACGGGTACAGTCGATGGAACGAACAAGCAACAACACTATGACATTAAAATTAAGGTTGATAGTGTTAAACCAGAAGTTAAGAATTTGAAGCTAGGATCGCATAAAGATCAGAACAGGAAAATATCGTATGTCCTTAAAGCTGAAGCAAAAGACAATTTTAGTGGTCTAAATGGTCAAGCAAATACTTACGTAAATGGTGAGCTCAATAGAAATGTATCATATGACATTGTAGGTTCAACAAATTCTGGATATCAAAAGATTGAAATTCCACTTAGTGATGAGCAAGTTAGAACGCTTAAAGCAGGAAAAAACGATTTGTCTATAGCTGTCTTTGATAATGCTACTAATGCCGGAACTACTTCAGGTGTAGCTAATAAGCCAGGTGAAATAAACTTTGGACTAATTATCGATAAGAACTTACCAAGCAAAATAACAACACTTAGTGATGCATATAATGCAAGTGATAATTCTTACACGATTTCAGGTACATATCCAGAAAAAGTATATGGTACATATACTGGTAAAGATGGGAAAGAGCATGAGCTTAAGATAAGCTATGATGAATCTAGCGAACGCTTTGTTACAACATTACCATTATCAGTTAGTGATTATGATACCCAGGTTAAATTCTATGCTGATGAGGAACATGAGACTTTAATTACTAAAAAAGATATTAAAGTTAGTCTAGTGCCAGCTAAAATTGAGAGTCTTAAAATTGATAATCAAGAAACCTATGCTGGAGATGGAGAAGTTAAGTTAAGTCAAACTTCTGAAGATACAGTGGAAGTATCAGGAAAAGTTAGTGCCGATGCTGATAAAGTTGCTGTAAAAATTAATGATAAAACATATAGCGCTAAGCCAAATAGTGAGCATGAATTTACAGTCAAAGTCCCAGTAAGTTATGGCGAAAATGTAATGAATATTGTAGTTAGCGATGAGGATGGTAATAGCTCATCAGTTAAGCAAATTGTTAAATCGAGTGATCGTGGTAAAACTGTTGTTTCAGCAGCTAATGTTACTTTTGATAATGGAGTTAAATTTGGAACAAGTAGTGTTAACGCAAAAACAAAGAACTATGATCCTAAAACTGGTAAGTTAACATTAACTGGAAAGGTTAGCCGTCCAACTACTACGCTTAGAATTGGTAATCAAGATGTTAGAGTGAAGTCAGATGGAACATTTAAACTAGTTTTGGATCTTGGTAATCACGGTTCTAAGGTGTTTCCAGTTTTAATTGGAGATACGACGATTGGAGACACTGTTCAAGAAAGACTAACCTTCTATGTAGATGCAAATACTCCAGAAGTAACCCTTAACCACGAAAAGGATAAACAGGGACACTACACACCAATTTATACAAATAAGGAAGAGTTTGAAGTTCAAGGTACAATTAGCGACGATTACCCATATTATAGTTTGTTTATAAATGATAATAATGTTGATGCAAATTGGGATGATATCGATTATAATGGCACCAAGAATTTGAGAAAGAAATTTACTCATACTGTTAAACTTAAAGAAGGGAAAAATACTTTTAATGTTGCAGTAGCTGATAATAATGATAATCAGAGTGAAGTTCAGACTTTGGTCGTACACTATAAGAAAGCTCAAAAATTGACAGCGCCACAAATTACTGCTACAACTGCATCAGATAAAAAATCAGTGACAATAACTGGAAAAGGTGAAGACGGCAACGTCTTATATAGTACTGATGGCGGAAATAAATATGCAGTTTTGCCAGAAGAAGGGCTGACTGTTACAGAGAACGGAAAGATTTTATTTAAGACTACTGATAAATATGGTAATGAATCAGATGTTGTTGAATATGCCGTTAAGACAATTGAAAAAGATCAGCCTAATACAGATGAGAGTACAGCTCAGGCACGAAAAGAGCTAAGAAAGAAACTCGATCAAGCAAGATCTTTAGGAAGCGCTGGTAAATACACACATGAATCAGCTAAAAACTTAGCTCAAGCGCGTCAAGAAGCAAGCAAAGTATTAAGAAATAAGACGGCAACTCTTCAAGAATTGACGCACGCAATTGAAAGTTTAGATACGGCAATTAAGAATTTAATTGAAAAACCAGCAGAACATGAAGTTAATAAGGACTTACAGGCACTTAAAGAAAAACTGGAAAAAACAATTAAAGAAAATGAAGAATTTGATCAAAGTAAATACACTGATGATTCAGTAGCAGAAATGACTAAGGTTCTTGATCAGGCAAGGAAGACTTTATCTGATAAAGACGCGAATGTAGCTGTCCTTCAAGAAGCATTTGACTCTATTGTTAATGCAAAGAAGGCTCTTAAGGAGAAACAGGTATCTCCAGAAAAGCCAACACAGCCAGCTGATACAAAAGAAACCAATGTTGAAGAGATTATGGCCGCCAAAAATGCCTTAAAAGAAAAGGCAGAAAAACTTAGTCAACTTGATACCACCAAATATACTTCTGAAAGCGTAGAAGGCTTAAGTAATGCGCTGAAAAAAGTAAATCAAGTTTTAACTAATACGCAAGCAAACACAAGTGAAATTCAAGAAGCCCTTGATAGTTTGACACAGGCTGAAAAGGCTTTGGTTGAAAAAACAGTTTCCGATCCTGATGTTGAAAAAGCTAAAGATCAATTAAAAGAAGAGCTTAATAAGCACAAAGATGAAGATAAATCGCAATATACTGATGATTCAGCTAAAGTAAAAGAAAATGCTGAGAAAACTGCAGAAGGAATATTGGATTCAAAAGATGCACAAGTAGAAGAAGTTAATAAGGCCACAGAAACTCTAGTTGAAGCAGAAAAAGATTTAGTTAAAAAAGATGAAACAAAATCCACTAATGATCAAGAAGCAGAGCATGTTCGAGCAAGTTTGCAGGAAGAAGTCAATAAGAATAACAGTTTGAATTTAGATGGTTATACTGCTGAATCACAAAATAAATTCAAAGAGATACTGAATAATGTACAGGAAATTTTGAATGATAAAGCCACATCTTCAACTAGCTTAGAAAATGCAAAGGCTGTTCTGGAAACTGCTAAGGGTATTTTGACGAAAACAGAGCATCAAGTAGTCCTACCTAAGTTTGAACAATCAGTAAACGTATCAACTACAGAAAAGAAAAATGAGGATAACACTAAAAAAGTAAGTGAAGTTTCTAAAGATGAGTCTTCAAGTAAACAAGTGGAACCAGTTGAAAAGCAAAATGAAACAGCCTCTACTCAAAATAAAGACAACGTAATAGGAACAAATCAACAAACTTCAATTAAAAATAGTAAAGAATCTTCAAATCAGAATGATGCTGCTAATGTACAAACACCAATAAAGAAGAATGCAATCCATGAAAAGACAAGCGGTTCTATTTCAGTAAAGCCTCATACTCATGGCCAGAATAATAAACAAGTAGCTACTAAGACGAATTCTTCGAAATCTAACAATGGAAATAATAAAGAATTACCAAAGACAGGAGAAAAAGAAACATTAGTTAGCTTGATTGTCACTGGTGTGACTACATTACTTGCTAGTGTAGGAATCGTTATAAAGAGAAGAAATAAGAATTAAGATGATAAATTCCCCGGGAAATACATTTTGATGAATTAAAATTCTTTTCCTTAATATAAGAAAAATGCGTTAAGATATTGAATCTTAGCGCATTTTTTGTGGATTTGAATAATTAGCTATTCTTCTTTTTTCTATCGCCAACTAATCCTAGAAGTATCCCTAATCCTGCCAGTGCTAATCCAATTAGTTGACCTTGATTTTCTTTTCGTCCGGTTTGTGGAAGAGTTGCAGCCTTTTGTGAAGAATTAGCTTTAATTGTTGTAGCCTTTTTAGTCTTCACAGTGCTGTGTTCTTTAACTGGCTTGAATGAAACTGTAGAAGGCACACGCTTATTTGGAGTAGTAGGTATTTCAGCTTTAGAATTGGAAGCTGGTTGTTCTGGAACAGGTTTAGGAGTAACTGGACCAGTAGGTTTATTTGGAACTACATCTGGAACATATTTCACAGGAACATTTTCACCAGGTTTACCCGGAACAGGATCTACAGGATCGCCAGGTTTACCAGATTCTGGGTGGTAACCAGGAACATCAGGAACTTGACTCGGAGTAGTTTCAGTAGGGCTATCAGGACTAGTAGGGAACTGAGGCTGTGGAGCATCGAGAATTGGCTTACCGTCTGGGCCTACTGGAATGATGTGACCATTTGTTGTATATGTCACAGTAATTGTGGCGTCAGAGTTGTTCTTCGTTACTGTTGCCCCACCAGCAGTAGTTTCAGTTGTAGTGTAGCCCTTAATGACAGGAGTATTGATCTTACCAAATGTGTGGTCACCAGTTAAGTGATCAGCAATTTAAGAAATAAGCTAAAAGAAAAGATATTTTTAATGCCAGAATATGATACCCATAAATTATCAGTCTATGCGAATTTCGTGGATTTGTATGATTTTGATAGTAATCGGCAAATAATTAAATAGATTGTTAAAGCTTTAGAAAAGAAAAAAGTTGAAAGACAAGATGAAATATTATTTGCGATTTTGTTAAATGTGTTACAACAAGGAATTGAAGAAAAGAAGGATAGGGAAGCAAAAGGACTTATTGATTTAGGTAAGCAACTTAATGTACTTCCTGAATTTTTTCTTTATCGGGAAATGCTCACTTTTTACGAAGAACTGATTGCTTATCACGGTGATAAAAAAGAGATGCATTTAAAAAAGTGTGAATTGATTTTAGAAAGTTTTGAATGGGGCGGGATGCCTACTTTTGGTAAAGAAATGACAAAATTTTTTAATAAATATAAAGAGAAATAGACAAAAAAACGACTTAGTAAATAAATTACTAAGTCGTTTTGTAAATAAAGTTATAATCCTAAAATGATCGATAAGTAATACATCCCTGCTAGCAGCAAGGTCATCAAGCCGATAAGACCAATCATAGTTGCCTGCAATTTCTTAGTTATCACAAGATAAGCAATGAATTCGCGGATAAAAGCATTCAAGGTGAAGTACCACTTGGTTTTTGCGCCATAACCGATGCATTGCAATCCTTGGCGTTTTGCTAAAACAAGCGCACGATAAACATGATAAGAGTTGGTGACTAGGCAAAAGCGTGAGTCGGGTTTCATTAATTTGTGGGAAAACTTGAGATTTTCGTTAGTTGTTTTAGATTTATTTTCAATGATGATATCAGATTTAGGAACGCCGTGCTCCTCAGCATAAGCAGTCATTGCATGAGATTCAGGAATTGCTTCATCTGGACCTTGTCCGCCAGACATGATAATTTTTGAGCCAGGATTCTGCTTATAAATTTCAATTCCGCGGTTAATGCGACTGGCTAAAAGTGGTGTAACTTTTTTGCCGATTAATCCAGCACCAAGCACCACAACGTAGTTTAATGGTTTTTGTCGAATATTAATTAAGTTAAGCCAAGACGTTAAAGTGTACATCACCATAATAAAGATCAGATAGAAGATGCTGAGTGACAAAAATAGATAAATGAAACGAAACCATGGCTGTGTATTAAAGCGACCAAGCAAGGGAAAACCAAAAATTAAAAATAGTATTGCTACTCCCATCCCTAAAGAGAGAAAGTTAGTCCATTTAGTTCCTTCTTTGAATAATATTTTAATGCCGTTATAGACAAACATTAAAATGAGTAAAATCACGAATAAAAAGATTAATAATGCAATGCCGACAGCGAGTAAGAGTAAGATTTGCGAGATTATTTGATGATGACCGGGAAATTTGGTATCGATAATAATAATCGTATCAATAGATAAAAATCCTAAAAACATCAAAGTGGTAGTCAAAGTGAATCCAGCCCACATTGACCGTCTTTCGTGAGTTAAAACAAAAATAAATATTCCTAAACTTGCTAGGAATAGTCCTAGAGACCAATAAAAAATTTCAAACATAGAATTCCGCCTTTTAGTCGAGTATATTTTCTCTATAAAGTAAATTTTAACAATATTTCAATGCAATTTGCTTTATAAGGTAAATTCATATGACTTTATGCAAATAATTTCTTTATGAAGAAAATATATTCTGAATAAAAAATCTATTTTGTCCCCCATGAGTGCATAGTGTGGGGTATAAAATGGATAAATTATATACTAGGTAATAAATAGAATAATCTAAAAATATAAATGGAAACAAGTTTTGGAGAGAAAATACAATATTTCGGTGATTAAGAATTATAAAATGATAGTTAATTCTAAAAAAGGCATAGTCAAGTGACTATGCCTTTGCTGTATCACCAGCAATTTTTGTTTTATTAAGCATTAATGAACTACCAACAACTGAAACAGATGAAAATGCCATAGCTAAACCTGCTAGCTCAGGGCTTAGAGTAAAGCCCAAACTAGCGAATAATCCAGCTGCAATTGGAATACCAATTGTATTATAAATGAGGGCCCAAAAGAGGTTTAATTTAATACGATTGAAGGTCTTCCTTGAGATATCTAGGGCACGTACTACACCGCGTAAGTCATTTTGAACTAAAACAATACCACCAGAATCAATTGCAATATCAGTACCAGAGCCCATGGCAATTCCAACATCAGCTGTTGAAAGAGCAGGGGCATCATTGATACCATCCCCAACAAAGGCTACCTTGTCGCCATGTTGTTGAAGTTCTTGAATATGCTCAGCTTTTTCGTTTGGTAAAACACCAGCAATAACTTGGTCAATTCCAACTTCATTAGCAATTGCTTGAGCAACTTTTTCATTATCGCCTGTAAGCATTACTGTCTTTAATCCACGTTTCTTAAGTTCGCTGATAGCTTCTTTAGAGCTTGGCTTAGGAACATCTTGAATAGCAATTAAGCCAATAATTTCACCGTTTAGGCCGACATAAACAACAGTTTTAGCTTCTTCTTGTAATTTTGTAGCTTTTGTATTCATTTCCGGGGAAATATTGACATCAGCTAATAAACGATTACTTCCTACAAAAGCTGTTTGATCATGATAATTAGCCTTAACGCCTTTACCTTCAATAGCTTCAAAGTCATCAACTTTTTCAATTGCTAATTTTTCAGCTTCGGCTTTTTTGATAATTGCTGTAGCAAGAGGGTGTTCAGAGGATTCCTCAAGACTTGCAGCAATAGTTAAAACTTGTTTTTCGTCACCGACAATATCAGTAACTTCAGGTTTACCAACCGTGATAGTACCTGTTTTATCAAAGACAACAGTATTTAAGTCACTAACTTCTTGAAGAACTTCACCATTCTTGATCAAAACTCCCATTTTAGCGCTACGAGCAGTACCCACCATTAAAGC
Source organism: Lactobacillus taiwanensis DSM 21401 (assembly GCF_001436695.1). Taxonomy (GTDB): domain Bacteria; phylum Bacillota; class Bacilli; order Lactobacillales; family Lactobacillaceae; genus Lactobacillus; species Lactobacillus taiwanensis. The sequence continues at coordinate 54,150 of NZ_AYZG01000014.1, forward strand.
GGTTGGAGTAGCAAGTCCTAAAGCACATGGGCAGGCAATAACGATCACACTAACTGCAAAAAGCATTGCTTTAACAGCGGTTGCTCCAAGGAATGAATACCAAATGATAAAAGTTAAAATGGCAATAATCATAACAGCAGGGACAAAAATATTAGAAATTTTATCTGTTAAGTTTTGAATTGGGGCATGACTAGTTTGAGCTTTTTTAACTAAGTCAACTATTTGAGCAAGCATGGTGTCAGAACCAACTTTAGTAGCCTTGAAAGTAATTGTGCCATTACTATTAATAGTTGATCCTACAACGGTGTCACCAACTTTTTTGACAACTGGCATACTTTCACCAGTAACCATTGATTCATCAAGTGTAGTAACCCCTTCTAGAATTTCACCATCAACTGGAATTTTTTCACCTGGCTTAACGCGAATAATGTCACCAACTTGAACTTGATCCAATGGAATTTTTACAAATTTACCATCTCTTTGAACTTCTGCATCTTTTGCTTGTAAACCCATTAATTTACCTAAGGCATTTGATGCGTTATCGTGCATCTTTTCTTCCATAGCGTCGCCTAATAAGACGAAGACCGTAACAAATGCTGCACTTTCAAAGTAAACGGGGCGGTTAGTGATCATGGCAAAGATACTATAGAAATACGCAACAGCTGTGCCAGTAGCCACTAAGGTATTCATATTAGCACTATGCTTTTTAAAAGCAGCAATAGCACTTTTCCAGTAAGGAAGTGCAGAGATTGCCATAATGATTGTGGTTGTAATCAGAGCAATCCAATTATAGCCTGGCATCATCCAATGGAATGGCATTGCAAACATTTGAATAAGCATGGGGATAGAGAGGATAAACGATATCCAAAATCGTTTAATGTTTGATAACTTCATTATTTAACAACAACCTTCCCGTGAAACATGTCCATTCCGCAACTCCAATTATAAGTAGCAGGCTTGTCGGTAGGAATATTGACAATAACTTCTTTTTTGTCATCAAGTTTGTCATCTATATCCAAGTCTTTAAAAACTACTTCGTTCATACAGCCCATATTGTCAGAAGGAATAAATTTTAATTGAGCTGGTTTACCTTGTTTAAAAGTAATAGTATCCGGTTTATAGCCATGATTTTCTGCATTGACGACGACTTTTTTAGTTTGTTTTTTTGAAAAAATACTCATTTTAGTAGTTCCTTTCTTTATTTAACAATTACTTTTCCATGAAACATGTCCATTCCGCAGGCAAAGTTATAAGTACCAGGCTTGTCGGTTGGAATATTAACTGTAGTGATTTTTTGTTTAGTTAGATCTTTATTAACGCCCAATTGTTCAAAGACAACATGTGATAAGCAGGCAGTAGAATCGCGCATATCAAAGTTGACTTGTGCAGGTATCCCTTTCTTCAAAACTACAGTTGAGGGAGAGTATCCACCGTTAACTACAATTGTTGCAGTTTGTTCATCATTAACAATAGTTCCGCTTCCCGTAGCTTCTTTATGTTTGCCAAAGAACCACCAAACAATAAAGCCAATTAAAATTATTCCAATAATTAAGACAAGCATTTGACTAATATTCATTTTTAAGACCTCCTAACAAATGGTAGAGCCGTTTTTTAAACAGTTACATGGGACCATGTTGGGGGCTGTTTTTTCTTTTTGACTAATTTCTTCTTGCATCTTCATTAAATCGCCTTTAGAAATGGGTGAGTCCTTTAAAAGTTTTAGGATCACTTCGCCCTTATGCATGTCACACATTCGGTTTAATAAGGTTTTAGCTTCGTTGTACATCATGTCTGTCTGACTAACAGTAGCAGTGTAGGTATAACGTCGTCCTTCGTGCTTAGCAGTTAACCAGCCTTTTTGAACTAAACGTCTAATTAGTGTTTTGATAGTTGAATCTGACCAATCTTTTTTTGCCCGAAGTTCTTTTAGGATTTGCTTTGTATGAGTTTCACCTAATGTCCAGACAATACGCATTACTTCCCATTCACTGTCTGAAATGGAAGATAAATTTTTTTCGTTCATTATTACTTTCCTTTCGTTTACAAATGTAATCATATAACTTTTAGTTTACGTTTGTCAACATAAAATTATTAAAAAAATAGTTCTTATTCAAATAGAAATATTTTATTTATTTAAGTAAATTATTCGATCAGCCTGCTGAGCCTGCTCTAAATTATGGGTAACCATGATTACCGTTTTTTGATATTTGTCACGTAGCTGAATAATGTAATTTAAGGCTTCTTTAGCATGCTGATCGTCTAAAGCTCCAGTTGGTTCATCTGCTAAAACGAGATCCCCAGGCTTTAAAATAGTTCGAGCAAGGGCGACACGCTGCTGTTCTCCACCAGAAAGAATAGAAACTTGTTCATCTTTAGTATGGAATATGTCTAGCTCAGTAAGGATTTGATCAATTAATTTATCACGCCTATTATTATCTATTTTTTTAAAGTAAGTAGCCAAATAAAGATTTTCTTTGACTGTTTTATTAGAAATTAGGGCAAAACTTTGAAAGAGATAGTTAATCGTATTACGTCTTAACATGATTGCTCGTTTACTGTTGAGTGAAGGAAGAGGCTGTCCGAATAATTCGACTGTTCCATCGCTCCAATCTTCTAGTAAACCTAAAATATTGAGCAGGGTGGATTTGCCACATCCTGATGGACCTACAATTGCGACGAATTCTTGTTGCTTGATTCTCATATTTAAATTATCAATGATAATTCTTTTTCCAAAATTTTTGGTAAGATTTTGAACTTTGATTACATCGATCATATTAGTCTAATTCCTTTCTATCATTTTTTGAGCAAAGTGAGTTTTTAATGCTAAATAAAAAATTAAAAGCTGTAAAATTAAATTTAAAATTTCTATTAGAACTCCAATCTTACTGTGGCTAATTAAGATAATGAGTAAAGCTCCTCCATTAATTGTGCTAATCATAATGAGTGGTAGAGTGTAAAGCTGTCTGAATGAGAAACCTAAAAACTGTTTAATCAGTAGAGTCTCATAGTTAAGCTTTTTGTAAGTAAAGGCTAAGACACCTACAAGTAAGATTAAGAGAATAATCAATAATATAATCACCAAACCGAAGATAGCTAGAGTTTGCCAGAGTGATTTTTGAACCCCATCTATGTACTGCTGGACAGTCGCAAAGTTCAATTTATTGTCTGCTAAGTGATATTTAGATAAATTATCTGGAGAAAGAACTTGTTTACGCACTGCAGAATCTTTAAATTTAAACGAACCTCCTAATCCCGATGCAAATAAGTTACCTATTTCTACAAAAGAAAAGTTTTCTGGGCTGGCAACATAGATAATTGGAGAGTTGTTTAGCGTTGGTTCTTGCGGAGTATTGTTCCAAAGAAAGATAGATTTTTGAGGATAATAGGTTATAAATTTGAATTTACGAGATCGAGTAAATTTAGTTGAAATATCTGAAGATCGAATGCCTTCTTGCATACTTTCTTTTATATAAGAGATAGTTTTTCTTTTCTCAGCTCCGGAAATGTTATCAGGTAAGTAAATTACACGAATTCCATTTTGAGTAGCTTTTAATACTTGATTGGAGAGGGTAAAGTTAATCGTTTTTAGGTAGTTGGGAGAGGCAGTTAAGATAGTGAAGGGATGAGAGGGCATTTCCTTATAGCCATCTGTCATTTGTTCAATATAAGTTTTAGAAGCATAAAAAGAGTTCACGAAATAAACTCCATCTTTATTAGCATAATGCCGGTAAAGATCATAGAAATCGCGATTGATCTTAGAGGAGGTGTCGGCGTAAGAACGTACACTATCATTACCACTATCCATTGAAGCGAGAACTTCCATTTTAGAAACTGTATGCCATTGATGAGCTTGAGTTGCAGTTTCTGAAATTGATTTTGCAGGCTGGTCAATGTAAAGACAGGTACCAATAACAACGCTCGTTAGTAACAAATAAAATCCAAAAAAGAAAGAATAAATTAATTTTTTAGGATAATATCCCTTAATTAGAGCAATATTTTTTGAAATAATAACTAAGCTTGCAGCACAGAAAAAAGTAAGACTAAAAATAAATGACGTAACAATTCCTGTCTTAATTCCTAAAGTAATGAAGCTAAGAGGAAAACGTAGATTAAAAATTGTTGAAAATACACAAAGAAAAAGTGCAGTCAAACTCAGGATAACTAAATATGGTTTAAAGATTTTAAACAAGATATCTTTTTTCGACCAACCTAATAAGATAAGATTTCCATATTCTTTGAGATTGTTTAAAAAAACTATTAGGAAAGAAGCTAAAAGTCCACAAGAAGTTAAGATAATTCCTAAAATAATGCTATCTTTAAGCAGGTCACCATTGCTAGCACTCCCGCTTTGAATAAATGTGAAGTCGCTTTTTTCGATGTCAGTTATTTTATGAAGCTGATTAATAATATTATCATAGGTCTGTTTATCGTTTACGCCAACAAGTTGATAGCTTCCACGAAGAGTATCTTCATTTTTTACTAGGCTTTCTAATTTTGAAACAGTAATTAGTGGAGAAAACCAAAAGCTTGAAATTGGAGCAAGTTGATTAATGGTTCCATTAGCTTGACCAATACTAGCATTAGGATTAGAAGACTGGAGAACTTTGTTAATCTTAGACTTGTCTAATAGGGATTGGCCTCCAAAACTAAGTTGGACATCGATAGTTTTAGGAGTTCCCATAACACCAATATTAAATAGGTCGTCATTATTTTCTTTACGAACTAAGAGAAAGTTCTTCTGGTGAGAAACCTGATTCAAATAAGCTAGAATCTCATCTTTCTTTGTCGGTGGAATGTTATTAAGATAAAGAGTATAGGGGGACTGGTCGTTTAAATAATTGGTCCAGGTAGAAATGTATTGATCGCGTAAGCCTAAAAGGAGCCATAGAAAAATAAGAAAAGTTTGTAATATAAGTAAAGCGTACCCGACAAGAGAGGTACGCTTTGTTAACGTGCGCTTATTCATTAGCGACAGTTCCAATAAGCAGTTGCGTGAGTACGAGGGGCGATCCAAGTATTAGCTACTGCTAAAGTACCCCTGCCTTTCCATCCAGACCAAACGCCGTTTGCAGTTGTACAATGTTGATAAATATGGCTTTGAACTTTTGAATAAGACCAAACTCCTGCTGTTCTACCATGTTCCCAGTATACAGGCGTTCCCCTATAGTAGACTGTTTGAGATGCCGCAAAAGCTGTTCCGGATGTGGTTAGTCCAAGAGTAACAAGACCTAAAACCGCCCATTTTTTTAAAGATTGTTTTTTCATTTTTCTTTCCTCCAAAAATATACAATTTAATTACTTGTTAAAAATTTGGGATAGTAGGATACATAGAATATCTCCTTTCCTTTTCTGATTCTGATAAGATAACTAAAATTATACGGACTATATTATAAAAAAATAAGAATGCTCGTATTTGAGCATTCTTATTTGGGCAATAAAGAACTAATTCGAGTATCTCCGCATTCTTCCAAGAGAGATTTAATAGCCTGTAGTTTAATAAAATCTTTCTTTAGAAAAGCTTTGAAGTATAAATTGATTATTCTGTAATGGCTTAAAGAGGGGTCAATAGAGAGATTATCAAGTAGGGTAAAGCATTGATACCAAATTTTTTTGTTAGGGAAAGAATGTGTGTAATAAAGATAATTAAGAGTGACAGATGAAATAAGTTTTTGAACTTTTAGAGAGAAAGTACTAATATTTGAATATCTTTTGATGACACTTGTCATATGAATATCTAAACTTTCTGGAGAAAGAAACATTGTTGCGCTTCCAAAGAAGGAAAGCATCATTAAATCGTTTGACCAATTTTCATTTTTGAAAAGTTGAAATTGAATATAATTTTTTACTTCACTAGGAATATCTTTTACATTTTGAATTAGCATAGCTTTTAAAAGAATTATTTGGTAAATCGTGAATTTTGATAAAGACATTTTTTCAGATTTACCAAATAAATAGTTTAACTCATTTGTATTTTGTTCAAAAAATGCAGTCTTTAATTCATGTAGTAGCTGTGTTTCAGAATCTTTTCCTGTTTGTGGTGATAATACTTGCTTAAAAAAGAAGTCAGGAGAGATATGGTGAAATTCAAGGAGCTTGAGTAAAACCGAGGCAGAAATATCATGTAAATCTTTCTCAACTTTACCATATTGAGATCGAGACATGATATTTGCTGCCATTTCTTTTTGAGTTAAATTTAGTTTTAAACGTTCATCTTTTAAAGCTTCGCCAATTGTCATCGTTCATTCTCCAAAATAAAATTTATTTTTAGATTAAAACATTATTAATAAAATATTGCAAATATTTTCTAAGATGATATTATTTTAGATAAAATAATCTAAAAAATTGTGGTAATCTGTGTATTTGTTTCTAAATTAATCAGATAAAAAGGAAGGTGAGTAGATGGACGATAAAAGATGGATTGAACTAGCAAAAAGAAAAAAGCAAGATAAGTATTTTGGCATTATCAGCTTGTTGATTGCTTTGATGATGGTTTTCTTCACATTGAAAAATATTGGTTGGCTACTTACTTTCATTGTCGTAGCAGTTATTCTCTACTACTGGATTGATGTGGAACAGATGCTTGAAGATAATAAGGCAATTAATAGGACGCAGAAGATTATTTTTATTATCCTTGGAATAATTTATGAGCTGACTAGTATTGTTTTTGCTTTCATTAATTTAGATTATTTATTACTAGCTTTTGGCATTATAAGTGCAGGATATTTAGGCTTTAAGACAAATACGGTATTTCGTAAAGATTTGAAGAATAAAAAACTGAAATTTGGGGAAAGTATAGTCGCAATTTGTCTCGGGCTTGGAGCTGCAATCTTGCTTATATTACTTACTCCTAAAGACATTCTTTGGCTCTTCCTTTTGATTTTTGCTTTAGCCTATAATCTGATTCACCTAATTGTCAGAATTAAGGTTGAACATGACGGAACTAACCGAAAACTATAGGAAAAAGAAAGGAATGATTAGATGCGCCCAGACTTAATTATTAAAAATAGAAAGTTAAACCATATGATCGGTGTGATTGGGATCATTCTGAGTATAATCATAATCTTTTTAGCTTTAAAAAATTTAAGTTGGTTGTATCGATTAGTGGGCGTATGTGGAATTATTTATTATCTTATTGATATGGAACAAAAATTAGAAGAAGACCATGTGATTACGAAAATAGTGCGAATTTTTATGGTTGTAATTGATATTTTTTACATTGTATTTAGTATGATTTTTGCTTTTGTAAACGTTGATCTTTTACTAAGACTATTTGGAATTGCGGGCTCAGGCTATTTAGGATTTAAGTTCTATCAATTAGTTAGAGAGGAAATTCTTAATAAGAATCTGAAGTTAGCTGATAGTTTAGTAGCAACTTTTTTAGGCGTTTTTCCAGCTATTTTACTAATTATTTATGCGTTTATTGCGTTTTGGATAATTTTATTAGCATTAACTTTGCTATATAATTTAGTCCATTTGATAGTTAGAATTAAAATCGAACGTGGTCCAACGAATCGACAATTCTAAAACAAAAAAAGGTAGAGTATTCGATTTTCAGGTCGAGTACCCTACCTTTTTGTGAAAAATACTATACGTAAAAATTTTTTAATTAAATCAAAATTCCATTACAATGATCAACCTCATGTTGAATTACCTCAGCAGTAAAATCAGAGAAACTTTGTTGCCGAGTTTCTAAATTTTCATTTTGATATTTAACTGTGATGTTCTTGTATCTTTTAGTTGGGCGTTCGCCAGTTAAAGAAAGACATCCCTCGTACGCTAAATATTTATCATCTTGGGTCACAATGATTGGGTTAAGCATCACAATTGGGAGTGGTCCAACAAATAAAGCAATAATTCGCTTTTGAACACCAATCATATTTGCGGCTAGACCAGCTGCTCTATCCTTATTAGCGAGTAAAGTGTCCTTTAAATCAGTAGCTGCTCCTAAATCTTGTTTAGTTGCTGGTAGAGACTTAAATTTTAAAGAAAGTTCATCATGAACAATAGGTTTGACTGCCATAAAAATAATTCTCCATTGTTATTTTTATCCTAATTATCGCATATTACTTACAGAAAATTTAAGTTTAATTATTTTTTCTTTCTTTAATTGCAAGACGAATCGAATTTATTACCCGGGCAATAATGATCAATATCCCTACAAATAATGAAAGATAGCCTAATGGAACTAAGAAAAAGTTTTCGTGTAAAACACCGCTACGATCAATGTAAGAAACAGAAGTAGCACTAATTAAGAAGAAAATAATTCCTAAAATAATGAATACACTCCCGATAATAGTAGTGACCATATTAAATTTTTCCGCACGTGTTCTTTTACCATCATTAATCAAAATTTGCTCAATTTTATTCATCTTTTTATCTTCTAAAATTAATTCATCGAGGGAAACATCAAATGTTTCTGCGATCAAATAATCATTTCAAAATCTGGAAGGTTACGATTATTTTCCCAGTTAGAGATCGCCTGTCTAGTTACATTCAGTTTCTTGGCCATCTCTTCCTGAGTTAAGTTCTTTTCTTTTCTAAGGCATTTTATTTGTTCGTTGAATTTCTTTTTGCCTCACTTCATAATTTAATTTAATGAAAATTGAGTCAAAAAAACAAGCTAGCAATGCTTGCATCTTAAGAGATAGCGTTACTAGCTTGAAAAAAGATTATTAATTAGCCCATATTAGTAATTAAGAAGAAGATAACGAAGATTACAAACAAAATATACATCATTGGTGATACTTCTTTATAGCGCTTAGAAGCAATCATTGTAATTGGATAAGCAATCATCCCTAAGGCTAAGCCATCAGAAATTGAGTACGTTAAAGGCATACCAACTACTACTAAGAAGGAGGGGAAGGCAATTTCAAAGTTGTCCCAATGAATGTATTTAAGATTTCCTGCCATCAACACTCCAACAATGATTAAGGCTGGAGCTGTTACAGTGGTTGGAATTACTGCTAAAAGTGGACTGAAGATCATTGAGATTAAGAATAGAATACCAACGAAAATAGCAGTTAAACCAGTTCTACCGCCCATTGCGATACCGGCACTTGATTCAACAGAGGTACCAAGTGGAGCGGTACCTAGAACAGACCCTTCAACCATAGCTAGGGAATCTGACAAGAAAGCTTTTCCGATCCGTGGAATTTTGCCGTTTTTATCAACCATTCCAGCTTGTTGTGTCATCCCAATTAAGGTACCAGCAGTATCAAAGAATGTAACAAGTAAGAATGTTAAAACAACCATAAATAGTTGTGGTGTATTGATATCTTTTAAGTGGAATACTGCTTGACCGAAAGTAGGTGCAATACTTGGAGCTCCAGAAACGATACCATGTGGCATTGGAATTTGACCAATAACCATTCCGAAAATAGCAGTTACAATCATTCCGATGAAAATTGAGCCCGGGACTTTAGCTGCCATTAAGATGACTGTTAAGATTAAACCAAATAAGGTGATCCAAACTGCTGGATTGTTAAATGAACCAAGACCAACAAGAGATGATTTATTGTCGACGATCAATTTACCGTTTTGTAAACCGATAAAAGCAATGAATAGACCAATACCTGCTGAGATTGCATACTTTAGGTCTTGAGGAATTGCATCAACAACTTTTTCACGAAGTTTTAAAACAGTAATCAAAATGAATAAAATTGAAGCTACTAACACACTAGCTAGAGCAGTTTGCCAATTGATATGCATCCCGATAACAACGTTGTATGAGAAAAAGGCCGCACTACCAAGTGTTGGTGCTAAGGCAATAGGATAATTTGCAATAAATCCCATTAAGAAACAACCAATTGCTGTTGCAATTGCAGTAACAGTAAAGGCAGCTCCTTTATTAATACCAGCTGCACTTAAAATATTAGGGTTAACAAAAAGGATGTATGACAATGAAACAAACGTAGTTAAGGCTGCAATTAATTCGCGTTTGACATTAGTATGAGCATCCTCTAAATGAAAGATTTTGTCTAAAAATTGCATTATTTCACCAACATAAAATAAAAATGAAAAAGGGACACAGTTTACCCGAGAGCCACGGGTAAAAGATGTCCTTTAAAGCAATTTATGACGTCTGATACCTATAGTCCTGAATTTATGGCTCAGGGTAGATACTGTCGACCTTATTTCGACGATATATAGATAACTTGATTGTTAAGTATTCTAGCAGAAATTTATCGTATACGCAAATCGAATTAAGAATTGGAGAAAAATAAAAAGGGTACTAAACCCTTTTTGCTAATTTATTTAAATCGTTTATTTCACATTCAGAACTACGAAGTAAATGACGAAGACAAAGAATAAAATCCACATCATTGGTGTGATTTCTTTGAATCTCTTAGCAGCAAGCATTGATACTGGGTAAATAATTAAGCCCCAGCCGAGACCATCTGAAATTGAGTAGGTAAGAGGCATACCGAGTGCAATTAAGAAACATGGAATTGCAATTTCAAGATCAGTCCAGTGTACGTGTGCTAAGTTTTCAGCCATTAAAACTCCAACGATGATTAAAGCAGGAGCAGTTACTTGAGTGGTAAAGACACTTAAGATTGGGCTGAAGATGGTTGAGATTAAGAAGAAGATACCAACCCAGACCGCGGTCAAACCAGTTCTACCACCAACTGCGATACCAGCACTTGATTCAACAAAGGCACCAACTGGTGAGGTACCAAGAACAGAACCAACTAACATACCGGATGAGTCGGCAGCTAAAGCTTCACCGGCTCGTGGCATTTTGTTATTTTTCATTAAGCCGGCTTGTTGAACAAGTCCAATCAAAGTACCAGTCGTATCAAAGAAAGTAACAAGCAAGAAAGTGAAGACAACAATCCACATTTGAACGGTGTTGATATCGCTAATATGGAAAACAGCTTGACCAAAAATTGGTGAAAGACTTGGAACGCCTGAGATGAATGCTTTTGGCATTGGAATTTGACCAATTGTAATCCCAAAGACAGCAGCTACGATCATCCCAATAAAGATTGCCCCAGGAACTTTAGCAATCATTAAGAAAATAGTCACAACTAAACCAAAGATTGTGATCCAAACAAGTGGATTGTTCAAAGCACCAATAGTAACTAAGGTAGAATCACTTTTACTAATTAACTTACCGCCTTGAAGACCGATAAAGGCAATAAATAAACCAATACCAGCTGAGATCGCATATTTAATGTCGCTAGGGATGGCATCGATAATCATCTCACGTACTTTAAATACAGTTAATAAGATGAAAAGAATCGAAGCAACAAAAACAGCAGCTAAGGCAGTTTGCCATTTAACATGCATTCCTAAACAGACCGTATAGGTAAAAAATGCGTTAAGTCCCAGCGTTGGAGCCGACGCAATAGGGTAATTGGCAACTAGTCCCATTACAATACACGTGAAAGCAGCGGATAAGGCAGTTGCGGTAAAAAGAGCACCTTTATTCATGCCGCTTGCTCCTAAGACAGCTGGGTTAACAAATAGAATGTAAGACATACTTACAAATGTAGTTAATCCAGCTAAAAACTCTGTTTTAAATGAAGTGCGGTTTTCATTTAAATGGAAAAATTTACCAATTGAATTCATGTAATCCTCCAGATATGGTAATGTTCGTATTTTAAAGGAAAAGAAGTCTTAAAATGATTTACTTATGTCCTTAATCATCTAAAAGCGAATCTTCAACTAAAATTATATCTAAAATATTAACTATTTCAAGAACAATAGTCAAAATCATTCGATTAAACTAATCTAAAGGAAGACAGTAGTAACTAAAATGGCATATTTTTGACAGGATACGAACATTATCACCTGGGAAATATAATATTTTATAATTGAAATATTGACTTTAACTTTGCGTCAATTGCTATCTTGAAGCTAGGAGGTGAAAGTAATGCAAGAAAAATATTCGATTGGTGAAGTGGCAAAAATGTTAGACATAAGTACTAGGACTTTGAGATTCTATGATGAAAAAGATCTTGTTAAGCCTGCTTATATTGAAGAAAATGGTTATCGTTTTTATGAAAAAGAGCAAATAAAACAAATAGAATTAATTTTATTTCTAAAAGATATTGGCTTTTCATTAAAACAAATAAAAATACTCGTTCAAGATCAGCATGGAAAGCAATCGCTTGAGTTACTTCTAAAGCAGCAATATCAAGAAAATAAACAAAAAATTAATGAATTGACTGCAAAGCAAAAACAAATCGAACATTTACAAAAAATAGGTGTTTTATCTGCTGCATTAACTAATTTTTCTGACATTACAAGCATTATGAGAAAAGAAAACAAAATGACTACAGTAAGACGAAAAATATTAATTTTTCTAATTATGTTAATAATAATTGAATTGATAGGTATTAGCTTAATGTATGCATTACGATTAAGTCCGATTATAGCTATAGTGATAGCTTTATTAGGAGCTGTATTTTTTTCAAAATACTATTACGACCGCGTTGAATATGTATGTCCTAATTGCGGGAATATCTTTATTCCGTCATTTTTAGCCTTTAATTTAGCTCCACATACACCTAAGTTTAGAAAATTAACTTGTCCAAAATGTGGAAAGAAATCGTATTGCTTAGAAATTAGCAGAGAATAAAGAATTATAAACAATATTTCTCATTGCGATATGATATAATTGGACATGAAAAAAGGAGATCCGAAGATCTCCTTGTACAGCCCGCTTTAAGAGCGGTGGCTAGATGATTATAGAAACATTGAAAACGGCGCTCTATAACTCGCCAAAGTTATAAGTAGAGCGGCGTTTTTATTTTTTGTGGTGGTCGATGTAAGTTAGCAGGCCTAACAAAAACGTACCAAACAAAAGTATCAAAGAGATACTTTCGTAAACCGACATGGTTGAACCCTTTCTGCAGTATATTGACCATAGGCCTCACCTCCGGGAGAAAAAACAACCGCCGCTCATAAAACTTTCTGCATGAATGATTATAGAGAAAGTCGGTTTGTAAAAGAAGGCGAACAAGTCAAAAAAGATTAACCAAATTGGTAAAGATTGTATTCAAAGTTTGAATATTGAAACTTTTGCTGGGATGGAATTATTCCTCTTTTTTAATTTTAATAAAAACTAAAGTCATCGCTGCAATACTAATGTAAAAATTAAGATAATACCGTTATATAAGTTTTTACTCGAACATAGTAGAAAGCAATAAAAAATACCGATTATCAAGATTGATCCGTACCGTGTCAAGTAGACAGTTAAAATATATAAAATGATTGATGAACCAA
>NZ_AYZG01000015.1 GCF_001436695.1 Lactobacillus taiwanensis DSM 21401
GTTAGTACATTGAAAACTGAATATAATCTAAAGCAAAAAACCGAGACAATCGAAGAAAACAGATTGAAGAGCGACCGAGAAGAGAGAGAAACTCAACTTGAAATAGGTCAAGTAGAAAAGGGCGCATGGTGAATGCCTAGGCACTAGAAGCCGATGAAGGACGTGACGAACCACGAAAGGCTTCGGGGAGCAGTAAGTAAGCAATGATCCGGAGATATCCGAATGGGGGAACCCAATACCGCGAGGTATTATCATTAGCTGTTAAGGCTAATGAAGGAAGACGCAGTGAACTGAAACATCTAAGTAGCTGCAGGAAGAGAAAGAAAAATCGATTTTCCAAGTAGCGGCGAGCGAACAGGAAAGAGCCCAAACCAGCTGGCTTGCCAGTTGGGGTAGTAGGACTGCGATATAGTACTTGAAGTGATAGCAGAATTATCTGGAAAGATAAGCCAGAGAGGGTGAAAGCCCCGTAAGCGAAATTGCAGAGAGACTTAGCAGGATCCTGAGTAGGTCGGGACACGAGGAATCCCGATTGAAACCGCGAGGACCATCTCGCAAGGCTAAATACTAACTAGTGACCGATAGTGAACCAGTACCGTGAGGGAAAGGTGAAAAGAACCCCGGAAGGGGAGTGAAAAAGAACCTGAAACCGTGTGCCTACAAGTAGTCAGAGCACATTAAAGTGTAATGGCGTGCCTTTTGTAGAATGAACCGGCGAGTTACGTTATGGTGCAAGGTTAAGTCAGAAAAGACGGAGCCGGAGCGAAAGCGAGTCTGAAGAGGGCGAAAGAGTATCATGACGTAGACCCGAAACCAAGTGACCTACCCATGACCAGGTTGAAGGCGTGGTAAAACACGCTGGAGGACCGAACCCACGTGAGTTAAAAATCGCGGGGATGAGTTGTGGGTAGCGGTGAAATTCCAAACGAACTTGGAGATAGCTGGTTCTCTCCGAAATAGCTTTAGGGCTAGCCTCGTGTGAATGATAATGGAGGTAGAGCGCTGTTTGGACTAGGGGCCCGTCAGGGGTTACTGAATCCAGATAAACTCCGAATGCCAGATATCAATGCACGGGAGTCAGACTGCGAGTGATAAGATCCGTAGTCGAAAGGGAAACAGCCCAGATCACCAGTTAAGGTCCCCAAATCTATGCTAAGTGGAAAAGGATGTGGAGTTGCGTAGACAACTAGGATGTTGGCTTAGAAGCAGCCACCATTTAAAGAGTGCGTAATAGCTCACTAGTCGAGTGACGCTGCGCCGAAAATGTACCGGGGCTAAGCATAGTACCGAAACTGTGGATGCATATATTATATGCGTGGTAGGAGAGCGTTCTAAGTGCGGTGAAGTTAGATCGAGAGGACTAATGGAGCGCTTAGAAGTGAGAATGCCGGTATGAGTAGCGAAAGATAGGTGAGAATCCTATCCGCCGAAAGACTAAGGTTTCCTGGGGCAGGCTCGTCCGCCCAGGGTAAGTCGGGACCTAAGGTAAGGCCGAGAGGCGTAGCCGATGGACAACAGGTAGAGATTCCTGTACTGAAATTGTTCGATAAGAGCAAAGGAGGGACGCAGGAGGCTAATGACGCATGTTGCTGGAAATACATGTGCAAGCAGTAAGAAAAAAGATGAGTCAAATGCTTGTCTTTAGATTTCAAGCTGTGACGCGGAGTGAAATAAAAGTAGCGAAGGTCATGATGTCACACTGCCAAGAAAAGCTTCTAGCCAGAACAATTTTACCCGTACCGCAAACCGACACAGGTAGTCGAGTGGAGAACACTCAGGTGAGCGAGAGAACTCTCGTTAAGGAACTCGGCAAAATGACCCCGTAACTTCGGGAGAAGGGGTGCTGATAGTAAAATATCAGCCGCAGTGAATAGGCCCAAACAACTGTTTATCAAAAACACAGGTATCTGCAAAATCGTAAGATGACGTATAGGTGCTGACACCTGCCCGGTGCTGGAAGGTTAAGAGGAGAGCTTAGCGAAAGCGAAGGTTTGAATTGAAGCCCCAGTAAACGGCGGCCGTAACTATAACGGTCCTAAGGTAGCGAAATTCCTTGTCGGGTAAGTTCCGACCTGCACGAAAGGTGTAATGATTTGGGCACTGTCTCAACGAGAGACTCGGTGAAATTATAATACCCGTGAAGATGCGGGTTACCCGCGACAGGACGGAAAGACCCCATGGAGCTTTACTGTAGCTTGATATTGAGTATTTGTTAAACATGTACAGGATAGGTAGGAGCCAGAGAAAGTAGGACGCTAGTCTTACCGGAGGCAATGTTGGGATACTACCCTTGTTTGATGGATCCTCTAACTCACAGAGCTGAGCGTTCTGGAGGACAGTGTCAGGTGGGCAGTTTGACTGGGGCGGTCGCCTCCTAAAATGTAACGGAGGCGCCCAAAGGTTCCCTCAGAATGGTTGGAAATCATTCGCAGAGTGTAAAGGTATAAGGGAGCTTGACTGCGAGAGGTACACCTCGAGCAGGGACGAAAGTCGGGCTTAGTGATCTGGTGGTACTGCATGGAAAGGCCATCACTCAACGGATAAAAGCTACCCTGGGGATAACAGGCTTATCTCCCCCAAGAGTTCACATCGACGGGGAGGTTTGGCACCTCGATGTCGGCTCGTCGCATCCTGGGGCTGAAGTCGGTCCCAAGGGTTGGGCTGTTCGCCCATTAAAGCGGCACGCGAGCTGGGTTCAGAACGTCGTGAGACAGTTCGGTCCCTATCCGTCGTGGGCGTAGGAAATTTGAGAGGAGCTGTCCTTAGTACGAGAGGACCGGGATGGACATACCGCTGGTGTACCAGTTGTCTTGCCAAAGGCATCGCTGGGTAGCTATGTATGGAAGGGATAAGCGCTGAAAGCATCTAAGTGCGAAGCCCCCCTCAAGATGAGATTTCCGATGCGTAAGCAGTAAGACACCTTAAAGACGATGAGGTAGATAGGCTAGGAGTGGAAGCATAGTGATATGTGGAGCGGACTAGTACTAATCAGTCGAGCACTTGACCAAAGCTCAAAGGTTTAGAGCAGAAGATTATATTCAGTTTTGAGTGTAAAAGCTCAAGAAAGAGTACGGTGGCGATGGCAAGAAGGATACACCTGTTCCCATGCCGAACACAGAAGTTAAGCTTCTTAACGCCGAGAGTAGTTGGTGGGAAACTGCCTGCGAGGGTAGGTAGTCGCCGTGCT
>NZ_AYZG01000016.1 GCF_001436695.1 Lactobacillus taiwanensis DSM 21401
AATCCATGGCACGTTAAGAGTGGTAAAGCAGAATTTGCTTCAGCTAGTGTAGAACAAATTAAGGGTTACGATTCATACGTAGATGGTACAAAGGCAACTGAAGTTTCAGCAGCTGCAGTAAGTGAAAAAGATGGAGTACCACAAAATGGTGCAAACGTCACAGTAAGTTACCAAAAGCAAGCTGATACCCCAGTACCATACAAGCCAGGTCAAGAAGGCGTAAACGATGACATGAACCAGTATGTAACTCGTACGATTGTGGTTCATGAACCAGATCAAGATCCAGTAAGTCATGATCAAACCGTTCACTTTACTCGTGAAGATGCTCAAGGTAATGCCGGTTACACTGATCCAGTGACTGGCAAGATTACTTGGAACGCATGGCATGTGGCAGGTGAACTTAACCAAGCAAATGGTACTTGGGCAGAATTTAATGCACCAACTGTTAAAGGGTACACTCCAAGTCAAGCTAAAGTAGCAGCTGAAGAAGTTACTGCTGAAACTAAGAATGTCATTGTTGACATTAAATATGCTCCAGTAGCTCCAACTGGTCAAAATGTAACTACTAAGGTCGGTGAAGTACCAGATGCAAGCCAAGGTATTGCCAACAAAGATGATTTACCAGATGGTACTAAGTACTCATGGAAGACAACACCAGATGTATCTACTGAAGGTGAAAAGCCAGCTGTAGTTATTGTAACTTATCCAGGTGGCTCACCTGTTGAAGTACCAGTTACCGTAACTGTAACTAAGAACCCAACCGATGCAGATAAGTACACTCCAGAAGGTCAAGATGTAAACACTAAGACCGGTGTTGTACCAAATCCAGCAGAAGGCATCAAGAACAAGAGTGACTTACCAGATGGCACTAAGTACACTTGGAAAGACACTCCAGATGTAACTACTGCAGGAGACAAGCCAGCAACTGTTGTTGTAAGCTACCCAGATGGCTCAAAGGACGAAGTACCAGTAACCATCCACGTAACCAACCCAGCAACCGATGCAGACAAGTACACTCCAGAAGGTCAAGATGTAAATACTAAGACTGGCGTTGTACCAAATCCAGCAGAAGGCATCAAGAACAAGAGTGACTTACCAGATGGCACTAAGTACACTTGGAAAAACACTCCAGATGTAACTACTGCAGGAGACAAGCCAGCAACAGTTGTTGTAAGCTACCCAGATAGCTCAAAGGACGAAGTACCAGTAACCATCCACGTAACCAACCCAGCAACCGATGCA
>NZ_AYZG01000017.1:0-29753 GCF_001436695.1 Lactobacillus taiwanensis DSM 21401
CTGTCATAGCCCTTTTGTTCTTTAATGTTGTAAACTGGGAAAGTTTCGCTGTTTGAGTTCCATGCGTTCCAAGTAGTCTTCCCAGTTACTAAGTCCTTCACACCAGTACGTTCAAATTCAACTGAAGCAGTTCTTACAACATGCATATCGGCATTAGTCTTGCCAGCTGGTACTTCTTGGATGGTTTGGGTAATCTTCCGGTAAGTATCTTTGTTATTCTCGTCAACAGGAACGACTTCAGTATCGTGTTCAACTCTGTATTTTACAGGTTGTGGATTATCTGAACCAAACTTGTAAGATCCGATAACTTGTTGCTTTGGAACTAGTTTCCAGTTAGTTGGAACATGTCCAGGTACATCAACATTAACAGTTTCATTAGTCTTACCAGGAACATTGTAAGTACTTACCACAGTGCCATTACCGTCAACATAATTAATTACTAAAGTATGTTCGTTAGCAGTGTAAGTTACATTAACAGTTTCATTTGATGAATCTGGAGTAATTGTTGCTGAAGCTGGAACATATTGCTTACCATTAACAGTTTCAATAGTTGCACCAGTTGCAGTAGCAGTGTAGCCAGGTTTAGTTACTTCATATTGTGGGAAGTTCGTTACTGCTTGACCTTCACTATTCTTAGAAGCTGCCCAATCAGTGTAACTGATTTGTTGATCTGCTGGCTTAGAAAGATCAGTTATCTTAGCACGACTGTAAATTACGTGTTGAACAACTGGAGTACTTTCGCCTTCAACATTAATCGTACGAGTAATATCACGATAAATGTCGTGGTTAGTCTTATCATCAACACCTTGATCAACCTTGATTACATTTACAGCTACTGGAACATCAAGATAACTACCATCAGTGAAGTTAATTCGTACTGTTGCAGGAGCCTTAGCATTAGCTTCAGCAAGACTTGGTAAAGTTTGCCAGTTAACTGAACTAATTTCAGAATTATGATCAGCAGTTAAATCATTAGTGTTTACAAGCTTTGAAGCATCCCCTAAAGCAGTCTTCAAATCGGTAACGTCGGAGTTAACGCTTGGAATAGTACCGTTAGCTTCTGCACCATAAATATAAACTGATGGGAATGGATAAGTTGATACTGGACCTTTTCCATAAATTGGCCAGTTTACACCTGAGCTGTTAACAACAGCTGAATACTTAGGATAACCAAATTGATTATTTACCCAGTTAGTATAAGTAATCGTCTTGGTTCCACCATTGTTCTCTGATGCCAAACTTGTTGGTTGACCATTACCCATGATTGCACCTAATGCATTATTGAATAGAACAGTGTTTGCTTCAGTCCAACTAATCTTAATGTCACTAGCATTAATAGATTGTGGAGCATCAACAGTTACACCAGCTGGATTATCACCAGTTTGGGTAAGAACATATACAGTCTTGTCAGCATTCAAAGTGTAAATGTATGGCTTACTGTAGTTTTGACCACCTTGGTAGTAGCTTAACTTGAAGTTTTCAATTACTGGTCCACCAATAATGTTCTTATCTGAGGTCTTGTGAGTTACAACATTATTGGCATGAAGGCTGAAGACATGACCATTATCGATAACAGTAACATCTCCTTGACCATTTACAGCAACCGGAATTGTTACTGTTTCAGTAGTACCATCTGGATAAGTTACAGTTGCCGTGCCAGTAGTTGCACCAGGCTTTGAAGTATCTGGTTTAGTAGTCCAAGTTGCACTTGTTGGATAACCGTCAACTGGAGTAGTACCACCATTATTCAAGTTGGCAATCCCTTCAGTGGCAGCTGGATCCCCACCAACAGTGGTAGTAATCGTCTTAATTTCTGGCTTAGCATTAACAACTACATTAGTTGGAACTTCGTCCTTAGAACCATCTGGGTAAGTTACTACAATAACTGCTGGTTTCTTACCTGGAGTAGTAGTGTTTGGAGTATTTTGCCAAGTATAAGTTGTGCCACTTGGTAAACTACCAGGGTTCTTAATGCCCTTTTTAGCATCAGGAGTTTCGCCGACCTTAGTTGAAACGTTTTGACCTTCTGGATTATGGTCTTCCGCATCAGTGGTTACTTTAATTGAACTAGCAGGAACATCAATATTCAAGTAAGTTGGGTTACCATTAGCATCTTTATCAGTAAAGGTAATCTTGATTACTCCACTATTACCGTTTGCGTCAGGCTTAGTTTCCCAAGTAGTAGATACAATTTCGTCAGTTGGGATCTTGTTTTCCACTAATTGATTAAATTGTTCATTAGTTAAGGCTGAGCCAAGTGCCACATTAACTGGGGTAGCGACATTTTTAGCACCTGCACCTTTAGCATCAATAGTAAATGGATTAGTAGTTACAACACCATTCTTTGAACCTAAGATGTTCTTTGCTGCATCATTGTTAGTAAAGTTAACCTTAACACTAGTAGTGATTTCCTTACCAGCTGCAGTTGCAGTCTCAACATTAGTATTTGGAGTTGTAGTCCAGCTAACAGTTGATGGATCAATCGTAATTGGCGTAGCAGTAGTTGAAATCTTACCATCTGTTAATTCGTAGCCTTCTGCAGTTACAACAGTTGCTGGAGAAAGTACCTGTGAATTTTCAGTAGTTTCGTGAGCGTTAAGTTTAGAAGTATCAACAGTAGTTACAACTGCACCATTATCACCCCAAGTTACAGTTTGTCCTGCCTTAGTAACAATTACTGGCACAGTAGTTTCATCGGTACTCTTATCTGGGTAAGTTACAGTTACTGGAACATTGTAAGCACCTGCTGTTACCTCAGTACTTGGCTCAACAGTTACAGTACCTGTTGATGGATCAATCGAAGCCCAATCTGGTGTATCAGTTCCCGTGGTAAAGGTAGTTCCAGCTGGAGCAGTTACATCCTTACCACCTTGATCAGTAAATGATGGGTCACCAGTTGCAGTCTGACCTTGTTCAACGCTTACTGGCTTGTATGATGGAGTGTAAAGCTTTGCCATTGGTTCAGTAATATTCAATGGAATATTTGCAAAGTCAACAGAACCATCAGTGTAGGTTACTTTTGCCCAAGCTGACTTATCACTAGTCTTAAGATTGCCGGTTGGGTTAGTTGGTTTTGCTTCATCGCCCATTACGCTCTTCCACTCATTAGCATCAGTAGCTGCATCATACCAGCTTACGTTCTTAACAGAAGAAAGATCAGTTGTTACAGTACCATTGCTAGAAAGCAAGCCCTTAATACCAGCTTTAGCAGTTAAATCCTTTAAAGTTTGGTTAGTATTACCATCAATAGTTTGAACTACTGGTTGATACTTTTCTGAATCAGTTGGTGTTACTTTAGTTTCTAGGTTAGTCCCCATAGAAATTTGTTGTGGTGTCCACCAATTAAAGTTATTCAAGAATTTATTTAAGTATGGCGTTTCATAATCTACACCAGGATCTGGTTGGCCTTGAGTAATTGTACCGTCAGTGTATTGATATTGGTTTAAACCTGCTTGGCTACCACCCATGGTAACAATACCATTTGAGTGAAGGAATTTAGCTTCACCAGCCTTATTTGCACCAGCAGTTTGACCTTGTTTAGCAAAACCACTGATTGAATTGTTCCCCCAGTTGTTATGCGATGTAAGGTTATTAATGTACCAGTAGTATGATGGATTGTTGTAGTTACCTTCGTCCCATTGTGCCAGTGGTAACGGGTTATTAGCACCATTACTTTGAACAGTAACATGGTTAGTCAAGTTTTCAAGACGTATTAAAGTACCTGTTTGCTTACCAGTCCGTTGTAAATTGACATAAGCAGGATTAGTAATATTAATGTTATTTGCAGTCGATGAACTACCTGAACCCCACATAGTAATTAAACCAATGTTAGGAGTATTAGTAGTAGCACCTGCAATTGAAGATTGAGCTGAATCCTGAAGGTCCAAAGTTGCACCATCGGTAACGTTTAAAGTAAATTTACCTGTTAGAGCGGCAGCACTTCCACTACCAAAAGAAATTAATGGTGAAGTTGAAGTATTGTCTCCACTACGTACAATCGTTAGTTTACCTTGGTTATCTAAAGTATTTGCATCAGCGTTTGTAACGTTAGCTGCAAAACCAACACCCAGCGAAATTGGTGCAAAGTGGTAACCATTATAATTAGTTACACCGTTTAAACCACTACCATCATTGCTCTGCTTAGTGTTAATGTTAACAACACCAGCCTTACCGATGTTTAAGTTACCAGCCCAAATAGCCATTGAGTGACCGTCAGCCATGTTAGCATTTAAGTTACCATCAACTTGTACGGTACCCGTAATAGCATTATTTACGAGCATTCCCTTAACATCAGTGGACTTACCATTTAAGGTAACAGTTGCACCTTGTTGTACATCAATTGCTGGAGTAGTATCTGAACTATCTTCAACTTTGGCACGTAAAATATTGCCACCAGCATTTTGGTCATTGTTGGTTTTCGCACTGCTTACATTAAAGACAGTATTAGTACCGTCAGCGAAAACAATGTGTGAAGCTGAAACAGTACTAGAATAGTTATACAATTGATTTCCAGCAACATTTACAGCTTCAACAGTAATGTTATTATTGCCCTTGAAAGTTACTGTAGTGTATGGATTATCAGTAACTTGTTGAGCCATAGTAGTGTTATAAAAGGCACCGTTTTTAACATCAGCAGTCACATTTTCAAAGGTAACCTTGTTCTTAGCTAAAAGATTAGTCTTAATATCATCTCCGCCCATATAAATTGGACTAAACGCACCACCCAAAGTACCCCAACTGTTATCATAACCATCAGCATTAATAGTTAAATTCTTGAAAGCAATGTCCCAAGGATTACTATTCTTTTGATTATTAGTATCAAAGCTCAGATAATTAGCTCCAAAATTAATGGTATGATTTTGACCATCAATATCTAATCCACCAGAAATGTTAGAGCCAGTTAAATTCATCTTTCCAGAATTAATTAGTGGTTGTGGACGATGAATGCCGTTAACATTAGTACCCTTGTTAGCAACTGTAATATCGCTCGTCAATTTAATGGTACCAACACTGGAATCATTCATGGCATTGACAAAACCTTGCCAATCATTTACATCTTGTGATTGAGTACCACGAAGATTCTTAGTTGCAGTACTTTCAACAGAAGCAGCAGCTACTTTTTCATCTCTAAGACTATCCTTAGTCAAAGATGTTTGCTTTTTATCGGTGTTTAATACAGCTGTTTTATTTTCTACATTAGTTGAATCTTCTTTGTTAGAAATAGTCAAATCATTACTTTGACCTGCTTGTACATTTGAATTTGCAGATTTAGTTAATTTATTTGCTTCTGTATTAGCAGAAGAGTGAGTACTATCTTGAATAGGAGATTGAGTAAGTTTGCTATCAGTAGCTGTTTTATTAGCTGTAGTAGCTGAGTTTCCCCCCCATTTTGGCTTCTAGAGTAGCTCCAGCGCTACTTTGGCTTTGCTCATTATCTTTTGCATTTTGCACTACTGCTGGTTTTTCTTGTTGCTCAGCAGCTTGAGCTTTTTGATTTCCAGCCATACTCATAAAGCTGAAACCAATTAAAACAGAAGCGGCTCCAATAGAAAATTTTCTAATTGAAAAACGTTCTTTTCTAGGCTCCATTTTACGAAGCTTTTCGTGATAATTGTTTTTTGATAGCATTATTTCCTTTCTCCTTTAGTAAATTATAAAAACTACATTTTCATTATAATACTGTTTCTCATCATTGTGTAGATTAAATTTCGTGTATTATATAACATTGCCATTATAAAAGTTCAAAAAAAATAGGGCTGTTTTATTCAAACAGCTCTACTTTAATCTATCTACTAATACTATCAGCACGACCTTTATAGTCGCCATTTTCAGTTCCAATAATTAATTCTTCGCCTTCCTTAATAAAGTCTGGCACCGTTACAACTAAACCAGTATCCATAGTTGCGGGTTTTCCACCACCAGCAGCAGTTGCACCCTTTATTTCTGGTTGAGTTTCTTTAACAGTCATCTTTACAGTTGACGGTAAGTTAATTCCAATTAATTTACCTTCGTCAGTAAACTTAAGATCAACATCAATATTTGGCATCAAGAACTTAGCTTCTGCTTCAAGATGTTCCTTAGGAATTAAGTATTGTTCATAAGTATCTGTATCCATAAAAATAAAGTTAGCATCATCATCGTAAAGATATTGTGCTTTTTTCAAGGAAACATTGACTAGCTCTACTTTTTCACTTGGACGCATAGTCTTATGTACAACTGCTCCACTCATAACATCACGCAAATCCATTTGCATAACCGTATTTCCTTTACCAGGTTTATGGTGATTACTCTTCAACACTTCAATCAATTTACCATCTTGATTAAAAATCATACCTTTTTTCAATTCAATTGCTTGCATCAACACATACCTCTAAAATTTTTTAATATACATATCACTAATTTCATGATTACCATACTTTTTAATAATCATGTCTGCTCGTTTTTTAGTTGGTTCAATATACTCGTGTAAGTTCTTTAAGTTAACATCCCGCCAAACTTTCTTAGCAAAAATATCTGCTTGTTCACGCGGTACATGAGCCCATTGATAAAAATAATTGTCAGGATTATTGCGATTAATTTCTAGCATTAAATGATAACGATCAAGATACCATCTTTCTAAATCTTCTTCACTAGCATCAAGATAAATCACATAATCTAAAAAGTCACTTGGCGGTGCTTGACCGTCCGGAGGAACTTCAAGTAAATTTATTCCTTCTACTACTAAAACATCCGGTTGTTCAACAGAGCCTATTTCATTAGGTATCAGATCAGAAATTTCCTGTGAGTATAGTCGATATGGTACTCTTTCTTTACCAGCTTTAACACTTGCCAAAAAAGTAGAAAAGGCATCCCAATTAAATGACACTGGGAAGCCTTTTTGATCCATCAAGTTTTTAGCTTTAAGTTCTGCATTAGGCATCAAAAAGCCGTCTGTAGAAACTTGTGCAATCTTTTTATCCGGTTCAAGGCGTTCAAATAAGCGAGTTATTTTCTTGGCAAAGGTGGACTTACCAACAGCAACAGATCCCGTTACTCCAATTATAAAAGGAATCTTTTGCCACTGTTCTTTATAAAATGTTTGTTGAGTATGATAAACAGCATTTTTTTGACTCATGATATATTGAAGATTTTTCATCATGAAAATTTCTGCGCTAAATTCATCACTTGGAGGAATTAAAGCCTGCCACTTTTCAGGTGTCAGGTGTAAAAATTGCTCTTGCATAAAAAGCCGCCTTCCTTCTGCCTTGTTCCTAGTATTTTTACATTGTTCAGCCTATCATATATATTGAGAGAAAGAAAAGAAGATATCTATGAAAAAATTAATTCTTTTTGGTGATTCCCTACTTGCAGGTTATATTGATGGACGCGCAACTAATATTGTAACTCAAGGACTGCAAGAAAAATTACCTAATTTTACAATTATTAATAATTCTGTACCTGGCACAACTACTGAAGAAGCAATTGATTTTTACGAGCTAAGAGTCAAGCCTTTTGATTATGACCTAGTTATTCTTTCTTTAGGTACTAATGATGCTAATATACACTTTGGCTTAAGCGCTGGACGATATGCGCATAACTTACAAGTATTAGTTGACTTAATTGGGGCTGATAAAACATTATTAATGGGACCTTCCTATACTAATTGGAAAATTGTTCCAGATCAAGCATGGCCTAAAACTTTGCAATTTGAGTTAGTAGTTGAGGAATGTCATATCGAAAACAATATTCCATTCTTAAACTTTGCAAAAGTAATGCGTAAGACAGGTCATCCGAATAATTTACTTCAGAAGGATGGCATCCATTTAAATCAAGAAGGTAATAAATTACTAATTGAAAAGCTTGCTGAATTAGTCCAAGAGAAAGAAATGGTTACTACATCATAAAAAAGCATCCTGTTTGTGGGATGCCTTTTTAATATACCTATTCTACGTACAAAGCTTGTTTACCTTGCTGATTGTAACTGGCTTCTATTTTCTTTAAACTTACTTTTTTATTTTTAACACCATAAGGATCATTTACGTAAACAATCCTCTTCTTTTTATTATATCCAGTAATTACGCATGCATGAGAGGAAGGTGTTACATTAACTTTTCCCTGCTTAGTCTGCCATGTCTGCATATCGTTGACACGATCAAATTTCAAAGTTGTAATAATCATTACTGGATGTCCCTTAGATACTAACTTCAATACTCTGACAAAGTCATTACCTGTATAATTGCGAATTCTATTAGTATATTTCTTAGCAACATTATATAGCGGCTCATTATAAACGCACCAACCTGCATTTTTGATACTCATGTAACCAACAAAACCAACATGCGGATTTCCACGATAATCATTTCCAATAAATGAGGAAACATGCTTAATATTTGACAACAACTCTAATTTACTTACATTAATATCATAGTATTTCAACAACATTGAAAGTGAGGTAACCTCACATCCATTTGGCAAGTCCGGTAATTGATTTTCTAAGGGAACATTTAACTTCTGTTCTGGTTTTAAAGTAAGCCAATCATATTCATCTTGAATCTTATCAAAATTAAGTACTAAAGCGACTACTCCTGCAGTAATTAATAGTAAAAATGTATATAAAATTCTTCTTCTACGCCGATATTTTCTAGCTCTACTTATTCTTTTCATGCTAAGTATTTTAACTATTACGTATCAGCTCTGTCAAAATGCATAAGAATTAAATAGATTTAATTTATGTGTTAGTTTTTGCAAAAGAATGAAGTCTATTTAATTTATATGCTAAATGATACTGCAAATTAAATAGAATTAACTTTAAATCCTTATCAGCTTACTTGAATAATAAAAAATCCCTCTTACCAAGATCTAAGAGGAATTTTATTTTACTTATTTACGTAAGTTTTTTCATCTAAATTATCAAACAAAGGACTCTTCTCACCTGTATAAATTAAATCCAATTTATACATTGCACGTGAGGCAATCGTGTAAAGCAATTGAGTTTCATCTAATTGATGATAATTTTCTTTTGAAACGCCCCAAGCAACTACTGCATCAAATTCTAATCCTTTAGCAAGATAGGATGGCATTACTAAAGTACCAGGCACTAAACGCTGGTTCGCAGACCCAATCAAAGTTGCTTTAATATTTCTTTCTTTTAATACTTTAGCGACTTCTTGAGCTTCAGCTAATGTCTTAGTAATAATTGCTGTTGTTAGCTTTTGTTCATAGTTTTCTGCCAATATATCTTGCAAGGCACTGTATTCTTTTTCAATACTATCACGCTTGTAAAAGGCTGGCTTTGGACCACGTCTATCAAAAGCTTCAATCTTTTCACCTTGACGCAAAATTTGCTTAGTAAAGTTAGTTATTTCCTTAGTTGAACGGTACGACTTCGTTAATTGAACAACATCAGTCTTTTCAGGATCAAATAATTTAGAAATTTGACTCAAAAGTGTTTTACTTTCATCTTTAGTAAAAATAGCTTGATTCAAGTCACCTAACATCGTGAACTTGGCTCTAGGGAAATTGTATTTAAGATATGCCAATTGGAATGGAGTGTAATCCTGAATTTCATCGATAAAGGCATAGCGCATTTCATAGTCTGTTCTACGTCCGGTTACTAGATCATATAGGTAAAGGTAAGGTGAAATATCAGCCATCTTGATTCTGCCGTTTCTGAATCTTTCCTTAACATTTTCAATATGAGCGTCCCACTCTTCCTCGCTAATATCCCACTTACTTAGGTCAATTAGCTTAGGAACAGCACGCAAGAAACGCAAGTATTGAGCACGAATATTTAAGAAACGGTTCTGGTGGATCTTGCGGCTAACTTGTTTTAATTGCTTAATTACAATCTTACGAGCTAAAAAGTGTTCTTCTTTTGCACTAGATTCAAATTCTTGATCTGGACGATCATACAGCTTATTTAATTGTTCTTGATCCAAAGATTCAATAGTTTTATCAACCCATGCCTTCTTAGTTTCTGGTTCAATTCTGCGGTTCAAGCTATTAATCAAAGCTTCTTTTGTAGCTTCAATTCTATTTCTCAGATGGTAGTTTTCATTAAAGCCGTAGTAAATTTCCTTGATCTTTTCCTTATCAAAAAATGGTTTCTTCTTACTCTTAAAGTAAATATTTTTGAAAATCAAACCATTCTTTTCAAGATGTTTAGCATAACGAGTTACTGCATTAAAGAATTGCAATGAATTCTTCAAGTTAACAATCTTATCGTTTTGCTCATTATCTTCGAATTGTTCAAATAAGTTTTCAACGTTCATTCCTGGAACACGGCGAGAAACAAACTGCCAGTAAGTCATCTGCACCATATTTTGTTCACCCATTTCAGGTAGAACATTTTTAACATAATCGTTGAACAATTGGTTAGGGCTAAACATAATAACATCGCTAGAAGTTAAATTACCACGATAGCGGTAAAGTAAATATGCTACACGTTGCATAATAGCTGATGTTTTTCCAGATCCTGCTGCCCCTTGAACAAATAAAAGATCTGCACTGGTATTTCTAATAATCTTATTCTGCTCTCGCTGAATCGTTGTTACAATCGACTTCATTTGCGTAGAGGATTTTTCATTTAAGACGTTTAAGAGCATTTGATCTCCAATTGATTCATTGGTATCAAACATATTAGTAATCTTGCCGTCTTCAATCAAAAATTGACGTTTTTTAGTCATATCAACTGTCTGAACGCCATCAGGAGAATTATAGGAAACCTTGCCTAATTTACCATCATAGTAAATAGAAGATATTGGAGCCCGCCAGTCATAGATCAAAAAGTGATCTTCTTTATCTGCAAAAGATCCCAAGCCGATATAAATTGTTTCTGGATCTTCATTAGGCTCTTGAAAATCGACTCTGGCAAAGTAAGGTTTCTTCTCTAAACGTTGCAAAGTTGATAATTGTTTAGCGGAATGTTGCCATGCATTCTGACGTTCTGCCAGCATTTGTTGCTGCTGGTGAATGGACAGTGCGGTATCCATTGAAGTTGAATAACCATCATAGTCTAATTTCACATCATCAAAAAAGTGCGAATTAATGTTTTGCGCTTCATTTTGCGCATGTTCAATTGAATGATCTAATTCGCTTTCTTTCTTTTTAATTAAGCCAAGAACTTCATCTAAATGCTTTTGTTCTTTTTGTTGTTCAGTTTCTTTTACCAAAATTAAGTCACCTATTTCTAGCATTAGTAAAAACTTTGCATACTATTTTATCATATGTATACGCTTTCCAAAAAAATTAAAACTTTCAGAAAGTCTCAATTGTTATTTAGTCTTTTCTTAAATAATTAGTTTTATAATTAAATAAAATTATATAGTGAGATGAGAAAGTGAAACGATTTTTTAAAACGATTCTAGTTCTAGCCTTTCTGTTTATTGGTCTCGACTTTGCTTATCAAAAAGCCGCTCCAGAAATTGAAAAAACTTTTGGAACTAGAAATCCGCTCCCATATCTAACAGCCAAAGTCCAACAATTTATTTCACCTGAAAAAATTCAAAATGACGATAAAAATGACAATAATGCTAAAGGCCATACTTTTGAATCCAATACAGCAACAGTCTATCTTGATCTCTCTAATCCAACTCTCAAGCAAGCAGCGATTGATGGCATTAACATTTGGAATAATACAGGTGCCTTTAATTTTAAAATGACAAATGACAAAAATAATGCCAAAATCATCATCAAAGCAATGAATGATGGTCAAACTAATGCCGCTGGTCTAACTGATACGCAGTATAATTCTTTAACCGGTCACTTAATTAAAGCCACCGTTAACTTGAATTCATATTATCTTTTAAATCCAAGCTACGGCTATAATCACGGCCGAATCGTCAACACAGTTGAACATGAGCTAGGACATGCAATCGGCTTAGGACATAAGGACGGCATTTCAGTTATGTATCCTCAAGGATCTTTCTACACAATTCAACCCAGCGACGTTGAAGACGTTAAAAAATTATATCAAGAACAATAAGAGCGATTCTACTTTAAGAATCGCTCTTATTTTGCATTTTTCTTTTTTAGTTGATGTTGCTTTTTAAAATATGGAATCCAAAAGGTTACTACGTAACCAACTGCAATTCCTACAAAAGTCCACACCATAATATTTTTGACAAATAAGCCGATAAACAGACCAATCAAGCCAAAAATTCCAATAGTAAAAGATTGATCGAGCTGCTTCATTTTTCCATCCTCGTTTCTATCCTAATCATAGCAAAATCAATTAATTATAGGCATATTTTTAGACTTGATTCGTTTCTCATTTTACACTATATATCATAAACAAATTTTGAATATATTTGCTGTTACAGCAGTAAATATAAAATCTATACAAATCGGAAATTTTAAACAAAGAAAGGAATGGTATATCCTTTATGGATAATCAGAAACAACTTCCCTCGTATTCTCAAACAACAAATGAATTATTTTCAAATTTAGAAACAAGTTCTTCTGGCTTAAGTGAGCCAGAAGCTGAGAGGCGATTAAAGAAATATGGCCCTAATGCTCTAGCTGAAAAGCCACCAAAATCAATTTTAACGATGCTCAAAGAGCAGATCATCGACCCTATGATTTTGATTTTACTAGGAGCAGCCGCTTTTTCAGCTATTCTAAACGAATGGGTTGAAGCAGGCGTAATTTTCTTTATCGTTGTAGTTAACTCAATCATTGGCATTATCCAAGAAAAGAAAGCTCAATCTTCTCTTGCAGCCCTTAAAACTATGAGTGCGGCGACAGCTACAGTTATTCGTGACGGCATGGAGAAAATCATCCCTGCTAGCGAATTAGTCATCGGTGACCTTGTCAGCTTAGCTAGCGGCGATATGGTGCCAGCCGACTTGCGTTTAACTCAATCAGCTAACTTAAAAATTGCAGAAGCTTCCTTAACTGGAGAATCTATTGCTAGTGAAAAGAATGCGACTGCTGTTCTTTCACCAGACTGTCCCTTAGGAGACAGAAAAAACATGGCTTACACTTCTTCAATCGTCACTTATGGTCGAGGAAGCGGAATTGTAACTAAAACTGGGATGGACACTGAAATTGGTCAAATTGCTGGCATGCTCGAAAATGACGACGCTGGTGATACACCACTTAAGCGTAAACTTAATGCAGTAGGTAAAATTTTAACAATCATTGGTTTAATTATCTGTGTGTTAATTTTTGCAATTGGTGCCTTTTATGGTCGTCCACTTTTACCACAATTCTTGGTAGCAATTTCTTTAGCTATTTCAATTATTCCAGAAGGTTTACCAGCAACAGCAACAATCATTATGGCGCTTGGCGTGCAACGAATGGCAAAACAACATGCCTTAATTAAGAAGTTGCCTGCTGTTGAAACTCTAGGAAATGCGACGGTTATTTGTTCTGATAAAACAGGAACATTAACGTTAAATAAAATGACTGTAACTCATTTAGCTAACGGTGATGATTTCCTTAATAAAAAAGTTCTAAGTGTAGAAAAAGCAAATAAGGATTCGAATTCATACAAGCAATTAATCTATGCATCTAGTCTTTGTAACGATGCTAGCTTTAATTTAGAGAATCCTAAAGAAGTAATTGGAGACCCCACTGAAGGTGCACTACTTCCTTTAGCACAAGATTTAGGTTATTCAGCTCTTAACTTAAGAAAAGAATATCCAAGGCTTAGCGAATGTCCTTTCGATTCAATTAGGAAGAGAATGACTACGGTTCATGAAATAAACAATGAATACATTGCTTACACTAAAGGTGCGCTCGATGAGTTACTGCCACTTTGTGACTATATTCACACAAATAATGGTACACGTAAGTTAACTAAGGCTGATAAAGACAATATTCTTGCCTTATCACATAAAATGTCTAACCAGGCATTGAGAGTTCTAGGATTTGCAAGTAAAAACATTTTAAACTTACCTCAAGAAGATGAAGATATCGAACAGCATTTGGTTTTCTTAGGTGCGGTTGGTATGATTGATCCAGCTAGAGATGAAGTTAAGGCATCAATTAAGATGGCTCGTGAAGCGGGAATTAAAACAATTATGATCACAGGAGATCATAAAAACACAGCAGTCGCTATTGCTAAGAATTTAGGTATTTATACTAATGGAAACACTGTTATTTCGGGAACTGAACTAAATGAAATGACGGATAAGCAATTAGACCAAGCAGTTAAATCTGCCACTGTCTTTGCCCGCGTTTCACCAAATGATAAGTTAAGAATTATTCAAAGCTTAGAGCGAAATGACGAAGTCGTAGCAATGACAGGTGATGGAGTCAATGACTCACCTGCCTTAAAAGCTGCTGACATCGGAGTTGCCATGGGGATGGGTGGTACAGATGTTGCCAAAGATGTTTCAGACATGATTTTACTTAATGACAGCTTTACAACAATTACAGCTGCCATTAAAGAAGGTCGAAAAGTATACCGCAATATTCAGAAAGTAATTCAATTCTTACTCGTTGGTAATATTGCAGAAATTACCACTCTATTTGTGGCTACAATCTTCAATTGGGATCCACCCCTACTTGCCGTGCATATTCTTTGGGTTAACCTAGCTACAGCTAGTTTGCCTGCTTTAGCATTAGGGGTTGATCCAGCAAGTAAAAATATCATGAAACATAAGCCAGTAAAAACTGGAACCTTATTTGAAAGAGATCTTATCTGGCGCGTCATTAGTCAGGGAATATTTGTTGCCTTGATGACCTTGTTAGCTTACTGGATAGGCGCAACTTTCGATAATCCAATTGCTGGTCAAACAATGGCATTCTGCGTTTTAGCCTTATCTCAAATGCTTCGGGCATTTAATCAGCATTCTAATACTGATCCAATTTGGGTTAGAGGAAATAAAATGAATGTTTGGCTAATTATCTCCTTTATGGTTTCAGCAGCTTTAATGGGAATTATTCTCTTTACCCCTAACTTACAATCTCTATTCCATTTAACTGCTCTAAGTTCAAAACAATGGTTAGTAGTAATTATCCTTTCCTTATTCTCAATCTTACAAGTTGAAATTACTAAGTTAATTAAGCGACTAAGTAGAGTTAGACAAAAAGATCGCAAATTACAAACAGCTACTGACTAATTCTAATATACTAACATCACTTAGCTGAGCATATTTTTCGACTTAGCTTTAATTAACTAATATAATAAAAGTATAAATTTAACACTTACAACTAGCATAAAGACTTAGAAAGCTTTATGCTTTCCACTTAATAATCAAAATAATCGGTATCGTAGATACTAAAAAAGCCAAATTACTCGTTTTTGAGTAGTTTGGTTTTTTTGTGCTTTAAATAGATTTTTTCATTACTTCTGACAAAGCTCGCTCTTTAATTTTATCAACATCAACCTTGTTGAGCTTTTCATATTCTCTAGCTAAAACATCGCACAAATATAATTGTGAAACTTGCCCTGCTACACTACCAATATTCATAAATTCGCTAACTGACGTTTGTAAACTCACATCCCCTAATTGAGCAATTGGAGAATTAAGATCGTTGGTAATTGCCAGGATTTTTGCTCCGTAGTCTTTAGCAACTTTTAATGAATCATACGTATCCTTAGTATGGCCTGAAAGAGATAAACCAACTACTACATCATCTTTATTCAGCAAGGTTGCCACTTGGACTTGAATATGAGGGTCCAACTCTGCGTTAGCAATTAACCCAATTCTAAGCCATGTTCTCTCATAGTCTCTAGCAGACTCGCCAGAATGCCCTAACCCAAAAATATGAATTCGCTGAGCTTTAGCTAATAAACTAACTGCTTTCTTTAGAGTCGGTGGATTAATTAACTCTTCTGTTTTTTCTATTGAAGAAATTAAAACTTTACTACTTCGTTGTGAACTTGTCTGAGCTCCATCATGGTTCTTGCTTGTGGTCATCATCGAATCTTGCGCTAAAGCAATTTTTAAATCCGAAAAACCCGAATAGCCTAATTTTTTACATAATCTAACTATCGTTGCATCTCCTGTATTGGTCGCCTTTCCCAGAGATTTAATAGTGTCATAAATCACATGTTCAGTATGAGCAGCAATATAGTTAGCTAATTTATTTTCTGACTTAGTCAATTTATCTTTATTTTGATTATAGAGTTGTATAAATTCCATTTTCTCACGTCCTCATCCTAATAACTATATCATGTTTTCGTTAGAAAACGCTTGCATAATATTTGAATTCATTATATTATCTTTTTAGGAGGAAAACTCCAAAATGTAATCAGTTTGGAGTATATTTACAAATGAACAAGGAAGAATTTATCAACAAAATCCACGGTGGCTTAATTATTTCATGTCAGGCCTTACCTGGTGAGCCACTATATACCGAAGAAGGCGGAATTATGCCATTAATGGCAAAAGCTGCTCAAGAAGCTGGCGCAACAGGCTTAAGAGCCAACTCTGTCAGAGATATTAAGCAAATCAAAAAAGTAGTCGACTTACCAATGATCGGAATTATTAAGCGTGACTACCCACCTGAAAAGCCATATATTACTCCAACTATGAAAGAAGTAGATGAATTAGTTGAAACTGGCGTTGAAGTAATTGCTCTTGACTGTACTTTACGTCCAAGACACGATGGCAAAACAGTAGCTGAATTCATTAAAGAAATCAAAGCTAAATATCCAAATCAACTTTTAATGGCTGACACTTCAAACTTTGAAGAAGCAAAGAACGCTTATGAAGCTGGTGTTAATTTTGTAGGTACTACTCTCTCTGGTTATACCGAAGAAAGTCCAAAAACTGATCATCCAGACTTTGACTTAATTAAAGCCTTAGTTGACGATGGTTTACCGGTAATTGCCGAAGGAAAGATTCACACTTCAGAGCAATTAAAACAAGTAATTGACATTAATCCAGCAGGAATTGTAGTAGGCGGAGCAATTACTCGTCCACTCCAAATTGCTAAAACTTTCACTTCTGTTTTTGAAAAATAATCAAGTGTAACGAAATGAGGCGTAATCATGTCTAAGAAATTTTCTCATATTGGGCAGGCCTTCTCCCAACTAGGTCAAGCCTTTATGCTTCCAATCGCCATTTTACCAGTTGCTGGTTTACTTCTTGGTTTAGGTGGTTCTTTAACAAATAAGGCAGCTGTTGGTGCTTATCCTTGGCTTAACCAAGAATGGCTTCAAACAATATTAAAAGTAATGAACTTTGCAGGTAGCGCTGTCTTCAATAACCTAGCTCTTATCTTCTCAATTGGTCTAGCCGTTGGCTTAGCCAAAGGTGATAAAGGGACAGCCGGTTTAGCGGGCGGTGTCGCTTACCTAGTTTACACAGCAACTATTTCAGGCTTACTACAGTTATTCTCACCTAAAAATACTATTGATACTGGTGTTTTAGGAGCAATTGTTATTGGTTCTGTTGTTGCTTATCTTCATAACCATTATCGTAAAGTTGAATTGCCACAATTTTTAGGATTCTTTGGTGGTTCAAGGTTTATTCCTATAATTTCCTCTCTTGCTGCCATTATTATTGGTGCCATCTTCTTTATTATCTGGCCACCAATTCAAAGCGGCTTAACTAGTGCTGGTTATGCAATTGCAAAAATGGGTAGTTTTGGTAGTTTTCTATATGGATTTTTACTACGGTTAACTGGTGCAGTTGGTCTTCACCACACTATTTATCCAATGTTTTGGTACACAGCTTTAAGTGGAACAGCGGATGTTGCTGGTAAAACAGTTGTCGGGGCACAAAATATCTTCTTTGCTCAATTAGCCGATCCAAATCACCATGGTCTATTTACCTACGGAACAAGATTCTTTGCTGGTCGTTTTGCAACAATGATGTTTGGCCTTCCAGGTGCTGGCTTAGACGTAATGCTTCACCTTGGAATAGATACCGTTGAGCTTCAAGGAAAACCATTTACAATGAAAGTAAAAGAAGGCGACAAAGTTACTCCTGATACACAATTGATTGAAATGGATTTGAAACAAGTTAAAGATGCTGGCAAAGATACTACGGTGATGACTCTCATTACCAATAGCAATGAAAGAGTTGAACAAGTTGAAGATATTATTACCAGCGGACAATTAGTTGAAGCACATAATGATGTCTATTCAGTAATCACTAAGTAACTTAATACTTTACAAAATAAAAAATGTACTCAAGTAACTAAAGCTTGAGTACATTTTTTGTATCACATATAAAAATTAGTTTCTAGTAGTAATGTCGACATCTAATTCAATTGGACAGTGATCAGATCCCATAATATTGCTTAAGATCTTAGCATTTGTCAATTTATCTTCTAGATTGTTCGATACCAAGAAGTAATCTAATCTCCAACCAATATTCTTTTCACGCGCATCTTCACGATAGCTCCAATAAGTATACTTAGCTTCATCTGGGTGGAAGTAGCGGAAGGTATCAATGAAGCCAGCATTTAATAATTCAGTAAATTCTTTTCTTTCAATACCGGTAAAACCAGCACGATGACGATTATCTTCAGGTTCAGCTAAATCAATCTTTTCATGAGCTATTCCTATATCTCCACCAATAATTACTGGTTTATATTGCATAAGCTTAGTTGCATAGTTTCGAAATGCTTGTGCCCATAATTCTCTAAAGTCCAATCTTTGCAATTTTTCGCCAGAGAATGGAGCTTGAACATTAATAAAGTAAAAGTTAGAAAATTCTAACGTAATGCTTCTGCCTTCTCCATCAACTTCTGGGACTCCGAAACCATTAGCCACGGTAATTGGCTTTTCTTTGGTAAACACAGCAGTGCCAGCATAACCCTTACGGTTTTTAGCATAATTCCAATATTGATAATACCCAGGCAAGTCAACTTGCACTTCATTTGGTTCAAGACGAGTATCTTGAATCGCAAAGATATCTGCATCTAAATCTGTAAATGTATTAACAAAACCATGCCGTAAGGCTGCCCTTAAGCCATTTACATTCCAAGACATTAATTTCATAATAATTCTTCTTTCCATCAAAAAACAATTGATCTCATCAACTCAATTGTACAAACTTAATTCAAATAGATGAAATATTTCGAACTAAAAAATTAGATCAACATAACCTGTTAAGCTGATTTTTCTTATCTTGTCTTCAGATGCCAAATAAAGAAACCTATTCCAATAATCAAAGCTAAAATTCCAGTCCAAACTAATCCAGCATAAGTACCACCAAAAAATCCTAAAATTCCAGCGACAATCATCATAGCCAGTCCTGATATATCTCCACCTAAGCCATCGCTATTTTCAGTTGAAATATAAACAATTCCACTTGCCATAAATAAACCACAAAGTAGGATGCCAATAATACCTGCTAACATATTTTTATCGGCAATTACTCCTAGGAATCCTCCCAATAGGCCTTGAATAAATAGCCAAACTGAATATACAATCATTAAAATTCCGACAACTAATTTAGTAACTCTCATATACATCTCTTCTTTCACCTACTAAGTTAGTATACTTCGTCTTAATATTCAAAATTTTTGATACAATATTTTTATCATTATGAAGGATGAGAATTATCATGATAATATTTGAATCCATAGGTTTAATCATTTATTTGATCTTAATTGCAATAATTGTCGCTCGCCAAATTAAAGTCAGTCAAAAATTTAAAGCCAATAAAATTACCGAAGAAAAGCACCAAACGCTAATGAAGCAAAATACAATTTTATTAATCATCGTTGGTGTATTGCTCCTATTATTTCTTTACACGCCTTTCAAAATTTTGATTTTTTAGCTTTGTTATAATTAAGCTATGTTAATTAAGGAGTTCCTAAAATGAAAAGAATTTATATTGTTCGCCATGGTCAAACTTATATTAATCGCTACGATAAAATGCAAGGTTGGTGCGATACCCCTTTAACCGATGAAGGAATTCAAGGCGCAAAAGATGCTGGCAAGGCTTTAAGCAACATTCCTTTTGATATTGCAATTTCTAGTGATCTAAAAAGAGCTAGCGATACTTGCGATTATATTATCAACGAAAATTGCAATCGGGATGAGTTGCAACACATTGCTACCCCATTTTTTAGAGAACAGTTCTATGGTTTCTTTGAAGGAATGAATTCTGACGAAGCTTGGCGCATGATCGGTGGTCCTCATGGCTATTCAAGACGCGATGAACTACTTAAAGAGGTTGATATTAATACTATTAAGGACTATATGAAAGAAGCAGATCCTTACCACGAAGCTGAAAATGCAGCAGAATATTGGAATCGTGTTAACAAGGGCTTTGACTTAATCAGTCAATTAGACGGTGCTGAAAATATTTTGCTTGTAACTCACGGATTTACCATTCGAAGCATCGTCTCCCGTTTTGCACCTGGAGAATATAATTTAGCTCATGGTCCACGCAATGCTTCAATTACTATCATGAACATGACTGATAAAGATATGAAGATCGCTTCTTATAATAAAATGTCAATTTAACACAAAAAGACTTCACCAAATTTTTGATGAAGTCTTTTCTTTAATCTTCTTTTTGTAAAACGATATGTTGATATAAAACTACTGTTAAGAAGTAGTAAATTACATAAAGTACTCCGAAAATTGTAAATGGAATCCAAAGTTTATCGTAGGTATTCATTCCTAAAATTGATTTAAATAATTGTAGTCCAAATAAAACATCTACTACACCCAAGGCAGCTGGCAAAGCAAACAAGATACCAATTTCTTTCGCAATAGAAGATTTTAATAAGCTCTTTCTAGTACCAATTTTCCAAAGCATTTGATATCTTGGCTTATCGCTATTAGCGCCAGACAATACTTTAAACATTAATGTTGATGCAAGCATTGCTAAGAATGCAAGACCTAAGAAGAAGCCCATAAATTCAAAGCCAGAAGTCATACTTGAAACTAGACGATATTGAGCTGATTTAGAATTAGAAAGATTTACATTAATTCCATCTTTAGTTGCATTTGGTGAGCTAATCATTTGATTTACAGACAATTTTTGTAATTTTTCAATATTATTGAAATTACTTCTGAAGTCATTGACTCTTAAAAGTTCAATTTTATTTACCGTAGCTTTAATTCGATTATATTGTACTTGCGGTACAACTTTAACTTGAGCGTCTTTATATGGAGTAAGAGACACTAATTGATATTCGCCTTCGGCAGCAACATTTGATTTTTTATTCTTAAAATCGCTCAAAGTAATACGTCTAGTATCATAATGGCTTACATCATTCTTACGTGAATAATGTTGATACATGATTTTATTATTTTTAATTTGACTTTCAGGAATGTAAAGAATTCGTTGTCTCTCCTTGCCTTTACCTTCCATTATTATCTTATACTCAAGATTCGTAGTTGATTTTACAGAAACTTTCTTTAATTGATTGTCTACTTTTTTATTATGGTTATATAAAACCACATCGTAGTAAGTACTCTCCATAGCTTGTTCAGTCATATTATTGAAGTTTAAACCAACAGTAATTGCTCCCAAGGCAAGAGCGAAAAGTAAGGAAACAGTTGAAAGAATACGAGTATAATCACTTAATCTAAATTTTAATTGACCTAAAGTAAAGGAATGAAGTTTTCTGTATTTGAAAGCTAGGTTCTTACGTAGCAAATCAATAATTGCTGTAAAGAAGGAATCAAAAGTAAAGTAAGAACCAAAAACGATCGTAAAGAAGGCAATTGGAATAGTTTTGGTACCTAATTTTACAGCATGCATCATTGCCCAATAACCAGTTCCAAGTAATGCAATTCCTAAAAGAGCCTCAATAAACTTCCATAATTTATTTCTATGTAATTTAACTGGTTTTTGATCTTCATGAAGTAAATTAATTATATTTGATTTAACTAACTTATGACGATTCCAAAAAGCAGCTAAGAAGAATAAAATTGCAAAAAAGGCAATCGTCCAAAGTAATGCTGGTAAATAGAATCCTACAAATTTATGAATTTGCAAACCTAATTGTGAAATCAAAATGCTAGAAACGCCTTGCGTTAAAGCAACTCCTAGAACTGTTCCTAATAAGGTAGCTAATAAACCAACAACAAGTGTTTCAGTAAAAATCAATCTTCCAATTTTACTAGTCCTAGCACCTAGCATCATGTACATTCCATAGTCTTTTTGCCGCATACTTAACAAAAAGCTATTAGCATACACGATATAAACAAAAGTAATAATTGATAACAATGCAATTCCGAATCCAAAGACAATTTGAGTAATTTGGAATGCAATACTCAACGAGCCCTTTAAGAAAGCGGGATTTGTTGCTAAGGTCATAAACATGTAAAAGATCGCACTAGCAAAAGTTAAGCCAGAAAAAAGGACTAAATAGTCTTTGAACCGGCTTTTAATTCCGGTTAATGATAATTTCCAAAGCATAGTTATTTCCTTTCTAATCTCTTAGCGTCTACCTAATTCTGCAATAATCTCTTGATAAAATTCTTCTCTGCTCTTACCATCTTTTTTGATTTCTTTGCCAATTTTACCGTCCTTAATAAAAAGGATTCGGCTAGCATACGAAGCAGAATATGGATCGTGAGTTACCATTAAAATCGATACTCTATCCTTTTCATTTAATCCCTTCATAGTTTCAAGAAGCTCTGTAGCACTCTTAGAATCAAGTGCCCCAGTTGGTTCATCCCCATAAAGAATAGCTGGTTCATGAACTAATGCACGTGCTGCTGCAACACGTTGCTTTTGACCACCGGATATTTCTGCTGGATACTTATTTAAGATATGGTCAATCCCTAAACGCTTTGCAATCTTATCAACTTTAGGGTTAATCTCACTAGCTTTTACATTTTGCAAAGACAAAGGCAAAGCAATATTTTCACGATTAGTTAAATTTTCTAATAAGTTAAAATCTTGAAAAATAAAACCAATTTCTTGACCACGGAAGTCTGCCATTTGATTTTTATTTAAGCCAGTAATATCACGGCCATTAATGTATACATTTCCAGTTGTAGGTTGATCTAATGTAGATAAAATATTTAACAAAGTGGTTTTACCAGAACCAGATGCACCCATGATTCCAACAAATTCACCACGTTCCACATCAAAGCTAACGCCCTTTAAAGCTTGGTATTGTTTTTCACCTTTTTTACCATAAGTCTTAGTAATATTTTGAACTTGAACTACTTTACTCATTTTGTCTCCTTTTTCGTTATAGTGTATTACGTACCTGTTACACTATATAATACAGACACCACACAAAAAAGTAAAGCTTGTTTTTCAATTTTTTCTCTCTCTTTCGTAATATTGAAATAAATTAGACAATTTACGCAAAAACGTAAAAAGCTATTAAATCACGGTTTTAATACCACGATTTAACAGCTTTTTTGATAGTTATTTCTCTAATAACTTACTATGAATTATTTTAGTACTTAATATGCAAATTAAATACCAAACTAAAATTTTTATTAATAAAATTAACATTCTTTGGCTAAAAATATTACTGTTAACTATCCAATCTATTAAATTACTAATTGGAAGTAGTTCTGCAAAAAATTTTAACCAAGTAGGATATTCACTTACTGGAATAATCATCCCAGCTAAAATAATCAAACTACCCGTTACAATATTAGAAAGCCAGTAAGGATTCTCTTTCTTCATTCCCCATACAGCACAAAAATAAGCTAAGAGAACACTTATAAAGATTTCAAAGGGTAAAGCCAGAAAAAGCTTAGGAATAATATTTATTTTATTAAGCACTAGTAAACCTATTACTCCCAAAAAAATGGTTTCTAGAGAAAGGACAACTGCCGCAATTACAAATTTTACTAGCCAATAGTTTTGAAAAGTAGGTCTAATTGAAAAAATATCGTCCAGTAAATTAATATTTTGATCATAAACTGTGGACGCTACCACAATGCCAATACCTGTAGAAATACCTGTAGTAATCACACTTCCGACCAAAATCCGAGAATAATCTTGACTCGCTCCAAAGGCAATCAACAAAAACATAATTAGAGATACTAATGGTAACAGTAAATAATTAACTAAAATCACGTTAACATCGTCAAAAGTTCCAATCGAACGTAGAGTAACACGATAGGCAGCTTTCAAAATATGCTCAATCTCCCCTCTTTAAAAGATCGTTTAATTACAATATTAGTCATTAATTTAGATAAAACTCCAAAGACCACTACAACTAAAATGTAGCTCATTATCCAATTCCATTGAATAGATTCATGATAGATAATCCTAATTGGTAAAGTTAACGGACTTAGCATTTGAAAAGGTTTGATACTTGTTCTAATTGCGTTTGGAATACTTAAAAGTCCGGATAAAAGTAAAATTGGTAATAATAAAAGCTGTTCATAAACAATTGCATTCTTGCTTAAAACGAAAAATAAACTAATAAAATAGCTTAAAACTGCAGCTGCAATCCATAATAAGATGATTCCTACTAATAATTGAAAATCTAAGTAATTAACTGGCATTTTTAATAACCAAGCTTCTAATCCTGCTAAAGGAAAAGCAATTAAACCATACACAGAAGCTGGAATCAGAGTAGCCAGCAAAACTTTTTCTCTAGCTACCCCAGTATTTAATAGATATGGTAGTGTACCTTGGAACCTCTGAAAACCTAATGCACCAGCACTAGTAGTACATGATGCCCATGTTCCCATTACTCCCGCAATTAACCATTCTTTACCGTCATAAGTTTGCAAAACATAGTGAGCCAAATACTCATAAAGTAACATTGTAGTTGTTTCAATAATCACTAAATTTACAAAATAAGTATTTTTTATATATAAGCGTACTTGAAATAATGCTAATTTAATAAAAGACATATTACACCTGCCTTCTTTTCAACTGATCAGCTACTGCTAAATAGGCATCAGCTAAACTTGCATTATTTTCCACACCAGCAAATTTCTTTACTTCTTGAATTGACCCTTCAAAATGAATCATCCCACCGCCGATTAAAAAGATCCTATCAGCCAAGCTTTCAATATCTGACATGTTGTGACTAGTTAAAATAATACCTCGTTTTTCTGACGCTATTCTTTTAACTAATTGTCTAATCGAAATAACTGATTCAATATCTAAGCCTGCTGTTGGTTCGTCTAACATTAATATTTTGGGATGATTTACTAATCCACGAGCAATATGAAGTCGCTGCAGCATGCCTTTAGAATAAGCAGATACTTTCTTTTCAGCTACATCGACTAAATTAACAGTCTTCAAAGCTTCTTGAACACCGCTTTTAATATTTCTTTCTTTAACACCTACGACTCGAGCAAAAAATTCTAAATTTTCTCTCGCAGTAGCACCGTAGTAAAATCCACGATCACCACCAAAAACAATGCCCATCTTCTTCCTAGCTTTTCGTGGGTACTTAATCAGATCAACACCTTCTACTTCAACTTGTCCTGAAGTAGGAACTAAGTAATTAGAAATAGATTTAATGAGTGTTGTTTTGCCAGCTCCATTTGGTCCAACAAAAGAAATTACTTCTCCTGCATGTAATTCAAAACTAATATTTTTTATTGCATGAAATAATTTTTTCTTATCTTTATAATCATGTGTAATGTTGTCAGCTTTAAATATAGTATTTGTCATAATTTTCTAAAATTCCTATTGGATTAAATTTCAAATTCTTTATATCTTCTGTTACTACTTTTACTAACATATAGCATTACCTCTTTTTGATTTTTTATAAGCATATCATCGTATAAATTAATATTCAATAAAAATTTAATTATTTTTTTATTTTATTTTGTTACATCGATAAATTGTTATA
The DNA here is from genome assembly GCF_001436695.1 of Lactobacillus taiwanensis DSM 21401. Classification (GTDB taxonomy): domain Bacteria; phylum Bacillota; class Bacilli; order Lactobacillales; family Lactobacillaceae; genus Lactobacillus; species Lactobacillus taiwanensis. The sequence continues at coordinate 25,639 of NZ_AYZG01000017.1, forward strand.
CTTCAATAACATAACAATTTATGAAATCTCTTTTATTTGCTATTATTTTTATAAGGTCTTATATTTATAAATGAAGGCAGTCTTCATAGAGAAGCAATAAATAACAAATATTAATTGCTGTTACTTTATATAAATATCTAGTAAATATATTAAGAAGAAGTTCTTGATATTCTGAATCATAGTAATAATTCACTATTTTCACTACTTTTTCCCGTCTATAGTTCAACAAAATTGAAAATAGTGAAACTTATTGTTAATAAATAAAATATAGTTTAACTAAATTCTTCAGGGAGCTGAATATACATTAATATAATTTTTTCAGTTTAAACTATGTATTACAAAGATAATAAATTTGTCACCCTATATACCCTTAAGTCGTGAGCTTTCCTATTCCCCCATAATTATATATGGCTTAAGTGATTTTCTTAATTAACTACCTTTGATACAATCAGTTTAATTTCATTTACAAGTGTAAAAATTTATTATGATTTCAGAGTAACAATAATATGCTCCACTTAATATTTATGTGCACGGTTAGTTAAAGTAATTCTCTCTATTGGGATATTACCGTGTTCAAATATCCTTAAGGTCACTTCGTTTTTCGAAGTGACCTTTTTTGTATTAAAATTGCTTTTTATTTAAAAAGAAATTATAATTTTCATACTATCAAATAAAGGACTGGTTATGATGATTTTTTAACTTATTAATCAATATAAAACTAAATTTATGAGAGTAGGTGAATTATTTGATCAACAACCAACCTAAAAAGACTAAAGCATTTATTGCAGGCGTAAATTTAAATGATCCTAACTTCGACTATTACATGACTGAATTAAGAGAATTAGCCTTAGCAAATAATCTAGACGTTGTAGGACAAGCTAGCCAAAAAGCTGAAAATATTGTTTCCGGAACTTATTTTGGAGTTGGAAAGATTAACCAAATTAAAAATATGGCGCGTGAATTATATGCCAAAGTTTTAGTTATTAATGATGAACTTTCTCCAACTCAAATTAGGAATATTGAAGGAATGACTAAGCTTAAAGTTCTAGATAGAACTGAATTGATTTTGGAAATCTTCTCTAATCGTGCTCGCAGTAGACAAGCAAAACTGCAAGTCCAACTTGCACGTCTTCAATATGAACTTCCTAGACTTCATCCATCTGAAAATAATCTAGACCAACAACGTGGTTCTGGTGGAGCAAGTGGTGGATTTGCGAACCGTGGTTCTGGTGAAACTAAGTTAGAATTAAATAGACGTACGATCGGTAAACAAATCAGTGCCATCAAAAAAGAATTAAAGGATATTAGTAAACAAGAAGAAATTAAATCTGCTAGAAGAAACAATTCTTGTCTTCCACAAGTGGCTCTTGTTGGTTATACAAACGCAGGTAAATCTACAACTATGAACGAATTACTGAATGTTTTTAGTGATGAGGCCAACAAAAAACAAGTTTTTGAAAAAGATATGCTATTTGCAACTTTAGATACAAGTGTTAGACGAATTGATTTAAAAGATGATTTAAGTTTTATTCTTTCAGATACAGTTGGTTTTATTTCTAAACTGCCACATAATCTTGTTGAATCTTTTAAAGCTACCTTGCAAGAAGCTAAAGATGCAGACTTGTTAATCAATGTCGTAGATGCCTCAGATCACAATATGGTGCAAATGGTTAAGACTACACAAAAGGTATTAGCTGAATTAAACATTACCGATATGCCAATGATTACAGCCTATAATAAAGCTGATTTAACAGAACGTAATTATCCTCAAATTGAAGGAAATGATATTTTATATTCTGCTAAAGATCCAGAATCAATTAGGCAATTAGCTAATTTAATTGTAAAAAGAGTATTTGATAATTATGAAAAGGTAAATTTAGTTTTACCACTGTCGGATGGAAAAAATTTGGCTTATTTACATGAATATGGTCAAATTTTAAGTGAAGACTTTAAAGATGATGGGATTCATGTAACAGTACGTCTATCTCCAAAAGATCTAGATAAATTTAAGACTAATGCTATATAGCAAATAAAAAGAGTAGATTTTGAAAATCTACTCTTTTTTCATATTATTTATAAATAATTACAGCTTCATTCTTTTCTATATTGTTCCAAACCTTCGGTGCGTCGCTTGGTTTCAAGTTTACGCAACCATATGAACCATCATTTAGATAAGCTGTCTTCGACCAGTTCTTTCTCCAACTATTATCGTGGAAACCACAGCCAGTTAAAGTGAATGGCATCCAATACTTAACATCAACTGCATATTTAGAGCCATCATCATTAGTTCCCTTTAGGACACTCGGCGATTCTTTATATTGAATATACCAAACTCCTGTTGGAGTTTCTAAATTTTTATGCGCAATTTTAGTTTCAACAGTTCCAGTAACAATCGTGTCTAAAGTTAAGACACACTTACCATTCTTATAAATCCACATTTTCTGATCGGTTAAGGAAACAACAATATAATTGTTACCAATTCCATTATTGCTTAATCCATAACCAGTCCCGTACGTGCTAAAACCTTCACCATAAATATAGTTTTTTCCATTAAGTTCCTTAACATTATCAGCTAGAGCATTTTCAACAGCGGCTACTAATTTTTTCTCATTAATTGCCCAACCGTAACTCTCATTTTTAACTTTTGTAGTCTGACCATTCGGAAGTTGGAAGTCATAAGATTTATGAAGTGTTGCTACTTCCTTATTAATATTATTTATTTTATCTTCTAATATTTTGGTATCAGAGAAGACATATTTATCATTCTCATAAGATACATTTGAAAATACTTCTGCCCTTTTAAATACAAAGTTTTTTCCATTAACGGTATATTTTACTTGACGATCCTTAATTTGATTGAGCTTATCTCGTGCTTTTAATAAAGTTTCATTTTTAAAATTCCACTTTTTATGACTAGGATAGCGAGTATGTTGACTTTCAAAGTAAGACTGTACCTGTTTATTAGTAATCACCTTATCACTAGTCTTTTTTAGAACAACTTTATCTCCTTCTAAAATAGCAGTATTCTTCGCATTTTTATTGATTTTAGAAGTAGCTTTTTTAACCGTTAATTTTCCAACTGGAACATCATAAATTACAACATTTGAATTAAAGTGACTGGCATTAAATTTTTCAGCCTCAGTATTTCTTTTCGATTGAAGATGTCCCAAAATTAACCAAGCTATTAGAATAATTGCTAAACCAATTAAAATACCTATCAGCCACTTACGATAGTTATTTGTGGGATAGGTATTTTTTTCTACATTTTTATTACTCATTAAAAATACCTAATTCCTAAAAAAAGTTCTTTTTATTATATCACAAAAAAGAAGGTTAATCTTCTGATTAACCTTCTAAAATAACTATATTTATTTCAATAAACTAGTTTACACGAATTGCGTAATCTGGCATAAAGTAACTAGAAATAGTAGCTTGAGTTACGTTTTGACCTGGTTGTGGTGCATGTACGTATTGGTTGTTCCCTACGTAAATAGCATCGTGGTAGTTACCCCACATTAAGATGTCACCAGCTTGTGCTTGGCTTACAGAAACGTGTTGACCTGCTCCTGCTTGTTGGTAAGTAGTACGTCCAACATTCTTACCAGCTTGGCTGTATGCGTATTGTACTAGACCTGAGCAGTCGTATGCGTTAGGACCAGTTGCGCCCCATACGTAAGGTTTACCAACTTGTGATTGAGCTGCACTAACCACAGTTTGTGCTACACTGCTGTTTGATTGAGTTGAAGCTTGTGGCTTAGCAGTTTGTGCTGGTGCTTGGCTTGAAGCTGCTTGTTGTTGAGCTGGCTTAGCAGCTGGTTGTGCAGTTTGTGCTTGTGGCTTAGCTGCGGTGTTAGTGTTTTGTGCTGGTGCACTGTAAGTAGTTGCAGCTGCTGCTTGTGCTACTGGAGCTTGTGCAGTTGCTGAAGTTGATTGTACCTTTGCTGCAGTATTAGTTTGTACGTAGTTAGTCTTTGCTGCTGGAGCAACATTAGTTGAAGCAGTGTTAGTTTGTACAGTAGTTTTAGCTGCTACTTGTGCTACTGGAGCTTGTGCAGTTGTTGAAGTTGATTGTACCTTTGCTGCAGTATTAGTTTGTACAGGTGCAGTTGCTACAG
>NZ_AYZG01000017.1:29763-118892 GCF_001436695.1 Lactobacillus taiwanensis DSM 21401
GGTGTTAGTTTGTACAGTAGTTCTAGCTGCTGCTTGTGCTACTGGAGCTTGTGCAGTTGCTGAAGTTGATTGTACCTTTGCTGCAGTATTAGTTTGTACAGGTGCAGTTGCTACAGCTGCAGTGTTGTTAGTTGAAGCAGTTGCTACTTGTGCGTTGTTAACGTTAGCTACAGCAGTTTGTGCAGTAGTGTTTTGAGCGTTGTTTGCAACGTTTGCTGCAGGAACTTGACTTACGGCAGCCTTAACTGCAGTTAAATCAGCAGTAACTGCGATAGGAGCTTCTTCTTGTACGTCGTCAGCTGAGATCCATTGGTCTCCACCTAAGTTGTACCAAGTTTCACCCTTAACGTTCTTAACTTTCTTGTATGTCTTCCAAGTTGATTCATGTGGTAAGTACTTACCTGTTTGTTGCTTGTTGTCTTCGTAGCTGTTCCAAACTGCAACATTTTCACCAGTCTTGGAATTTACTTTTACAACACCAATTTCTTGTGCTGGTGCTTGAACAGTTGAAGCTTGAGCAGTGTTGTTAAAAGATAATGCATTTAATTTAGCTGCACTTAAAGTTGCAATACCTGCAACAGCGAATGAAGCAGCAGTTGTGAATTTGATTACTTTAGATTTGATAGTCAAGGGTTATTCCTCCATAAAATTCTTTTTTCTCAATTATTAACATAGCTGTCATTAATTAACTAAAAAGTTATGCTATGTGTCTCTTTTTTTAATTGACAATGGTTATTGTAGGAGATCAATATTACAGACCTGTTACAAAGCTAAATCATTGTCATTACATTTAGCTTGTTATCAACCTTTTTCAATATTCAAAACCTATTAATCTTCTAGCTCTTTTACAATTGTATCAAGCTCTTTGGCTACTTCTTCCCAGTTGTCATTATTTAATACATGAGCCTTTTTAGCTAATTCATCGGATAGATGCAAATCACGCTTAAATTCGTAACTGTTTAATCGCTTATCAATTTCACTCACCTTATCTCCGCGTCCTAATAATCTTTTTTTCAAAACTGAAAAGTCAGACACAGTCAAATATATAAAATATACTTGTTGTCCTAGCTTTTCCAAATAAGACTTAACACCATCTGTCTCTATAATTAGAGAAACTAGATCGTTCTTTGTCCAGGCTTTATCTAAGGCTTCTTTACTCGACCCATATTGATATTCTCCATATTTTACATGCTCGAAAAAATGGAGCTTTTTAAAACTTTCATCAGTTTCAAAATAATATGATTTTCCGGGAACTTCGCCCTCTCTCATTGGTCTAGTAGTATGAGTTACTACACGAGGAATGTTATATTTTTCTGTTAAGTACTTTGAGACTGTGGTCTTTCCTACTCCACTTGGACCAGCAATTATGATAATTCTTTGCAAAATATTACTCTCCCGCTTGAAATCGACTATTATATATAATAGTATTTCACTATTGTAAAACATTTCTATACAGAAAAGGGAGTTTTTTAAATGAAAAAAGCTGATGTAAAAATTGGTCAAATTTTAGCTGCTACTTCTGAGGAAGAACTTAAGCATCCTTTTCAAGGAAAAGTAGAAAAGATTTATGAAAATTCTGCTTTGCTAGCTATTACTTCATACGATCCAGAAGATGAATCTTCAGTTAATGAATTAAACAACAAAATGGTGATCAACTTTAAGAACTTGAAGAAAGTAAAATCACCTGCACGTGGAAAAACTGCCGCTACAAATGATGTAAAAATTTCAAAAGTTCAACCAGATAAAGACAAAAAGTCAAAATAAAAGTTAAGCCTATATAATTTTATTTTTTATAAAGGATATCTATCATCATATGAAAAAAAGGCTTCAAACATTTTTATTTTGGTTTATCTTAATTCAGCCATTTTTAGATATTTATTGGCTATCTAGGCCGCCACTTCTAAGATTCTCAATTCCTACCATTTTGCGAGTCTTAGGAGTTTTTATTGCCATTATTTTGTTTTTCAGTATTAAAAATAATTGGCAAAGATTCAAAAAACAATGGTGGATCATTGCTTATATTGCAATATTAGCCATTTATTCTTTCTGTCACTTAATTTCAGTCAAGAATTTTATCGGCGTAGAACCAACTGGTTTTCACTATTCACCTATTGTCGAGATTCTTTATCTTGTACGAGCTTGCTTACCTTTAACAATTTTATACATTACTTCGTATAGTGAATTTAAGCCATACTACTTTTTTAGAGTTATTCAAGCTATCTCGGGCTTATATTCTTTAACAATAGTTATTTCGAATCTTCTTGTTTTTTCCCTAACTTCATATCACACAAGTGAAGCAAAGAGAATTAGTGCTAATATCTTTTCCTGGTTTGATCATACGAATTATCCCTTTAACGCTTTGGCTTCTAAAGGCATCTTCTTTCAAGCCAATACTTTATCGGCTATATTATTTATGATTATGCCAATAATGCTCTATATTCTTTATAAAGAATTCAATCTTCTGAATATAATTTTAGTTAGTGCTCAAGCTTTAGCAATGTTAATGTTAGGAACAAAAGTTGGTAATTTTGGATTAATCATTAGTTTAGTTGCTTTTCTAATCATTTTCTTATTACATAGTTTGATTTTGAAAAACACAAAATTCTCATCCAAGTTTCTAATTACCATGATTTGTATTTTAGCTGCCTCTGCTGCTATCTTCCCTTACAGTCCCACTCTCAGACGTTCTTCTCTTGAAAGTGGAGTAGCTCAAAAGCGTAGTAATCTTGGGAATAAAAACAAGCTTGATCAAGAATTAAACACTGGACTAAAAAGATATCAGGGTCAAAAACAAGAAGAATTTTTAAAAGATTTTATCAAAAAGAACTATTGGGTTTATTCATTAAAACATGATCTAGTTTTAGATCACTATTCATATAAAAATGATCCTTACTTTTGGCTTGAGGTTATGAGAAGACCCGCAAAGGAGCGACTCAATTATCGACATCTTGAACGAGATATCTTAAGTCGCGTCATGAATAATGATAAAAATAAGCTAAATAAGCTTTTTGGTATTTCTTTTAGTCGTGAAAACAATATTTCTCCACTTGAGCGCGATTTTCTCGCTCAATATTACTCAATGGGAATACTAGGGGTACTTCTGCTAGCAGTAATTTACATTATTGTACTTGAATATGGAATCTTTTATTGGCTCGTCAATAAAAAGACAAGAACCTTTTTAAATTCTTCGCTCCTAGCATCGGGAGGATTTATTCTCTTTGCTGCTTTTTATGCAGGAAACGTACTTGAATACCTCTCAGCAACTCTAGTGATGGCATTTATTTTAGGATTTTTATTACAAAATATTCGCTATAGTAGATCTACGAAAGAAATAGTAAGAAAGTGACCATTAAAAAAGGCCTTATTTCGACTTAATCGAAGTAAGGTCTTTTATTTTTCAAAAGCTTTTTATTACTTTAATTCTCTAACAAAAGTACGATCTGGTACTCTAATCAAATAATATTTTGCTGCAGTCTTTCCTGCATGCATTCTTAAACCATTGTACCAATTCTTTTTATAGGTTGCGGTATAAGTAGCCACATAAGCATTTTGATAACGTCCATCAGCTTGTCTTAATTGCTTATCGGAATAAGGAATTGCTGCTGCTTGGACTGACATCGGATTCTTTCCATCAGAAATAGTCGCATAGGTGCTGCTAACTGTTACTCTATTTCCATTACTATAAAAAGTATAAGTCTGAATTGGAGCTTTCTTATTATCGGATCTAGCAGTAACATAATATGAGCGTTTATTACCAGCCGTTAAAATCAACGGTTGGTAGTCCACTCTACTAGATAGAACTTGTTTATTCTCTAAATTTGGATTGTAAAATAAAGTGATGCTAAACATATAGATCGCACCGCATAATAGAATTAAAACTTCTAAAATATCTAGTAAAGTTGTTTTCCATTCAAAACGCTTACGGTCTTTTACAATCATCATTAAGTGACGTTTACGAATATTCTGTACAATAAAGATTAAATATAAAACAAGTATTAACCATGCCAAAATACCTAAAATGTTCCATCCAAGTGTCATAAAGGAGCCTCCATTTTTCTTTAAGTTAAGTATACGGTACTTATGGATGTTTTTAAAACTTTTTTTGATTTGACTTTATTGCAAAAAGTCGCGACAATTAAATATGTAAAAGGTAGTTTTGGTATATATCGTTAGGCAAAACTATGGTAAAAATAGCTTTTTATACAATTACAGGACAAACGCAACGATTCATAAATAAAACGGGTCTTGATGCACATCGAATTGAAGATGCTCATCCTCAATATCAAATGAATGATAAATACATTTTGATTTTACCTTCGTATCAAGATTTTATGATGGATTCCGTTGTTGATTTTTTAACATATAAAGATAATAAAGAGAATCTTCTAGGATTAATTGGATGCGGCAATCGTAACTTTAATGATCTTTTTGCTCAAACAGCCAAAAAAATCTCCGTTACATTACATGTACCAATCCTCTATTTACTTGAACTAAGTGGCAATTCAGCCGACGTCAAAAACGTTCGCCAAATTGTTAAAGAAGCTTGCAAAGAAGAGCACGGCACACAAAAAGATCTCCCAATTCAAAATCCATCTCTTAGCAATATTAATTTCTTAAGGGACTTCAGGCAAAAAATGAATAAAAAAACTTATTACAAAGCAAGTAACTGGAATGCCGTTGAAGATCAAGTAGATCGTGCTGCTTGGGCGAGACTAAACGATATTGTTTACGAACCTCGTCGTGTTCCAATTTATAAAGATCAAGATGAATTTTTTCATCTCCCAAAAAACGAACAAACTATGCTTCTTCATAGTTTCGTCTCTTTAACTCTTTCCTCTACTCTTCAAATGAAAGTGGCACTATCAAAAATTAAAGAAGATGCCGAGAATTCTGATGAAGAAGCAGCTGTATATAATGCATTGCAATATTTAGAATCAATTAATAATAAGGCTTATGGTCATGCTTTAAATGTATTCGCTAGCAAAGAAGAGCAAAATGAATCCTATGAATGGGTACATAATAATCCATACTTACAAAAGAAAATGAAGCTTTTAAATACAGTTTATCAAGCAGAAAACTCTATCCATAAAAAAGCTGCGCATGTTTTTATTTCTACTGGCTTATACCATTCTTCTTTTTTTGGTCCACTTTATTTATTCGGTCAGCACAAATTACCACGAACAGCCGAATTAATTAAGTACGCCCTTCGAATTACAGCTTTAAACGGAATTTATACAGGAATAAAATTTCGCCGTGACTTTTTTAAATTGTCTAAAGAAGAACAAGATACTGTACATAACTGGGTATCCGATTTATGTGACAAATTATACGATAATGAACTCAATCATATAAAACTTCTCTATCATCATACCGGCCTAGAAGATAAAGTAGAACATTACATCCGCTATACCTTAAATAAGGCACTAATGAACTTAGGACAAGAACCAAAATATCCTGAAAATATTGAAATTCTAGATCCTATTCTTATAACAGGTATAATGGATAGTGCAATGATTGAGGATTTCTTCTTTTACACAAACGCGCATCCCATTCTTAAAATGCGTGAAATAAAAAAATAAGGAGTTGAAACTCAACTCCTTATTTTTTTGCTTTCTTAGTTTTGGTTTCAGATTTTTGATAGTTTCGAATAACTTCGATTTTTTCTTCAATCGCCTGAACTAACAATTGACTATACTTATCTGGATCGGCAATTATTTCATCACTTGAGCCTAAAATATCAATTCTAAAATGGGAAACATTTACATATTCAGAAATAGTTTCAAAATAGATATTTACTTCATATTCATCTTCATCATTACAGAAATTGCTAATTTTCTTATAGTTTGCAAATGGAAGATTAATGATATTACTTTCAAGTGCAAAAGTCATTGGTCTTCTTCCACTAATTGCTAATTGAGTTTGAATTAGTGAATCGTGCTTAAAAGCTTGAACAGCTTCACTAATCATTTTGCTTGCAATATTTCTTAATTTTGTTTTAGTTATTTCGCTATATTTGAGAGTTTCAAGATCTTGAAGATAATCTTGTTCTTCAATTTTTTTAGTTATTTCTTCTTGTTTAATTTTCACAATAAAATCCCTTTATGTATCCTTTTTCACTAATAAGATACTCAATAAATCTTCTTCATGCAACTTAAAAAATAAAAAATGCCTAATCAAATTGCAACGCAAAACTAAGTAATTCCATTACTTTAAGCATATCTTCAGGACGCAAATGATCAGCGGGCTTTTCATCAAGCAAACGCATCCTTGAAAAAGTTTGAATTTGAGCTGCATTTACACGACCATGAATATGATATCCGAACAAGTCTAAGTAGGTAGGGAAATGATTGCCGTGGGATGTAATTGGACAAACCATTAGATAATTAGTCTTTTCATTATATGAATTAGACGATACTACTACAGCAGGATGTTTTCCCTTCATTTCTTGTCCAACTGATGGTGAGAAGTCCGCCCACACAATATCTCCTTGTTTAAATTTATTCTTCGGCATGACGTAATTCCTCCATAGCCATATTTTCCCAAGCTTCCCTTTCTGGTCCTGGTACATCTTCAAATTTAGCATCGGAGGTATAAGGATTAGAAATTTTCGGTATTAAGATCAAACTTCCATCAGACTTCTGATGAATTGCATACTCAGTACCCACTTCTACTTTAAAAGAAGCAGGTAGTGAAAAGCCAACTGAATTACCGACTTTTTGAGTTACAATATGATGAATAGATATTTTCATAAGTTTTTACCTCATTAAGTTACTTTCAAGGATATTGTAGTACTAAAAAAGACTAACTTTCAAAAGAAAGCTAGTCTTTTTTTGCGAGAAACATAGAAAAGTATGTCAGGGTCTTTGTTTCACAGCCAAAGTAGCCCATCATCAGCACTTCCCGTGCTTTGACTTCGAAAGTCTAGATGATCTCTGTCAAAGAACGCATCTCGCGTTTTCCTCGACTCGTCGCATCTATTATTATACCAAATTTTTCTTATTTTTTCTATTTTGACGCTTCTTGAAAAAGATTTCTCCAATTAACTGCGCCAACATAAATCCCATCGCTATTGCAATCGTTACAATTGCTACACGTAAGATTAAATCTTCTGCATCAGATAATTGTCCCTCAACCATCGCACGCACAGCCTGATAAGCAGGCACTCCAGGAACAAGTGGTACTACTCCCGGAATATTAAAAACTGTTACTGGGCACTTTTTAATGCGTGCAAACACTAAACCTAGAATTCCCACACACAAGGCACCCAAAAGATTAGAACCTAAACGGCCAACACCAATTCTATTAGCTAACCAATATAAAATCCAACCTGCACTACCGCTAATTCCGCATAAGAATAGTGCACGATGTGGAACGTTAATAATTAACCCAAAACCTACAGAGGCAAGCCAGGCAAACACTATATTAATAATTATTTCTAACCAAAAAGGCATTACATCACACCCCATAACAATTTAATTGCAATACCTATGCCGCCACCTAATGCAATTGCTGTCAAAATTGCTTCCGTAGTTCTCGCCATCCCTGATAATAAGTCTCCACCAAAGAGATCTCTTAATGCATTCGTAATTGCTACTCCTGGCACTAAAGTCATCAAAGAACCAATTAAAATATTATCAACGACAAGCTTAGGGAAGATTTTACATGTCAAAATAGTAATAACACCCATAAATATTGCAGTTACCATCTCGGCTAAAAAACGAATATTAGTATAGCGCTTAATAGCTAAATAAAGTGCATAAGATACACCACCAATTACAGCAGCTGCCGGGAAATCAATCCAATCATAATCATCCATAAACAAGACCATTAAAGTAGGACTTAAAATAGCAGCTCCAATAATTTGAAGCCAAATTGGAAAATCTGGAATAGAGATTGAAACTTGCTTAAGACGATCTTGCAATTCTTTCAGTGTGATTTCCTTAGCTGCAAATTCACGCGATAATTCATTAACACGGTCTACTAATTCTAGATTAATATTTCGCTTCTTAACTTGGGTAACTTGAGTATAGGAATGTTCACCCAGACTCATAAATATTCCAGTTGGCGTTGTAAAACATCTAGCTCCAGCAATACCAGCATTGCGTGCTATTCTCATCATTGTATCCTCAACTCGATAAGTTTCACTGCCACCCTCAATCATTAGTCTACCCGCTTTTAAACAAGTATCTAAAACTTCAGCAACGTAATCTTGACTTACACGCTCTTTATCCATTTCTATCCTCTAATTACTATTCATCTTTTCAATATCAATTGTCTTATCAACCCAATTTCCTCTAAAGAAATCTCTTTCGTGACTGACAATAATTACTCCACCCTTAAATTTAACAATTGCTTTTCTTAAAGAATCTTTTGTAGCAACGTCTAAGTGATTAGTTGGTTCATCCAAAAATAGTAGATTAGATGGCTCAAATTGCATTTTTGCTAATTTAACTTTTTCTTGTTCTCCACCAGATAATTCCTTCAGAGGGCTCATAGCCTGCTGTGCAGTTAATCCCATTCTGGCTAGAGCTTGACGTAATTCTCTAGGACGCAGACGTGGGAATTCTTCCTGTAAATATTGTAAAGGCGTCATATTTTTATTCGGCCAAACTAAGTCTTGCTGGAAATATCCCAATTTTGCAGTCGAAGATAATTCAAAGTTTCCATAAATAGGTTTTAGCTTGCCTAGTAACGTTTTTAATAAAGTAGTCTTTCCAATCCCATTAAATCCCGTCACAGCAACTTTTTCACCATTTCCAACAGAAAAATTAAATGCTGATTTTACTAGTGCTTGGTCATATCCAATTACTAAGTCTTGCGTTTGCAGTAATAAATTAGATGCTGTATCAACATAAGGGAAAATCACATGCGCCTTTTTATTATTTTGCGGTGGTGTTAAAATTTCCATCTTTGCAAGTTGCTTTTCACGAGATTTGGCACTCTTAGATCTGGAACCAGCCTTATTTTTACGAATATATGCTTCTGTCTTTTTAATTTTTCTTTGTTGATTAGCATATGCCTTTAAATAACTTTCACGATCCGCTTCTTTTTGTCTAAGAGCATGTTTCAAGTCGCCTGTATAGCGAGTAATCGTTCCAAAATCTATATCAATAATACAGTTTGTAATTCGACCTAAAAAATCATAATCATGCGATACAACAATAAATGCTCCCTCAAAGTCGTTTAAATAATCAGCCAACCAATCAATATGATTAACATCTAAATAGTTCGTTGGCTCATCTAAGACTAGGACATCAGGATTTTGCAGAAGAAGCTTAGCCAAAATTAATTTTGATCGCTGTCCACCAGAAAGTTTTGCTACATCCTGATCATAACCTAATTCTGCTAACCCTAATCCCGTAGCCACTCGATCAATTTTTGTATCAATATCATAAAATTCTTTCTCTTCAAGTAAAGTTTGTATCTTACCAGCTTTTTCTAATAAAGCGTTATCGCCATTTTCACCATATTTTACATAGAGATCATTTAATTCTTTTTCTTTTTCAAAAAGATCGCTAAAAGCAGTTTGTAAAAATTCTTTAATTCCCATACCTGCTTCAAGTCGAGCATACTGATCTAAATAACCAACGTGAAGCTTATTTTGCCATTTAACCTCACCACTATCTTGAGTGATTTCACCCGTCAAAATTTTAATTAAAGTTGATTTACCAACTCCATTTTGACCAGTTACTCCCATATGATCTTCTTTATTTAAAACAAAATTAGCATCTTCGTATAAAGTTTTATCAATAAATGTTTGACTCAAATTTTTTACTGTTAGTAGACTCATTATTTCCTCTCGTATTGATTATTTATATCGTCTTTATGCTGTTTGTCATATTCTTGCAATGCATTTAATACTTTAGGCCACTGTCTTTTTGGAATGATTAACTGAAGTTTATTATGATAAATAGGAAAGTCACTTGCTTTCATCCCTGTTATTTTAGCTAAATCTTGATCCGTTAAATGATATTTAGCTACAATTGCTTTAATTTCATAAGAAGCATGTCCTCTAAAATATGAAAGAACATAAAAGAATGCCGCAAAAATTCCGGCACTCAACACGGCCATTGGCAAAGAAAAGTGAAAAGTTCTTTGAGCAATAAAAAACACTGCAATAAATGCTATAAGTGCAGAAATTATCCCATAAATAACTGGAAAATACTTATTTTGCTTCATATTTCATCATCCTTTTTATTACATTGATTTTTCAAATATTACATTAAATTTACGCGATTGACGTTTTTGTAAAAAATTGTAAATTTTGTTTTATTTTACTGCAATAATCTTCTTATATAATACAGTTTGTTAAGTAAATTAAAAACGATTTTTTAAATATCACTAGTGTATCACGATTAACATTTAATTATTAGTTAATGCCTCAAAAGGAGTAAATATTTTGACATATAAGAAGGGAACTTCAGTAGTACTTATTGCATTATTAAGCTTAGGCTTTCTTACTAATTCAGTTACTTCACAAGCTGCCGATAAAGATACTAACTTCAACGTATCTAAAAGCCTAGCAGAAAACACAATCAAACCAACTCTTCTTAGTAAAAAGTTTAAAGAAAATAAACTTAAAGAAGACAAGGAAAATAAATTAGCAGATATTAAATTCGAAGAAAAAAGACTTAATGAGCAAAATTATTAATTAGATAACCAAAACTTCACCGACAAGAGTTGAAGTTATCACTTAAAATTACTAAGATAGAATCATCAACAGATATACATAAAAAGCAGTTAGCATTTCGCTAGCTGCTTTTTTATTAGTTACCATCCATAGTATTGGAATCTTTATCATAGATTACATAATTTCTGAAATCGTCTGGATCATTCCAATCTAACCCTTGTTGTAGACTATTCTGTCGTGTTTCTTGATTGCGAAGTTTTTCTTTTTTCAGTCCTAAACTAGTTCTTACTAAATCTGAAACACGTTGTAATTCTTTAGTAGAAGCTACCTGCATAGCTGCTGTACCAATCCAAACATTATGACCATGAATATAGCCACTTTGAATCTTTTGAGTACAATCTCGATAATTCATCGCAATGGAAAGCATATCATCAAAAGTTAAATTAGTTTTAACATATTTAGCAAATACCTTAAGAATCTTACGATAATTAGTAATTGAATTTACTGACATACCTTTGCGAACAATATCGTTAATTACCTGTCTTTGCCGCATCTGACGGCCATAATCGCCTTGAGGATCTTCTTTTCGCATTCGAACATAGTCTAATGCTTCTTTACCGTTTAAATGCTGTTTTCCCTTCTTAAAATACGTGTGATAGGTAAATGTAAATGGCACATTAACGTCTACACCCCCAAGGGCTTCTACCATGCTTTCTAGCGCCTTCATATTAACTTCCATGTAATAGTTAACTGGCGTATTTAAAAGCGCGCTAACCGTTCTTGTAGCTCCTTTACTACCGCCAAGTTGATAAGCTGAATTTGCCCGAAACATGTAGTACTTTCCTTCCCCAGTTCCGTCCCCTTTAATATCAGCTAATAAATCTCTAGGTATCGACGTCATAGTTGCTTCTTTTTTCTGAGGATTCATTGTCGTTAAAATCATCGTATCAGAATTTCCTCGATCATGTCTTCCTTCAATTCCTTGATCAACTCCAAGAATCAAAATTGAGATTGGCTTTTTTTGAGAAATCAATTGCGATGTCTTACCAGTACCACGATAAGCTTGCTGCACTGAACTCATAGCTGAGAAATAGGCATGTGCAAAATACGCAACGCTTCCGCAAACAAGTAGAATTGTTAAGAGACCTACCAGGCGAGCCAAACTATTTCCATCTTTAATGTTTTTTCTATTTGCTGCAAAAACATTATTCCTTTTTAGTTTTTTATTTAGCTTTTTTTGTTCATCAGGTTTCATTAACCTATTAACTCCTCTGCCTACTATTTGCTTTTCATAATACAAAAATCACGATTTATGCGCATTAGTTTCATTATTAAAAAATTTTTATTTTTTAGCAAGCGAAATAATGTTCTATAATGGTGATTAATAAAAATTGTATTACAGAAAGAAGGAAAATATATGTCTCTTCCAACAAGAAACGAAGTATCTGATGATCTAAAATGGGACTTAAGTCGCGTTTTTGAAAATGATCAAGAATGGGAAAAAGAATACCAACAAGTCACAAATGAAATTAAAAATATAAGCAAATATAAGCAAACATTGACCAAATCTGGTAAAGATTTATATGAAGGTATTACTACAATTTTAGCTATAGAACGTCGATTAGAAAAAGTCTATGTTTACGCCACAATGTCAAGTGATGTCGATACCAAAAATAATCACTACCTTGGTTTTATAGCTAAAGTCCAAAGCTTAGCTAGTCAAATGGCAGCTGCAACATCTTTTGTAGATCCTGAAATCTTATCTATTCCAGAAAAAACTCTAGCTAAATTTATACAAGATGAACCTCGCTTAGAAAACTATAGACATCGTCTTGAGCAAATTACCCAAAAACGTCCTCATACCTTGCCTGCAAATGAAGAAAAGATTATTGCTGCCGCAGGAGATGCAATGGGGACATCTGCTAATACGTTTAACGTTTTAACTAATTCTGATATGGAATTTGGCTATGTCCAAGACGAAAACGGTGATATGATTCAACTATCTGATGGTTTATATTCACTTTTGATTCAATCTCAAGACCGTGAAGTACGTAAAAATGCTTTTGATGTTATGTACGCAAGTTATGGTCAATTTGAAAACAGTCTCGCTTCAACTTTATCAGGCGAAGTAAAGGCTCACAATTTTAATGCTCGTGTGCATAAATATAATTCAGCTAGAGAAGCTGCTCTAAGTGAAAATGGTGTTCCAACAGCCGTTTACGATACATTAATTAAAGAAGTAAACAGCCACCTTGACTTACTTCACCGCTACGTTTCACTAAGAAAGAAAATTTTAGGCTTAAAAGATCTTCAAATGTATGATATGTATGTTCCTTTAACAGGAGAGCCACCTCTTTCTTATAATTTTGAAACAGCTAAGGCAGAAGCTAGAAAGGCCTTAGCTCCACTAGGAGAAGACTATTTAAAGCATGTTGATTACATTTTTAATAACCGCGTAATTGACGTAGTTGAAAGTCAAAATAAAGTAACTGGTGCATATTCAGGTGGTGCCTACGATACTGATCCATATGAACTCCTTAACTGGGAAGATAACCTTGATTCACTCTATACTCTAGTTCATGAAACTGGTCACTCTGTCCACTCTTGGTATACAAGAAACACTCAGCCTTATGTCTATGGTGATTATCCAATTTTTGTAGCTGAAATTGCTTCAACTACTAATGAGAATATTTTGACTGAATATTTCTTAGATAATATTACCGATCTTAAGACACGAGCATTTGTTTTGAACCACTATCTCGACTCTTTCAAAGGTACACTCTTCCGTCAAACTCAATTTGCGGAATTTGAGCAATTTATTCATGAAGCTGATGCACAGGGACAACCGTTAACAGCTGATGTACTTGATGAATTTTATGGTAAGTTAAATCAAAGATATTATGGCGATAGCGTTGAACCAGGCGAGGAAATTGCTAAAGAATGGGCACGAATTCCTCACTTCTACTACAACTTCTATGTTTATCAATACGCAACTGGTTTTGCGACTGCAACTGCACTTGCTAATAAGGTTGTTCATGGTACTGACCAAGAACGTGACGTTTATATTAATTTCTTAAAATCTGGCTCTTCAGATTACCCAACAGAAATTATGAAACGAGCTGGCGTTGATATGACTAAGGCTGACTACTTGAGGGATGCTTTTGATACTTTTGAAAAACGTCTTAATGAATTTGAAAAAATTATAGATGAATTAAACGCTGAAAAATAAGATTCACATTTAACATAGAAAAAGCTGGTAGATTTTATTTCTACCAGCTTTTTCGTTAGCTATTTTATTTTATACATACCGACGATCTTTTCTAGCTCTTTATCAGAAATCAGTTTCAAAGTACTGCCATTATTCATTAGTTTCGCCCTATCCTAATCAAAATATATATGATAAAAGTCATAAAATTTATCATCTTTCTTAGGTTTAAAATTACAGAGAAAAAGAATATAAAGTCTCGATAAACAAAAAGATTAAATATGAGGTTAAGAACTTTTTTATTACACTAGCTTAGCAAACAAACCACCTAAATAAAGAAATACACAAGTAATTAACAAGTATAAGCTTCCCCACTTAGCGGTTTCTTTTAGAATTTTTCCTTCTAAGCCTTCTTTATTAATCGCACCAGTAGCTACTGCAATATTCTGAGGTGACAGCATCCCTGCCGTAGCTCCTGTCATGTTTGATGCTACAATCCAGTACTTGCTTACACCCAAAGATTGAGCAGCTGAGTATTGTAAATTACCAAACAAGACATTAGCTGAAGTAGCAGAACCTGTTAAGAATGTTCCAAGCGCTCCAATTAACGGTGCAAATAATGGGTAAGCTGGTCCAAGCAAACTTACTAAGGCCAAAGCCAAAGCATTCGTCATCCCCGCATAAACCATTACTTTAGCTAAACCAACAATTGCACACACAGTAATAGTCGTCATGCCAATTGTCTTTAAAACTTTAACCAAAATTTTGAACATTTTATTAAAGCTCAATCCCTGAATTTTTCCACCAATTAAGCCAGCTAATAAAATCAACGTTCCTGGAGATGATAGCCAGTTAATTGGTAAATCATTAGGATTCTTTCCTAAATAAATATGTAAATGGGTAGTTACACTAGTTAAAAAGTTATTCACAGGTGGACAAAGTGAAGAAGCAAGTAATACAAAAATAAAGACTAGGATAAATGGTGAACAAGCCTTTATAATCTCGCTAATACTTTCATTTTCTACTTCTTCTACTGCACCAGTCTTTCGCTTCGTGAGCCACACCGTAATCAAAATTGAAAACAATGAACCAACTAAAGCTGGAAGTTCTGCACCTGTAAACTTAGCAATAATGACTTGCGGAATCGCCATTCCAAGTCCTGACATCAAAGTAATAAAGCCTATCCCCTTAAATGCCTTAATACTCTTTTCAGTAAGAAATACCAGAATAAACGGTACTAAAATCACTAAAACAACTAATTGCAAAGTTACAATAAATCCTAATCGCACATCATTAAGATTAGTTACTTCAGCTAACGTCAGAACCGGCAAGCCAATTGCTCCAAAGGCCGTTGCTGTACTATTAGCAACTAAGCAAATCACAGAGGCTTGAATTGGCTCTAAACCTAATGAAATCAAAATTCCAGCACAAATTGCCACTGCTGTACCAAAGCCAGCAATAGATTCAAGAAATCCACCAAAACCCCAAGCAATTATTAACACTAGAATTCTTTTGTCAGTCGTAATTGACGACAGCAATTTTTCAATCGTCTGCATACTGCCTGATTCAGTCGTAATCTGGTAGACAAACAGTGCCGCCAGAATTACATACATAATCGGCCAAATTCCCATGATAATGCCTTCTAATGCTCCTGATAAGGTATTAAGTACCGGTTGCTTAAACAGTAAAACTGCGTCCGCAATTGTAATAATTAAGCCAATTACGCAAGCTCTTGAAGCGGACATTCCAATTATTCCGAGCGAAATTATTAACCATAAAATTGGTAATAATGCCCATAAGAAATTTATCCACATAGTTTTCCTCATTTAAAAAAGTAATACTGTTTAATTTTATCGTTTTTCCACATTTTAGGGAAATTTAAAAACAAAAACCTACAAAAGCATTTTCTACTCTTGTAGGTTTTAAATCTGATTACTATTTCTTAATGGCGTGAATACCATAAACTAATAAATAAATTCCAACTTCAATAATCGAAATGAAAAATGTAACAGGCAAATTAGTTATATAGCCCAAAACTAACCCCGTCCAAACTCCAAACAAGGCAATTCCAATTGACCAGCAAAGCATGGCTAGAATAGTTTTACCTAAATAACGTGCACTGGAAGACGGTAAAGTTAGTAAAATAAATACTAACAATGAACCAACAACTTGCGCACCAATCGAAACAGCTAGAGCCAAGGCTATTAAGAATACTACTGAGACTAAACTAGTATTAATATGATGACTAACAGCTCCAACATGGTCGAATGAATCATAATTTAATTGTCTTAAAACTAAGAAAATTATTGCTAATACAAAGAGAGAAAGAACAACTAGTTGAATAACTCCGTCTCTATCAACTCCAATAATTGAACCAAATAAGATGTTAGTCGCATATCGACTATTACCACCGGCAATGGCTAAAAATAGTACACCCAAGCCGATAAACAAGGCTGAAATCGCACTAATTGCGGATTCTTTCTGATCACTTCTCATGGATAATTCGCCAACACTGATTGAGCCAAGCAAAGTAAAAAGAACCATGCCCCAGAGTGGAACCCAACCAATCCAAACCGCAAAAGCAGCTCCGGCAAAACCAATTTCTGAAAGAGTGTGAGCTAAGAATGAAAAACTTCTAGCTACAACATATACACCCACTATTCCACAGGTAATAGCAATAAAGGTACTGGCTAGAAATGCATAGCGCATAAAATCATATGCAAACATTATTCTTCACCCACCTCTTCATTTAGATCCTTAATTTTTCCAGCAACTAAGCCTTTATCTTTAAATAAAAGATAATCTTTCATGTATTTCTTAGCTAGAGGAATGTCATGAGTTGTAAACAAAACAGTCATTGCGTGTTTTTCATTTAAATGCTTAATTAATGACATTAACTCTTCTTTAGCGACTGGATCTAAGCTAGCTGTTGCCTCGTCCAAAATAATAAAGTCTGGCTTATCCAACAAAGCTTGAGCTAAATATGCACGCTGCTTTTGACCTCCGGAAGCTTCGCCCATCCTAGTATTTTGAATATCTAGTAAATGAGTCTCTTTTAAAATTTGATTTACTCTTGCCTTTACCCGAGCGTTCTTAAATAAAGGAGTATTAAGTTCTACAAAAGCCCGAATTGAGAGAGGATAATCAGCATCTAGATTTCTAAATTGAGGTACATAACCAATTTCTGTATCTGGCGCAAATTTAAACGATCCTGTCGTTGGTTGTAACATTCCCATCAAAATTCTAATCAAAGTTGTTTTTCCTGTACCATTTGCACCAAGTAGAGCTGTCATTGACCCCTTAGATAGAATAAAATTTAAGTCTTTAAAAATCACCTTATCCTCAAATTTCATCCCCAAGTCTTTAACTGTTAATATATCAGTCATATCACTACTCCTCTTCTTCTAATAAACTAATCCTATTTAATTATTTTGAATATCAGCTAGTTTTTGATAATTTTCTTTCATCCAAGCTAAGTAAGTAGTGTTATTAGGAATAGTTTCCCGCACATCTAAAACTGGAATATTGTTCTTTTTTGCAAGTTTCACAAAAGACTTAACTGTGGAGCTACTTGCCTGAGTGTTATTAACAAAAAAGGCAATCTTCTTTTCTTTAATAGCATTATTCATTTCGTTAATTGTCTTAGGACTAGGATCTGTACCATTTTCAATAGCTTCTTCAAATTTCTTGTCGCCTATTTTATAACCAGCTTCTTGTAAAGCATAGTCAAAGACTGGTTCACTAACAAAAACTGATTTTTGATCACCCTTATTAGCTTTAACTAGCTTTTTAATTTTATCAATCTTAGCTAAGTATTTTTCGCCATTTTCCTTAAAATAAGTGGCATGCTTCTTATCCAACTTAGATAATCGTTTAACTAAATAATCAACATACTTAGTTGGCATATCTAAATTGTACCAAATATGCGGATTATCACCGCTCTTTAGTCCCATCAAGTCTTCACCAACTAAGACGGGCTTTTTATCAACAGACCTCGCTAGCTTATTCATCCACGAATCATAACCTAACCCATTTGCAACGATAATATTTGCTTGAGCTACCTTTTTAGCATCTGCTGTTGTTGGATCAAAATCGTGTGGATCAACGCTGCTTTTATCGATAATTGCAGTCGCTGTACCATATTTTCCAACAATATTTTTAGCTATATCTGAATAGACATTAGTTGTTGTAACTATCGAAATTTTATCTGATTGACTAGTAGAGTTCTGCTTATTCGAACATCCTACCATTATCAATGATAGGAGGGTTACTAACCCCATAATAGAAATGAATTTTGTAATTTTAGATTTAAAATTTTGCATAAATATCCTCCTGTGCAAAATAAAAAAGCATTAAGTTAGAAAATTCAGCATAAGTTCTAACTTAAAGTTAGACTAAGCTACTTTTTTTATTATGTCAACCATTTTATAGATAGACAAATAGCATCAAGACGTCTCAGACTTGATGCTACCAATAAGTGTAAATAATAAAAATTTTGCTGAATTCTTAATTTAATGCTTTTCTAAAATTACATCTTTATATAAACATATTTTTATATGTTTGTCAAAGAGGTTCAGAAAAAATACCCAAAGTTATTGTAATTATTCAAGCTTTTAAACTAAAAATCTTCGTTAACATGCCGTCTCAAGACATCTAAAATCTTAATAACGTGCTTGTCCTCTAGGCTATAGTACCGCTCCTGCTTAACTTGCTCACTCTTAACTAGCTTAGCCTCTTCTAAGATTCTCAAGTGCCTAGAAATAGCTGGCTGACTAACATCAAACTGTTTTACCAAGTTATTTACACTGCTTTTTTGATTGTCATTTAAGTAATAAAGAATTTGAATTCGAATGGGATGATTTAAAGCTCTAGTAACTCGAATAATTTGATCGTCCAACTTGTTCACCTATCTCAACTTACATTTAATTATGAGAGTAACTCAAGAATTTTCTTTTGCACACTTGACTCTTCACTAGATCCAATGATTTGATTAGCAGCTTTCTTTGCATCCGGAAGAGCAGTAGCCGTAGCAAAGCTGGTACCTGCAAACTTAAGCATACCAACATCATTACCACTATCACCAAATGTTACCATTTCACTAGATTTAATCTTAAGTTTTTTACCTAAATATTCTAAACCTACAGCTTTATTCATTCCTTTAGTCTGCATATCAATAGCAGTACTTGCACCTGAGACAAAACCAATCTGTGGATAATCTTCTCTAAGTTTATCTAAGACCTTAGGCATCTCATCTTCTGGAACACGAAGACTTACTTTAAAAATACGATCGTCTATATCGTTAAAGCTATCAACAACTTGAATTTTCTTAACGTACTTTTTTAGATCTTCCGCAAATTCTTTTCCACTGCTTTTTTCAACATATGCACTAGTTACACCAGCTACAATAGCCTTATATGGTAAGTTTTCCACAATTTCAAGCATGGTTTGATAATCTTCGTCAGATAAATCAGATATTTGAAGAATTTCATTTCCATGAGCTACTAAGGCACCATTTTCAGCCACAAAGTACATATGCTTATTAGCTTTTGGAAAACGATCGAGGATATTTTCATACTGATTACCACTAGCAATAACAAATTTAATATCACGATCCTGCATAATTTGAAATTCTTTTTCAAAGAGTTCCTTATCATAAGTCTTATCTTCTCTTAGCCAAGTACCATCCATATCAGTTGCAATAAGCTTAATCATTTTCAGTCTCACTTTCCACTTTTATTATCCACACTCCACTATACTAAAAAACGCCACCCGGAGGTAGCGTTTTTCATAAAACTATTTTATTCAACTAGTTTAATCCTTTTTAATTAATTATTTTTATTCATCTGGGTCTTCAGAAACAGGTTTCTTCCAGAAACTCATAATTAGACCAGCTACAATAGACCCAACAATTGTAGCAACGAAGTAAAGTAAAATGTGGTTAGATAATGGTGATACCCATAGTCCTCCGTGAGGAGCTGGTACTTGAATATGCCATAATCCAACAAGTAAACCACCAACTGCTGAACCAATTACGCAGGAAGGAATTACACGACCTGGGTCAGCTGCGGCAAATGGAATAGCACCTTCAGTAATGAATGAGAAACCTAAAATCCAGTTTGACACACCAGCACGACGCTCTTCCTTAGTGTAACGTTTCTTAAAGAAAGTAGTACCAATTGCAGTAGCAAATGGAGGAACCATACCACCAACCATAACAGCTGCCATCATAACTGCAGCAGTTGCAGAATGTGGGTCGTTAGCAAAGGCACCTGAAGCAAAGACATAAGCAGCCTTGTTGAAAGGACCACCCATATCGATAGCCATCATACCAGCTAAGATCATTGTCAAAATTACAAGGTTACCAGTACCCATACTGTTCAAGAAGTGGGTAATAGCAAAGTTAACTGAACTAAAGATTGGGTTGATGATGTAGAACATAATCAAAGCAATGAACAGCAAGCCCAAAATTGGGTAAAGCAACATTGGTTTCATACCTTCTACTGATTTTGGAAGTTTAGCAAATAACTTCTTCAATCCAATCATAATATATCCAGCAATGAAACCTGCAGCGATACCACCTAAGAATCCAGCTGGAGATACAGCATGGGCTTGTGCATTAACTTGTAACCCATTAGTACCGTTAACAATGGCTGCCATGTATCCACCAACAAATCCTGGCATCAAGGCAGGTAAGTCGCCGATTGATTCAGCAATATAAGCAGCTAATACAGGAACCATAAATGCAAAGGCTAAGTTACCAGCACTGTTTAAGAAAATAAATGCAGGATTCTTAGCACCACCAGCCATATAGTTTTCAACTATAAATGAGATGGCCATTAAGATACCACCACCGATAACGAATGGAAGCATGTGGCTAATACCACTCATTAAGTTCTTGTAAATAGATGCCCACAAACCTTGTTTTTCTTTTGCATCATTATCGCTAGAACTTGCACTGCTATCAGCATGATAAATTGGAGCCTTGTTTTCTAAGATATCTTCAATCAATTCTTTTGGATGATTAATACCATCTACAACAGGCTTCATAACAAGTTCTTTTCCGTTGAAACGTGGCATATCAACTTTTTTATCAGAAGCAATGATGACACCTTTTGCTCGCTTAATTTCTTCTGGAGTAAGCTTATCCTTTACACCTTCAGACCCATTCGTTTCAATACGAACATCAACGCCTAATTTTTTACCAGCCTTGATTAAAGCCTCTTGAGCCATGTAGGTGTGTGCAATACCATTGATACATGCAGTAACACCGACAATTAAAGGCTTTTGTTCGCTAGTAGGCTTAGCTGCTTCTTTTGCAGCTTCTGCCTTTCTCTTTTCGGCATCGGCCTTATCTTGAGCATCCTTTTCAGCTTCAGCCTTTTTAAAGATATCAATAACTTCTTCTGGTGTAGTTGCTGCCTTTAAAGCATTAACAACATCTGGGTTAATTAATAAACTTGATAACTTAGCTAAAGCTTGTAAGTGTGTGTTATCAGCACCGGCTGGTGCAGTAATCATAAAGAATAAATGAACTGGTTGTCCATCAAGAGCTTTATAATCAATTCCTTTAGGACTTTTTGCAAATAAAACAGCAGCACGATTAATGTACTTGTTTCTTGCGTGTGGCATGGCGATTCCTTCACCAATACCCGTTGTTGATTCTTTTTCACGAGCCCAAATTGATTTAATGAATTCATCTTCGTTATTTACAACACCTTGCTTTACTTCAAGATCAGCCATTTCTTTAATAGCTTCTTCTTGAGTAGTAGCCTTCAGATCCATAATCATTAAATCAGGACTTAAAAGATCTTCAATTTTCATGAAAATAACTCCCTACCCTAACTGTATTATTTAGTTTTAATTACTTTACTTCTTCAACTGTAATTTGTGGTAAAACAGCATCAATTTGGCTCTTAACTGCAATATCTTCAGTAAATGCAGTAGCACCACCACAAGCTGATCCGACTTTCAATGCTTCAACAACATTATGAGTCTTGTAGTAAGTACCTACAAAACCGGCAATCATTGAATCTCCAGCGCCAACTGAGTTAACAGCAGTACCAACAGCAGCACTTGCATGGTAAACATGATCCTTAGTTACTAAGTATGCACCGTCGCCAGCCATAGAAATCATGACGTTTTGTGCACCCATGTCTAAAAGTTTCTTAGCTGCTTCAAGCATTTCTTGATCATTAGCAAAACTTGTATCAAATAATGCTGCTAATTCATGGTGGTTAGGCTTAATAACTAATGGGTGGTATTTCAAAGTTGCAAGTAAAGCTTCCCCAGTAGTATCAATTGCAAATTCAGCACCAGCTTCTCTAATAGTTGGTAATAGTTGTTCATAGAAGTCAGTTGGTAAACTTGGTGCTAAACTACCACTTAATACAACAATATCACCTTCATTAAGATCATCCAAACGCGCCTTAAATGCAGTAATTTCTTGTGCATCAATCTTTGGACCAGCCGCATTAATTTCAGTTTCTTTTTGAGCATGAATTTTCACATTAACACGGGTATCGTCAGAAATAGTTACAAAATCACTTTCAATTTTTTTAACGTTTAATTGGCGAACTAATTCTTTGCCAGTAAAACCACCAACAAATCCCCAAGCAGTGTTATCAACATCAAGTTGGTTCAAAATTTGAGAAACATTAATTCCTTTACCACCAGCTAAAAATTGACAATCATTTGAACGGTTAACACTACCCGCTTCCACCTTTTCTAATTGCATAACATAGTCTAATGCTGGATTAACTGTAACAGTATAAATCATAACCGAGCCTCCTCAACTCTGATTTGTTCAGGCAAGATACTTTCTTTACCCGTACTTAAATTGTTAGTGATGAGTATTGCCTCATTGATATGTGCAAAACTTGCAAAATTTGCTGCACCAATCTTACTACTATCCATTAAAATAAAAGATTCTTTAGCCTGCTTAATTGCAGCCTTCTTGATTCCAGCTTCAGCAGGATCCGGTGTAGTAAATTGCCCTTTTGCGGTTAAACCATTAGCACCAATAAAGGAAACAGTAAAGTTCATTTCCTGAAGTTGCTTCATGGTAGTATTGCCGACTACTGCATGCGTTTCAATCTTCGCCTCGCCCCCTAACAAGCGAGTATAAATTCCATTATCTAAACATGCCAGTGCAACATCAACGCCATTAGTAACTACATGTAAATCATTAACTTCTCGCAAGAATGGCACCATTTCATAAGTTGTGGTTCCAGCATCCAGAAATATATGATCTCCATTAGTAACATGATTCATCACAGCAAAACGTGCAATCTCACGTTTATTGTCAACATTAAGATTAAATCTCACTTGTTGTTCAACATCACGTGAATAATCTTGCAGTGAGCGTGCTCCTCCGTGTACACGAACAATCACGCCCCGCTTTTCTAATTCAATGAGGTCACGGCGAATTGTTGACTCTGATGACTTAGTCAACTTACACAATTCATTAACACGACAGATACTGTGTTTATTAATATAGGTTGCTATAGTTTGTTGACGTTCCTCGGTCAGCATCGTTCATCATCACCTCATTTAATATGATAAACGCTTTCAGATATAAAATCAATCATCTTTCGTCAAAATCATTCATATTCATTCAATATTAGTCAAATCTGAGACTATTAAAAGTGAAAAGTTTTCTATATAAAAATGAGCTAGCACAACATCGCACTAGCCCATTTTCATTAAATTAATTAACCTGAATATATTTTTTATCTTTATAAATAAAATTCATTTTTTCATTAGTAATCCTAATCTCAATTCTCTGATAAATTGGTTTATAACCATTAATTTTCAAACTGATAGTCGCCTTACCATCATCAACCTTTATCTCATAAAGATTATACTCACCTTTTTGATATGCAAAATCAGTCCCGTTATCCTGATAATGAATGTATTTACCATGTTCACCAAATACTCTAAATATCATTTTTTCATCTGGTTTAGAAGAAATATGTTCTTTAACTTCTCCCCACGGTAAAATAGTATTTTTCTTAATAAATAAGGGTAGCTTGTCAATTGGGGCACTGACTAAAATAGTAGTATTACCGCTATAAGTAACATTATTCCAAAAATCAATCCATTCACCTTGTGGCAAATAAACAGTTCTACAGTTTTTACCTTCTTCAACAATTGGTGCTACCACAATATTTGTACCAACCATGTATTCGTCATTCATGTTTTTAACTGCTGGATCAGTTGGATAGTTTAAAACTAAAGGTCGCATAATCGGTAAACCTGTCTTACTTTCTTGAGCAAATAAATCATAAAGATATGGAATAAAATGATATCGCAAATGTAAGTACTTGCGGTATATCGATAGAGTTGGTTCTCCAAAGATCCATGGCTCTTGCGACCGTGTGCCCATAGCAGCATGATTTCGAAGAAGAGGACTAAACACTGCTGTCTCAATCCATCTTGTTAGGAGTTCTGGTGTAGTATCTGCACCAAATCCTCCAATATCGGTCCCCGCAAAAGCAAAACCACTCATTCCTAAATTACATAGCTGTGGAATCATCATTTGTAAATGAACCCATAAACTTTGATTATCACCAGTCCAAACGGTAGAGTATTTTTGCGTTCCCGCATAAGCAGCACGGGTAATCACAAATGGGCGTTTACCAGTTAAATTCTTTAAGCCGTAATAGGTTGCTTTAGCCATATTGTGACCATAAACGTTATGCATTTTAGCATGTGTTGATTCCTTTTTTTCATCACTAAAAATAATATCTTTCGGAATTTCTCCATTAAATGACGCTGGTTCATTCATATCATCCCAGATTCCATCAACATCTAAATCAACTAAAAATTTACAATTTTCTGACCACCATTTTCTGACTGCTCCACGACCAAAATCTGGGTAAACAGCATCTCCCGGCCAAACTTTATTAACATAAACTTGCCCATTCGGTGCTTTTACAAAATATCCTTTTTTAATTCCTTCTTGGTAGACCTGATAACTATCATCCTTTTTGACACCAGG
Organism: Lactobacillus taiwanensis DSM 21401; assembly: GCF_001436695.1. Classification (GTDB taxonomy): domain Bacteria; phylum Bacillota; class Bacilli; order Lactobacillales; family Lactobacillaceae; genus Lactobacillus; species Lactobacillus taiwanensis. The sequence continues at coordinate 54,598 of NZ_AYZG01000017.1, forward strand.
ATCAATAATTGTAATCACATGGAAACCTAATTTATGAAGTTTATCAATAAATTTTCTCGGATCATCATAGGTATCTGTCCTCCAGGTAAAAACTCGATAGCCATCCATATAATCAATATCTAAATGGATAGCATCACAGGGCAGGTGATATTTGCGCATCTTAGTAACAATTTCTTCTACCTTTTCAGCACTTATACTATATCCCCACCGAGATTGTTGATATCCTAAAGTCCACTTTTGTGGCAACGGTGTTTTTCCAGTTAAGTAAGTATAATTTTTAACAATTTCTTTTAAGTCACTCCCGCCAATAATGTAATAATCAATATTTCCATTGTCAGCTGCAATGTAGTAGTAGTTATTACTTTCTTTGCCTAAATCAAAATAACTATGATAAGTATTATCGAAAAAAATTCCGTATGGATGATTGTTCTTCAACCCAATTAGAAATGGAACCGACTTATATAAACGAGTAAAACTTTCTACCTGCGGCTCGGGATTATCTGTATTCCAGTTTTCATAGGCATAGTGACGTTTATTTAAAAACCCAGTCTTATCGCCTAAACCATAAAATTGCTCATCGTCTGCTAATTCTTTGACTAGTTCATAGTAGTGGTCATCTTTTCCTCTACTAGTAACTACTTCATGTCCTTCCGACTCGGCCAACTTTTGTTGGCTAGAATCTACTTGTCGGTCAATTGGAATTCGAGAGCCCTGATAGTCAATAATTAAAGGATTTTCTTCTCCATCATAAACATCTATTTTTTTATCGTGATAAACTTTAATGATTAATTTTGAAGTTTTTATTTCAAGATAGTCATTCTTTTTCTCAACTTTAAATTTAGTGTCTATTGCCTTATTTCCTTCAATTGCATATGAATTAGTATGCTCACCGCGATTTTGAAATACACGGATTATCTCAGGTGTTAAGATTGTTAATTCAAGACTAGAATTAGTGAAATTTATCTTTATTTTGTTTTTATTAATCGCATATGTTTTCAAACTATTTGTATTCATAATTAAGCCTCTACATCTTTTTGTATTCGCTTTCAATTTTATCACAAAAAAACTACTCAACTTTTGAAAGCTGAGTAGTTAAATTTTTATTCCTTAATACCTTGTAAGGCACGCTTCATATTCTTCCACATTCCATTATCATCGGTTTGTAAAATAAGGCTTGGGTAGATTTTTCTAATCCACCAAATCGATCCCAGTAAAAATACGAATAAAATTATTAGAGAGATGACTGCTTCTAGGCCAGTCGCATTTCCTTTAATTAGGCGAAGGGGCATTAGGAAAGATGATAAAAATGGTACGTAAGACATAATCATGGCAAAAATACTATCAGGATTATTAGATAAACTCATACTACTAAATAATCCAAGTAAAGTTAAATAAACTAAAGGTTGTACAGACTTGTTAGCATCTTCAGCCTTAGTGACAATTGCACCACAAACAGCCGCATAAACGATGTATAGGATCAAGCCAAGTACGACGAATAAGAGTCCCCAAGAAATTATTTGTCCTAAAGCTTGATCGATAGCAGGCTTTATTTGAGCAAATTTATCTTTTACTCCATCAATATGGGGAGCCATATAGTAAAAGCCAGAAAACATCACAGCATAAATTAACAGTTGAGTAAGAATTTCGAGGAAAATACCTAACACTTTACCATCGAAGTACTTTCCACCAGGCATGCTTGAAAAGATCATTTCCATAATTTTAGTTCCCTTTTCACTCGCAATGTCTTGCGCCATGATAGTGCTATAGGTTTGAACTAAAAAGTATAAAACAAAGATTAAGATCCAAAAAGTAGCGGTCTTTAAATTCTTTTCATCACTTGCATTCAACTTTTTATCATTAGTCTTCTCAGTAAATTTAACTTTTTGAGAAAGTGACTGCATCTGTTCCTCACTGAGCTTAGCGTTTCTTAGATTAAGTGCTTGCTGTTGAGTGTTTAAAACTCTGAACAACTTAGTCTTAACATCATTATCAAGGCTTTCAGTACCATAATAATTTGCGACTAATTGAGTAGAAGTCTCTTTAACCACAATATAACCACTAATATCACCGTCTTTATAGGCTTTTTCAGCTTTTGCCTTATTTTTATATCCATCAAAATCTTCTGTTTTCTTTAATGGCCGAACTATACTCTGATTTTGACTTACTATTCCTACCGTTGTATTACTATCGAAAGCTGAAGATGAACTCATTCCAAAGAAAAAAGAAATCAATAACACAAGAAATGGTGCGAAAATCATTAATAAAAATGACCAATTTTTCACTTCTCTACGATATGTTTCTTTAGCAACTAACCAAGTTTTATTCATTATCTTCACCAGCTTTCATTTTAAAAATTTCATCTAAAGTTGGTGGTTCTTGATCAAAAGTTCGCAAGTATTTTCCATGGGAAAGTGTATTAAAAATTTCTTCTCCATAACTAGCGTCTGTTAACCAAAGTTTGTAGATACCGTTATTTTGTAAAACTACATTTTCAACCCCAGGTAAATTTTTAACATTATCAAGATTCAAGTCCGTTCTGATAAACAATCGAGTTAAGCCGAAATTATTACGAACATCATTTACAGCACCATTTAACACAATATGCCCATTATTAATCATTACTACGTCATCACACAATTCTTCAACATTAGACATATCATGATCCGAAAATAGGATAGTAGCTCCGCGTTTCTTTTCTTGTAAGATTACTTCTTTAATTATTTCGACATTTACTGGATCGAGCCCACTAAAAGGCTCATCCAAAATAATTAAGTTTGGCTGATGAATAAGAGTAGCAATTAATTGGATTTTTTGTTGATTACCTTTAGACAAACTCTTTATTTTATCAGTAATCTGACCCTTAACTTCTAGCTTTTGCATCCAATCTTGCAAATCACTTTTTACTTCATCTTTTTTCATTCCTTTTAAACTAGCCAAAAAACTCACTTGCTCTAAAACAGTTAATTTTGGCATTAAGCTCCGCTCTTCAGGCAAATAGCCAACAGAGTTATAATCACGACTTGAAAAAGACTGACCATCAATAATAATTTTTCCTTGGTACTTAACAAACTTTAGGATGCTATGAAAAAGAGTCGTTTTTCCTGAACCGTTTTTACCAATTAAGCCTAATATCTTTCCATTATCTGCTTGGAAGTTGATATCAAACAAAACTTGTTTGCTTCCAAAGCTTTTATTTAAGTTCTCTACTTGTAACATAGTCTTTTCTTTCTAAGTAAATTTTATTAAAGTTAGGCTTAATTATATCAATATTTTTTCTCAATAGCTGCTAATATACCAAAAATACCTCTCAACTATCCAAAGCTGAGAGGTATTTATCTTTATTTATACATATATTTTGCAGTAGCTTCTTTAGGATCCATCCCATTACGTATCTTCAAAGCAAGTTCAATTGAAACATCAGCGATAATTGATTGCGGATCAATCACATTATAAGGATGGTCTGGAGCTTTTTCTTGAGCAAGAGACAATTCAGTACATCCCAATAAAATCACTTTACAACCATATTTATCATGCATTGTCTTCAAGATCTTATGGTATAAATCATGATCAACAATACCCTTTTCCTTAATATCGCTGTAAATTAATTCGTTAACCATTGGCTGAATTTCTGGACCGCCTAGTTCTACCTTCTTGCCAACACGTTCTAGTTCATCCACATACAGATGATCATAGATAGAACCTTCAGTTGCAATTAAGCCAATCTTTTCCTCACTAGGAAAATCATCCACAAACTTATGCACCGCAATTCGCATCATATGTAAAAATGGTACATCAGTTAATGCAGCCAGATCATCATAAAAGTAATGCGCAGTATTACATGGCATTACAAAGAAATCTGGATTAAGCTTGGCTTGGCTTACTACATCATCCTTTAAATCATAGAAAAAGTTAGGTTTACTATGATCCATAATATATGCTGTTCGGTCAGGAATTTGAGCATCATTTACTAAGATGTAGTTCAAATAATCCTGATCTTTAGCAATTCTTACTCGATGATTAATTAAGCGGACATAACTTTCAGTTGCAATTGTCCCCATTCCGCCAATAATTGAGAAAAAGTGTTTCATTCCTATTCCTCGTCATCTTTTTCTAGTTCATTAATTACACTTTCAGCAACTTTAATATCAGTTGGATATGGTGTATCTACTCCGCGAATCTTTTGGAATGGATCAGCACCCTTACCACAGATCAAAACGATATCATCCTTATTAGACATGGCAATTGCATCGTGAATTGCCTTTTCACGATCTAATTCAATTGTGACATCAACTTTTTCATGATCAATGCCAGCATCAATCTCTTGTGCGATATCCATTGGGTCTTCAAAGCCAGGATCATCTGTTGTTAAGAATGCCTTATTTGCATAAGCAGTTAAGCTTTCGCTAAATCCAGGACGACGAGATACACCCTTATCTCCAGGTGCTCCAACAACCACAATAATCTTAGGATTATTAAACTCACGTTGCATAAAACCCATTAAGGCCATCATAGATGCTTTATTGTGTGCATAATCAACAATCACAGTACCATGATTCTTTGATGGCAAAGCTTCCATACGCCCAGGAATAGTTACGTGGCGAATACCCTTAGCACATTCCTCATAGCTTTCACCAGCAAGTCCAGCACCAATAATAGCAGCTGTACCATTCATTTCATTGAAATCACCAATCATTTGAAGAGTGTAATCTCCAGCAATTGGTAACTTCTTAGCTTTTTCAGAAGCACAGAACAGTTTGAATTCAGTCTCTTTCATATCAGTTTCAACTGATTGGAAGCGGAAGTCAATTGGTTGCTTTAAGTTAGGATTTTCAAAATCGTTTCTTGCAAATAGGTAAATACTATCTGGATTAGTAGTTGTCGTAGCTGCTGCGTAAATCTCATCGAAGTGATCAGACATTGCGTTAATAATACACTTACGTGAGTTAACCATTAATTGCAACTTACAGTGCAAGTAATCCGCAAAGTTAGGGTGTTCATTTGGTCCAATATGGTCTGGAGTAATATTTAAGAAAAATCCTAAATCATAAGTTAAACCAAAGACACGGTTCTTCTTATATGCCTGACTAGAAACTTCCATTACCAAGTGAGTCATACCATTATCAACAGCAGTTCTCATATCACGGAATAAATCTAAGCTTTCAGGCGTAGTCAAACTTGCCTTAAACTTATCTTCAGGCTTGGGTCCGACAATGTCATCTACTGATGAGAATAAGGCTGTACGACCTCCATTAATTTGGTCAAGCATGCCTTTTAAGAAGTAAGCAGAGGTTGTCTTACCCTTAGTACCAGTGAACGCTACAACATATAAATCATCTTGTGGAAATCTGTAAAATGCAGCTGATAAAAGAGCCATAGCTTTAGTTACATCTCTAACAACTAAAGCATGCATTCCTTTACCTTCTGGATAGGGCTGTTCTGCTACATAACAAGTAGCACCACTATCTTTAGCCATTGATAAATAAGTAGGTCTGAAACCTTTACCCTTACAGAAAAACAAAGTATTTGTTTTTATATCACGTGAATCATATGAAATATAATCCATCTTAGTTGGAACTGCATCTTGAACAGCACTTGATTTAAGCAAGTGGTGTTCCTTCAATATTAAGATGCAAGTGTTTAAAGAAATGCTAGAATCGCTCATTTTTTCTCCCTAATTTTTTAATCAATTCAGCCTAAATTATAGCACACCATCATTTCTCTTGGGGGCTATTGAGTGGTAGTTGAATAATAAAACTAGTTAATTCTGCTGTTGACTGACATTTAATGGTTCCACCATGTAGATCAACAATACTTTTTGTAATCGCTAGCCCTAATCCAGTACCGCCAGTTTTTAAATTTCTTGAACTTTCGACACGATAAAAACGATCAAAGATCTTTTGCAAAGATTTCTTAGGGATTTGTTCCCCATTATTTTCAACTCTAAGTTCTACAAATTTGTTATTTACCCTATTTGCAATTAAGTTGATTTCAGTTGCTCCATGTCCATACTTTAAGGCATTTGAAATCAAATTATTTAACATTCGAACAATCATCTTTGCATCTGCATCAATTACGAGATCTCTTGGCCTAGTTATCACATTAAAAGTAATGGTTTTCTTTTCAGCTTCTAATTCAAAACCAGCAGCTACTTGTTCAAGCATCGAATTAACATGCAGCGGTGCTAAAACCAGCTTATTATTTGTCGAAGAGCGCAGAGTAGTATATTCAAATAGATCTTCGGCTAGAGCCTTCATTTGAAGAGCTTTATCATAAGCTATTTGGATGTACTTAGTTTGATCTTCATTTAACTCACTGCTCTTCAATAAGCCAAGATAGCCAATAATCGAAGTTAATGGTGTTCTAATATCATGAGAAACATTAGTAATTAAGTCATCCTTCGATTGCTCTATCTGCCGCTCCTCTTCCATTGAAGCAACAGTACTATCAACTAACGCATTAATTGAATCAATCACTTTTTGCAAATCTGTCTTTACAACAAAGGGAATTCGATGATCAAAATGACCATCTGCAATATAGTGTAATTCATCAATAACGTGACGCAATTGCATTTGTCGATATCTTCTAATTAAGCGCCAATACACTACAATGGCATCGCTGACTAACATGAAGCTAATAAAAAGCCGTTGCCAAGACCATAAATGCACTCCATTAGCAAAAGTAATGGTTTTCTTCAAAAAGAAAATTCCATTTTCTAATCTTGGATCATTTAAGACAGCTAGGTTAATCAAGATAATGATCGAAAGGTTTAAAAGTAAAAGCAAAATAACGGTTATTACGCCTTCACCGAAAAGTTCGCTTTTTTCTTTTGTGGTTAGGATTACTTTCTGCTTTTTCATCCCTACTAAGCCTCTACTTTATAGCCTACTCCCCAGACTGTTTGAATAACTTCTTCACCATCAGTTGCCTTTTGAATCTTATCACGTAAGTGAGAAACGTGTACCATAACAGTTTTAGCAGAAACAACTGATTCTTGTTGCCATACTCTTTCGAATATCTCATCAGCACTAAAAACTCGATTAGGATGGCTAGCAAGCATATATAAAATTCCAAACTCTAAGGCAGTTAATTGGATAACCTTACCAGTTAAAGTTTTAACTTCATGTGAATCTTTATTGATCACTAAAGGTCCTACCTCTAATACATCTGGCTTATCATCTTTTACTTCCTTCTGGCTACGACGAAGAAGTGATCTTACACGTGCCATTACTTCTAATGGATTAAATGGTTTAACTACATAGTCATCTGCTCCAGTAATCAAGCCTTGAATCTTGTCCATATCACTAGTCTTAGCAGAAACCACTAAAATTGGAATCTCTGAATCTTTTCTAACTTCCTTGATAACTTCAATTCCTGACATTTGTGGCATCATAATATCAAGAATCATTAATGCAATTTCTGGATTAGTAGAAAGTTTCGTTAAAGCTTCTTTACCGCTATAGGCAGCAATTGGCTCATAACCTTCATTTTTTAAATATATACTTAATAATTCAACGATTTCTTTATCATCATCAACAACTAAGATCTTCATGAGGATTGCTCCTTATCTATAATTATTTATCACATTAAAAAATCTATTATTAATATTTTACCTGTTTTCCTTTTAATTACCTAAATTAAACCACGTTTTTAAAGAATTATAAAAAAATGGACTCTAGAAAAAATCTCTAGACTCCATTTTTAATTAATCTAATTCTTTTTTACCAGTGTACAACTCGTAGTAGTAACCTTTTTGTTTCAAAAGTTCTTCATGGGTACCACGTTCAATAATATGACCATGGTCTAGAACCAAAATAAGATCTGAGTTAACAATTGTTGATAAACGGTGAGCAATAACAAAACTTGTCCTACCAGCAAGTAAGTTGTCCATACCGGCTTGAACCATACGTTCAGTTCTAGTATCAATACTTGAAGTTGCTTCATCTAGAATCATTACCGGTTCATCCGCAATCATCGCTCTAGCAATACTGAGCAGTTGCATTTGGCCTTGCGACAAATCGCCGCCATCACCATCAATTACAGTTTCATATCCGTCATCAAGTTCATGAATAAACTCATCTGCATGTGCTAAACGCGCAGCTTGATATACTTCATCATCACTAGCATCAGGTTTACCAAAACGAATATTATCCATAATAGTTCCAGTAAAGAGGTGAGTTTCTTGTAAAACAATCGACAAAGAATGTCTCAAATCATTTTTTCTAATTTGAGAAATTGGAACACCATCATAGGTTATCTTTCCGGATTGAATCTCATAGAAGCGGTTAAGCATGTTAGAAATAGTCGTCTTGCCTGCTCCCGTTTCACCAACCAAAGCGACTTTCATACCAGGTTTGGCATTGATATTAATATCATACAAGATTTGATGTTCTGGAACATATGAGAAGTTAACGTGATCAAAGACAATGTGACCTTTAATTGGAACTTTTTTAATATCGCCATTCTTTTCTGGCACATCCCAGTACCAGCTATTCTTAACTTCTTGATTAGGAGACATAATAACATCCCCATTATCAATTTCAGATGGTTCATCTTCTAGTGCAAAAATTCTTTGAGCACCAGCTAAAGCTAGAACAATTGAGTTCAATTGCTGTGAAATTTGAGCAATTGGCATACTAAATTGACGCGATAACTGTAAGAATGAAGCAATTGCACCTAAGGTTAGTGGAGCCCAACCATTAATTGCAGCTGCTCCTCCAATAAATGCAATTAATACATATAATAAGTTTCCCATGTTACCCATAATTGGGAATAGGATTGTTGCATATGTATTAGCTTTTCCAGAAGCTCCACGTAACTCTTCGTTAAACTTATCAAACCCTTCTTCAGCTTCAGGTTCATGAGAGAAGACCTTAATAACTTTTAAACCATTAAGCATCTCTTCGTTATAACCATTGATTTGTCCTAATTTATTCTGTTGTACTTTGAAGTAATAACTAGATTTAATAGTTAAAAATCTAACAATTCCAAATGATAAAGCAAAAATAATAAATGAGAATAAAGTTAGTTGCCAGCTTAAACTAAACATGGCTACAATAACAAAAATCAAACTCAATGCTGAATTTAAGAATTGCGGCAATGACTGCGAAATCATTTGCATCAAGGTATCAATATCGTTAGTATAACGACTCATGATATCCCCATAATTATTTTGATCAAAATAAGCAATTGGCAAAGATTCCATATGAGCAAATGTTTCATTACGGACACGGAACTGAACTTTTTGAGCTAAAACACCCATTAACATACTGAAAAGATAGTTAGAGATGAAGCCAATTGCATAAATCCCAAGCATTACCAAAATTGCGTTTAGAAGTGGGCCATAATTCGGAACTTTTTCATGTAAGAGTGGTGTTACGTAAGTATCAATCAGTCGCTCAATAAATAGCGATCCAATTACAGCAGAAGCAGCTGCTAAAACAATAGTAATTATTGAAACAACTAGCATCCAAGGGCTAGTTGTCAAAACTAATTTTAATAAACGACCAAGGACTTTTATCCTGTTTCCTTTAGGTTGTGTTCTTTCTTTTACTTGATCCATAACTTACTCTCACCTACTCCCCCGCATTATTTTCTTCTTGGAACTTAGCAATTGAACGATAAAGTTCATTGGTTTTCATTAATTCTTCGTGTGTTCCAATTGCTTGAATCTTACCGTGTTCCATAACAATAATTCGATCGGCATCTTTAATGGAAACTACTCTTTGAGAAATAATAATCTTAGTAGTATGAGGCATGTCTTTTGCCAAAGATTCACGAATTTCACGCTCAGTTGTCGTATCCACAGCAGAGGTTGAATCATCTAGAATTAAAATTTCTGGATTCTTCAAAAGTGCACGAGCAATAGTCAGACGTTGTTTTTGTCCACCCGAAACATTATTCCCGCCTTGTTCAATCATTGTATTGTAGCCATCTGGCATTTCACGAATAAAGCCATCTGCATGAGCAACCTTAGCTGCAACTACAACTTCTTCATGTGTTGCATTTTCGTTTCCCCATTTTAGGTTTTCTTCAACAGTTCCACTAAACAAAACATTCTTTTGTAAAACCATTGCAACTTTATCACGAAGGGCCTTCAATTCGTATGATTTAACATTATGGCCAGCTACTCTAACTGCACCAGACGTTACATCGTAAAGACGAGGAATCATTGAAACTAAAGTTGATTTAGATGATCCAGTCTCACCGATAATACCGATTGTTTCCCCAGGGGTAATATGTAAGTTAATATCCTCTAAAGCATAGTGCTTTTCATCTGGTGAGTATTTGAAGTTAACATGATCAAAAATAATATCTCCATTAGTTACGTCTTTAAGAGGTTTACGTGGATTTTCGATTGCTGGCTTTTCGGTTAAGACAGCTGCAATACGTTTACCACTAGCTTCAGAAATAACTAATTGTGTAGTGATCATAGCTAAAATATTTAAACTAAACAAAACAGAGTTTGAATACGAAAACATAGAAACTAATTGTCCAGTTTGTAAACTTCCACCAACGATTTCTTTGGCACCAAACCAACAGATTGCTAAAGTTGAAATATTAAGAACTGCCATTACAACTAACGCATTAAGTGACATAATCTTTTGCGCAGTTGAGAAAAGTTTATAAATAAAACCAGATGACTTTTCAAACTTTTCAATTTGGGCTTCTTCTTGAACATAAGTCTTTACTTCTCTAATTCCGCGAATATTTTCACGAACATCTTGGTTCATTGCATCATATCCTCTAAAAATACGTGGGAAGTAAGGATATGCACTTTTAATAATTAATGCTAAAATCAAGACAAAAATTGGGGCAATTACCACAAAGATTAAAGATAATCTAGGACTGATAATGATTGACATAATAATTGAAAAAACTAGCATTAATGGCGCACGAACAGCAATTCTAATAAGCATTTGATATGCGTTTTGAACATTAGTTACGTCTGTTGTTAGACGTGTTACCAAACTAGCACTAGAAAACTTATCGATATTACTAAAAGAAAAATCTTGAATATGATAAAACATATCTTTTCTTAAATTAGCTGCAAATCCCGCCGCTGCATGTGCAGAAACATAACTAGCACTTGCACCTAATGCTAAAGAAATTAAAGTTAATACAAAAAGAATTAGGCCCCATTTATTGATATAGCCCATATTCCCTTTCATAATTCCCCTATCAATTAGAATACCAACCAAGTACGGGATCAGCATTTCAATTAAAGCTTCACCTGCAACCAGGACTGGGGAAGTCAACGACAATTTTTTGTATTGTCTAATTGACTTACGTAACTCATTAACCATATAAAACCCCCGTTCTTTACTTAAAAAAGATAAAAATAAATAGACGCCTCGCGCCGTCTATTCACTCCCCTAACCAATAAATTATTTGTTATCTTTATTTATACTGTAGACTAATTTAAATAAATAGTCACGCTTTTAATTTCGACGATTTTGTCTTCTAGCGGCAATTTCATTTTGACGCTTAATTTGCAATGGATCAACAACATGGTATTTTTGACGGAACCATCTGCGAACAAAGAAGGCAATTACCGCTAATACAATGTAAACCCATGGGTTTAATACAGGATTAATCACTCGCATAAATGGCATTGTTGTAAATTGAATCCAAACCATTATGATTCCGACTAAAAATACACCTATCAAAATAATTTGCCACATTGGTGGACGTTTACTTTTATCCCTAGTAATTAACTCAGTGTAGTATGCCATTAAAATACCAAATAAAATTGTAACTGATGCAACAGTTAAAATACCCAATTGTTGCATACGATCTTGTTGCTTAGAACTGTTGCTAAATAGTTGTACTACACCAAAAAATCCAGCAAAGATAACAAAGTATAACAAACTATTATCTACGGCATGCATCCAAAACTTAGTCTTAGGTGCTTCTTTTTTAGGATTAGCAATTTCGATTGCTTTTTCTCTTGGAGCTTTTTGATATAAGTTAGATGCTGGAATTCCTTTACGTTGCGCAACAATAATTTCTGGCAAAATTTGATCAATTGCTGGCTCTACTTGATCCATAGTATAGTTTTGATCTTCTGTCAAAAACTTCTCCAAACGAAAAATGTAATCTTGGTTTTTATTACTCAACTTATTACGCAATTCTTTCGGAGACATCTTTTTAATCTCTTCATCACGAGCATTTTGTTCATGTGCCTTTTTTAATTTTTCTTGTTGCGCATTACCTGCTGTTGAGTTCTTGGCAGCTTCAGTATTTTTACTTTTATTTTGATCTTTTGGATCCATTCAACAAACTCCTAAACATTAAATCTAAATTCAATAATATCCCCATCTTGAACTACATAATCTTTTCCTTCAAGACGAAGCTTTCCAGCTTCTTTAACTTTTTGCATGGTTTCAAGCTCATTTAAATCATCAAATGAAACAACTTCTGCTCGAATGAATCCACGTTCAAAGTCTGAGTGAATAACACCTGCAACTTGTGGTGCTTTCATGCCTTCATGGAAAGTCCATGCACGAGTCTCAGGACCACCAGCAGTAAAGAAAGTACGAAGGCCTAAAATGTGGTAAGCAGCCTTAATCAAGCGATCAAGTCCAGACTCTTCAACGCCTTCCATTTCAAGAAATTCTTTTCTTTCATCTTCATCCATTGAAGCAATTTCTTCTTCAGTAGCTGCACTAATTCCTAAGGCCTCTGCATTTTCACTTTCAGCATGCTTTTTAACAATTTGGTAGTACTTGTCACTTTCTGGATCAGCCATTGAACTTTCAGCAATATTAGCAACATAAATAACTGGCTTAGAAGTAAGTAAGAATAGTCCCTTAACGATCTTTTGTTCATCTTCATTAAAGTCAATTGAACGAGCCGCCTTACCTTCTTCAAGAACTGGCTTTAATTTATTTAAAACAGCTAATTCAGCTTTAGCTTCCTTATCGTCTTGTTGAGCAACCTTTTGAACTTTTCCAATTCTACGGTTAACTGCATCTAAGTCCGCAATTGCTAATTCCAGATTAATTGTGTTGATATCTTCTTCCGGATCAACCTTACCAGTAACTGAGGTAATGTTGTCATCATCAAAAGCACGAACAACGTGAACAATTGCATCGGTTTGGCGGATATTTTCAAGGAACTTATTTCCAAGTCCTTCACCTTTTGATGCACCTTTTACTAAACCAGCAATATCAGTAAATTCAAATGTAGTATGAACAATCTTCTTAGCTGGAATTAATTCTTGAATACGAGCTAGACGACTATCTGGAACTTCAACCATCCCCACATTTGGCTCGATTGTGGCAAATGGATAGTTTGCCATTTCGGCACCAGCTTTAGTAATCGCGTTAAACAAAGTAGATTTACCTACATTTGGTAATCCAACAATACCTGCAGTTAATGACATATTATTCTCCTCTTAATTGATTTTATTCAAAGTGCGGTACAGCAATATTTTCCTTTGGAACATAATGTTCTTCTTTTAAGTTAACAGGATCATTTGCTGCATGCAGCACTTTTTTTAATTTTTTATTGAATTCTGCTCGAGGCATCATAATTAAATGACCACACCCTAAGCACTTAATGCGAATGTCTGCACCCATTCGCAAGATTTCCCACTTATTTTCACCACATGCATGTGGTTTTTTCATCTGTACTACATCGCCCAAATGATACATGAAAAATCAACTCCTATTAATTATTTATCTAAATTAATTCCTAGTAAATCCAAAATTCGATTTAATTCATCCGTTGATGCAAAATCAATGGCTAAATGACCATTTCCTTTTTTGCCTTCGGTAATATTTACACTAGTACCAAATTTATCAGTTAATTGAGACTCACTAGCCCGAATGAAAGCAGATTTTTTAATAGACTTTTTCTTGGGCTTCTTTTCTTTTTCGTTTAATTTAGCTACTAATGACTCTAATTGACGGACAGTGATTCCATTCTTAACTACTTTTCGAGCTAGGTCATCAATACCATCTTTATCTTTTAATCCCAGCAGAGTTCTTGCTTGACCCATTGATAGTTCTCCTCTTTGGAGAAGACGCTTAGTTTTTTGTGGCAGGGTAAGCAAACGAAGATAGTTAGCAATATATGGTCGAGACTTTCCTAATCTTTTTGAAACTTCAGCTTGAGTTAAGCCCAGATTCTTTTGAAGCATTTCATAAGCTTGAGCTTCTTCTAAAGGTGTCAGATCTTCACGTTGCAAGTTTTCCAAAACTGCAACTTCCATCATTTGTGCTTCATCAAATTTACGAATAATAGCTGGAATTGTTTTTTTCTTAGCTAATTTGGAAGCACGAAAACGTCGCTCACCCGCAATAATCTCGTAACCATTAACTGATTTACGAATAATAATTGGCTGAAAGACGCCATTTTCTTTAATGGATTCAGAGAGTTCCTTTAAGCTTTTATTATCAAACGTTTTTCTAGGTTGATAAGGATTGGGTCTAATTTCATCTAAAGGAATTTCTGTAATTTCTTCAGTTTCTTGAACTTGCGGGCTTTCATCAAATAAAGCTTCTAATCCACGTCCAAGACCACGTTTTTTAGGTTCTTTAGAGTTTTTTACCATGAGCTTTCAACACCTCTTTTGCTAAGGAATCATACACTTGTGAGCCCCGAGATTTCGGCGCATATTCTGTAATTGGTTGACCATAACTTGGTGCTTCTGCCAATTTAGTAATTCTCGGAATAATGGTTTTATAAACTTTTTTATTAAAGTAGGATTGTACTTCCTTAACAACTTCTGCACCTAAATTAGTTCTTGCATCAAGCATTGTTAAAAGAACTCCTTCAACGCCTAAGTTTTTATTAAAATGCTTTTGAACTAAGCGAATTGTATTCAACAGCTGACTTAAGCCTTCCATTGCATAATATTCGCTTTGAACTGGGATTAAAATTGAATCTGAAGCCGTAAAAGCATTAATTGAAAGTTGTCCTAAAGAAGGTGGACAATCAATTAAAATAAAATCATATTCATGACTTACCTCATCAATTCCTTGTTTTAATCTAGTTTCACGAGCCATCATTGAAGTTAATTCCATCTCAGCACCAGCTAATTGTATCGTAGCTGGAACTGCATCAAGATTCTTAGTCTCAGTATGATGAATTGTTTCAGACAAAGAAATTTCATCAATTAAAACATTATAGATATCCTTATCTACAGAAGATTTTTCAATGCCTAAACCAGATGTCGCATTTCCTTGCGGATCAATATCAACAATTAAAACTTTATAACCATGATTTGCAATACTGGCACCTAAATTAATTGTTGTAGTTGTTTTACCAACGCCGCCTTTTTGATTGGCAACCGAAATAATTTGAACCATATTTACCCCTTTGCTTACTTTTTAAGCAATTCAATAGTAATCTTATAGGAATCTCCCTTTTTATCTTCTTTATATTTCACAGTCATTCCTGAATCTTTTGCCATCTTAATTGCTTTTTTAATGGTATTTATTTGTACTTTAAAGTCATTAGCTGTTCGAACTTGGACCTTTTTCTTAGCTTTTTTCTCTTTTTTAGGTTTATCTGCTTGAAGTTCTTCCTCTTTAGCCTTTTCTTGTGCTTCAAAATAACCATCAAGATCTTTTACCATCTTTTCGGTTTCTTTTACTGTTAAACCATTCTTAACAATTTCACTAACAGCAGTATCTTGATCTTCTCCATTCAAAGCTAAAAGAGCACGTCCATGCCGTTGTGAGATTTTCTTATCAATTAAAAAGCCTTGTACTTTTGGTGTAAGCTTGAGCAATCTAATTTTATTAGCAATATAAGATTGAGTCTTACCCATTTGAGCAGCCAATTCGGTTTGAGTTAAGTTATTAACCTTCATTAATTGAACATAAGCTTGCGCTTCATCAATTGGATTAAGATTTTCACGTTGTAGATTTTCAACTAAAGCCAAGGAGGCTGCTTTTTCATCATCCATATCTTCAACAATTGCTGGAATTTTAGCCCAATTTAATGACTGAGCAGCACGGAAACGACGTTCTCCAGCAATGATTTCATACTCTCCCTCAGGACCATCAGCGGGCTTGCGAAGAATAATAGGTTGTAATAGCCCTTGTTCTTTTAGAGTAGCAGCTAATTCTTCAATTGATTCATCACTAAAAGTATGACGTGGCTGATAGCGATTAGGAATAATTTTATCTAATTCAATCTCTTGAACCTGCTTACTTTCAGGAATCTTTTTTTGACGATTGCCAAATAATGAAAATGCCATATTTCAAATCCCCCAATCAAATTTAAAGTGGTTTTTTATTCGGCGTACCAGCCTGACGCGGATATTTCTTTGGTGTAGTCTTTACTTTTTTGACTATGATTAATGTACGCTCATCATCACTATCAGGAAGAGTTAATTCCTTAACGTCTTCAACTTCTCCCCCTAACACTTCAATTGCATGTTTAGCTTCTGCTAATTCATCTTGTGCCTTAGGTCCTTTTAACGCGACCAGATCTCCATTGACTTTAGTTAATGGCAAGCAGTATTCACTCAAGACACTCATTCTTGCTACTGCTCGTCCAGTGACTAAATCAAATTTTTCTCGTAAATTTTTATTTTGTCCTGCGTCTTCTGCGCGACTATGAACTAAAGTAACTTCATCTAAGTCTAAATCATTTACTAATTCGTCTAAAAATTTCAATCGTTTACCCAAAGAATCAACAATTGTAATCCGCAAGTTAGGACATAAAATTTTAATTGGTAAGGAAGGAAAACCAGCTCCTGCTCCAACATCACACAAGGTCTTTTCGCCTTTAAATAGGTCGGGAAATTCCAAAAGAGGTGTAATGCTATCAAAAAAATGTTTTAAATAAACCTCGTCTTCATCAGTAATTCTGGTAAGATTAACTTTTTTATTAAATTCAATTAATTTATTATAGTATGTCGCAAATTGGCCTTTTTGATTATCACTAAGTTCAAAGCCATATTTTGCGAGTTCTTTTGCAAAAATTTCTGGATTCATTTTTCACCCGTGAAACCTAGTTTCACACTCCTAATTTACCGCAATTAAAGTCGGTTAACAATACTATTATGATCATAAACTAACGTATTTAATTATGGAGTATTTTTTAAGAATCGTCAAAAAACAACTAAGTCCCAAAAAATATGTATTTAAATTAAAATCTATAGGCTATAATGATTAGCAAAAGGAGTTAAATTTCATGATTGTTACGCTTATTGTGATTCTTTATCTTGGCTACCAAACTTATAAAGGCTACCAGCTGGGATTTGCTCAACGTGTTATTAATATGATTTTTGGTGCAATTGTATTTGCTGCTGCCATCCTAGGTCAAAATAGTTTAGGAAATTGGTTCTACGAACAATTTTCAGGGAAACTAGTTCCAACAACTGGCAACATTAGTCTTGAACTAATAGGATATCGTTTCTTGGCTTTCTTTGTAATTTGGTTTATTGGAAAGATGATTCTGAAAATATTCAAGGGCTGGCTACCTAAACGTGATCGGACTAAAAAGGGCATCAGTAACCTATTAGACAACGTACTTGGTGCACTGGTGTCATTCATTGCTGCTTACTTTCTAGTTTACGTTGCCCTATCGATGTGCCAAGCTTTTCAAAATCCTTGGTTTATCCAACAAACAGTGGATTCACCAATTTTACGAGTAATTATTTATAATACTCCAGGACTATCAAATGGTATCTTTAAGACAATTTTTGGTATTAGTCGTACAGTAGGATAACTCAACAAAAATAGGATTCGGAAATTTCCGAATCCTATTTTTATACCCCAACTCTTTCAATTGAGTCATCGGCATATACAAATATTGCTCCATAACGACCAGCCTTATCATTTTTCCATCCTGGAATCGGTTGACCAGCGAAAAATAGTCGTTTACATTCAATTTCTGCTTGAACTGAATCACGGGTAAATAGCGTAACTCCTGCTACATGCGTTTTAACTGGATACCCAGTCTTTGGATCAATAATATGGTGATATTTTTTACCATTAATCTCTAAAAAGCGTTCGTACGTTCCACTGGTTACTGCTGAACATTCATGAACAGTTGCCGTTGTAAGATTGTCTCCGCGTTTCTTTTTTGGATCTTGAACACCTAAAATCCATTCACCACTTGTTCTTTTAGGAGAACTATTTACAAATAAAACATTGCCACCTAAATTAATAATTCCAGCTCTTACATCATAAGCATGCCATAAGTCTCTAATCCTATCAGCAATATATCCTTTTGCAATTCCTCCTAGATCAAGTTCCATTCCCTTTTTAGTTAGAAAAACAGTTTGATCATCATCATATAATATAACGTCATCAGGATTAGTTAAAGCCATTCTCTTTTTAATTTGAGCATCAGTTGGAATATGCGCTCCTTTAAACCCAATATGCCATAGCTTTACAACTGGTCCAATCAAAGCATTAAAGCCAAAATTTTGTTTACTTTCATAGACAGCTAATTTAATTAAATCATATGTACTTGCCGAAACTTGAACCGGATGAACTCCAGCTGCATGATTAATATCCATTACTTCAGAATGATCCCGATTTACAGTTAATCGATCCTCATAACCTGCAATCAAGTCAAAACTTTGATCTAAAATCTTTTCACTATGATCTCCATAAATTTGTAATGTAATTACAGTTCCTAATCCACGCCCAACTTTTGAAATTGGATTTGAAGCATAATTTTCTATCATTTTGAGACCTTCTTTGGCTCTAAGTATAATTCTCTTAAACTTTGAATTAAATCGTCATCAATCTTCAGAACATTTTTAATATAATTGTCTAAACCATTATATTTTTCATCAATTAATAAAAGAGCAGTATCTAAATATTCATTAGCCACACTAGCTAAACTTCTAACATTAGCTCGCAAAATCACACTGCCTCCTTCATCAATTATCTTTTGATTCATCATTGCCTGATACTTGCCTAGCATTAAATTCGAAAATAAATAATCCTGCCGAATGGTTTCCATATCAACGCCAAGTAAATATAAAATCAAAACAGTAGCTAAACCCGTACGATCTTTTCCTTCAGAGCAATGAAAGATAATTGCTCCATCTTTAGTATTAGCAAAAATATTAAGCAAATTTCTAAAGGCATTTTGTGAATATTTTTTACCAACTGAGGAATGGTATTGGTAACACATTGTTTTAAAGCCAGCATATTGATCTTTAGTATATGTCTTTTTTAATTGAAAAATTTTTTGATCTGTTTCCACATTCTGATTCCCATGAATCGGATTATCAATATGTTCAACACCTGTCGGTACAATATCAGGTGCATTTTCGGTTTCTTTAGGTGAACGTAGGTCAATTATCTTAGTTAAACCATAGTTAAGTAAAAAAGTCTCATCTTCCTTAGTCATTTGGCACAATTTACCAGTTCTAAGGAGACGGTGCATTTTTATTTTTCGACCATCAAAACCTACATAACCACCTAAGTCACGTGCATTAGGCACATGTTCTAATGGTAAAATATTTGGCCTAATCATTTTGCAATCCCTACTTTTCTAAATTTTTAAAAACAATTTTTTGTCCAGGCTCAATATTTGAAAGTAAACTACATTCACTATCGTCAACTTTTCCAAGTATTCTTACTTTTTGGCTCGCTGGTAAATCTCGTTTAGCGATATGAATTTCGCCACTATTTAAGTTTTCACTACTATTAACTGTAACCGTTCCAACTAGTCGATCAAGTGGTAAGTCTTGAGCTTCAAATTTTGGAAGTTCATCTTCGTTATGGAGTCGAACAATATCTCTAGCCACATATAAATAATTATGCCATTCATTTTCTTCCAAAAACGGAACTTTTTTATCTAAATGGAGTGTAATAGCATAATCCTTAGTATAGCGCGCAAAAGTCTTTATTGTTTCACTAGTTAATCTATCGCCTACGATAACATTACTGCAAGATAATTTCTTTAAATTTAAAGCAGCAGCTAAAGGATATATACCGCGTTGAGATTCAAGAGTAGTTTTTCCAGCAAAAAATGATCCTCTTTTTACTCTATCTCCAGCAATAAATGCAGCGGTTTCTAAATTACATTTACGAAGCCAACGATTTTTCTCTTCAAACCAATCATCAGCCATTCCTGTTTCAGGTTGTGAGTAAAAATCAAATAAGGCCCGAATATGATCAAAGTTCGCTGCTTCTTCCTTCAAATGAGTAATATCTTCTGGCTGTAAATAAATAGCATTTAATGAAACCCACATTGATTTAGATAATTTAGAAACAAATCTCATTAAGACTTGATCATTAATTCTTAAGCCTGTAACATTTAGAGTCTTCAACTTCTCCACATCATCTAAATCATATCCCAGTCGATGCAAATCATCTTGCGATACATCAGCTATTATCTTTAGCTCCAGATCTTTACACCAACCAGTTAACTGATTCAATCTTTTTAAGATTACATCTGCTTCATCATTTAATCCTGTTAATGAAGTAAATACCTCATTAAAGCCAGCATTTCTCATTCCTAATAAATAGTTATGGTCATCTGCTGTTAAATCTTTATCCAAGTAAACTGAAAAACCGAGCATCTATATTTCTCTTTTCTAAGCTTGAAAATGCTTTCTTTCATAAAAGATGATAAACTTTAATCACAAAAAAAGCTAGATAGAAAATTCTATCTAGTTCTTTTAATATGCGGAAATATACTTTAAATTACTTTTGTGTTTGTTCAACAAATTTAACAAAGTTACTAAATGCTAAATCAATTGCATGGATTGTTTCTTGATCTAATAAGTCTCCAGTATTTTTATCAAATTTATCTGCAGCATGACCAATCAAAACTTCATTTCCTGGTAAAACATTTGCGCTTTGATCAGGAGAAAGTAATATTTCACGCATTTCTTCTTGCGCTCTAGACGCACCTTGAATACCATAAGATGTTCCTAAAACCATTGCTGGTTTCATTTTCATTACATTTGCATTTCCTTGTGCATGGCTACCTGTCCATTCCATTGCACTCTTTAAAGATGAGGGAATTCCGTGATCATATTCAGGTGTAGCAAAAATCACACCATCTGCTTCACGAATCTTATTCTTGAATTCTTCAACCTTGCTATCTGGTTGAGCTTCCTTTTTAAAAGGCGGCAAATCAGCAATTTCATATACTTCAATTTCAGCTTGGTCTTGATAGCGTTTAGCCATAAATTGTTCTAAAAAACGATTATATGAAAAATCTGCATTTGTACCAACAATTGCTAATAACTTCATGCTTAACCCTCTCTTACTTACCTACTTCAGCGTAAAAACTATCAAATTCATCAAAGAAATGATCCAAGAATTTAACAGTTCCATCTGGTAAATTACCATCTTCATCGAACTGTTCTGGAGCAGTTCCCATCATAAATTCGTCGCCATTAAATACCTTGGCGCTAAATCCTGGTGAAGAAAGAACCATCTTCAAATGACTTTGTCCACGTGCTGAACCTTGAGGTAAAACTGAAGTTCCTACAATAACTACTGGCTTATCTTTAAAAGGATGTTCAGCTGATGAAAGCCATTCTAACGCACTCTTTAAAGATGAAGGAACTGAGTGTTGTTGTTCTGGAGTAGAGATTAAAACAGCATCCGCCTCAGCAACTTTTTTAGCAAAACTTGCCACTTTGCTTGGTTCTTTAATCCCCTCTTTAAACATTGGAAGATCTCTAACTTCTCCTAATTCAATATCATATCTACCAGTAAAATGTTTCTTAATAAAATTTAGCAAGTCTCGATTATAAGAATGATCTGCGTTGCTACCGACGATTGCAAAGAGCTTCATTTATTTCGTTACCTTTCATTAATTATCTATCTCTTAAATTATACGTTTTAATTTCATAATTTTAAAAGTCACAATATCATTTTAACAAAAAAAGACACCACTTTAACTTAAAAGTAGTGCCTAATTTATACTTATCCAACTAGCCTAAACGTTCTTCAAGAGATGCATCTGCATCTGCTGCAAACAATGGATTTTCTTCTACATTAGTAAGACGGTCGTTTAACATAGCATCGTGAATTTGTGCTTTCAATACACTAATCATTTGTGCTTGCGTAAAGTTAACCATCTTGTTAATGAGTAAAGTTGCCAATCCAGTAGCAGCAATCCAGTTAGAAATCACAATATGCTTTAATCTTTCATCGGAATATTGTTCTGCATCAAATTGTTGCTTGAATTTTTCAATTCCAAGTCCCATTAAAGTATCAACAATCATTTGGTTACCAAACTTACCGTCGACAAACATTGCTCTAAATAGGTCAACATGTTCTTTAGCAAAGTACAAGTATGAAAGATCTAGGTCAATCAATGGTTCACCTGTAAAGTTTTGTTGAAGAGTATTAGACTTCAATTCATCAGAAATTCTTGCTAAAACTTGATTACGTAAGTCTTGCATGTTCTTAAATTCAAGATAAATTGGTTGAGTTGAGCAGTTAACTGCCTTAGCAATATTTCTTGCAGTTAAACTTTCAATTCCACCACGAACTGCTAATTTATAAGCAGCATCAAGAATTCTTTGCTTATCTATTTCCTTTTTTCTAGCCACTTTAATTACCTCATTTAATTAAAATTTTTTACAAATATCCACACATAGAGATCATCTAAAAATAGCAGAATTGCCTAACATCTGTTATTTATCCGTGTTTATATTATAACAAAAATGTGAAAAAGTGGAGGAATTTATATCAAATTCTATAATCTTTTAAATAAACTTGAATCATCATCCCCAGTAAATTGATCATAATGAGAATTAATCATTTCAATAACTTGTTGTTTATCTAAGCCTTCATTTGCTGCAAATGCCAAAAATGCTGCTGAAAGAATATAACCTTTTTCACGATTATCAACTAAATTGTCAGAAAATTCCATGTTAATGGTATTATCTTTATAATCAGTGGTAAGAATGATTTTTTTATCTTCTGGTAATTCTGCCATTTTAATACCCTCGCTTATTTTTAATTTTTTTACGTTATACAATATAGATTATATTATATCAATAGAAAGTGTGAAACCTATGACTTCTCCTGTTGGACGTTCATCTTGTACATCTATTTTAATTGGCAAAAAAGCTACTGTAGATAATAGCGTGATTATTGGTCGAAATGAAGATGCTAAAACAGCTTGGCCAAAGCACCTAGCTTTTAATCAACATCAAATAAAGAAACATAACATTTTTAAATCAAAAGACAATAAATTTGAAATAACATTACCAGACGAGTGTTTTTCTTATTCTTCCACTCCTGAATGGACAGATAAATATGGTGTATTTGAAGAAGATGGAATCAATGAATATCATGTAGCAATGAGCGCTACTGAAAGTGCCTATGCTAACGACCGAGTAATGGCATTTGATCCTTTTGACGAAGAAAAAGGCATCTTAGAAGAAGCAATGGTAACAGTCGTTTTACCATATATTAAATCTGCTTGAGAAGGTGTAGAACGTTTAGGTAAAATTGTTCAAGAGCATGGCGCAGCTGAAGCAGATGGAATTTTATTTGCAGATAGAGATGAAGCCTGGTACATGGAAATTGGTTCTGGTCATCATTATGTTGCTCAGCGTATTCCTGATAATTCTTATGCCGTAGTAGCTAATCAATTAGCAATTCAAGTAATTGATTTTAATGATAAAAAGAATTTCATTACCTCTCCCGATATTCAAAAGTTCGTTTATCAAAATAATCTCTGGCCAAAGAATAAACCATTTAATTTTAGACTAATTTTTGGTACACATGATGATTCTGATCTAACTTACAACACGCCACGTGTTTGGAGTGGACAAAAGCTATTAACCCCATCAATAAGCCAAGATCCAGAAAGCTTTGATTTACCATTTATTAGAAAACCTGATCACCCAATATCAATTCAAGAAGCACAACGTGTTTTAAGCGATCACTTTAATGGCACAAAATATGATTTAACTAATTCTAAAAATGAAGGACAACCGGCTTACCGACCAATTGCTGTTGCTACCACTCAAGAATCTCATTTGTTACAACTCAGAGATGAAGATATGGTTCATTGGCTCGCGATGGGAATTGCTGCTCAAAGTGTTTATATTCCCTTCTATCCCCAAGGAACTAAAGTACCTACTATATTTAAATACGGAAAAGAAGAATTTACTACTAATTCCGCTTATTGGGTCTTTAAAATGGCTAGTGTCTTAGTTGATCGAAATTGGGGTAAATATGCAACTGATTTAGTTAATACCCAAAAAGCAACGAATCTAGCTTTGAATAAACTACGAGTTGAGTATGATAAAAAATTAGCTCAAGAAAAAGAGAATACTAAAAAAATTGATCTAGTCAATGAAGCAAACAAAAAACTGGCTAATGTTGCTACTAAGAACTATCAAAAATTAATTGCCAAACTTATTACCGCTCAAACGGCAGATTCTCCATTGAGATTTAAGATTGATCCTAATTTGTAATAAAAACATAAAGTCTAAAAATACGCAGATACAAATTTGTACCTGCGTATTTTTTATTTCTTTTTCAAACTCAAGTGCCCATCTAACATTTCATATATTTTGTCAGAATACTTATTAAGTCTTAAATCATGGGTAACTAAAATAATAGCCTTTTCTTTTTGTTTAGCTAAAGTCTTAAATAGTTTTCCCACTTCTTCAACCTTTTCACTATCTAATGAAGCAGTAGGTTCATCAGCTAAAATAATGGCCGGATCTGCATATAATGCTCTTGCAATTGCCACTCTTTGCTGTTGACCACCGGATAATTCTTTAGGATATTTATTTACTAGTTGAGAAATTCCTAATTCATCTAGCAATCCATCAAGAGCTTCTTTACTTAAATTACCAGTCTTTTTAACTTTATCTACTAAAATGAATTGTTCTCTAACAGTTAAATAAGGCACTAAATTATAAGCCTGTAAGACAAAGCCGATTTTATCTAGACGTAGTGCATCAGCTTGTTTAGGAGAATAGTTAGTTACGTTATCTCCTTCAATAAATACCTCACCAGAAGTAGGCTTTTGTAGTGCTCCTGCAATTGTCAGGAAAGTACTCTTGCCCGCTCCAGAAGGTCCTTCAATTAAGACAACTTCACCCTTTTGAGCTTCAAAATTTATATTTTTTAGAGCATTAACCTTAGCATCTCCTTGACCATAGGATTTGCTTACATCTTTTAATTCAATTACTGACATTTAAATTCCTCCTTTACACAGCCTTTGAAGGATCAACCTTAAGAATTGAACGAATTGGAATCAATCCACCGATTGCTCCCATTAAAATCATCCCTGCAAACGTTGAAATCATGATCCATGGGGCAAAATCAATCGGTACAGTGGCTGGCATTACGCTAACAGTAAGCAACATCAAAAGATATGCTAAGACCGTACCTATAATTACTAAAATTAATGATTGGCTAAGAGTAGCACCAATTAATGTCTTGCTTGGGATACCTTGTGCTCGTAAAACAGCATAATTTGGCATTTTTTGAATAGTTAAAATGTATAAAAATACGGCAATCACAATCAACGAAATTACGAATAGAAAACCAATCATTAATTCAAAAGTTGAGTTTTGGGCTGTATAACCAGGTAATTTATTAACAAAAGTCTGCTTATCGTAAGATCTAACATTCTTAGCTTTAAAATCTAAGTTTTTCTTAGAAATAATTCCAGAAGCTTCTACATTCAGAGCCATTGGTCTTAGTTTCTTCCATGCTGCCATCGTACCATAAGCAATTGGCGCAATATTAATCTTGGCATTTTTTAAGAAACCAACGATTTTATACTTTTGATTGCTACCATTTAGGGTTACTTTATCACCTAAGCGGTAACCTCTATTCCAGAGAATTTGATCAACAGCTATTTCGTCATTATGCTTTGCTTTACGACCAGAAACTACTTCCAAATCTTTATAGATGTACTCATCTTTATTCAACCCAATAAATTGAGCTGAAATTGTTTGATGTTTCTTTTCTTTCATTACAATTGGCACTATCCCGACATAGCTATCATTTTTTGTCTTTTTAAAATCTTTTAGATCTTCTTTGGTTAACAAAGACTGACTTAAACTTACATTCGAATTGTCATTCAAAACCACTGCTTGAGTCTGCCAGCTATTAACTGCTTGGGTATTTTCTGAAGCTAGACCTACTGACAATGATGACAGCATAAAAATTAAATATGCAATTAAAAAAATCATCAATGTAATTAAGCCGTACCGAAACTTCTCGTATTTTATTTCTTTTAGAGCTAAAAACATTTTTGCCTACTTCCTTTGTAATAAACACAAACTTTCATGGTATCTTTTTAGAATTTTTTCTTTATTCTCTTTATCAAATAAAGCTAAATCTATTGCTTCATGAGTTAAAACCATGGCAGCCCAGACTTGAGAGTCGAGATTAAGAAAAGCATCCTTCTGCTTTTCATCATCTCCAAGAAAAGCTTGATTCTGACTAAGATGTAGTTTAATGAGATCAAAATAAATACTATTTTTAGTCTGATCAATAAAATTAACAGTCATTTGATAGAAAGATTCCGGATCAAATTCTTTTAGTCTTGCCGGAGAGCCCATGTGGACCTCTTTCATCGCAAGTCGATAAAGATAAAGATATGCATCTCTTAAATCACCAAAATATTTGTAAAATGCACCTCGAGCAATTCCTGCATCCTTTACGATTCTTGCTACTTGAGCTTTAGCCAAAGGATAGGTACTGAATTCCTTCAAAAGTGCTTTTTCTATTCTTGCTTTCTTTTCATCTGAAAGATTTATAAAAGTTTCACTAACCATGTCTTCCCTCCTTGTGACACCGTGTCACTTTTGATGTATCTTAAGTCTATTACTAAAGTGACACTGTGTCAACATCTAGGTACAAAAAATGCTTAATTTCGATAAGATATCAAAATCAAGCCTTAAATTTATTACGCTAAAACCCGATTATAGTAAACCAAAGTACCATATTCTTTATTAATATCTAATTCAGCCAAACCACAGTTTTGCATTTGATCAAAATACTTAATATCACCATTAGTTAAAAAATGAGCACAGATCATTCTGCTTACCACACCGTGACAAACGACTAGCATTGTATCATCAGCATGTTTTTGATACAAATCGTCAAAGAATGAGGCGATTCTTTTTCTAAAATCTTCTCGCTTTTCAACACTTGAAGCGTATTTATAGATATTATCGTTAATTAAACCTTTTTTATTAAAAGCATCGGGATATTTAGCACGATATTCAAGTGATGATTTTCCATCCCAAGAACCATAATTTAATTCCTCAATTCGTTTATCTGTCTTAATTGGAGTATTATCCCCTACAAAAATCCTAGCAGTTTCTTGTGCTCTTTTTAACGGACTAGCATAGACTGCATCAAATTGACTAGGATCGAAATTTTTAGCTGCTTTTTCTGCATAAGCACGACCTTCTTTACTTAGATCCGGATCAACGCTTGAGCCTTGAATCATACCTTTTTTATTTAATTCAGTAGTTCCATGACGTAAAATTACTACTCTCATAAAGTATCTTACCTCTTAATTCCATAATATAAGGGCTCTGCTCGATTAAATGTCATTAATCTTGGGCGCTCAATATCATTTTTTTCAAAATGAAGTTCAGTAAAACTAACATTTCTTACTGTCATTACATCTTCAATTTTTAGTTTAAACCATCTAGCTATTAAACTCCTAATCACAAATCCGTGACAAACAATCATAATCGTCTTGTCATTAGCATCGGGTTGAATCTCAGATAAAAATTCTTCAACTCGATCTGCTACTTGACTAAAAGTTTCACCGCTTTCAGCATATTCTGCATATTTACTATTAATAGTTCCTAAATCATCGAAGGCATCAGGATATTTTATCTTAAGCTCTTCGGCATGTTGTCCTTCCCAAGAACCAAAATCCATTTCTCTAAGTCGATCATCAGTAATTATGTCTTTTTGAAAATCAGTTAAAATTTGAGCTGTTCTTTTAGCTCTAATTAATGGGCTTGCATATACTTGATCAAGTTTACTATTGTCAATTAACTTACTCACTTCTTCAACTTGCTTAACACCAGTTTGACTCAAATTAGGGTTACTTATGCCTCCAGAAATTATGTCTGAAGTATTATGTTCGCTTACTCCGTGTCTTACTAATAGCAGATCCATATAATTCACAATCCTTTATATTTTATCCAAGAAAATATTATACTAAAAATTTATTAAGCTACTAAATTATCTCACATGTGAGACTATAATGAAGTTAGATAAACGGAAAGTAGGCATTTATATGGCAACAATTACACTTGAGCGTGACGGGCTAAAACTGGTTGGTACTCGCGAAGAACCGTTCGGCGAGATTTATGACATGGCGATCATTTTCCATGGCTTTACGGCTAATCGTAACACCCCATTTCTAAAAGAAATCGCTAATAATTTACGTGATGAAAATATTGCTAGCGTTCGTTTTGACTTCAATGGCCATGGAGATTCTGATGGTAAATTTGAAAATATGACTGTATTAAATGAAATTGAAGATGCTAATGCAATTTTAAATTACGTTAGAACTGATCCCCATGTACGAAACATTTACCTCGTGGGACATTCACAAGGCGGAGTTATCGCTTCAATGTTAGCTGGACTTTATCCTGATATTATTAAAAAAGTAGTTCTTTTAGCGCCGGCAGCTACTTTAAAAACTGATGCACTCAAAGGTAGTACACAAGGCGTAACATATAATCCTAATCACATTCCAGACCGACTCCCATTTAAAGATCTAACTTTAGGTGGTTTTTATCTACGTGTTGCTCAGCAATTGCCTATTTATGAAGTATCTGCACACTTTACTAGACCTGTATGTTTAGTACATGGTACAAACGACACTATTGTCTCACCAGATGCTTCTAAAAAATATGATCAAGTCTACGAAAACAGTACTTTACATTTAATTGATGGATCAGATCATAGTTTTAGTGATAACTATCAAAAAATTGCGGCTGACTTAACTGCAGAGTTTCTGCAAGATAATAATGCTTTTTAATTAATTTAAACAAAAAGGGAAATCTAACGATTTCCCTTTTATTCTTCAATAATCTTTTTAAACTGATCGCCAGCTAATTGGCGGTAGTAATTTGCCTTAGTTGCTTGGTAATAAGGCGTAAGCCAGAGCCAACCTAAACCAAATGGAATAGTAGCTAAAATTGCCCAACCAATGAAACTTAAATCTAATAAAAACAACTCACCCTTATGACCGTCCATTAATTTACGACTAGCCGTAATTGCCTCAGTTGGTACACTATCGCTACCTGCTTCAGCCATATCTTTGACAATGTAAGGTGCCATTGAATACGAATATCCTTTAACAATCCCTGGGATCACTAAAAGAAGTATCCATAAAGAAATAAAAATATTAACTAATAAGGATGTTAACAGTGTTGGCAGAAATTTACCACTAGTAAATCCTGAAAACATAGCAGTAAAAATATTTTCAGTCTTTTCTCCATCCGCTAAAGTCAAAAAAGTATAGGTAACACCATAAAGAACCATGCTACCTAGAATACCAATGCTAAATGAACTTGCTAAACTAGCTATAATTCCACCAACGAAACACAAACCTACAGCCCAGAGCCAATTACCACGTAACTGCTCTTTTGCATTTGCTTTTAGTTCTGATCTTTTCATTATTTCTTCTCCCCAAATTAAATATAAGAAGAATTTATCATTTATCGCAATTCATTACAACCGTTTTTTAAAGACATAAGTTTCTGCAGAAGAATCTTCAGCTGAAAAAACATAACCAAAATCAGAAAACTCTTTTAATTGTTCAGGAGTATTAATTTGCTCTTTTGCTGCAAAACGAACCATTTCTCCACGGGCCATCTTGGCATGAGTCGCAATTTGTCGCCACTTACTATTTTTATTCTCTAAAAATTTAATTGTGATCATCCTTTGCCCATCTTTTAAATATGGAACAATTAAACGTGAATATTCTAGAGATGCCAGATTAAGGACCGTTTCTGTATCACGGAAAAGTTCTTGATAAGGCAAATCTCCCCAAAAATGATAAAGACTGTAGTCTTTAAACCCTGTCATTTGCGTCTTTAATTCTAAACGATAGGGAATTACGCCATCAAAAGGCTTCAAAATACCATAAAATCCAGATAAAATACGCAAATGGTCTTGAAGATAGTCTAATCCTTCTTGTGGTAAAACATCACCTGCTAAATATTGATATTGAATTCCTGAAAAGGCTAAAATAGCCGGCGTTAATTTTTTATCAAGATCACTTACTAGAAGATTATTTTGATTTGTTCGAACAATATTATCATTAGCCTTCCACAAGCTTTTTAATTGTTCAAAATTTCTCGTCTTTAAGAAATCTAATAATTCTTGGACCTTATCTAAATATACCGGCCGTGATCTTACTAAAAAAGTATCTTGATCTATCTTCATTTTTTTTGCAGGTGCAATAATTATTTTCATACTCTTATTTAACATTAGTAACCACGATAAATAAAACAATCAAACTAACAACTGCTAAAGCTGTAGAAACTATTAATTCTATTTTTCCCTTCTTTTTATCTTGTAAATTAGCTGTAATGTATCGCGCACTAGCAGCTACACTAACAAACAAGAACATAATAAAAAGCCATAAAAATAAGCATATTTCCGTACCCTTCTATATCTATTTTTAATTATACGTGAAAACATTTTGCTTTGCTTAAAATTTCTTTTCCACTTATAATCAATCTTGAATATGCAATAGAAAGTGAATACTAAAATGTGTGAAAAAGAAGATTTAAATATTGGTCTTGTCTTGCAGTATCAAGTTGCTCCTAAAGGAACATTTGATGCCGACACTCTTGTACGCCATGCAAGAGATTTTGGCTTTAGAGGAGTAAGTATTAAAGATGGCGATGATTCTCAAATAGAAGCATTGCAAGCTGCATGTCAAAAATACGCTATTAAGTTCTGTCAAAAAAGACCAGCAGAAAAATTAATTTCTCCAGATGTATTGGCCAAATTAATTGCAGCACGTCTAGACAACATGAATATTTATTTTGAAGTGGAACTAAATCAAGATGGGTCTATTAAACCTGAATCAGATCCAGCTATGAAAACCTTGCGTACATGGATTGATCGTTTTGGTCACGCTTATTACGAAAGCCGTGCAGATCATGAGATTAAAGCAGATGAAGATAATGTTCATGTCTTTTACAATGCGATCGCCAAATATCAACGCTATGTTTTCATCCATATTCCACTTGAAAAAAGTATTGAGTTAAAACATGTTCCTCAAGTAGAAAAAGCTGCTTGGATTGATACTCGAAACGAATTAGAATTTAAGCAAGATGGCGATCGTCTACATATTGAACTTAAACGTAAAGAAGACAGTGAACAATTTTCTGTTTATGGCTTACGTCTTCAACTTCATCGTCCAGAAGATGATTTAGGAAAAACTGAATATTAAAAAGAAGATGTCAAAGCAAATTTGCTTTGACATCTTCTTTTTACTTTTATAGCAAAAAAGTACCCTTATGCTAGGATACTTTTTTGCACTAATTATTCTTTCTCAGGCAATATCAAAATATAATTCAATAGCTTATTGGCATTACTGCGTTTATCTTCAAAATCTTTAATAGTATTATTTAATTCAACTAATCGATCCGTAATAATTCCATTAACGTTCTCATACATCATCTTCATCATGATATTTGATTCGTTTACAGTCCAGGCATAAACAGGTTTGTTTTGAAGCTGCGCTTGCCATACAAAATCATTATTTAAAGTTGAATACTCCATAGAATATCCATCTGCAAGACTTTGGGGATAAGTAAAATTGTAGGGCTGAATATATAAGACAAATAATTTAGGATTAATCTGATGTAATCCTTCAATAACACAGTAATCTAGCGATTGAACTTGATAATTGCGTTTAAGAATTAGCTTGCCATATTTTTTATTAAATCTTTCAAGCATTTTAGGCGAATCATTCGGCGTTGTCTTAACTTCAATTAATAATTTTTGCTTTAGCTTGGCAGCGGCCTTTAAATATTGGTCAAAACTAGCGATTTTAGCATGGTGTCCATCTTCATGAAGCGTAATTTTAGTCAATTGATTCAAAGTTAAGTCTTTCGGTGCTTTATCGATACCAGCTAATTTTTTCAAATTTTCATCATGCATAACCACGAATTGCTTATCCTTTGTTTCATGCAGATCTATTTCGACATAATCAGGATGAAGTTTAGCTGTTTTCTTCAAAGCCGGAATAGTATTTTGCACACCATTTTTGTCACTAACTCCACGGTGCGAAATAGTAATTGGGCGTTGCATCTCCGTGCCTTTTAAATAAAGGATATTATTAACTCCAGCAGCTAAAAGAAAAATAGTTATCAAACATAAATCCATTATTTTAATAGATTTTCTTTTTTCAGATGTTACTTGTGTTTGAACTATAAAATCATCCAAAGGCTTAATAACAATCAAAATAGAGATTACACTAATCCCAATTGCAACAAATTCACTGATTGCTTGAACTAATATCAGATTAAAAGTAGCAAAGCCAAAACTAAGAGCTTTTGATAGATGATCTAATCCTAATTGGCAGGAGTACACCAATAGATAAAAAACAAATAAAATTAGACCAGCACTAATCCCTAATACTACTAACCTACTTAAAATCGTCAACCACTGCTTATGGCTGGTCAATTTCCAACTTTCTTTCATCGCTACCAAAGTCTTTTTTCTTTGATAGATCATTATCGGAAGAGTCAAAATTAAGCGAATACCAAAGATAAAAGCAAGAATATAAAAGATTATTAATCCACTTGCCAGCCAAACATTTCTCATCAAAAAATCCAAGATAAATTCTGGAATTTGAATTTTTGCAAGTAAAGGTGTCCGATAAACAATATCAGCAAAAGGGACTATTAATAAAAAGTATAACGCCAATAAAAGCACAGAACTAATTCGAACTGATTTATAAGTTTGAATTAATTCCTTTAGCAAAAATCTAAATGTAAATTTTTCCTGAGAAATTTCTCTAATTCCTAGTAAGATTAATGCAAATCCACCATAAATTACTAATAATAAAATAGCTAGTTCAAGAATTAAACATAGAAATACTAAAGTATGAGTTGTAATGATAATAATAATATTTTGATATGAAATAAATGGAATAGCACCAGCTTTTAAAATCCCTGTTGTCACATATCGAAATACTGGAATCACTAAAACTTGAGTAAAAATATCTATGCCAATAAATAAGGCTATATATTCTAACCAATGTTGTTTAAAATTTTTAGAATATGTATTTATATCTTTTAAAATATTCTTCACAAATTAATCCCCAATCATTACTTTTATTAACATTCTACAATTTTACCCATAGAAAAAGGAATCCTGACTATCTAGGATTCCTTTTTTTCAAGCTTAGCAGTTTTTACATGTGAAAAAATCAATTCGCTTAATTCTTGAAAGAATAATCTATCTTCTATATCTCTTCCCCTATAACTACTTAAAACAGTACAAAAAACTGGAGCTTTTTTAGTCATAAACGCACAAACTTCATGCCGTGCCTGTCTATCTTGTCCTAACTTGTTATACGTAAGAAGATTATCCCCATAAAAAGTTAAGTCTGTAGGAATAGTATGATTACTTAATCCTTTACGCACCAAAGCACAAAAAGGATTTTGAGTAGTCATCAAATGTGTAATCAATTTATCAACACTAGTAGCTGTACATTCATTATCCTGACCACTTGCTGAATAACGCATCAATTCTCTACCAATTCTTAAGCCAGGATAGTTGTCCTTTAACCATGCATCAATTTCGTAGATATCAAACTTTTCAATTAATAAGTTAGTAGCCACATTATCTGATAATGCACTAATCAAATAAACTAAATCTAGCACACTCCAATTCGTGCGATGAAGAGCGCCGATAATTCCAGCACCACGTACACGAGAAAGATCGGTAACTTCCATCATTTCGTTAACAACATCTGGATTCTCTTTCCACTGATCTTCAATATACGCCGCAATGGACAAGTCAATCAAACTTCCTGCTGGAAAAATCTTATCGGCCTGATATTGATACATTATTTTATCGCCATATTTGACAATCACACTTGCATCAATATCATATTTTTGGATAATTTCAGTAATTCCACCCTTTAACATAAAGCAATCGCCTTCCTTATAAAATTAGACAAAACTTAACCTACGTTATTTTATATATTATGTCAGCATCTTTATTTATAAAATAAGTTTAAAACTTTTCATTATCAAGTATCAAGACAGCTTTAAATTTTCAAAGAAAAAAGATGCCAATGCATCTTATTCCTTAATATTTTACGACTATTATTTAATATAATATTTGAATCACCTTTTTTACTTCAAACGTTTTAACTGATTAGTCAACGACTCTGTTTTTCTAAATTTTTCTTCTAAATTCGACAAATCTTGATTAATTGTTGCCAAAAACAATACGCTTGAAACAAGCATTTCTGAAAATAATGAATTAATCGCACCAACTCTGAGTAATTTTTCATCAGTTGAAACACCTAAAACAACATTACTAATTTCAACCAAAGGAGATTGCCGCGAACGTGTAACTGCAATAATTGGAGTATGATTTTTTCGTGCTTGATCAGCCATCAATAAAGTTTCTTGGGTTAAACCGCTATAGGAAAAAATTACTAAAACATCTGTAGAATGAGAATAACATATCCTCTCTAGCGCAATATGAACATCCTGATTAAAAATCACGTTTTTACCGCTACGAATAAATTTATAATACAGGTCTTGCGCTGGTAAACTCGAAGCACCAACGCCAGCTAAATAAATTCTATCAGCATTCTTTAAAAAGTTTATTGCCTGATTTAATGCCATACCATCAATCAAATGAGCTGTTTGCTCAGTGTTTTTTTCAATACTTAATAAGAGCTTTTGCAAAATAATATGAGGATTATCATGATTTCCCACAATTGGATCAATAACATTGTCATTTTCTTGAGGTGTATCTTGAGCTAATTGAATTTGAAAATCTTTAAGCCCTTTAAAACCGAGCTGCTTACAAAAACGAATCATTGAAGCAGCACTAGTTTTGGTAATTTTTCCTAAGCCTTGTGCATCTTCTTGTAAAAAAACTTTTGGATGCGCTAATAAATAATCCGCAATCTTTTTAGATGCACCTTTAAAATTTGGATAATTGTTTAAAACTTTAGTTGATAAATCCATACTATACCTCTTTTTCTAATTCAATATTTTAAGGTGCTGAAATACTATTTCAAGATTTTTGTACGAAGTTTAATAATCTTTTTGCTTCTTTTCTCAAGGTCACGTTATCATTACATTCAGATAATTTATAACCAACAAAATATGGCGGCGCATAAAAACGTGGAATAATCTTACAACATATTCCATTTCGATTTGGATAGAAAAACAAGTTATATGAATCACAACGACCTCCATACATCTCTTTTAATGTATAGCGTATTCCGTATTGAATCCAGTCAGCCCATTTATCTAAGCCTGAGTCTTCTAACAAATTAATATTTAATTCTTGGAATCCTTGAACGGGATGCGTAGCAAAGTTAACTTCCATATTATTTGTTTTAAAGACATGAATTCCAGTAAAATTATTTTCATAGATATACTTGTAGCCATCTTCTTTATTCAAACCGACAACTTGCATATGCGGGTGCGCTAAAGAGCCATTGGATTTAGGGCCAAAATTTTTATACCAAAGGACCGATCTAAATTCACCACTTTGTTGCATTTCATCAAAGCAATTTAAAGCAAATTTCATCAATTTATGATTATATTCTTGGGAATAACTGCTAACGTCTCCCTTATGCTGGTTCGACTCAATTATGACTGTTTGCTTTGTATCCTTTAATGTTGGAAAACGATTAGCGAGCCAAATCATTGATCCATTAGTTTGATAAATATCAGTTAAATTTTCTACATCACAAAAAGGACAAATATTACTTTTTTCACTATTGAAGCTAGACGGCTTATTTTTAGCTACGGCAAATTCAAATATAAGTGGATCATTATTCAAACTTTTCCCTCATTTCTAAAAAATATTTGCACTTCAGCCTACACTCTACTATAATAATTATTGAAAGTGATTAAAACGCTTTCATATAACATTTTGTAGCTTTCCTTAACTTTACTCTTTCGGTCACTTTTCCGAAAGAGTTTTTTACTTTAAGAAAGAACAACTCCTAATCCCTTATTTTTTGCGTCTTGAATTAAGGCATTTACTCGATCAGAAACATGATCTTGTTCAATATCAATAGCATTTCCTAACCCAAAATCAATTGTAATTTTCAGCAAATTTAAATAAGCGTCTTCGCTATCTAATTCAGTTTTCCCACCAAATTTCTGACTGCGAAAAGTAATCAAAATTGGAATCTCCTTCATTATATCTTTAAGTTTATTAGCTACTTCAATCAGTCGATTCATTAAAATTACATCTTCAAAATAGTCAATTCTCCACTCCATCATTTCTGGTTGGAGCTTTTTTATTTTTTCTGCCTGATTTAAAATATCTGCTTCATTTGTTCCAGTATTAGTTAATACAGAAATATTTTGATCGTTTATAAGAATTTGATTTTCAGTAAATTTCATGATTTTCTCCAAATAAAAAATTGCTACATAAATTATAGTAGCAATTTCATTTCTATTCATTAAAATTTATCTCTTTTAATACTACGAATGATTGCGATAACCAATACTAAAATACTACATCCCATGCCAAAATAGGCCATGTAGCCGACGCTAAACATCTGTCCAATTTGAGCTGGATTAATTTGGTGGTTGATCGCAAATTGATTGGCCCACTGATGAATCAAAGTTGGTGTTAAAACAAATAAAATTGTTGATATACCTGAGCTTACCAACATTGCACGTCTTGAATAAGGTTCTCTGAAAAACTGAGCCAATACACAAATAGCTGGTGCAACCATCAATAAAAATGTCCAAATCATAATCCATCTACCAGCAGGATCATTCATAAACTGCCCAGTATTTGTAGCATAGCGATATGTCCCCCATAAACTCCCACCTAATAAGTTATCAAGTAAGCCAACAACATTTGCTCCTTGTGCAGCATAAGCATTATTGGTGCTTGCAGCTGCACCTTGAAGCATTTTTAACATGTCTTGTGAACCCACAGTTTGAAAGTTAATTGTTACAACCTGACGCATATAAGTAGATAAAAACATGACCATTGAAGCGCCTAATTGTAGTGCTTTTAGTAAATGAAGAGTTTTATTACCACCAAGTTTAAACTCTAAACTAAGAGTTCGATTGGGATTTTTACTTTTTACGATAATAAAAGCTCCCACTATTGCCGCAATAAGAAGAATTATGAGTCCAAGCCACCATTTAGTCATAATAAAGATAATTGCCAGCACAATTAAAGTTACTGAAACATATGGTCGATTTAAAAATAAGTCCCAAATATTTACCTTATCGTGACTTGCTAAACGTTGACGATATTCTTCTCTAGTTAATACTTTTTGTTCTTTATTATCCTTTGAATCTTGCTTCTTGCTCATTACACTCAACCTTTAACTTATTTTGCTAGTCAATCTTAGCATGTTACACCATTCTTCGCATTACTTTTTTAAGAAAATTAAGCAACTTAAAAATATCATGAAAATTCCTATGAAAACTCTATGCTAAAATAGACTATTGAAAAATAAGAAATATCTTAGATTGGGATGACTATGTGACTAAATCTCACACCTATACTTTACCTAGCGGTTGGCATAAAATATTTTATACCCTGTGGCTAGGTTGCTTTATTACTGGATTAGGTTACTCAATGACAATGCCATTTATTTCTCTATTTATGGCTGAGTTAGGTAACTATAATAAATTACAATTAAACCTTTATTCTGGATTAGCCTTTGCCATGACTTTTATTGCCCAGGCCATTATTTCTCCTTACTGGGGAAACTTAGCTGATCGAAAAGGAAGAAAGCTCATGTGTATGCGGGCTGCCGGCGTTATGAGTCTAACTATCTTTATTACAGGGCTAGCACAAAGTGCCTTCTTTATTATCTGCATGCGCTTTTTACAAGGCTTGTTTTCTGGATATATCAATAACGCCACTGCCTTAATGGCTGGTGAGACGCCACATCAGCGTAGCGGATGGGTAATGAGTCAAATGATGACTGCCGGAACAGCAGGCAACCTAGTTGGGCCACTAATTGGTGGTGCCTTATCTAGTGCCTTTGGATACCGCATCCCATTCTTTATCACCGGTGGTTTAATGTTTTTAACTTTTTTAGGAACATGGCTATTAGTTAAGGAAGATTTCACTCCTGTTTCAAGAGAAAAGATGAAACCGATGAATGAAATAATGCATGGATTGCCTAATGTTAAGTTGATCATTATTATGTTCGTCACTACAATGATCGTCCAATTATCAACCATGTCGATCGATCCGATTGTTTCTCTTTATGTGAAATCACTCATGCCTCATAGTCACAATATTGCATTAATCGCTGGAATTGTTGCTGCTACTCCTGGTCTTGGAACGATGCTTTCTGCTTCTCATATTGGTCATTTAATGGATCAAATCGGCGCTGAAAAAGTTTTGCGTTGGGGCCTACTTATTGCTACAATTTTGTTCATCCCGATGACTTTTATTCCCAATGCCTGGTCATTAGCTTTCTGGAGATTTTTATTAGGAATTATTAGTGCTGGTTTGCTTCCGGCAGCTCAAACTATTCTAACTTTAAATGTTCCACCAGAAGCATTCGGTAGAGTTTTCTCTTATAATCAATCATTCCAAGCAATAGGTGCAGTTCTTGGGTCTTTACTAGGTTCAACTATTTCTGGTATGTTTACCTATGAATGGGTGTTTGCAGCGACTGGAATTACCTTATTGATTAATTACTTAATTATGCTAATTTCTTCTCATCGCGAAAATGCCTGATTTGTTAAAGGAGTATTTAATGAAAACTATTGGTATCACTGCAAGTATTAAAAATAATAAATTAATTGTTGATCGAAGTATTATAGATACTGTTGTAAAACTAGGCTATCTTCCACTTGTTTTTGCACCAGTTAGTTTAAAGACATTGCCACTTCCAAATGTTAATTTTGATGCTTTAATTCTAAGCGATGGTCCTGATATTACACCAATTTTCTATAATGAAGAACCACTTCCTGAACTTAAAGAAACTGATCCTCATCGAGATCAATTCGAATTAAATCTAATTAAAAATACTCACGATTCTAACTTGCCAATTTTAGGAATTGGGCGTGGAATGCAAATGTTAAATGTTGCTTTCAATGGAACACTTTTCCAAGATATTTATGCTCAAAACTCTGGTGCAGGTGTTCAGCATATTCAGAAAAATGATTTATCTTTAGAAAGTCATCACGTAAATGTAACTGAAGAAAGCGAACTTGCTAAGGCTGTTGGTACTCATCCCTATGTTAATAGCCATCACCATCAAGCTATTAAAACAATCGCTAACAACTTTAATATTGTAGCAACTGCCCCTGATGGAATTATCGAAGCTATTGAATCAACTGATCAAACAATGCTAGGAATTCAATGGCGTCCTGATAAATTGCTGGATGATCCAAAGCAAGAAAAGATCTTTACTAACTTTTTTGATAAGTTAAACTAAAAAATAAGAGCTAGAGAAATTTTTCCTCTAGCTCTTATTTTAATTATCAGTATTTTTACCAGCACATAGATTTAGACGAATAATTTTATTAAACATTGCTTTTTCTTTATCTGAGATTTTATGAGCAACTTCAATTACCGCTACATGAGGATTTTTTAACAGCGTCTCATGAATTGCAAGAGATAAATTAGGATCTAAAGCACTTGTTGCTTCATCTGCAAGTAAAATTGGTCTACCCGATAGGAGTGCACGCGCAATTTCAATTCGCTGAATTTGACCACCAGACAAGCCGTTTCCAGCCTCGCCAACTTTATGATCCAATCCCTCTTTTTTCACCAATTCATCTAATCCTGCTAAATGAATAACTTTCTTCAGTTTCTCAT
This sequence comes from Lactobacillus taiwanensis DSM 21401, assembly GCF_001436695.1. Lineage (GTDB taxonomy): Bacteria > Bacillota > Bacilli > Lactobacillales > Lactobacillaceae > Lactobacillus > Lactobacillus taiwanensis. The sequence continues at coordinate 94,542 of NZ_AYZG01000017.1, forward strand.
CGCTAACTTTTCTACCTAAAGTGATATTAAATCGCAAGGTGTCATCAAACATAAAAGGTTTCTGGTTAACGTAAGAAAAATAGTTATGAGCCTTAGCCCAATCTCCAGTTACATTTTCTCCATTAATTAAAATTTTACCCTTTACTGGACGTTTTAATCCTAGCATTAGTCGAAGTAAGGTAGTCTTTCCCCAACCACTTGGAGCCATGAGTAAAATCTTTTCACCAGGTTTAACTTGCAAATTAACGTCAGTAAAAATTGTATGTTTATCAGACTTAGTTTGGTAAGCAAGATTTTCAACATCTAATCCTTCAAACTTCTCCGGTTTTTCTGAATTTTCAATTGCTTCGTAGTTAAGTGCTTTTTGCGTTTTCTTCCACATTGGTACCGTAGACTTAACTTGATTAAATTCATTAAATAAAGTTACAACAGGCGTAATGAAGTTCATTGCTAAGTCGACCATCATAAATAGTGTCCCCACGCTTAAGCTACCCTGCATCATCATTATGCCGCCAATTGTACATGGAATAATAAAGCAGAACAATTCTGCAGCAGAATAAATTAATTCTAGAGCCCAAGCCTGCGTTAAGTTCATATTACGCAAGGCATTTTCCATATTTTGAGCCGAATGCGTTGCTCTTACTACAATATTGTTTCTAACATTATATAGTTTAGCTGATTGAGCCCCATTTAAAGAATCAGAAACGTTCTGTGTATAATTTGCATTGGTTTTAGCCCAAATCTTAGACTTTTTAGTAATAATTCTACTAGTAAAAATTTGTACAATTGCTGGAGCAGCCATTGCCACTACGAATATAATCGTCATTTGCCATGAATTATACAAAGCAAACGCTAACGAACCTATAAAAGTTAAGCCTTGATAAATCATATCAAGTTGTGCCGTAATTCGATTAGTTTCAATTTGCTTTAGATCATTAGTCATGAGCGACAAGCCATTTTTAATATCTGGTTCATCTTGATCAACTAAATACTGCAAATTAGCTCGCTTAAAGACCATGTTAACATCACGAATGATTCCCATCTTTACACGCTCATAGATGAAATTACTCATCATGAAGCATAGCTGCCCTAAAGCTGTTAAAGCTGCTAAACGCACTAAATGCATTATATCTTTAGAATGCGATGATGCTACATTCAGCATAATCTTGATCATATAAGCCACAAATAAAATATTACAAGCCTTAATTGCAGCCAAGATAGCAAACCAAATCACCTGACTTCGTTTTGCATATTTTAAACTCATCTAAAACTCCTCACTTTAGTTAAGACGTTAATTTATTATATATGGCTTTATTTTCTGAATCAAATACACAAAAGTAGACCTCAATATTAAATTTTTGTTGTTTAAGCCAGCTTCTTGTAGTTTTAACAGCTATTTTTGCAGCATCTACCTTTGGATACCCATATACACCAGTTGAAATACAAGAAAAAGCAATTGAATGTAAATTATACTTTTTAGCCAGATCAAGACTATTGTGGTAACAATTCGCTAAAAGTTCTGCATCTTTTTGAGCAAAATTCGGATTATAAACTGGTCCTACAGTGTGAATAACATATTTAGCTGGTAAATTATAACCCTTAGTAATTTTAGCTTCGCCAGTATCACAGCCATGAAGTGTTCGGCACTCTACTAGTAATTCTGGACCAGCTGCACGGTGAATTGCCCCATCAACTCCACCGCCACCTAAAAGTGCTCTATTAGCTGCATTAACGATTGCATCAACTTTTAATTTTGTGATATCCGCTTGAATTACTTGAAGATCACTCACTAACTCTCACCCTTTCTAATATTTCATATGTATATTTTATCTCAAACACAAAAATAAGCTCATCCCCAAAGCAGGAAATGAGTTTATTTTGATTTATGATCATGAGTATATATTATAGGCAAATATATGTAAGATTGATAAAAAATAATTATTAGGAATTTACTAATCAAAACTTATTCTTGTGAAATATAAAAATATACCAAAACATATATAAGAAAAATAATTGATAATATTCCAAATGTTACAGTCATTAGATCATTTATATTTCTAATAATAAGTATAACGATCGGACCTATACAACAAAATAAATAGCTTATTTCTAATATAAGTTTATTAACATTCATTTTTTATTCGTTCCACTAATAGATAAAATATTATTAATTTCAAGGCTTTGAATATATATAATACAAAACTGTTAAAAATCCATCAGCGAAGTGTCTATTATGACACAACTAAAATGCTATATAGGCTGTAATCGACTCCATCCCATGTCTTTCAAAAAAGTCTAAAATCTTTTTTGCTTCTAATTTTTCTTCATTAAAAAGATAACCATAATAATCTGCCATCACTTTAAAAAATATAGTTCTTGGCTCAACCGGTAACTTATACAGGAAATTTCTCAACTTACTTATCATTTCAAAATTTCTATCATTTTTTATGAGCATTATGTTTAAATAATTAACCATTATTCCTCCAAGTATTTCTTGAATTTTCCTGCTGGCTTTATCTATTTCCTTATACTTTCTTAAAATCATATTTAGTTCATACTCAATCTCTGATTCATCAAACAGAGATATAGCCATAGCAAACAAGCGCAAGTTATCTTCTCCCCACTCATCTATATTAAGTATTAATTTCTTAATCATTGCTTCTTCTTTACATGATAGTTTATTCTTTTTAAAAAAGTTCTCTAAAAGAATAGCATGAGCATAAACATTTCTGTATTGATAATCTGTAGCACAAATTTTTCTTATTTCTACAATTTTTGAAAGATTTTGTTCATAATATGAATTTCTTAACTGCTCTAAATATTTTTTACTTTTTCCCTTACTTTCTATACCCTGAAAGAAATCGGAAATATTAACTCTATTTCGTTTAAGTATTTCAATCAAATCTTTTGCGTTAATTTCATGTAATCCTCGTTCGATTTTTGAATAGTAGGATTTTGTTAAAATATCTCCTACCATCTCTGTTTGACTTAGTCCTAGTTCTAACCGTAGTTTTTTCAGTTCTTTCCCTATTTGCATTATTTCATCTCTTTTCTAAGTTAATGATATGTAATTATATAATTCTAGTCCTAAATTTAGAACAAAAAATAAGCTCATCCCCTAAAACGGAAATGAGCTTATTCTTAATTTCTTGATTCTTCAACCCAAGATTTTATTTATCCTTACTTCTGTTTTGCTAGTTCATCTAATTTTAATACTTTATCGAACTTTTCTTTTTCTTTAGTAGAAATTTTATGTGCTACCTCAATAACAGTTAATCTCGGATTATCTAAAATAATGCTGTGAATCTTTTCGGATAATTTTTGATCCAAAGCACTGGTTGCCTCATCAGCCAACATAATAGGTCGATCTGATAGTAAAGCCCTTGCAATTTCGATTCTTTGAATTTGTCCTCCTGATAAATTTTTTCCTTTCTCTCCTACCGAGTAAGTTAAACCCTTTTCATCAACCAATTCCTTTAATCCAGCTTTCTCAATAACCGCATTTAACTTTTTTGATGGATACTTTTTACCCAATGTAATATTAAATTCCAATGTATCATCAAAAATAAAAGGAGATTGGGTTACATAACTAAAATAATTATGGGCTGTTTCCCAGTTATTAGTAATATTCTCAGAATCAATTAAAATCTTTCCACTATCAGGTTTTAATTTTCCCAATAATAACTGTAAAAATGTCGATTTTCCCCATCCACTTGGTGCTGTAATCAAAACTTTACTTTTATGAGGAATAGTAAGTGATAAATCAGTAAATATGTTTTTTCCATTTATATTATAGGTTAAACTATCTGTTTGTAATTTCTTGAACGTACGATTAGAAGTCTGTTTCTGATCATTTGGCGCTGTTGGAACATCATTTAATCCAACTTCTATTTTTTTCCAAATTGGTTCAGTTGACTTAATTTGATTCAATTGATCAAAAATATTAACAATAGGATTAATAAAATTATTAGATAATTGAACAATCATAATCAAAGTACCCGAACCAATTTGACCGTTATACATTAAAACAGCACCTATAAAAAATGGGAGAATAAAACTAAAGATATCAGCTAAAGCGATAATAATTTGATTTGCTACATCTTGAGTATAGTTTAATGACTTTAAAGCATTTTCCATACTTTTAGCATCAGTAATAATCCTCTCTAAGACTGAATTTCTCGCATTATATAAATTTGCAGTTACTGCTCCATTTAATCCATCGCTTACTCTTTGTGTATAGTTTGCATTTCTTTGTTCCCATTTTTTTGATTTACTTTGAATCTTTTTGACAAATAATTTTTGTATTAAGCCGGGTAATAAGGTAGTAATCATAAATATTATAGTTAAAAACCAACTATTTAATAATCCAGCTACTAATGATAAAACAAATGAAAAAATCTCTGTAATAATCAATAATTCATTACTGATTTTTAACGTTTCTATTTGCTTTAAATCATTTGTCATCAAGTTAAGTCCTTCTTTTTGAGAAGTGCCATTTTTATTCATCAAATGAGTCATTAATCTTTTTTTCAATTCAAGATTAATTTCTAAAATAATTTTATTTTTTAAATATTTATATGCAAAGTTAGAAAACATAATTATTACTATTATAAGAGAACCCAACAAAGCGATTATTAAAAGTTGAGTTAATCCTCCACGCTGGTATTGAGCATTATTTAGCATTAATTTTGAAACATATGCAATTGCAACATTCCCCGATGCATATATAATTGATAATAAAATATACAATGTAACATTTATTTTTGATGCGTATTTTAAAGTCATTCCCTCAACCCTCTTTCTTTAGACATTGTCAATACATAGTAAATTCCTGGAGTACCCGTTAAAAAAGAGTCATCTCTTCGATTATATCTAGACGGATCCGTCCAATATCTATATGCTCCTTTTTTAGAAGACATAGCATATATTATTTTTCTATATTTACTTTCTAATTCTTTTCCTTTTTCATAATACTTTGAGAAAAATAAAATTCCCGCTGCTCCCTGTAGTAGATTAGCTGTAAATACAATATTTAAATTTAGCAACGTATGATTTATTAGACCAAGTATATTATCTATATTATTTATGTGTTTTTTAGTTAGTCTCTTATAAGATATTAAAAATACTCCTATTCCTGCTGTTCCTGAAAAAAGTAAGGGATAATGGTGATTGTCAAAATTTGACATTTGCCAGTATATGTATCCATTTTTATAATTTTTCTTCATATTTATTTGTTCATAAATCATATCTGTAATCTTTAGAATTTTTTTATTATCCATAATTTTTAGATACTCGCAGAAAAATATTCCAACTCCAACTGATCCATAGCCTAGATCTAAAATTTTATTATTAAGTTTATAATTTGCATTACCTGCATTGATATCAATAATTTTTCCGTCTCTTACTTCAATACGTTTATATACTGTATTTATAAGTGTATTAATTATTTTTAGTAAACGTTTATCCTTAGAAAGATGATATGCTTTGCACAACATATATCCAATTCCACAATTTCCGTACAAAAAACTTGTATAGTATTTTTCAAAATCTGTATTCTCTAACGAAATGATAATTTTTTCTCGTAAGTCACTATATTTGATATTTGAGTAAAATTTATTGTACCAGTCAATACAGTATAGAAGACCTACGTCGCCTGTAATTAAATTATGGACATTATAGTGTGGAATATAATCATAAGCATAATTGATTGTATTTAACAACTTAGTCATTTTGTTATAAGAATATTTTTTATTCGAATAAGCTTGATTTTTTAATAACATTAGATCTGCCACTAATCCTCCATCTAAACTAATAATTTGAGTTTTTCTTAAAACATCTATCCTATTAGTCACTTTATTATTGGTAATTACTATTTTTTTAGCTCTTTCCTTAAGATAGGCTTTTAAGTTTAGATTGATCGTATTAGATATTATCGGCTCGTTTAGAGGCATATTTAAAGTAAAATTTTTTATTAAATAAAATTTTTTTATAAAATATGATAATTCTTTCTCACAGTGATACATCATTTCAATACCAAGAAAAGACAATTGCAATATCCTAGAATTTTTCTCATTTATTGCAATAGCAATTTTTTCTAACTTTTCTCTTTGCTTTTTAGAGCTAATTAAATCTTCCTGATAAATTGGTTTTACGGTAGTAGTTAAATAGAATATAAGGGCTCCTAAGCCATATACATCTCGTTGAGTAGACCAACGTCTAATACCCTTTTCTCTTATTGAAAAAAATCCTGGAGTTGCCCCATCATAAGCTTTTAAATTAGAGAATTGATTTGCTAGCTCGTAATCTATAAGTATGGGAATATCGTTGTTTACAATAATATTACTTGGAGATACATCTCTAAAAATAATGCCATTATTATGTAATTTTTTAATATCTGATAATAGATAATCAATAATTTTAACTATAAATATATTTCTTTGATTTCTATCAGCATCATAATATTTTCCGGTTCTAAAATATTCACTTAATGAAAAACCGTATACAAATTCTTCGACTAATATTGACTCGTTCGTATACTCCTTTAATAAAATAGGTTTTACAGAATTAATAATATTGTGAATTTTTTTTAAATAGTAATATTCATTTTTCAATCTATCCGCTGCAGATCTTCCTAACTTATCAATAAGTTCATTTGCATACGCCTGTTTTATAAATACCTTTTTATTTTTATAAAAAGCTACAAATGTATTCCCTTTACTAGTTGTATTAATATGCTTAATCTTTTCGAAGCCTAATTTTTCTAACTTTAGTGTTATTCGTTCTTTTTCATTAAGAGGAGGCTTTAAAAAAGTAGGGATTGCAGTTTTCAATAGACTTTTACGATAATCTAATACTTTTTTTCCTTCATAATTAATAGCAGGTTTTAAGTACCCCATACTATCCGGCAGATATTCTGCTAAAAAAGCACCATATCTGAAAAAAACATTAGTATCTTTAAATCTATAATCCCATCTAACTATAGGATACTTATTCTCTTTGAGATCGGCACTTAATTTTTCCGCATAATCTTTTAAATTAGCAAAACTCTGGTCAGATGGATAAATAGTTATCATTTTTCCTTGTGTTTCAAGCTTAGTTCCGCCAGTGGTCAATGCTAGCATGGCATGATAATCAATCGGAATCTTAAAAGTATCTTTTTTTTCTATTACAATTTTAGAAACTCTTTCCACTATTTTCCAAAAATCAACAGGAGATGCTGAAATATGTATTTTCCACCCAATTGTTGGAATAGTATTTTCTTTAGATGCTAAATAAATCCATTGTTTATCAAAATTAACCTTATAGCTATTTGATAAACAATTTATTTTTAATTTATAAACTGGATTATACATAATTTTTCCTCCTAAACTACTTGACTTAATTTTAAAAATAAAATATTATTAAGTCAACATTAAAAAAGAAAAAGGAGAATTAAAATTATGAAAGAAAGCAAGAAAGAAATTTTAACTATTTCAGTAAAGGAATTTACAAATGATATGGATCCATTAGCAGTTGATCTATTCGGTGAATGTTTTACTGGTAAAACTATTATTAACAAATAAGGCTACTACTTTAAAAGTTTAACCTTTATTACGAACGCTAAATCTGAATGATTTAGCGTTTTTTTGATTAAAAATTAAAACTAAATGGCATATTTTTAACTTTTAAACAATTTATTTTCATCACAAAAATAAGCTCATCCCCTAAAACGGAAATGAGCTTATTTTGATTTACTTATCAATAATTATCTCTTAGTAACTGCGATTAAGTCGTCACCATGCTTCTTTTCTACGCCATCAATACGTTGAACATTTGCATAGCTAGTAGTATTAGTAATTACAGTCATGACAGTTGTATCGTATCCTGCTTTCTTCACAGCATCTAAATCAACTGTTCCAAGCTTTTCACCTTTTTCAACATGTTGGCCTTGTTTTACATCAGTAGTAAATCCTTCACCCTTCATGTTTACAGTGTCGATACCAATGTGAATTAAAACTTCTGCACCTTCGTCTGATTTAATTCCATAAGCATGCTTAGTTTCATAAGCAACTGTAATTTCACCAGTTACTGGGGAGTAGATAGTACCTTCACTTGGTACCATTGCAGCACCCTTACCCATTGCTTCAGTAGAGAAGACTGGATCATTTACATCTTTCAAGCTTTCTGCTTTACCTGAAACAGGAGCAGCAATTACTTCATCATGTAATTCTTTATCTTCTTTGATAATTTGTTCAGCTTTTTCTTGTTGTGCTACTTGATCACCAGCAGATTCAACAGTACCCGATTCTTCTACGACGTCTTCCTTAAGGTGACGTTTACCGTATACAAAGGTTAAACCAAAAGCAACAATAAAACTAATTGCTACTGATAATGCCCACATTGGAATACTCTTTGGAACCATTGACAAGAATCCAAGGAAACCAGCTGAACCAAGGGCAGCAGCAGTAACATGCATTAATCCTGCAAAAGCAGCACCAACACCTGCACCAATTAAAGCACAGAAGAATGGGAACTTGTACTTCAAGTTAACACCAAACAATGCTGGTTCGGTAATACCAAGTAATGCAGAAACACCAGATGAACTTGCTAAACCTTTAACTTTTTCATTCTTAGTTAAGAAGTAAATAGCAAAGGTAGCAGCACCTTGAGCAACGTTAGCCATACATGCGGTAACAAAGATAAAGTCACCGGATCCACGACCACGTGCATATTCAGCTAAAAGTTGAGTTTCAACTGCTGGGAAACTTTGGTGAAGACCAGTAGTAACAATAGCTGAGTAAGATAAACCAAAGATACCCATACCAAAGGCACCAGTTGTGTTGTATAACCAAACAATGGCAGCAGTAATTGCATCTGACACACCTTTAAAGACTGGTCCAATAATTGTGAAAGTCAAGAAACCAGTAATCATAATTGAAAGAAGTGGTGTGAATGTGAAGTCAACTGCAGATGGCAACCACTTGTGGAATCTCTTTTCTAAGAAAGCTAAAAGCCAAACTGCTACTAAAACCGGAATAACTTGGTATTGGTAGTTAGTTTGAGAAACATGTAAACCAAAGATATCCCAATATTTACCTGCTCCACCTAAAGCTGGAGTAGTCATAATCATACCAATAGTTGCACCCAAGAATTGGTTAGCTCCAAAACGTTTAGCAGCAGACATACCAACTAAGATAGGCATGAAAATAAATGGAGCAGCGGACATTACCTGAATAATTTCAGATAATCCTTTAACACTAGGTGCCATTTGAACAACTGACTTAGCTCCAAATAATCCTGGAGAAGTTAAGAAGTTGTTCAAAGCCATCAATAAACCACCAGCTACTAGGGCTGGAATAATAGGAACAAAGATATCAGATAAAAGCTTGATAAATGCCATTACTGGGTTAAACTTTTGATCCTTTTGGGCAACTTTCTTCAAATCATCAGTTGAAAGTTCAGATAGACCTGTCATTTTGATTAATTCATCGTAGACGTTATTAACATCCCCAGGCCCAATAATAATTTGAAATTGACCATTAGTTTTGAAAGTACCCTTGATATCTGGATCGCTATCAAGCATTTTCATATTTACTTTACTATCGTCCTTTAAGACTAAACGTAGACGCGTAGCACAGTGAGCAGCGGCTACTAAGTTGTCGCGACCAACAGCTTCAATAACTGTTTCAGCAACTTTTTTGTGATCCATGTCTGTCTCCTCCTTGAAAATGTGTAAGCGTTTTAAATATTTACATGTATTATGATAGCGTATTCTAAAATTATGTCAAGCGCTTATCATAGAAAATGTTATTATTTTGCAACATTTTAATTTCTATTTTTTTAAAATACTAGTTTAATACTGTTATTCGTTTGACATATAGACCAGCTTTAAGTTAACATTCTTATATAAGAATGCGTTTACATATTCGATGAGGTGAATAAGTTATGGAATGGACAAGAAAACAACGTTATCGCAAATATAAAGATTGGGATGCACAGACTTTATTAAATCTTCAAGCTCAAGCTGCGACTTCCCCATATCAAATGCACTATCATATCCACCCACTTTCTGGATTGATCAACGATCCCAATGGATTCTCCTATTATAATGGCGAATATCACCTATTTTGCCAATCTTACCCATTTGGACCAGTTCATGGAGTTAAATCTTGGATTCACTACGCCTCTCCTGACCTAGTTCATTGGCATTATTTAGGTTCAGCAATTGATCCAGATAGTGATTTAGACAATGCGGGAGCATATTCTGGTTCTGCGATGGAACATAATGGAAAACTTCTATTAATGTACACTGGTAATCATCGTGATGAAGACTGGACTCGAATTCCTTATCAAGTTATTGCTGAAATGGATGAAAATAATCATATTACTAAACCTGATAAAGCAGCAATTCTACCACCAAATCATGTTAGTGAACACTTCCGTGATCCACAATTATTTAAACATGATGGAAAATACTACGTTTTACTTGGTGCACAAGATGCTAAAACTAAGAGTGGTCATATTGATATTTATGAATCAGACGACCTTAAAACTTGGCATGAAAATGGTTATTTAGATTTAGGTAAGGATGAAATGGGCTATATGATTGAATGCCCTAACCTAGTTTTCATTAATAACTATCCTGTTTTGATTTTCTGTCCCCAAGGATTAGATAAAACAGTGGCCGACTACAAGAATATTTATCCAAATATGTACTGGATCGGCAAAGATATTAATTTAAGTGAAGCTAAATTTACGCCACTCCAAGCTCATCCAGCTAACCTAGATGATGGTTTTGATGTATATGCAACACAAGCTTTTAATGCTCCTGATGGAAATGCCTATGCTATTTCTTGGGTTGGCTTACCAGATTGTACTTATCCAACTGATAAAGAAAATTGGGCTAATTGCTACAGTCAAGTTAAGCGTTTAGAAATTAAAGATGGTGCGTTATATCAACATCCAGTAGATGCAATCAAGAATTTACGTCATAATGAGAAACAACTCAATAATGAAAAGATAATTAGTCAAGCAGCTGGTAAACAATATGAACTGAAACTTCACTTACTAGCCGGTCAAAGTGGAAAATTACACTTAGCTTCTAATGAAGATCTATCATCAAGTCTAGTTCTTGATTTTAATACAGATCAAAATGCAAAATTAACAATTGATCGTGCTTCAAGTGGTCCAGCTGTTAACCCAGATTATGGTGCAACTAGAACAATTGACCTGAAAGATGATCAAGATTTAGATTTAGATATTTTCATTGATGGCTCATTATGCGAAATTTTCATCAATAATGGTCGTCATGTTGCCACTTTAAGATTCTTTGCACCAACTCCAAACCAAAAAATTGCTTTTGACAAAGATACTAAGTACACGGGACGACTATGGAGCATGGATTCTATATTATAGGAAGATAATAATGGTCAAATTAACCGATGTAGCTGCCAAAGCAGGCTGCTCTGTTACTACAGTTTCACGCGTAATTAATAATTACGGCTATATTAGTCAAAAAACACGTAAAAAAGTTCATGAAGCAATGAAAGAGTTGAATTATCAACCTAATTCAGTTGCTCGATCTCTGCAAGGTAAGAAAACCAAATTAATTGGTTTAATTTTTCCTGATGTTTCTAATCCCTTTTTTGGAGAATTAGTTTCTAAAATAGAAGATCGCCTTTTTAAGCATGGCTATAAAACAATCCTTTGTAACGCAGGCAATGACAAAGAAAAAGAACGCACCTACTTACAAATGCTAATGGCTAATCAAGTCGATGGCATTATCGCTGGTGCACATAACTTAGGAATTGAAGAATATCAAAGAACTGGCTTACCAATTGTATCCTTTGATCGAAAACTATCGGACAATATTCCAATTGTTAGTGCTGATAACTTTAAAGGTGGTAGTTTAGCTACTCAAGAGCTTTATAATCATGGTGCCCGTCACATTTACTTTGTCGGAAACCCCACTTTAGATGGTCACCCTACTCAAAAGCGACTCCTAGGCTATAAAGAAACAATTGAGGAACTCAAGTTAACGGAACATATCCATCCAGTAATCTTCAACGAAACTCTTGCCTTAAAAGAAATGGCAATTAGAGATTTGCTAGAAAATCATAAGGTAGATGGAATCGTTGCTTCTGATGACCTCACTGCCCTCCTTATTTTAAATATTAGCCATGATTTGGGAATTCATATTCCTGAAGATTTGAAAATTATTGGCTTTGATGGTAGTAAAGTTGTCCGTGATTTTGAACCACGTTTATCTACAATTGTTCAACCAATTCCTTCAATTGCACAATTACTCGTTAAACTTTTAGAAAAAAGAATTGATAATCCGACTGAAGAATTGGATAACTATACCTACTATTTACCCGTAGAATTACTTAAACGTGAATCTAGTGGAAACTAAAAAACATTAGGCACTTCAATGTGTCTAATGTTTTTTGTTACTCTAAATATAATTTTCTAAAATCTTTTAGATCTTGCTTTGAAAAGCCAAGTTCTTTAGTAAAGTAATTTTCAAAACCACCATACCCGCTATCAATTGTCTGAGTAATTCCCTCAATAGCGGTACCTTCACCTTCAGTAACGTTCATTCGATTAACCATTTTAATCATCTCAGAATCACTTGGAAGCTGCTTTTTAAGACCAAAAGTATACAGTTCATTCGTCAATAAATAATCGCGTGCAATTGTATGCTCATCTACACCGAGGCCCTTTAAAATTAATGCTGTGGTCATTCCAGTTCTATCTTTACCAGCACTGCAGTGATATACTAACGCTTCATCCTCCGGTAAGGTAAGTAGGGACGCAAACACACGGGCAAAAGCCTTTTGACTAGCAGGACTTAAAATCACATTTTGATAAATTTCACTCAAATAACTGTCAACTTTAGGAATATGATGTAAAAAGCGATATAGTTTATGACTGTCATTAACAAAGTTACCGCTGCTATCTTCCGCATAGACATGACAATCCAAAACTTCAACACCATTCCATTTTCGATCTGGCGCCATTACTTGTTCATTGCTTGTTCTTAAATCGCAGTCTACCGTGACTTTCATCTTTTCTAATTTTTCTTCGTCACGTTTAGTTAGACTACTTAAGGAATCAGAACGATAAATTTTTCCCCATTTAACATGCTTCCCTTCATTATTTTCATAGCCACCAATATCTCGAAAATTTACAGTACCATCAAAAGTAATTAAGCGATTATGTTCCATTATTTCATCCTCTATCTGCTTTTCTCTCATGATATATTTTAGCCTATTTTTATCAGTAATTAAGTATTTAGAACTAAGCATAGATACTTTGGCTAAATACAAAATACTTTCACTTTGTTAGTTTATTTTTTATAATTGATAATAATAATTTACAAGAAAAGCACATCAAGGAGGTCGCATCAAATGTCTACAGAACACATAGAAGCCTTAACAATTGCTGGTCATGATAGTGATGGTAGTGCTGGAATGCCTGCTGATTTACATGCTTTTTATGCTCGTGGTGTTTACGGTATGGGGTTATTAACTGCTGCTGTCGCAGGAAACTCTCAAGGAATTTTTGCACAACAATTAATGCCATTAGATTTTATTCAAAAGCAATTCGACGTCTTGAATGATGACTTTAAGATAAAAGCAGTTAAAACAGGGATGCTTGCTAACAAAGAAATTATTGATATAGTAGCCAAAAATTTAAAGCATTATCAAATGCAAAACATTGTGCTTGATCCTGTCATCATTACTAAGCACGGTGCTACTCTTTTAGCAAATGATGCTTATCAAGCATTTCTTGAGAAGTTAGTACCTATGGCAACCATCATCACACCTAACTTTTTTGAAGCACAAAAGTTAACTGGTCTTGATCTAAAAAATGAAGCTGAAATCAAAGAAGGTGCAAAAAAACTTCAAAAGATGGGTGTCAAAAATGTTCTAATCAAAGGTAGACACCATAATGATACGCAAACAGAAGTTAAAGATTATCTTTTACTAGAAGACAATTCTGAAGAATGGCTAACCAAGCCGTATTTTAAAACTGATCGCGTTAATGGTACAGGAGATACTTTATCTGCAGTGATTACGGCTGAGCTTGCAAAAGGGAATGATATCAAGACCGCAGTTAAAATTGCTAAAGATTTTACTTACGAAGCAATTTCACATCCAATTAATGTAGGATCAAAATATGGTCCAATTAACCATTTAGCTGCACAGGAAGAACTTGATTAGATATTTTTATTAACTCGTATTTAAGGCAATTTTAAGTTATACTTTGAACATACGATTTTAATAAGGATGATAATTATGGCAGATAAAACAATAAAAATTGCATACTTGTATGAAGACTTAATGAATACTTACGGCGACTCAGGCGACGTTAAAGTGATTCGCTATTTACTTGCTAAACAAGGCTATCAAACTGAAGTTGATAATATTTCACTAGACGATAGCTTTGACGCTAAGAACTACGACTTTTTATTCTTTGGTGGTGGCCAAGACTTTGAACAAACCGTTGTTGCTAAAGATCTGCCACGTCATAAAGAAACTATTGAAAATTATATTAAGGCCGGTAATCCAATGCTTTGTATTTGTGGTGGCTATCAATTAATGGGTGATTACTACAAAACAAATTCTGGCATCACCATTAAAGGTCTAGGTATTTTACCTCTACATACTATTTTCAAGGCTGATAAACGTATGATTGGAGATACCCGTTACATGACTGAATGGGGTGAAGTTAAAGCTTTTGAAAACCATTCAGGTCAAACTTATTTTGATAATACTAACATGCTTCATCCCTTTGGTGAGATGATCGAAGGCTACGGCAATAACCCTCAAGATAAAGTTGAAGGCTTACGTTACAAAAACTTTATTGGCTCATATTCTCACGGTCCACTACTTCGTAATACGAATGTAGCAAATGCGATTGTTAAAATGATTTTAGAACGTCGCAAGGAGCGTACTGCTAATGAAGTTGAATCCGTTTAGAAAAGAAAGCCTCAAGCGTTATTTGGGTACAGACAAGCACTTTGCCAAAACGCTTGGGGCTTTTGACTTATTAACTATTGGTATTGGAGCCGTTATTGGTACAGGTATTTTTATTTTACCTGGTACAGTTGCCGCAAAAGAGGCGGGGCCTGGTGTTACTCTTTCATTTCTAATTGCAGCCCTAGTGTGTACTTTAGCTAGTATGTGCTACGCTGAACTTTCTTCAAGTATTCCAGTAGCTGGTTCTGCTTACTCATACGGAAATATTCTTTACGGAGAAGTTATTGGTTGGATTTTAGGCTGGGCATTAATCTTAGAATATATGCTCTCAGTTGCTGCAGTATCAGCTGGGTGGGCTTCTTATTTTAACTCCTTGCTACATAGCTTTAGATTACACATTCCTCATCATTTAGAGGGACCGTTCGATCCTTTAAATGGTACGTACCTAAATTTATGGGCAGTTGTTAGTGTTTTATTAATTGGAATCTTACTTTCTCGTGGAATGAAAGCATCCATGAAATTTAATAATGCTGCTGTTTTAATTAAGATAGCAATCATATTTATTTTTATTGGTGTGGGTTTATTTTTTATTAAGCCTAAAAACTATCAACCCTTCGCTCCATATGGAACTACCGGCGTTTTACGAGGGGCAACTACAGTCTTTTTTGCATTTTTAGGTTTTGACGTTGTTTCATCTTCAGCAGCTGAGGTTAAAAATCCTAAAAAAAATATGCCAATCGGAATTATTGGCACATTAATTGTTGCTGCATTGCTTTACATGGGAGTATCAGCAGTTTTAACTGGAATGATAAATTACAAGCAATTAGACGTAGCCAATCCTGTTGCCTACGCCCTAAAGTTAGTTAACCAAGGTTGGGTAGCAGATTTATTATCGATTGGTGCCATTGTTGGAATGAGTACAATGATGTTAACTATGATTTACTCAAGTTCACGTCTAATTTATTCCATTGGACGCGATGGACTCCTCCCTAGCTTTTTAGGAAAAATTGATAAGCATGGACTTCCTGAAAATTCACTTTGGATTGTAACTATCGTTATTGCTTTAATGGGCGGTTTGTTCTCAATGGAAGAACTCACTAGCTTAGTATCAATTGGAACATTGCTTGCCTTTACTTTCGTATCTTTTGGCGTCATTTTACTGCGTAGAAGAAAAGATATTCCTGAAGGTGACTTCAAGGTTCCATTCTATCCAGTAATTCCAATTCTTTCTGGACTTGCCTGCATTGGCATGATATGCTTTTTATCTGTTAAAACTTATATTTTTGCTAGTATTTGGTTCTTATTTGGCCTATTTATTTACTGTATCTATGGATATAAACATAGTAAAATCAGCAAAAAAAATAATTAATTACAAAAAAGAGTAGTTACTCAAAAATCACGAGTAACTACTCTTTTTTATTATGACTTTTCGGTTCCCAATTAAGTGCTAATACTGCACAAATGATCATTATTGAACCAATCCAATCAATTGGAGCCATCACTAATCCAAAAATAATTACTGACCCAATCGTTGCGGAAACCGGCTCAAAAGCATCTAATAAACTAGCAGTTGATGGTTTGATATAACGAAGTGATCCCATCATCCATTGAAATGGAATCAGAGTTCCAATCACGATCACACCAGCCATTAGCCAAAAAACGTTAATATTATTCGGAACCTTTGGCCATACCGGATGTGCTATTACCAAAGCAATACCTGAAAAAAGTAAGCCCCATCCTGTTACCACTAAGCTTGATGTATGATCAAGTAATCGTCGGGGAATTAGAGTATTAGTGGCTACTCCTACTGCCGAAATAAGGCCCCAAAACAAAACAGAAGGAGTTAAGGACAACTGATTAAAGTGCCCATGTGTAGCTAAAAAGAAAACTCCTATAAAAGCAACAACCGCAGCTATTACATCTACTGCACGTAATACCTGGTGCTCAAAGACTACCATATAAAATAAGACAAAAAATGGTCCAATAAACTGTAATACAGTAGCAATTGACGCATTAGCTTCTTGCACAACAATAAAATAGCAATATTGCACGGGCAATAATCCTAACAAGCCATAAGCCAGCACTGTTACCGCATCTTTCTTATTAGCCATTGTTTTAAGCGGATTTTTTCCTGCCAATTGTGCAAATACAAGCAAAATAATCCCACTAACTACCATTCGCACCTGAGAAATCCAAATTGGTGTAATGCTAGAACTTATATTGAATAATCCTTTAGCAAATAGACCTGAAATTCCCCAGAAAACACAGGCTAGCGCTGCTAAACAAGTCCACAATCTTTTTTTCGTCATATCTTCCCAACTTTCCTAATATTTTGCAAGATTCATCATAACACACACCAAAAAAATTATCTTTTTACCTCTTGCTTTTTCAACGCAAATCGAGTTAAATATAATTAATATAAAACTTAAAAAGCAATGAAGAGACGAGTAGATAATTTTATTCTTTCAGTGAATTAGCGTTAGTGAGAAGCTAGTAGACCCTGAATTATCGAATAACACTTTTTCGCTGTGCTGCTAGCCTAAATTATAGTAAGCTACGCCGTCATCGGTACGTTATCAAGCCGAGGAGCATGATTGTGCTCTAATTAAGCTGGTCTATATTTAGACAATTTAGGTGGTACCGCGGAAAAAAGCCTTTCGTCCTGAGAATATCAGGGGTGAAGGGCTTTTTCTTTACTCTTAAATTCTTTCTAAGGAGTTTTATTTATGACACTTATCTTACCTAAGGATTATCATCCAAGTTTAACCATTCGTGACACTGAAGCCGCAATTGTTTTCATTAGAGAAACTTTTCAAGATAAACTTGCAGAAAATTTAAATGTTCAAAGAATGTCAGCACCAATGTTCGTTGAAAAGTCTACTGGTCTAAACGATAACTTAAACGGTATTGAACGTCCAGTGTCTTTTGATATGAAAGCAATACCCGACGACACAATTGAAGTTGTGCATTCTTTAGCTAAGTGGAAGCGTTTAGCTCTTAAGCGTTATGGCGTCGGTATTCATGAAGGCCTCTACACTAATATGAACGCCATTAGACGTGATGAAGATTTAGATAATTTTCATTCAATTTATGTTGATCAATGGGATTGGGAAAAAATAATTTCTAAAGATGAACGTAATATTGAAACTCTTAAAACTACTGTTAAGCAAATCTTTAAAGCAATAAAAGAAACTGAAAAAGAAGTTGCTGCACGTTACCCTAGTTCTACTTATCATTTACCAAATACCATTACCTTCATTACTACTCAAGATTTAGAAGATCGCTGGCCTGATCTAACGCCAGATGAACGTGAAGATAAAATAGCTAAAGAGAAAAAAGCAGTATTCCTAATGAAAATTGGCGATAAATTAAAGCGTAGCGGTAAGCCACATGATGGTCGTGCACCAGATTACGATGACTGGGAATTAAACGGTGACTTACTATTTTGGTATGAACCATTACAACGTAAAATTGAAATTTCTTCTATGGGAATTCGCGTAAGTGAAGAATCACTCAAAGAACAACTTAAAAAAGCTCATGCTGAAGAGCGAGCCACTTTACCATTCCATAAAATGCTCTTAAATGGTGAACTTCCTTATACAATTGGCGGTGGAATTGGTCAATCTCGCTTATGTATGCTTTTGCTTGGAAAAGCTCATATTGGTGAAGTCCAAGCTAGTATTTGGCCTCCCAAAATGATTGAATCATGTGAAGCTGCTGACATCAAAATTCTATAGCACAAAAAAGACTGTCTAAGCCAATAGGCTTAACAGTCTTTTTCGTTATTTACTAGCTTTACGATCTTTTCTAGAGATAATAAACATAATTAGAGGTAAAAGAATAAATCCAAAAATCATCATTGCAACAGCATACCAGTTAATGCCTATTACTTGTCCTTGTGCATTGGCCACACCAAATTGGGCTTTCCAATTGTATTCTACTAGCAAGAATAATACTAAAATAATTGAAAGAATAGGAATAAATACATCAGTCCATACATTTTTTGGTGCATTTAAAACAGGCTCTGCTGTCTTTCCACGATAGAATTGAATAACAGCTAATGGAACAACAATAAAGCCCAAAAAACGTACCATCGCACTCAATGTGATCAAATTGACCATATTATATTCAAAAGCCATTGGAATTAAAATAGCTAACAATACTGAAATAAAGAAGGTTCTAATTGGAAAATTATTCTTGGTTCTTTTAGTTAAAGCTTTTGAAAATTGGTTTTCACGTGCCATCGCTTCTAAAATTCGTGGAGCATTAAAACTAGAAGCAACATTAATACCAAACATTGAAACTAAAGCACCAACTAAGATAACATCCCTTAAAATTTCATTCTTAAAGATAGCAGCAATTGCAACAACTTGCCTTGTTGTCATTAATGCTTTGGGATCGAGCATCATTGCAACAGCAACAACGCCAATATAAATGATTGCAATAACAATAATTGCTAAAGGAATAGCACGTGGAAGGTTTTTAGCAGGATTCTTCATATCATCTGACCCAGAAGCAACTGATTCAAATCCAGTAAAGGCATAGAAGGCAGATACGATTGCCATTACAAAACCTGTAGTAGTTAAAGTAGGAACAATCTTTTGACCATTTTGAGTAATCTGATCTACCTGACTTAAATTACTTGAAGCACCACTTACAATTAATAAAACTACCCCTGCAATAATAATTAATACTAGAGCAGCTAACTTACCAATAGTCGCTAAGTTCATAACATACTTAACAACTTTTTGACCAAATAAATTAATTATCGTAATAACGGCCATCAATATCAAAAAGCCAATAGTTACGCTCATTGTCTCATTTGGGTTACCACCAAAAATAGAAATAGTAGATTTAATAACCCCAACTGCCATTACACCCCAAGCTACACTTGCAGAAAAGTAACGTAAAATTCCCATATAGAAACCGACATTATTTCCAAAAGCGGCTTTTGAATATGCATAAGCAGCCCCAGATTTAGTTACATACTTTGCTGCTGCCGCAAAAGATATAGCTAAAATTGAAGCGAAAATTGCAGCAATAAAGTACACAATTAAGGCTTTTGACCCAGCTTGTTGAACAACGCTACCTGGTGTCAAAAATATTCCTGAGCCAATAATTGAATTAATGGCTAAGAGTACAATAGACCAAAAACCTAATTTACTTGTTTCTTTTTCATTCATTTATTAATAATTTCCTCTACTTTGTCTTTGCCATATCAATGATATATTTAAATAAGTTATTTTGATAAGAAACTACTCGGTGAAGCATTTCAGGATGCCATTGAACCGCAATGACTGACGCATCTTCATTTTCAATTGCCTCCACTACTCCATCTACACAGCGAGCGGCTACTTTAAAATTAGGTGCAACATCTTTAATTAATTGATGGTGAAAAGAATTAGTTTGCAATTTTTCTTTCCCCAATAATTCAGCAATTTTTGTACCTACAACTGTTTTTACAGTATGTGTAAGCAAAGTAGGTGTCTGTCCTTGATTATGCTTTAACGTTTTCTCTTTTCTATAACTGAGATCTTGATATAGCGTTCCACCGTGATAAACATTTATTATCTGAGCACCACGACAGACTCCTAAAACTGGAATTTCCTTTTCTTCAGCTAATTTCAATAAACGCATATCGAATTGATCACGCTCAGGCCAAATATCTCCCAATTTTTGTTCAGGTTCTTCACCATAGTTATGAGGATCAACATCATGTCCTCCAGATAAAATCAATCCTTGAACATTTGAAAGCTGTTCCTTAATTACTTCTTCATCCCCATTAAAAGGAATAATGTAGGGTATTCCGCCATTTTGGACGACAGAATCAACATAATCTTCATTAACATAGCTACGACGATAGCCTGGAAAAATTCCACCATCATCAATAATTACAGAACCAGAAATACCAATAATTGGTTTCATGTTGCTATCTCCTTTAACTTACTTTTTAACAGTTGAATTAATTATAAATTAAAACTTTTAATGCGTAAATACTACAAGCTAAAATTAACACTATTTTCTCACTATAAGCTAATATTATGTCTTATAAAAAATCACCCTCTTTCTTACAGAGGATGATTTTAAAATTATTTCTTTCGATGTTTAATTAGATAAATGATCGTTGCTAATACTAGTACTCCCCCTCCTACCGCTACAGAGATTCTAGTTTCTGGATTAACAAACATAAAAACTACAATTACTAACAACATTACAAAAGCAAAATAGTTTGAATAAGGATAAAGAGGTAATTTAAATGGATGTTTTTCCATTAAATGTAAATTGTTTTTTCTAAATTTTAATTCGGCAATTAATATTACAAACCACGCTACCATCCCTGGTAACACAGAAGAACTATAGACTATTACAAATAGTTCTCCCATAGATTTATTCATAGTTGAAACTATTAGGTTCAAAATAAAACCAATCAAAATGCCAGCTGTAATTCCAATTATTGCACGATCAGGAACAATATGCTTTGATAACTTTCCAAAAGTTTTTGGCGCTTCTCCTTCATGCGAAAGTTTAAACAACATTCGACTAGATGAATATATACCGGAATTTGCACCAGATAAGGCTGCTGTTAAAACAACAAAGTTGATAATACTTGCAGCTGCCGTAATTCCTACCTTAGTAAAAGTTTCTACAAATGGTGAGCCAATATTACTTAGTTGGTCCCAAGGATAAATAGTCACAATTACAAAAATTGCACCAACGTAAAAAATCAAGATTCGCCATAAAACTGATTTTACACTCTTTACAATTGCTTCTTGAGGATTTGCAACCTCGCCAGCAGAAATACCAATAAGCTCTATTCCTTCATAAGAACCAGCAATTATTGCCATCGAGAAGAAAAAGCCTTTTACTCCACCCGTAAAGAATCCTCCATGAGACCATAAATTATTAAAACCTACAGGATGTCCGTGATTACCGACACCAACTAGAATTACTAATAGCCCTAAAATAATCATTAAGATAATTGTCACTACTTTAATCATTGCAAACCAAAATTCTAATGCTCCATATGCTTTCGCACTAGCTAAATTTGCTAATAATAAAAATACAATAATAATTATCCCAGACCAAAAAACACTAACTTTAGGCCACCAAAATTTTAAATATTCTGTTGCTGCCACAACTTCTGAAATACCAACAACAATATACTGAAATACGTTTGCCCATTCAGCCAAATATCCAGCTAATGGAGAAATATATTCAGTTGCATAATCTGCAAATGATCCTGTACCTGGACTTACATATAACATTTCACCTAATGCACGCATTACAATATATAAGATTAATCCGACAAACATGTACGCTAATAATACAGATGGTCCAGTCCACTTAATAGTTGATGTTGATCCCATAAATAAACCAACACCAATTGCTCCACCTAATGATATCATCTCCATTTGACCAGCAGTCATGGATCTTTTTAATTTAGGCGGATGATTTTTATTATCTTTCATTGATTACTCCATCCTTTTTATGTCGTATTAGATAAACAATTGTTGCTATAACTAGTACAGCGGCTCCAACTAAAACAGAAATTCTAGTTTCTGGATTAATTAACATGAATATTACAATAACTATTAACATTACAAACGCAAAATAATTAGACAGAGGATATAATGGTAACTTAAACGGATGATCTACTAATAAATCTTTATTGTTACGTCTAAATTTTAATTCTGCAAGTAAAATTACAAACCATGGTATCATTCCTGGCAAGACAGAGGACGAGAAAACAATGACAAATAGATCTTGCGTAGATTTACTTATCGTAGCAGCAATCATGTTTAAAATAAATCCAATCAATATTCCCCCAGAAATACCTAAGATAGCATGATTAGGTACAATACGCTTCGAAATATGACCAAATGTCTTTGGAGCATCCCCATCATGAGCTAATTTAAACAACATTCGACTAGACGAATATATTCCAGAATTGGCACCAGATAAAGCTGCCGTTAAAACAACGAAGTTGATAATACTTGCAGCCGCCGTAATTCCAACTTTGGCAAAAGTAGTTACAAAGGGTGATCCAATATTGCTTAATTCATTCCATGGATAAATAGTCACAATAACAAAAATTGCACCAACGTAGAAAATCAAGATTCGCCATAAAACTGATTTTACGCTTTTTACAACAGCATCCTTTGGATTAGCAACTTCACCAGCAGAAATACCCAACAATTCGATTCCCTCATAAGAACCTACAATAATTGACATTGAAAAGAAAAATCCTTTTACTCCACCAGTAAAGAAGCCTCCGTGAGACCACAGATTACTAAAACCTGTTGGCTTTCCACCATTACCCACGCCAAAGAAAATAACAATAAAGCCTAAAATAATCATCAAAATAATAGTTACAACTTTAATCATTGCAAACCAGAATTCAAGAGAGGCATATGCCTTAGCACTAGCCAAGTTTGCCAAAACTAAAAACAAAATAATAATTATCCCTGACCAAAATGCATTAACTTGCGGCCACCAAAATTTTAAGTACTCTGTTGCCGCGACCACTTCAGACATTCCTACAACTATATATTCAAAGACATTTGCCCATTCAGCTAAGTATCCAGCTAATGGATGCACATATTCAGTTGCATAATCTGCAAAAGACCCAGTCCCTGGATTTACATATAACATTTCTCCTAATGCACGCATTACGATATATAAGATTAATCCCACAAACATATAGGCTAATAATACAGAAGGACCTGTCCATTTAATAGTAGAGGTAGAGCCCATGAATAACCCAACCCCGATTGCTCCGCCTAAAGATATCATTTCCATCTGACCAGCAGTCATAGAACGTTTTAACTTAGGCATTGACTTTTTATTTTTCATTACTTAAATGCCACTCCTATAAAAAAAACTAGCAGTCAAGTGAGAGCTAGTTTTTAAATATCAACAAATTGATTAATGCCATTTTAATACAGGTAGACAGTAATGCCAAGAACTTTTTAACAAAAAATAAGTATCTAAAAAATTTATTTTTATTTTTTCGTTGATTGTAAAATCAAATTGAACACTTTAGAAAAATAAAAAGTCCATTCGGACCTGTTTGATAGAATGTAGTTACCACACAACATTTAGAAACGAGGTCAAAATGGACTCTTTACATTCTACCATGAATCAGCACCTTAAAGGCAAGCATTTATCATTCGAGGAAAGAGTTATTATTCAATGCGTTTGAAAGATGGGTGGTCTTTGCGTGCAATTGCCCGTGAACTTAACTGTTCTCCTTCTACTATCAGCTATGAGGTTAAGCGCGGTACTGTAAAACTGTATCATGGCAAAGTCAAAAGATATAAGGCCTCTCAAGGACATGATGCATATCAAGCTCATCGTAAAAATTGTGGGCGCAAATCAGACTTTCTCA
>NZ_AYZG01000018.1 GCF_001436695.1 Lactobacillus taiwanensis DSM 21401
ATGTCTTGTAAAGAATAGTTAGCTATTGCTTCTCCTTTAGGAATGAATCTGCGAATAAGACCATTGTGTCTTTCAACTGTTCCCTTATCCCAAGAAGTGTAAGGATGGGCATAGTAAACCAGTAATTTCTTTTGGACGTTCTTCAATGCTTCTGCCAAGTTTTTTCTTGTTTTTGCGAACACGATGAAGCTTAGTATTGCGTTTAAGCTTCTCTGGTAAGTCGTAATTATAGCGAATTCGCCAGCAGCAGTGGCACGATTACTGCAAACATCAAGCGACCAGCCGTCTTTAAAGAAATGTTTGTGGACATAGTGAATGAATTGAGTTTTCTTGAGAAAGTCTGATTTGCGCCCACAATTTTTACGATGAGCTTGATATGCATCATGT
>NZ_AYZG01000019.1 GCF_001436695.1 Lactobacillus taiwanensis DSM 21401
TTTAGTTGCTTGATTCTTTTTCAAAACTATTCATCAACAGGATTTGACAAACAGCCGCTTTTTTCTATCTTATAATCTTGAAGTTAATTCAACATCAGGATACTTGTCTTTAAACCATCTTTCAGCAAATGCATTTTCAAATAAGAATAATGGCTCCCCATCCCTATCCTTAACCAATAAGTTACGGGATGATGACATTTTAGGATCCAATTGATCTGGGTTAATCCAACGAGCTACACGGTTTCCTAATGTATGGAGTTCAACTTCTGAATTGTATTCATTTTTCATTCTGAAAGAAAATACTTCAAACTGCAATTGCCCAACTGCACCAAGAATATAATCATCAGTTGAATAACCACGGTAAAGTTGAATCGCACCTTCTTGAACTAATTGATTCATCCCTTTATGGAATGACTTTTGTTTCATAACATTCTTAGGAGTTACACGCATAAAAATTTCAGGTGTAAATTGTGGCAAAGCCGGATAAACAATTTTTTTCTTACCGGCATAAATTGAATCTCCAATTTGGAAATTACCCGTATCATACAATCCAACAATGTCACCTGCTACAGCGTCAGAAACCTGCACACGTTCACTAGACATAAACTCAGTTGCATTATTTAATCTGACTGGCTTGCCAGTTCTAGCTAAAGTTACGTCAATTCCCTTCTTAAATTCACCGCTTCCAATTCTCACAAATGCGATTCGATCACGGTGATTAGGATTCATGTTAGCTTGAATCTTAAAGACAAAACCAGAAAATTCTGGATCATCAGCTGCCAATTTTTCATTTTCATTAACAGTATGTTCTTGAGGCGCTGGCGCTAAGTTTACAAAACTATCTAAGAAAGTTTCAACACCAAAATTAGTTAAAGCAGATCCAAAGAAGACTGGAGTTTGATCTCCCTTTAAAATCTTCTCTTTATCAAAAGTATTTCCAGCTTCTTTTAATAAATCAATGTCATCTAACGTCGATTGATATAAGCTATCTTTTGCTAAAGGTTCACCTTCTGCTAATTTTCCATCTTTATCTAACGGTAAATAACGATCATCATCATCTTTTCGATAAAGCTCAACACGATTATTGTCAATATCGTACAATCCCTTTAATTGCTTCCCCATACCAATAGGCCAATTCATGGCTACGCCTTCAATGCCTAATAAGTCTTCTAATTCAGCAATTAAATCTAAAGGTTCACGTCCGTCCCGATCTAATTTGTTCATAAAAGTAAAAATAGGGATACCGCGTTTCTTTACAACCTTAAATAGTTTTTTAGTTTGTGGTTCAATACCTTTAGCTGAATCAATAACCATTACGGCAGCATCCACAGCCATTAAAGTACGATAAGTATCTTCAGAGAAGTCCTGGTGTCCTGGTGTATCAAGGATGTTAATTCTTTTTCCTTGGTATTCAAATTGCATTACTGAACTAGTAACTGAAATACCACGTTTCTTTTCAATTGCCATCCAGTCACTAGTTGCATAATGTCCACTTTTACGTGCCTTAACAGTACCTGCACTTCTAATTACCCCACCAAAAAGAAGCATCTGTTCAGTAATTGTTGTTTTACCAGCATCTGGGTGAGAAATAATCGCAAATGTCCGTCTTTTTTTCACTTCATCAGTTAACTTTGTCATTAATCTTTAGCTTCTTCCTTTTCTTCTTTTTTTGGAATTGTAAGTAAGAGAGTTAATAAGCGTGAGCCTTTCATTCGTCTAGTTGTTAAAGTCATTCCATTATCAAGTTTAACGCTTAGCTTTTCGCCCTTAGCTGGTATTAAGCCTAACTTTGTAATTACATACCCAGCAACTGTATCTATGTCTTCCATTGCTAAATTAGTACCGAATTCTTCATTAAAATCAGTTAATGGCATTTTTCCGTAAATCACATATTCTCTTGGACTAATTTTTGAAAATAGGACTTCGGCCTTATCAACCTCATCATCGATATCTCCAACAATCTCTTCAATTAAATCTTCAATTGTAGCTAACCCTACAACACCACCATATTCATCAGTCAAAATTGCAAGTTGTCTTTGTGTTTCTTGCATTTCAACTAATAATTCACCCAATTCAATTGTTTCAGGTGCAAATAAAGGCTTAAACATTACCTGATCATAGTCTAGCTTATTAAAACCAACCTTATGAGCTTTTCGCAAAACAGTTCTAATATGAATGACGCCTACAATCTTATCTTTATCTCCATCATAAACAGGTACTCTTGAATAAGGTTCTTTTAAGATCTTATCTAAGTTTTCTTGAAAACTATCATTAATATCGACCATGAAGGCATCAGTTCGAGGCACCATTACTTCTCGTGCCATCTTTTCTTCAAAATCTAAAATGCCTTCCATCATTGAAAATTCACGGTCACTAATTTCTTTTTGCTCATGCAATTTATTTAAAATTTTATTTAGCTTCCGTTGACCATCAACTTCTTCTTCACCACGAAATTTAGCTCTTAACTTGCTAAATATATCCCCCGCACCGGGATCACTACTCATCTTCAATTCTCTCTTTCTATTGTTGTCCTAATCTCTACTTTAATCACAATTATCGGTAATTATATCACATGCTAATCTATGATAAAATAAGGAACAAGAAATGGGGTCTTATAGATGAAAAAACAAAGCATCTACTTAGTATTTACATTCTTATTATTAATTCCGTATCTATGCAGCCTAACTTTAATAGGTATTTGCTACAATGCCTTAGTTAGACACTCAAGCAATATCTTTAGAAGCTTAGTTGGTGCCTTAGTTGGTGCAATCATAATGTTTGCAATTAAGGCTACGATTCAACGCCCACTTAATTTAGTATCTGACGAAGTACCAAATAATCTATTTAAACAAATTCTACGTTTTTATAGTATTCGTAGACGTAAACTTCTACTTATCTATAATTTTTTAGTCGATTTTGCTCTTTGCTGGTTTGCAATGGATTTAGTAAGGGAATTTTTCTCATTATCCTTTATTATTGGAAATTCAGTTGGCATTGTATTACTTATTATGCTAATTTCAACATGTATTGGTGCATACATCGAATATGATAATCTATCTATTGACCCAAGACAGAAGTAACTATTTAGAATCATCATCAGAACTGGCATCCAGATATAAAATCTGAGCCAGTTTTTTTGTTTCTAAATTCAATTTAGTTAAAACATAGGGTTTTTCACTATCACCTAAATTTTCATATACAGTAACTCCTTCTTTGGATAATTTATCTAAAAAAGTTGGAATTACAAAGTTCAAAGGCTGACTGAAGAAAGCCATATTACTATTTGGTGTATCAATTTCCGCAATTTTTGAATTAGGTAATTCAAATTTGTTTAATCCAGAAACAGGCATTTGTTTATCATCAGCTAAAACGCCATACCAAAACATAAAGTTTTCAGGTCCAAATACTACTAAACTTGCACGCTCATTTTCATAACCATTATCTTCAACAAACTTTTTAAAAATAGGATCGTTTTCCATTTCTTGAATAGCTGCTGTATAAGTCTTATTTTCATCAATTTGGTTTGGCATAAAAACCTTACCAATAAAATTATGAGCCGAGTATTCTTCTCTTTTCATTTTCTCTCCCCTTAAAAAAACTACGATCTAAATCAGGACGTAATTGGTTATAACGTTCATACCAAATTTGCGCAAATTTTTGGGCAAATGGTCCCTTCTTTTGATCTATCCAATCTAATAATTCAAAACTAGCACTACGCAAAATACTATCAATCTCTTCGCCATAATGCCAACGCTTTTTGTTCATTGCATACTCATCTGCATCTAATAGCCTTTTTTCTCCATCTGAGAAGACCTTAATATCTAGGTCATAATCAATATACTTTAAGGCTTCACGATCTAAGACAAATGGACTCGCTAAATTTGCATAGTAAGCAACTCCATTCGGTCTAAGCATTGCAATCACATTAAACCAAAGTTTTCGATGAAAATAAACAATCGCTGGTTCCCGACTAATCCATTTCCTACCATCTTCTTCGGTAATTAAAGTGCGGTCATTAACGCCGATAATAATATTTTGCTCTGTCTTAACTACCATAGTGTCACGCCAATTTCGATGTAGCGTGCCATTATGTTTATAACTTTGTATTGCGATATAATCGCCTTCACGAGGCATTTCCATAATGTGCGCCTCCTCACTAAACATTATACCAGCAAATTAATATTCATCTATTTCTTCTAGATCCACTACTTCGCCATTTAAGAAACTATCAATTTCACCACTAGAGAAGCCATGCTGAAATAAGAAATGTCTAACTTTTTGCTTTCTCTTAAAACCATCATCTTTCCGATATTTTTTCCAAGCTTTAGTTCCTTGCTTTTCTAGCGCTTCTAATTGCTCATCTTCATTAGTCTCAATATCCAAATGATCAATTATTAACTCCCCTAAATCTTGATCAAAACCATGATTTTGTAATTTCGTCAGCGCTTTTTTCTTAATTTCTTTATACGAAAGTTTACCTACCTGATGAATCAGTGAATGTATAAGACGAATTCCGGCATCTATCCATTCTTCCTCCTCTATTTCATATAGAGCATCTTGAATAGTATTAGCTGCAACGCCCTTTTGTTTTAATTTTCTAGTAATTCCTCTTGGACCATCTTTTCCTACTCTAAGATTATTTTTGATAAATAAACGAGCAAAATCCTCATCATTTATATAATTCAAATCCATCAAGTCCTCAACTGCGGTCTGACTTGCTTCCTGACTAATTTCATGTTTATTTAAATATTCTAAAACTTCATACACACTACGTGGCTGATAACTCAAGAAAGTCATCGCTAATTGCAAAGCTTGACTATCAGCTTCTGCTTTTTTTATTTCTTCAATATCTTCAAGACTTAATTCAGTCCCTTTTAACAAGCGTCTTTCAACCAAAGTTCTTTCATTGACACTAAAGGCATATTCATTATCAATAAAAATATTATAGCGGCCTTTGCGTTTTTGAGTACTAATTTTAGTAATAAGTGGCATCGTAACACCTCTCGTAAAATTTTATTTTCTTCTATTTTATATTAAATTAAATACTTGTATCACTTGAAAATAACGCTTATGCTTATTGTGACACTTTTTTCATGAATTAATCGAAATGAGGGCCTTATTTTGACAAAATTTACTAAAAATAAACAAGAAAAAGATATTATTATCACCATTAAACGCTTAGGAATTAATGGTGAAGGTATTGGATATTATAAAAAGAAAATTATTTTTATTCCTGGAGCTTTGCCAAACGAAGTAGTTGTGGCCAAAATTATTAACAGACATCCTCACTATTTAGAAGGAGAACTAGTTAGAATTAAAGAAAAATCCCCAGATCGAATTAACTTTCCTAAGGGAGTTGATCCAACTGTTGGGGGCTTAGAACTTGCTCATCTTACTTATCCAAAACAACTCGAATTCAAGCAACATTTAATTTTAGAATCTCTTAGAAAATATCATCCGAGAGATTATATGAAATATAAAGTTAAAAAGACTATTCCAGCACCAAATATCTGGAATTATCGCAATAAAGCTCAATATCAAATTGAATTTAATAAAGGAAAAAGTAAGCTTGGACTGTATGCTCCTAATTCACACCGTTTAATTGACTTACCGGAAATGCCCACGCAAACCAAAGAAACTCAAAAAACAGAGCGTGAAATTAAAAAGTTAATTGATAAACTTCATATTCGCATTGCTGACTTTAGACGCCATAATGATGGTATTAAAACTGTCGTAGTTCGTCAAAGTCATGCTACCGATGAAATTCAAGTAACATTGATTACTATTGGTAAAAAGATTAAAGATCTAAAATTACTTGCTAGTCAGATTATGAAGCTTCCTAATGTAGTTTCCGTATTTCAAAATGAAACTCAATGGCAAAATCCACAAGTTTGGGGTAATAAAACTATCAAGCTCTTTGGAAAATCACATATAACTGAAGAAATTCTCGGAAAGAAGTTTAAGCTTTCACCACGTGCCTTTTTCCAGCTCAATCCTGAACAAACCACAAGACTTTATTCAGAAGCACTTAAATATCTAGATTTAACTCCAGATCAAACTTTAATTGATGCTTATGCTGGTGTTGGTACGTTAGGTATTTTGGCTAGTGATCAAGTAAGACAGGTCATCGGAATTGAATCTATTCCTGAAGCGGTAGTTGATGCTCAAGAAAATTGCCACTTAAATCACGTTAGAAATGCTGAGTATATTCAAGGAAATGTAGAAAAACTACTTCCTGAATTAAAAAATCAGGGTGTTCCAATTAATGCCTTAATCGTTGATCCCCCACGAACTGGATTAAGCAAAAAATTAATCAAGACATTGCTTGAAGTTCAGCCCGAAACTTTTGTTTACGTTTCTTGTAACCCAGCCACACTTACAAAAGACCTAGTCCTTTTAAGTGAAAAATATGATGTTCGTGTAATTCAACCAATTGATATGATGCCACAAACTCCACGCTGGGAAGGTGTCACTAAATTAGTTTTAAGAAAAAACAAATAATTTATTTCATTAGCAGTCATTACGACTGCTTTTTATCTATATAAAAAAGGTTGTAGACTGTCTGATCTACAACCTTTTTTCAAGTGGATGAGGTAAATATACTATCTAGCGCCATAATATCAGTATCTGGGTTCAATATTATGACTTGATCAACATCACTTGTTTGCATCTGTATTGAATAACGACTATTTGATCTTACTAAGAGAATCCTGTCTTTAAAACACTACAATCTGGAGATAAAAACTTTTATACAATATTATTCTACCTCTCCACACATCTTATTATAACAACTATGTAAGCGAATACAAACTATTTAGCTTGATATTGACGAATATCGTCTTTAATTCCTGCAAAATAATATTTTCCACTGTCTTCATCACTAACAAGTTCAACGTCATTTTTGGGATCCTCTAAAGCTTCGGAAAAAATCCGTTCGTATTCATCGACACTTAACTTCTTTCGCTTAGCTAATAAGGCTTCGTCTCCAGCTTTATCTATTTGTTTTTCGTATCCTTCAACCACATTTGCGGAATAAAACTCAGCCATTGCACCTGATCCATAAGAAAATAGACCAGTCAAGTCTCCAGCCTTTAAATCTCCATTTTCAAGCAAACTAAGTAAACTTAAATATAATGAACCAGTGTAAATATTACCTACATTAGCATTCAATTCTTTAGCTGCAGTAAAACTATCCATTAAGCGTGCATTAGTTTCCTCATCTTCTCCTTCGATAGCAATACGATTAGCTTTTAACCCCATTTTAGTAAAAGGCAAATGATACACAATAGCTGCAAAATCCTTTGTTTCAAGGTTCTTTTGTTCCTTATAATCATTAAAAGTATGTTTAAAAAAGTCTAAATAAACTTGGGTAGAATATTTTCCATCGACTTTTGCCAATTTAGAATTATTCGGACGCCAGAAATCATTAATATCTTCACTATAAGCGCTGTGACCCTCGTTTAATTCTAAAATTCTTGGATTGCTAGAAATCAACAAACTAACGCTTCCTGCTCCTTGAGTAACTTCTCCAGCAGTCTTTAGACCGTAGCGTGCAATGTCGCTTCCAATTACAATAGCAGTTTGATCAGGATGCAGACGTACAAAATCTTGTGCAATCATTAAGCCTGCTGTTAATCCAAAGCAAGCTTCTTTAACTTCAAATGCTCTAACACTAGGATCTAACTTTAAGGCTGACTTTACAAATAAAGATCCCGATTTAGATTGATCAACACTACTTTCAGTACCAAAAATTAAAAGTCCAACTTTAGATTTATTAATTTTATTCAAATAACGCAATGTTGCATTAATTCCCATTGAAACTGCATCCTGCGTTGCATCAGCCACGCTCATTTTGCTTTGTCCAATCCCGATTAGAAATTTATTTGGATCTTGATTTCTTGCATGCGCCAAATCCACCATATCAACATACTTATTTGGAGTAAAATATCCAATTTGATCAATTCCAACCTTCATCTCTACTTTTTATCCTTTCTTATTTCACTTAAAAATTCAAGAGCTGCTTCCTGCGTATATTTTTTGCTTTGTTGCAGTTTCTTTAAAACTTCTTCCTTTTCCTCTTCATTTGCATTCAGAGTAGCAACTAAATTTCGAGCCTGCAATTTCATATGACCTGCTTGAATTCCTTTGGTAGAAATTGCCAAAAGCGCTGAAAAATTATTGGCTAAACCAGTAGCAGCTATAATTTCAGCTAATTGCTTAGCAGACACCTGACCAAGTAAATTAAAACTCTGCTTAATATCTTCGCGTGCACTAATTGAGCCACCTACTACCCCAATTGCTAAGGGAACAGTAAGTTCGCCAATTAACTTATCTTCTTCAATTTTCCACTTACTTAAAGATGTATAATTGCCACTTTTATTAGCCCACACCGCTGTTGCTGCTTCTACTCCTCGATAGTCATTTCCTGTTGCAATCAAAACGCTGTCAACACCGTTCATAATTCCCTTATTATTTGTTACTGCACGGTAAATGTCATTTTGACCTATCTTACTAAGTAAAACTAGTTTTTCAGCCACTTTAAATCCGCCAACACTATCTACATTTAAATTTACTTTTGCTGTAGTTAACTGAGTAGGATAATTAGAAAGAATGGCGTATAAATTTTGTTCAATATTTGCTTGTTTTTCTAATTTATTTCCTAAAAATTCTAAAATTGCATTTGTCTTGTTAGCACCCATTGCTTCTGCAGGATCAACTAAAATACGTAAAAATACTAAATTATCTTTTTGGGATGCTTCAATTTTACATACTCCTCCACCATGTTTAACTAAACTAGCAAACTTTTGATTAGCTTGATTAATTAATTCTGGAAATTGCCGAGTAAAAGAATTTATATCAAAATCGTTAGTTACTTCTAAAACAATTTGACCATAAATTCCATTTCGGATACTAACTGCTTCTACGCCACCATTTTGATTAAAAATTTTACTTGCATGATTTGCAGCTGCAACTACCGACGGTTCTTCAACCGCCATTGGCACAATATATTTTCTCTTATTAACAATTAAGTTTGGAATAACTCCAAGAGGAAGACGAACCTGTCCAATTACATTTTCACTAAGTCTGTTTAGTCTTTCTAAAGTTTTAGAATCAATTTCATTTAGTTCAATACCCTCTTGCTCAAAAAAATTTCTTCTATCTTCTGGGAGCCATTGATAAAACTTCTTCTTAAATAATTCTTCTGACTTCATATGCAATACCTTGACCGCCACCAATACATAAAGACACGATAGCTCTTCGACCATTAATCTTACGTAAACTATTTATTGCGCTCATCACTAAACGAGTACCTGTTGCACCTAAAGGGTGACCCAAGCTCATCGCCCCACCAGCAATATTTAATTTTTCTTTTGGAATATTGAGATCACGCGCAACTGCATAGGCCTGCGCAGCAAATGCTTCATTAATTTCAATTACATCGTAATCATCAATAGTACTGCCTGTTTCTTTCAATAATTTTTTAATTGCAAAGTATGGAGCATATCCCATATATGCAGGATCACAACCAATTTCCGCAAAAGCTCCTAAGTGTGCTAAAGGAGTTAAATTTAATTCATCTAGCTTTTGTTGATTTGCAAGTAACAGCATACTTGCTCCATCAGTTAATGGGGATGAATTTCCAGCAGTAACACGGCCATTTTCTTTAAAAACAGGTTTCAATTTACTCAAAGACTCAACACTAGTATCTGGTCGAATTGTTTCATCGTGATCAAGTATCTCACCTTCAAGCTGGACTGGTTGATATTCTTCTTCAAACCAATTATTTTCTTGAGCTGCATACGCCTTAGCATGAGAATCACGCGCAAATTCATCCATTTCTTGACGAGTAACATGATATTTATCAGCTACATTTTCAGCTGTAAGCCCCATTGGCTTTTGAGAATAGGCATCTCCAATCCCATCAATCATTAAACTATCTTGATAACCCGGATTTTCATCATGCTTTTTACTCTTATCAAGTAACAACGGCGCATTTGTCATACTTTCAGCGCCTCCAACAACAGAAATTTCTGAATCTCCCAATACCATTTGCCCTTGAGCAAACCGTAACGCTTTTAGACTCGAACCACAAACATCGTCAACGTTTGTAGCAACTACTGATTCGGGTAAGCCTGCCTTCAAAGCAATTTGGCGAGCAACATTTTGACCTAATCCAGCACTTAAAACATTACCAATTATTACATTATCTATTTTATCTTGCGGAACAATACTTTTTTCTAATAACCCTTTTAATGCTAGTACACCTAAATCAACTGCATTTTCATCCTTATAAAATCCGCGATATTTACCAAAAGGAATTCGATTCATTCCTACAATATATACATCCTGTAACACGCTTCCACCTCTTAATAAAAACTATTCTAATAAGTATCATAGCTCACAAACTTGAGTAGTCATACAAGCCATACCAATTTTTAATCAATTCTAAAAAAGATTGCCAGGCAACCCTAGCAATCTTTCTATACATATTTACTTAAAAAGTCATTTATCTTTTTTTGATACTCTACAGGGTGAGTAGCAAATGACCTAGCGTGCTTAGCACCTGGAACTACCCAAAGTTCTTTAGGACCAGCTGCTGCTTTGTAATTTTGGTAAACCATTTTGGTTGGGACAAAAGTATCCTTAGCACCATGAATAAAAAGCATTGGTCGCTTATTCTTAGCTACCTGATTTATACTACTACCATCTTTAAGAAAATATCCAGCTCTAATTCTTGTTATTCCGCTCAAGACCTCAACTAGAGGAAAACGTGGAAAAGCTGGAAAATGATATAAAGCTTGTGCTTCATGTTCAATCTCATCTTTTACATTTGTATAACCACAATCTTCTACGTATGCCTTTACTTGTTTGGGCATTTTTAACCCACTAGTCATCATAGTCGTAGCTCCACCCATACTTACGCCAAAAATAACTATTTTACTTTGCGGACCATCTTTTTTTACTACTTTTCTAGCCCATTTTCTTACATCTACTTTTTCACGCCAGCCATAGCCTATATAATTACCCTCACTTTGCCCATGTCCTCTTGCATCAGGCATAAGAGCATTATAACCAAGCCTATGAAACATCGCCGCATAGGCCCCCATAGTATCTTTATTATTCATAAATCCATGAAGAATAATTACTGTCTTTTTAGAATCAGATGCTGGAATATAATTTGCATCTAATTTCAAATTGTCATCTGCTGACTTCATCGTCCACTTTTGTTTATGTACGTCTTGATACCACTTTTTTTCTTTATAAAGTGGATCGGTTTTGACAAGCCTAGTATTATTGTTAATAAATGATTTGTGACCTGGAACAACGGCTACTTGATAGAAATATAAGCCGGCCACTATAAAAACTCCACAAACTGCTAAAATAGATATAATAGTTATTTCTAGCTTTTTACTTTTTATCTTCATTAGAAGGCCTCTTTTTCAAAAATATAATCTATATTATCTCTAAAAAACATAGAATTCAAGAGTAGGTGAAATATATGTACTTAGACGACTTCCTAATTTTAATTGCCCATCTTCATCCAAATTTTCAGCTTTTTTATCAACCAAGAAAGTCAGATTCTCTCTATCCAATTAGTAAAATTAAGATTGAAAGTAAGCAATGTATTTTTTTAATAGGAAAAAAGCCTAAAACAATTGCACAAATAAGGAACTTATTAGGAAAGTTAAAATATAATCATCTTCCAATTTACGTTTATATTGAAGAATTAGATAAAAAAGATATAATTTTTAGCAATCGGATTAATTTAAAAAAAGGTCATGTTTATATTAGATAATTACACAAAAAATGAGGTTCAAAACGAACCTCATTTTTTAATTCTTATTTAAATACTTATTTAATACCTGTAAAACTCCATTATCGTTATTGTTAGGTGCAAGATATTTAGCATGTTCTTTTGCAATAGACATTCCATTTTCCATCGCATAACTATATTTTGCAAAATCAAGCATAGGAATATCATTTCCACTATCTCCAAAGGCGATTAAATCATCCCCAGTTAAGCCAAAATAAGCAAGCAACTTCTTCAGCCCAGTAGCCTTATTAATACCATGCTTTACTACATCAATTGCTACTGGACTAGATGCAAACGTAGTAACTATACTCCCATACCTTTCATTAAATTTCTTTTCAATATCGTTAGCAATCTTGCTATCATAATGAAAAGTCAATTCAATAAAAACCTCATCAGGTAAATCTTGCCAATCACTTAATTCTGTACTTTCTTTGGCAAAATATTGCAAAAATGCCTTATCTTTTTCAGGTGCTTCAGTACCAATATAAGCTTGTTTTCTTCCATAAACCATTGTAGCCATACTGCCATATTTATTGTGAACAAAATTGATTAAATCAATTGCTTGTTTCTTAGTTAAGCCTTCAATAGCAACTTCTTTACCTTCAACAATTAATCTTGAACCATTAGCCGTTACAAAATCTATTCTATCAACAAATTCTGGAAAGTCGTTTTTCAAACGTGCAAACGGTCTCCCACTAGCCACAATAAATTGAATGTGATTTTTCTCAAGCTTACTTAAGACTTGATTAAACAAATCATGATCATAGCTTCTTTTATCATTTAAAAACGTCCCATCCATATCAACAGCAACAGCTTTAAAAGGAATTGTCATCTTATTCTCCCCTTATTAATGATGGTCTAATGCACCATTTAATTTTTTACGATACACAAAATAAATTATCAAAATAATTGGCACAATAATTAATAAAACGGGGTAGAAGTAGTTAGGTGCTAAATTTTGAGCAGTAACTCCTCCAATCATTGGCCCAGCTGCCATTCCAATATCAAGGCCTAAATAAAAGGTGGAACTTGCTAGTCCTTGCTCTTCTATTGGAGCTAACATTAAGGCAGTTGATTGATTAACAGAATAAATTACTCCATAACCAATTGAAAGCATAATCGCTGCTAACCCCATTAACCAATTATTAACCATAAAGGTGGCAATAATTAGAAATAAAATCATAGAAATCAAACTTAGCCAAAACCAAATACCAAAACGAATTAGATCAAAATACTTTTTTAAAACAATTCTAATTAAAAGCAACGCTATTGCATAAATCACAAAAAAGTAACCAACGGCAATAGAAAAGCGCTGTCTTTCAACATAAACAACAATATCTGCTTGCGTAATAAAATATGGAATTGCAAAGAAAGTAGTTAACATGGCTACTGGAAGAGCATCTTTTTGAATAATTTTTATTTTTCTCTTCTTATTTTGGATAATTTTGGGTTTAGCATGATTACCCACAAATTGAATTGAAACGATCATCAAAATTGTAGCAAGTACTGCTAACCACAACGCCGACTTATAACCGATTACTTTATATAAATTAATTGCTAAAGCTGGAGCAAGAGCCATAGCTAACGCATTCATCAAACCATAAAATCCCATTGCTTCCCCAACATGACTACGTGGAACCAAAAATGCTAACCATGTTGTCATACAAACAGTCGCCAAAACAAAACCCGTACCATTAATTAATCTAAATAATAATAGCCAATTTCCTGATGGTGAAAAACAATATCCTGCTACCCCGATTAAAATTAATACTCCACCTATAAACGATAGACTATATTTAGAAAAACGATCAGTTAAATTTCCTGCTACCGGTCGTAAAAACATTGATACTACACTCATAATTCCAGTTATAATACCAGCAAATACCGCACTAGCACCTAAACTAATTGCATATCCATTAATTAATGGTGTTACAAACATAACTGAAAACATAAAAAAGAAAGACGCTGCCATGACTAGAATAACGTCTTTAGTATAAATTGATTGTCTTTTTTTCAATCATTTAACCCCTCTCTAGCATTATTACTTTTATATCATACATTTACGTCAAGCAAAAAAGCCAGTTGAAATTGCTCAACTGGCTTAATTACTATTCTTTACTTAATTAATAACCCATGTAACGGTCTCTTTCCCAATCAGAAACTGATTGATTATATTTAGACCATTCAAGATTCTTAGAATCAATAAAGCTTTGAGTTAAGTGTTCACCTAAAGCTGCTTGAATTAAAGGATCAGCCTTAAATGCCTTAACAGCGTTATGCAAAGTAGATGGAAGTGGCTTAATACCACGTTCAGCTCTTTCTTCTTCAGACATTTCAAAGACGTTAGAAGTAATAGGTGCCATCGGTTTCTTTGCTTCCTTAATACCATTTAAACCAGCACTTAAGCATGCTGCAAGTAAAAGATACGGGTTGGCTGTTGGATCAGCTGAACGCATTTCCAGACGAGTATTAATTTCCTCAGCATCAGGAATACGAACAAGTGGCGAACGATTCTTAGAAGCCCATGAAATATAAACAGGCGCTTCAAATCCTGGAATTAAACGCTTGTATGAGTTTACAGTCGGATTACCGACTGCTGTAATTGCACGAGCGTGTTCCAAAATACCATTTAAGAAGTAAAGAGCAGTATCTGATAAGTGGAATTCGCCATCTTTATCATAAAATACGTTCTTACCATCCTTAAATAATGACATATTGGTGTGCATTCCATTTCCGGCTTGTCCTTCTACAGGTTTAGCCATAAAGGTTGCATATAGGCCATGCTTTCTTGCTACTTCACGTACTACCATCTTAAAGGTTTGAACACGATCAGCAGTAGTTAAAGCATCATCAAATCTGAAGTCAATTTCTTGTTGCCCATCTCCAACTTCATGGTGGGCAGCTTCAACCTCAAAGCCAATGCTTTCTAAAGTTTCAACAATATCACGCCGACATCTCGCACCTTCATCATCAGAAGTCATATCAAAATATGAAGCATGGTCAGGAACTTCAGTAGTCCAATTACCATCTTCACCTAACTTAAATAGATGAAATTCAGCTTCAAAGCCAATATCAAAATCAGTAAAGCCCATTTCATTCATTTCTTTAAGAACACGCTTTAGATTATTTCTTGGATCACCTTCAAATGGTTCACCGTTGGTCTTATGAACTGAACATACCAAACGACCAATTTTACCGCCCTTTTCATCTCCCCAAGGCAAAACTGCCCAAGTTGAAAAATCTGGGTATAAAACCATATCACTTTCTTCTAGACGAACAAAGCCATCAATTGAAGAACCATCGAAACGAATATCATTTGTTAAAACTTTATCCAATTGACTAGTTGGGACTTCCACAGCCTTAGAAGTTCCATTAATATCAGTAAAAGCTAATCTTAGGAAACGAACATCGTTATCCTTAACACTCTTCTTAATATCTTCTGCAGTAATAGTTTTACTCATTGTACACACCTATTCTAAAGAACTACCCAGCATTTCATGTATTGGTATAGTCCTTAAAAATCTATTCACTACCTGTGCTTATGCACAGTGAACACAATAGCAGACTAAATTGGTCTCGTCAATAAATATTGATAATTTTTTTAGACATAATTTAAATTAATTATTATAAAGATCCCAGTAGTATCCTATCATATCCATTATTTTTTATTTATTTAAAAAATTATTTATTTCCTCAAGAGCATGATCAGAAACTTTTTTATCTTGTAATGGATCAAGCCAAGTAACCTGCAATTGATGCTTAAAATATGTTAATTGTCGTTTAGCATACTTTCTAGAAGCCTGCTTTAATTTGCTGACACAGTCATCAAGCGTTTTTT
Source organism: Lactobacillus taiwanensis DSM 21401 (assembly GCF_001436695.1). Lineage (GTDB taxonomy): Bacteria > Bacillota > Bacilli > Lactobacillales > Lactobacillaceae > Lactobacillus > Lactobacillus taiwanensis. Next base: position 15,654 of record NZ_AYZG01000019.1, read on the forward strand.
CACCAGAAAAGTATGGAAAAAACTCTTTGTATCCAATCGCTTGAATAGCCTGGTGTTCACGATCACGATTCTCATAAACGAACTTAGCCTCTTTGAGCAATCCTAGATCCATCATTTTGTCTACTCGCTTGTTTATCCTGTGATAGACTTCTTCTCGATTACTATTTAAACCAATAATTAATGCATCATATCGCGGTGTAATCTTTTTTTGCTGCTTACTAAATAACTTCCCAGTCCGATCAATTACAGTTAGAGCTCGAAGAGTACGGCGGCTATTTTGAGGTGCTATTTTATCAGCTGCTGCTGGATCTTTTTCATGAAGCACACGCCATAACTCTTCTTCCCCATTTTTTTTCAAATACTCTTCCCATTTAGAATCAACGCTTGTCTGGTATTCTCCAGGTTCACCTAATTGAAGCCTATTTACTAAAGCATTAATATAAAAGCCAGTTCCACCAACTACTAGGGGAACAGCATCCTTAGCAACAATTTCATCAACTACTTTAATACCTTCAGCAACAAAGTCCTTAACTGAATATTCGTCAAAAATCGAACGTTGATTAACTAAATAATGCTTTACTTTTTTTAATTCTTCGAAAGTCGGCTTAGCTGTGCCAATACTTACTTCTTGATAGATCTGCATTGAATCACCAGAAAGGATTTCTGCATTAATTTTAGGAGCTAAATCCAAAGCTAGTTCTGTTTTTCCAATTCCAGTTGGTCCAATAATCACAATAATTTTTTGCATATAAATTCCTCTTATTTCTTGATATTAATTCTAACAAAAATCTGATATTTCTTCAGACTTAACAGCAAAAGACTTTATTGAAATAAGAATTATTGCTAAAATTTGAATTGATAAAATAAATATTAGGGAGGCATTATAATGGCTAAGAAATTTGGTGCTGGTGTTGTAACCGGCATTTTGGCAACTGTTGGTGCTCTTGCTGCAGGACTTGCTACTTACAAGAAAAAGGTGGTAGAACCTGAACAAAAAGAAGCTGATCGAATTGAACAAAATAGAATTAAAGCTAACAGAAAGAGCTATTCAGCTCACCAAGGTTAAAATTCTACAAAAAAAGAGAGATTAATCCCTTATTGGGTATTGATCTCTCTTTTAATATTTAGAAGCCTTTGTTTGGCCATTCCATTTTTCAAAGCCGTCCTTTAGCCAATATACCTTTTTATAGCCCTTTTTCTGTAAAAAGCGTGCCGCTCTGACAGTTAAGGCACTTGAATCAGAATAAAGGTAAACTGGTAAATCTGGACGAATTTCCTGATATTGATATTTGAACATTGTATATGGAATATTACGAGCTCCTAAAATATGTTCTTTTTTAAAAGGAGCTTTTTCTCGCACATCAATAATCTGTGCCTTTCTCTTTCCCTTTTCAAATTCTTCGTTAGTTAATGCACCACCGACTCTCTTTGATTGGATCCATGTCCAAAGCCAACTCAAAGCAAAGGCCAAAATAATGATGATTAAGATAATGTTGATAATCCCAAAAATATTCATTAATTACTTACCCCTATATAAGAATTTCTATAGTACTATGATAATCCATTACTATCTTTTGCGCTAGTTTCCTTTTCTTCTTCAATCTCATGTTCATGAGTTAGAATCATTTTAGCTGTCATATATTCCTTTTTAGAAACTACACCAGCATGATATAAATTATCTAGCTCAATTCCCATCAACTCAATATCCCATTTGCGTTTTCCAACATAAACTATGATGTTAAATTTCTTTAGAAGCTTTTGAACATCGTGTAAATTTTTCATTGTTAATTACTAATCACTATTCCTTGATGTAAACAGAAGACGACATAAATAATTAATATCACAACTGCAATTACCTTTAATTTATGATGATATTCCCTTAAATGGATGCTTCCAAAGATTATTCCTAAAAGAAAACCTGAAATTAAGCCACCAAGATGACCTAAAATATCAATATGACTTGCAAATAAATCAAGTACCAAATTAATAATAGCTAAAGCTAAGGCCTGCTTTCCCAAATAATCAACAACTGGAATTGATCTATTAGCTAAATAAAGAGCTATAACTACCCCAAAAAGCCCAAATAAAGCGGTTGAAGCTCCAGCACTTACTACAGAATCACTGCCATAGGCATAACTTAACAAGTTTCCGCCAACACCAGATAATAAATAAATACCTAAAAATCGCCAATGACCTAAAATAGGTTCCATAAACTGACCAATATAATAAATCATCACTGCGTTAGATGCGATGTGCAACCAACCAATATGTAAAAATTGAGCAGTAAATAAACGCCACCATTGATGTTCAACAGTAACAAGTTGATTATTCATAGCTCCTAAGCGGATCAATGTATGAATATTGGTCGACCCACCCATTATCGTTTCTAAAATAAAAACAACAAAAAGCACTATTAAAATTGTATTTGTAACAACAGTGCTAGAAAAACGATTGGAGTTTATTTTTTTCATGCGCTTCCTCCTTTAATTAGTTAAAATAAAATTTTTAATTGGAATATCGTAATTTTCAACTAACCAAGTAGTTTGACTAAAGGTCTGGATTGAATTAGCTAAACTAAGAGTCTGTGTAGGATTTCTTTCTAAAAAACGATCATAATATCCACCACCAAAACCAAGGCGACTATTTTTATCTAATCCGTAAGCAAGTCCAGGAACAATGATCAAATCCAAATTATTTTTAACTTCAACGTTTGGATCATGATTTTCTAAAACACCAAACTTAGTCTTAACTAAATCTGTATTTTTATCATAAAAAGTAAATTCCATTCTTTTTTTTGGCAAACAACGTGGAATATATACTCTCTTATTTATTTTCCATAAAGCAGGAATAATTGGCGCTGTATTAACTTCTAACGGCATTGAAATGAAAATACCTATACTATCTGCTTTATTAAGAACAGAGCTATTTAAAAATTTATCTTTTAAAATTCTATCCTCTAACATCTTTTGCTTAGTTTTAGCAAATGATGTTAGCTTTTTTATTTGTAAATTTCGTAAATCTTGTTTATTAATCAAATTCATTAAATATTGCTGGATACAAAAAAACAACAGGAATTGCCTGTTGCTTTGATTACTTAGTTTCGCGGTGAAGTGTTACCTTTCTTTCAACTGGGCAATACTTCTTTAAAGCTAAACGTTCCGGATGCTTACGCTTATTCTTTTCAGATAAGTAACTTCTATCGCCACATTCGGTGCATTCAAGGATAATATGTTCTGCCATCTTTTCCACCACCTACTTATTTAGTTAACTGTTAAACTATACCATGTTTTTCGTACTTTTACCAGTACTTTTCTATTTATTAAGCTTGAAGTAATCTTCAACCATTTCTTTTGCAACTTGAAGAGTATAACTTCCTTCTTTATCTGGATCAAGTCCTGGGAAGACAACTGCAACAGCTAATTTTGGATCTTTTGAAGGAGCATATCCAACAAAAGTTGCATTAATAACTTCTGGTGCCTTTGGATTACCCGGATTATCTTCATCATAGTAGAAAGTCTGAGCAGTACCAGTCTTACCAGAAATTGATGGTTTTACGTCCTTTAAGCGGTGAGCCGTTCCCCACGCATTAGTACCATGAACAACGCGATACATTCCTTGGTGAATTACATCAAGTTGATCTTGAGTCCAAGGAATACGCATCTGAACCTGAGGCTTAGTATTATACATGATAGAAACTTTATTTCCTTGAGAATTAGTTTCACCAACTGATTGAACCAAATATGGACGCATACGGTACCCACCATTAGCAATAGTTGAAATATATTGTACTAATTGAATTGGAGTATAAGCATCATAGTTACCATAAGATAAGTCAAGGACGGATCCAGTCAATAATTGACCAGCAGAGTTATATGATCTACCTTGAATACCTGACACTTCTCCAGGAAGATCGACACCAGTCTTTTGTCCCAAACCAAACATTGCAAAATTACGTCTTAATTTAGTAAATGCATCGGATGGCATTGAGATAAAACTATGAGGTGTATATTTAGCATTTACCCACCTTAAAGCTAGCTGCATCATGTAGATGTTACTTGAAACTTCAAGTGCTGTTGGAGCATCTAAGCTACCAAAAGTACCAACTGGGTAAACTGATTTCTTAATTGGAGAACCCGGCAAATAAATTGGCGTATCCGGCATCACACTATTAGTTGGTGTGATAATTCCATTCATTAGTCCTCCTGCAACAGTTGCACCCTTGATTGCGGACCCCATAACAAAAGACTTATTAATGACACCTAACGCATCGTCAGTGTCTTTTCTGGTCTTAGCATTATGATTAATGCCAGCAATCGCCAACAATGCACCAGTCTTAGGATTCATTGCTACGGCATATGCCCCATTTGAATACTGCGTAGCGCCAGCAGCTTGAGCAGAAGCATACACTTTCTTCAAAGTCTTCTCAACTTCTTGTTGATACTTAGCATTCATTGTCAAAATCAGGCTAGCACCACTTTGACCTTTATAAACAGTCTTAGTCTGTTCAACACTATCTTTAGACTTAGTAACCACTTGAGACTTAGATTTAGTTCCCTTTAAAAGTGGTTCATATTTTTCTTCTAGATAACTAGTACCTACTCGGTCATTACGTGAATATCCCTGAGTTAAATAGTATTGTAAGTTATCACTTGGTAAACCAGCCTTTTCTGAAGAAACAGAACCAATAATACTTTTAATTGATTTTCCATTTGGATAGTTTCTAGACCAGTCTGTTCCAATACCTACACCAGGTAATTCAGATAAGTGTTCCCCAACTAAGGCTATTTCACGGTCAGTTAGTCCCTTGTTCTTAATGTAGATAGTTGATAGTGTATAAGCCCCTGAAATCTTATTAAAGATCAGAGCAGCTGTTTTTTGACGTTTCGTAAAATGAATATTTTGCTTTTCAACGCGCTTTAAGACATTATCATAAATCTGACTTGAACTTAATGCATCCCCATTACTGTCATAACGCTCAGATTTTGGCAATTTAGCTGTCTCTTTTTCTGAAACTTTGCTATTAGCCAAATAATAATCGTAAAGCTGTCTTTGGGTAGGTTTTTCATCATCAAGTGTAATATATTGACTTAAAGCGTTAGAAACCTTATATATTTGACTAGACGTAATGCTAGAATTTTTGGTATAAGTAATTGCGTTATTAGCTTTATTACCTACCAAAACTTTACCACTACTGTCATACATCACACCACGTGGCACGTTATTTGATACAATTTTTTGGTCGGTTTGTTGAACCTCTGCTTGAAAACGACCACCATAAAAGAGTTGCAGATATGCTAATTGACCAATTAATAATAAAAATAAAACTAAAATGACGCCCAAAATAATTTTCATTCTTAGGGGCGTCGAAGTGGAATTTCTATTCGAACCTTTACTTTGTTTTAAATAATTCAAAATTCTAACCTCACTAAACTAGAATTGATTTTAGCAAAAAAAGTATATAAATTCTATTTTTCTAACAATGAAAATCGCAATAATTATATATTCTTAATAAGTAGGATACTTTTCAATGATTATCGAAAAATTTAAATCACATTTAAAAACCAAATATTTATATTGGCTTTCATTTTTACTGCCAGCTCTTATTTTCGCTAGCTACTTTATATATCGTAATCAAGAGATCTTAACTGTTGATTTAGGTCAACAATATATTGATTTTCTCTCATTTTATAAAAATAATCTATTTTCTAATCCTTTAAACCTAGTCTATACCTTGAGTAGCGGATTAGGAAATTCGTTTATTGGGACATGGGCTTATTATTTAACCAGTCCCTTTAACCTTTTACTATTTTTATTTTCAAATTCTCACCTTCCAGAGGCAATCCTTTTAATTATTAGTCTGAAGGTTGGCAGTATTGGGTTAAGTAGCTTTTATTATTTTCAAAAATTCTTTACAGGCGATAATAAAATTTTTGCTTTAGCTGCGAGTCTAGCTTTTTCATTAAGTGGTTTTGTCATCAGCTACAACTTAAACTTAATGTGGCTTGATAGTTTAATTTTATTACCTCTCTTATTAGATTCAATTGACAAATTATTTGTCCCCAAAAAGCACTATTTTTACCTAATTGGAATTACTTTTTTACTCTGGTTCACCAACTTTTATACTGGTTTTATGACACTTTTCTTTGGGTTACTTTACTTTATCAGTAAGTTAATTAATTATTCTTTTTCAAAAAAGAAGATTATTTCCCAATACTTTATAAAAAGTTTCCTAGGGACAACTTTAGCTGCCTGTGTGCTCCTACCAACATTTTTTGAAATATTAAATGGAAAAATCCATTCAGATACTTCCTTATCTATGGGAATGCAATTTTCTCCATATCAAGTATTTTATAAACTTACCATCGGCGCCTTTAATTTCACTGAAATGGAAAAGGGCTTGCCAAATATCTTTTTAACGAGTTTATTTACACTACTATGCTTACTCTACTTTATTAATCAAAAAATATCTCTTAAAGAAAAAATCACATCAGCTATTCTCTTAATATTTTTATTCTTTTCTTTTAGTTTTAATCCATTAGTACTCTTTTGGCATTTAGGTCAATATCCTGTTTGGTATCCAGCTCGCTTTAGCTTTATTTTTTCATTCTATGCTATTTATCTTGGCGTGCAAGTTCTTGCCCGTACAAAACAATTTGACTTTCTCAGTAAGTTAGCATGTGTAATTTTAGTCATCTGTCTTGGTATCTTTCTTTTCCTAAATATTCATCAAAAAGAATTTCTAAATCAAACCAATATCATCCTTACAATTTTATTCTTTTTATGTAGCTTACTAATCATTCTATTCTTTAATTACAAGTGGATTCCGGTAATATTTTTTGGTTTAGTTGGTCTTGAAGTAAGCATTAATTTACTAGCTAGTTTAGATAATATTTCTTATCAAAAAAATTATGACTATTCTAATTTCACTAAAAATGTTTCAGAGAGCATAAATTATTTACATAAATATGATTCAGGACCTTACCGAACAGAAAAGACATTTACTCGATCTGATAATGATCCACTAAGCAATAACTACTATGGTATTAGTAACTTCAATTCTATTTCAAATCGATCAATTATTAACTTAGTTGAATATTTAGGACTGGAAAATAATGATAATTCTTTTACTAATAACTATGCAACTCCCTTATCTGATAGTATTCTAGGCGTCAAATATAATATTGTACCAATTAAAAATCGTCGCAATCTTCCCGAAAAGGAACAAGTTGTTTTCACAAATGCCTTTTATCGTCCCGATTTAATTACAAATAAAGTTGTTAAAAGCTTTAAACAATTACAAATTAGACAAAATTCAACTGCATTACCACTTCTTTTTGTCTCTCCTACTCATAAAAAAACTAGGTTTTATCCAAGTATGCCTGCTACTAATCAAAATCTTCTATTTGATAATATTACTGGTAAAAAAACAAATTTATTTAATAGCTTATATCTAACCAATCCAACCAAAATACAAAATGTTAAGCCGACTAAGAATCTTAATGAATATAAAAAAATCAAAGGCAAACAAACGTCCGCAATTATTTTTAATATATCTTCATTTCAAAAAGGGCCTTATTATCTAGAGCTTCCTTCAAATCTAGATGAAAAAACAACGTCAGTCGTTGTTAATGGTCATTCACTTAATAATCAAGATCTAGGAATTTCAACTAAACTGCTAAATATCGGTTATTACTCAGCCAACACATCAATTAAAATTATTTTTTATTTAAATAATAAAAATATCAATTTGAATGGTGTGCGTGTTCTTCAATTTAGACAATCAAATTTTAATAAAATTATTCACCAATTCAATAAACGGCAGCCTGTAACTCAGCAAACAAGTCCAATCACCCTAACTATTGATTACAAGGCCAAAAATAAACAAATTTTAAATTCTACTATTCCCTATTCAAGTAACTGGTTACTCTTAGATAATGGTAAAGTACTTAAAAAACAAAAATTTGCTCACACATTTTTAAGTGCTCAATTAAAAAAGGGGTATCACCATATTACTTTAATTTATATTCCAATTACTTTTATAATTGGAATTTTAATTTCAATTATGTCACTCAATTTCATACTCGTCTTTAGACCAAAAAAGGATTAACTGCCATTATGACAACTAATCCTTTTTTAATAAAATTATTAAATATTAATTCAATGTTTTAACTTCATTGATAGTAACATCAAATGTTCCACCAGGAGTATTAATAGTTACTTTTTCACCTTTCTTCTTGCCAAGTAAAGCTTGGGCAATTGGTGAATCATTAGAAATCTTACCATTAAGTGGATCGGATTCATCAGAACCAACAATGGTATAAGTTTCTGGATCATCAGTACCTACTTCTGTATAAGTAACAGTTTTACCAATAGAAACTTCATTTGGATCAACACTATCTGCATCAACAACTTGTGCATACTTAAGCATTTGTTCAATTTGAACAATACGTTGTTCTACAGCACTTTGTTCATCTTTTGCAGCATCGTATTCTGAGTTTTCTGATAAGTCACCAAAAGATCTAGCAACCTTAATTCTTTCAATAACTTCTGGACGCTTTACTAACTTTAAATTTTTTAATTCCTTCTGAAGCTTTTCCTTACCTTCAGCAGTCATTGGATAAACTTTTTCTGCCATATTAAAAAATTCTCCTTACCTATACCTATTTTTCTTTGCACCAAACAGCTTATGTTTTCTATCTAAAAAAGTCAACCATTTTTACTGACCTAAACTACTATTACGCTTCAAATGTTCATCGTAATTTTCATTGTAGTAAACTTTACCAGTCTTAAGATTTGCAACAAAGTAGAGATAGTTAGACTTAATTGGGTTCAAGACAGCACTAATTGAATCTAAACTTGGATTATTAAACGGTCCAGGACCATATCCCTTGTGAACATATAAGTTATATGGAGACTTAACTTTAATATCCTTTAATGACAAAGAGTGCTTATGCTTATTCAGCGCATACATAACTGAAATATCAGATTGCAGTGGCATATTTGCCTTAAGTCGGTTAAAGAATACTCCAGCAATCATTCTTCTGTCTTTAGATTTAACACCTTCACGCTCTACTAAGGAAGCTAAAGTTAACACTTCCTGAACCGTCAAATGTTTCTTTTTGATAGAACCATAGTATGGTTGCAAAACCTGATTAGTTTTATCAACCATTTGGTTAACTAATTCCTTTAAAGACGCTCCTTGATAAACATCATACTTAGCTGGGAAGAGATAGCCTTCTAAGTGATAACGAACACCCTTACTATTCATTGAACTAGTTAAAAGTTTTGGATATTGTTTCTCTAAGCTCTTCATGAAGTCTTGATCTTTCATCAACTTCAAGAAATCTTGACGACTATACTTTGTATTTTTACCAACTGTAGTAGCGATACTATCAATAGTTTGACCTTCTTTGATCAAAACATGACCAACAATTGGTCGTCCGCCACCGCCCTGCAATTGACTAACAATTTCCTTATTATGCATTGAAGGCGACAGATAAAAATTACCTGCCTGAAAATTAGTCGCACTATGACTCTTCAGCCAAAAATTAAAAACTGTTGCATTTCTAATAATTTTTTTATCTTGTAAAATCTGAGCAATTTGACTATTAGTTGCACCTTCAGGAATATGGACACTAACTACATCTTCATCATGGCGATTAACAGGTTGAAGTGCATAACCTACATAGCATCCCCCGATTAGAATAACTAAAACTAAAATAGCTCCAACTCCGCTAAGAATCCAACGCGTAATCTTTTTAGATGCTTCTTCTTCTAACTCATGATTCTTCTTTTTGTCTTGATTCAGCAAATGCTCTTCCTCCGAAAATCACAAAAATCTAAGACAATTATAGCAAAGCTTTCTTAAAAAGAATTAACGAACTTTAATCTTTAGACTTTCTTTCAGAGCTGCCTCAACTTTTTCCATTGCTTTAGCTACTACTTCATCAGTCAAAGTATCTTTCTCATTCAAGAAAGTTAATGAATAGGAAATTGACTTATGTCCCGATTCAATTTGACTACCTGAGTAAACATCAATTACTCGAATATCATGAAGATATTTTCCACCATTTAATTTAATTTGAGCTTCAATTTTGGCATTAGTTATTGCATTTGGTACTAATAATGATAAATCACGCTCAATTGCTGGGAACTTAGGTGCGGCTTTAGCTTTCATTCCCTTATCAAGCATTGAAGTAATAAGATCTAAATCAATTTCATAAACATAAATCTCGCTACCGCGTAAAGCTTTATCAAGAGTAGTTACAGTATGAGCCAACATCCCGATCAAACCGACATATTGATCTTTAATGTAAATACCAGCAGTTCTAGTTGGGTGCATACCGCCAATAACTTCTGCACGATACTCTACATCTGCATCTTTTATGCCAAGAGCTCTGAATAAGTTAGTCAATTGACCTTTTACAAAGTAAAAATCAATCTTTTGATCTAAATGTTGCCAATTAGCTGATAAAGTATGACCCGAATAAAGAGCAGCTAAATGTTCATGTTCATTAAAACTATTGTTTTCATGATCATAAACTCGGCCTTGCTCGAATAAGGCTAATTCCTTTTGTTTACGTGCCATGTTGTAGCTTGCCGCGTCAACTAAACCAGTTATTAAGTTTTCTCGCATAGTTGAACGACTTGAATTTAATGGCCATTGCACTTCTACAACTGACTTTGGATCCTTAGTAAAGGAAATTGCTTTTTCTGGAGAGGTTAATGAATAAGAAATTGCTTCCATTAATCCTTGTCCTTGCACAATATCCTTGATTCTGCGCATTGCTGTTTCTTTTTCTGAATAACCGCCATGAGTTTCGGCTAAAAGAGGCTGAGTAGACTTCAAGTTATCATAACCATAAATTCTACCAACTTCTTCCACTAAGTCAGCTGGAATAGAAATATCCCATCTTCTATTAGGGACAGTAACAATTAATTCGTCTTCAGATCCACCAGCGGTAAAGCCTAGACGATCAAAAATCTTTTTCATTTCAACTCTGGTCAATTCTGTTCCTAACACCTTATTAATGTAAGAAACTGTGGTTTTAACCACTGAAGGATTTCTTTGAACATCAGTTGCTTTAATTTCGCCTTCGTTAACTGTAGCAGCTGCATCATTACGTAATAATAAGGCTGCCATATCTAAAGCTTTTTGAGTATTATCCCAATTAACACCCTTCTCAAAACGACTAGATGCTTCAGTTCTATTAGCATGGCGTAATGCTGATTGTCTAACGCTAGTTCCGTCAAAAATAGCAGATTCTAAAATCACATCTGTAGTACTATCTTCTACTTCTGAATTCTTTCCGCCCATTACTCCAGCCATCATTACCGGTTTTTCACCATCAGTAATAATAATATCGTTTGGATCTAATTCAACTTCTTTATCATTTAATAAAGTAAGTTTTTCACCTTTATTAGCTTTTCTAACTTCTAACTTACCATCCTTAAATGTACGCGCATCATATGCATGTAGTGGCTGACCAGTTAAAAGCATAACGTAGTTAGTTACATCAACAACATTATTAATTGGCCGAATTCCTGCATTCCACAGACGTCTTTGCATCCATAATGGACTTTCACCAATTTTTACATTAGATACTTTTCTTAAATAGAATTTAGGTGCTAATTTTTCATCAACTTTAACATCTAATTCATCAGTCCAGTCGGGACCATCAGCTTTAAGAACCACTGGTTCAACTTTAGTTTTTTCATCAACAATTGCACCAACTTCGTAAGCTGCACCTTCCATTGATAATGTATCAGCACGGTTTGGAGTAATATCAAAATCTAAAATGTAATCATTCATACCAAGTGCTTCATAAACATCTTCACCAGGTTTTACATCAGAATCTTTAGGAAAAACAAAAATTCCATCAGCATATTTTGGTGGGACAACTTTGTCAGCAAAGCCAATTTCTTGAAGACCACAAATCATTCCATTTGATTTAATGCCGCGAATTTTTCCACGCTTAATCTTTTCATTGCCTGCAATACGCGCACCATGCAAAGCAACAATTACATCTTCACCAGCGGCAACATTAGGTGCTCCACAAACGATTTGAATTGGTTCATCTTCACCGACATCAACTTGGCATTTATGCAAGTGAGTTCCTTCAATATCTTCACATTCAATAACATGTCCAACTACTAATTTTTTCAAACCTTCTGCTGGATGAACTACTGATGCAATTTCTACACCAGTTCTAGTAATTTTTTCTCCTAAATCTTTAGGATCTTCACTTAAATTAAGAAAGTCTTTTAACCAGTTATATGAAACGAGCATTAATTTTCCTCCTTACGGAATTGTTCTAAGAAACGAACATCATTAGTGTAGAAATCACGAATATCAGAAATGCCATACTTCAAAATAGCAAAACGGTCTAAACCTAAACCAAAGGCAAAGCCACCGTAAACTGTTGAATCAACACCTGCATTTTCTAAAACATTAGGGTGAACCATTCCTGCTCCCAATACTTCAATCCAACCAGTATACTTACAAATTGGACATCCCTTACCATTACAGTTGAAACACGAAACATCCATTTCAACAGATGGTTCAGTAAATGGAAAGTAAGATGGACGAAGGCGAGTCTTACGATCTTGACCAAACACGTGCTTAGCAATCATCTCTAAAGTTCCCTTAAGGTCTGACATAGTAACATTTTTATCAACTACTAAACCTTCCATTTGTTGGAATTGGTGAGAGTGAGTTGCATCATCATCGTCTCTACGGTATACCTTACCAGGACCCACCATCTTTAATGGCCCCTTAGAAAAATCATGCTTTTCTAAAACCCTAGCTTGATCTCCTGAAGTTTGAGTTCTAAGCAGATCTTCTTCATCAATATAGAAAGTTGCTTGCATATCACGAGCTGGGTGATCCTTAGGTAAATTCATCATTTCAAAACAGTAATGATCAGTTTCAATCTCTGGACCTTGTACTACTTCATAACCCATTCCAATGAAGTAGCTTTCTAAGTCGTCTAAAATAATATTGATTGGATGCTTTGAACCTAAATGTCCTTCACGACCAGGCAAAGTCACATCAATTTTTTCTTCTTCAAGTTTCTTAGCAATTACTGCTTGTAAGAAATGATCTTTTGCTTCATCCAATTGCTTTTGAAGAATATCACGAACTTGATTTACTTCTTGACCAACCTTGGGTCTATTTTCTGGTGCAATATCTTTCATTGAGTGTAGGATTTCAGTTAATTCACCCTTACGCCCCATTAATTCAACTCTGATCTTATCAAGCATTTTTTGGTTTTCAGCTTGCTTAATTTGATCTAAACCTTCTTCTTTTAACTTATTTATTCTATCGAATAAGTCCATCTCATTTTCCTTTCCAACAAAAAAAGCTCCGTCCCAAAAGGGACGAAGCTTCGCGGTACCACCCTAGTTTGAACTAGCACAAATAAAGTGCGTATTCACACTCTTTTCTTGTAACGGTGAAATACCGGAATTGATTAGATTCTGCTCCTAAGATGAAATTCATGCTTCTATCCTAAGTTTCTTTCACCAATAAAACTCTCTCTAAAAAGATATCCACACTACTAATCTTAATCATCGCATTTAGTATAATAGTATCTTAAAACTTTTTATTAAACTTTGCAATTATTCTTAGGCCCACTTATCAGCCCAATTGTGAACCTGATCAAAAACAGGCTGTAAATCTGCACCCTTTTGAGTCAAAGTATAGCTAATAATACCACTCTTTTGATCTACAGTACGATTAACGATGCCCTCTTTTTCCAGTTCTTTTAATCGCTCAACTAAAACTCGATCAGAGCACTTACTAATGCAACGAGCTAGATCTTTAAATCGCATTGCATTAGTATCACATAACGAACTAATAATTAACCCATTCCATTTTTTACCAATAATTGCAAAAGCATCAATAAAATGCGAACACAGTGAATAATCTTCTGGATCTGGACAGTCAGTCATTTTAGGTTTGCTTTCAATTTCTTGGGACATACATATTCCTCCTAAAAAATTAAAATTTTTCAATCATCTATACTAAAATTATAGTAATATTACTTACTAAAAACAAGCTATTCGCTTATGAAAAATGATAAATCATTATACCTGCTGCTACCGCTGCATTCAAGGATTCTGCCTTTCCTTTAATTGGAATATAAATCTTCTTGTCTGCTGTATTAATTACTTCTGGACTAGCTCCATGTGCTTCATTTCCAATTACTAAAGCTAATTGAGGAACTGGAACGCAATTATTCAAAGACTTAGCGGTCTTATCTAAAATACTTACGTAAATAGGAATTCCATTTTCTTTAAAACTACTAATGGATTCTAAGACTAGATTTTGAATAATTTGAATATGAAATTGGCTTCCTTGCATACTACGTTGAACTTTTGGATTATATAAGTCAACGCTTTCCTCAGATAAGACAACACCATCAAAACCAGCTGCATCAGCGGTACGAATAATGGTACCAACATTTCCTGGATCAGTTAAATTATCTAAAACTACCCATTTTCCATATTCAAAACTAAAAGATTTAGGCTGATTGATTGGCAACACCATAAAAATATCTTGACTATTTTTGGTACTACTTAAGTGCTCTGCAATAGCATCAGTAATTTGAATTACTTTATTATCCTTTAATTGATAATTAGGAGTAAGTTTGTTTAAAGCTGCTTGAGTACCTAAAATATATAAATAATTTTCATGATTTTTTAAGGCTTCTTCAACCAAGTGAAAGCCCTCAATTAAATATGTTTGGGTCTTTTTGCGATATTTTTTTTGTTCAAGTTTTCTAATACTTTTAATTGTAGGATTGCTTGCTGAATTAATTTCTATCATAAATTTATACTTCCTTCTAATTCTAATATTTTAAATTACTTGACTCAAAATTAACATGTTAAAATTTAAATTAGAATAAACAGAAAAGAGCGAATAATAATGAAAACTGTCAAAATGAGAGTTACAGGACTTGTACAAGGTGTTGGTTTTAGATGGACTACACAAATGATTGCCCAAGAATTGGGTATTACTGGAACCGTTAAAAACAATCCCGATGGATCAGTCTCAATTGTCGCCCAAGGTGATGAACTCCCTTTAGAACATTTTATCAAAAAAATTAAAGCATCGCCTTCAGTTGCTAGTCATGTCGACCATGTTGATATAGATACAATTTTAGACGCAGAAAAATTCACTCGCTTTAGTGTGGTTTATTGATACTTTAACAAATAACTAGTAAACTTTATTGCAGTAACAATAAAGTAGGAAAGGTTATAGTTAATGAAATCGAAAACTAAATATTTTAGTCTATTTGCCATGCTAGGAACTCTTGCATTAATTCTAAGTGGTTGTGCCAATAATGGACAAAGCATCTACCAAGCACCTACTAGTGGACCATATGCATGGGTTTTCAGCCTATTTGGTAAGCCAATTCAAAATATCATGCTTGCTGTTGAGCATCAAATTGGTGGTACTAATGGAGCGGGTTGGGCAATTATTATTATTACTTTTGTTGTCCAATTAATCGTTATGCCTCTTCGTTTGTCATCTCAACGTAAGATGACTACGCAACAAGAAAAAACTCAAAAGTTGCAACCGCAAATGAAGTTAATTCAAGAAGCACTTAAAAAGCCGGGGCTAACTCAACCTCAACAAATGCAAATCAGTCAACTTCAAATGCGAGTATACAAAGAAAATAACATGTCCATGATGGGTGGTATGGGATGCCTACCACTGCTTATCCAGCTTCCAATTATGATGGGAATTTATCAAGCGGTAGCTTATTCTAAAGAATTGGCAGCCTCAAGCTTCTTTGGAATTTCACTTGGACAACGATCGATTATTTTGACTGTTATTGCAACCTTGCTTTATATAATTCAAGGATATCTTTCAATGGTCGGAATACCTGAAGAACAAAAGAAGGCAATGCAGATGACATTAATTTTAAGTCCTGCAATGACTTTCTTCATTAGTATTTCCGCTCCCGGTGCCCTAGCTCTTTACTTCTTAGTAGGTGGTTTTATTGCGATTTTGCAACAGTTAATTACTACTTTTATTATTATGCCAAAAGTTAAAAAAGATGTTGCTAAAGAATTAAATGATCGGCCATTAAAGGTTGTAGTTACACAAGAAA
This sequence comes from Lactobacillus taiwanensis DSM 21401, assembly GCF_001436695.1. Classification (GTDB taxonomy): domain Bacteria; phylum Bacillota; class Bacilli; order Lactobacillales; family Lactobacillaceae; genus Lactobacillus; species Lactobacillus taiwanensis. Next base: position 31,775 of record NZ_AYZG01000019.1, read on the forward strand.
CGATCGATAATATTCTTAATACAAGTTCTTCATCATCAACTACTACTGAAGATACAAAAAACCTTCACCAAGATTTAAGAGCACGTAATGCAGGCAAGCAAAAACGTCCCAATAACTCTGATAAAGATTAATAACTATAGATAACACGACAAAAAGGGAATCCTAAACGGATTCCCTTTTAATTATTTAACTAAATCAGACTTTAACAGTGGAAATTCAATCATAAATTTGCTACCTGAGCCAAGTGTAGAACTTACACTAATTTTTCCATGATAGCTCTCTACCAATTTCTGAGCAATCGCTAAACCTAAACCATTGCCACCCTTTTCACGAGTTCTAGCCTTATCCACACGATAAAAGCGATTAAAAATCTTATCTTGTTCTTCAGGTGCAATTCCTTCACCAAAATCTTGAACAGAAATTTTAACTTTATCTTCTTCAGTTGCTGCATCGACTATAATTTCTTTACGATCATTAGAATACTTAATTGCGTTGTCAATTAAAATAATTAAAATTTGCTCCAAATGATTACGGTAAATTTTGACAATTGTATCAGGTTTCAAATCAGCATCATCATATGTAATAGTAAAGTCCTGATGAATCATTCTCATATCATTTACTGTTCGATTAAGAACTTCATTGACATCCGTTGTTTTATCAGGATATTGTAAATCAACCTGCTCAGCTCTAGTTAAATCAAGCATTTCCTGGATTAAGTGTTTCATTCTCTTGCTTTCTTGAAGAGATGCTTGAATTGACTCTTCAAGTACTTGAGGATCATCTTTTCCCCAGCGCTCAAGCAAATTTAAGTGTCCTTCAATTACAGCTACAGGCGTACGTAATTCATGAGAAACATCCCCAACAAACTGTTTCTGCTGTTGCATATAGGCTTGCATTCGATCAAGCATTTCATTAAAAGAAGTCGCCAATTCTCCTAATTCATCATTTCGATGCAAATCAGGTACTCTTCGCTTATCTGTTGGATCTTTATTGATATCGTGAGAAATTTGTGACATTTTCTTAATTGGTCGTACGACACTATTAACAATCAAGTAAGACAAGCCAATAAAGATCACAATTGCAATAATTGATAGACTTATCATCCAAGTTCGAATCGACTTTAAAACATGATTCTGCTGGTCCATTGAATTATCAACTACTAAATAACCCGTTAGACGATGTGTTTTATCAGAATAAATTTTCTGATAAATTTTCATATGGATTTTTCCACGAGTTGTAACGATTTTTAAAACATGATTTTCTGTTTTACTAAAGTTAGGCATCCCATTATCAGGAACATTACCATTACTAAAGACAACATCCCCCTCAGGATTATAAATCGTAATACTCGTATCACGATTAGATAAAGTTGCTAAAATATCGTCATTAAAGACATTCCCACCATCATTTGAAGTAATTGGCGTTTGTCCTTCTAAAATTCGATTAGTATTAGGTGAAAGTTGAGGAACAACATTTGAAATCTGCAAACTTGTTGGAATTTCAACTAATCTTCTCTGAAAGGTAGTAGCAACACTTTCAGTCAGATTTCTTTCCTGTGATACTATTTGTTGCTTAACTAAAGAATAAATTGCAATTGAAAATATAACAAAAGAGACCGTAATTGTCGCTGCTACTAAACTCACCCACTTAAAAGTTAGCGAGGACTTGAGGGTCTCTTTGGTTGACTTATTTTGTTTCTTCGCGTGCTTCATCATTTTCATCCGTTCTCACCATATAACCGGTACCACGAACAGTCTTGATGTATGATGGACGACCTGGTACATCGATTTTATTACGTAAATAACGCACATAAACTTCGACAACGTTAGTCTCAATCTTAGATTCGGGGCCCCAAATCTTATTCAAAAGTTGTTCTCTCGTAACAACATTATTTTTGTTTTCAATTAATGTCATTAACAAGTTATATTCACGTTTAGTTAAATCAACTGTACTGTCACCACGATGAACAATTCGATTAGCAGTTTCAATAGTTAAATCATTAAAGTGAACAACTTTTTGGACACCCATAGTGTCCCCCATAGCTCTCTTTTCAATTTGTACTCTTCTTAAAACGGCACGTAAACGAGCCAATAATTCTTCAATTGCAAAAGGCTTAACAATATAATCATCAGCACCGTGATCTAAGCCAGAAACACGATCAATTACAGAATCTCTAGCAGTCATCATAATGATTGGAGTAGTCTTTTCTTGACGAACACGACGAGCAATTTCTAACCCGTTCAAGTCTGGCAACATCAAATCAAGTAGAATTGCGTCAAAGTCTTCGTTTAAAGCTAAATCCAATCCTTTCCGGCCGTTTCCTTCAACTTGAGTTTCATACTTTTCATGTTTTAATTCTAGTTCTACAAAACGGGCAAGATTTTTTTCATCTTCAATAATCAGAATTTTACTCATTATTTTCTCCACTACTATCTAATTTGGTTAAAAATTTTATTAATAAATTAATATTAAATTTAAAGATACATTAATGCAAGAGATTATTCATTCTTTTTATCATCATTAAATAAATCTTTTAATTTAGCAAAAGCAGGATTTTCCTTATTAGATTGTTCTTTTTGATAATCTTCTTGAGAAACAACTTTCCAGCCCTTTCCTTCAGGAAAATCACCTTCAGATTCTTCTTCAGGAGTAAGAATCACTGATGGCAAGCTCAACAGCAAGTTATCTTCAACAGCTTTTTGAAGATCAATCACATCATCTTTAACAGTTACAATTGTATCTTCTTCATCAAGCTGCTCCTGAGTAGGTTCTACTTCACTGTAGTTTTCAGTAAAATTAAATTTTTGATGTAATTCTACTGGCTTTAGACTACGAGTAGACGGTGCTACAACATCTGCTTCTACTGTAAAGTTTCCAGTTACAAATGGTTCATCATAGAAGAAGTCTCCACTTACGTGAACATTTTTTGCATCTATAAGTAATTCTTTACTTCTATCAAAAAATTCTTTACTTAGTTCAACATCTTCATCAACATGCGTTAATGGATTACGACTATTTTTTATTTGTGAATATGAAAAATTTAACATTATTTTACCTCGATTGGTCTCCGACCAAAGTTTTGATCTTTACCCATAATTTGTTCAAAAAGTCTATCTACTTTAACCTGTAACCCTAACGTTCCAGTAGTTGCATTTCTCTTATCCACTTTAGATATAATAGGAAGTTCAACATCTTTTCGAATTTTTTTTAGATAATTTCTGCCCCGGTTATTATATCCAAGCAGCAAAGTGGAAGTATCTTGATACGAAGCCTGCATTTCATCTGCTGTTACATTTAAAAGCGTATAAAGGCAAAGTCGTCTTAATCGAGCATATGTATAGCGTTTAGACTTTATTTGACGCAGAAATGAAGTGAAATCTTCTGCCGTATGGATTTCTTCCTTCATTTTATATTCTAGTCCTTCACTCATTTGATAAATTAATCGTAAGTTTTCTACACTTGCACTCTCAATTCGATATTTTAAAAATTTAAATAACAGATTCCAATTTGGATAAACTTTTTGTTTTTCTAAAGCTATTAATTCACCTTTAGGTAGATATTTTTTTAATTCTGTTAAGTTATCAGGATGATGCAAACAATAATTTCTAATTGCTGTAGCTGACGAAATAATTTTATCCTGCAGAAGCGGATCATCATGTCCACTACCCAATCTAGTCACAGGGTGTAGATGAAGCGGATGCTCCAATTGCTCACTAGCTACTGCATAAGCAACAGCTAACATCATATTAGGTTGGTTTACTTCATGACCAATTTCTCTAGCAATCATTTCGTTATACTGAGTAGCATAAGTTTGAGTATAATCACTAAAATCTAGTCGACTTTTAGGAATTTGACTTATTTTTTGTCCTAAATATGAAAAGTTTAAATTAGCATCCTCTACTCCAAAAAATAATTCTGATGCCCCTAAATCGCTTAACATCTTAATACTACCATTAGCAAAAATATCAGCTGGTTGAACTGCAAAAGAAAAAGGAAGTTCAAATACTAAATCAGCACCTGAATTCAAAGCAGCCTTAGCTCTTTGCCACTTATCCATAATTGCCATCTGTCCACGTTGAACATAATTACCTGACATTATAACAATAATCGGATCGTTTTCAGCAACTAAACGAGCCTGATTTAGCAAAAATTCATGCCCGCTATGAAAAGGATTATACTCGGCTACAATGCCAATTACACTCATACTTTTACCTTTACTCTAAATTTAACTCTAATTTCTTACCATTGCTCCATAATTTTTCTAAACCGTAAAAGTCTCTTGCGTCTTCAGTAAATACATTTACAATTACGTCGCCCATATCTACTAAAAGCCAGTTAGAGTCACGAGTCCCTTCAATTCGATAATCTTCTTTTCCATGTTCATGAATCTTATCAATAATGCTGTTCACAATTGCATGAAGTTGACGATTGGAACCAGCAGTTGTTACCACATAATAATCAGCTAAAATACTAATTCCTTGCATATCATATGCTTCAGTATCTTCACCATGTCTTTCATCAATTGCTTCTACAGTTAAGTCTAATAATTTCTTACTTTCCATTTATTTTTCCTTTCAAATCCTAATCCTTTACAGACCATTTATTATATGCAGCAAAAGTTTTAGGATAAATCTTTTTTCTATTAGTTATTAAAAAGTCAAGCGTATGCGCTAATTCAAAACCTACTCCATCATCTAAATTGGCATAAGCTATCTTACGCGCCTCTTCTACACCAGAAAAATCACGGCCCGGCTCAATAAAATCCGCTACAAAAACTATTTTATCTAATGTAGTCATTTCAACATCAGCAGTTGTATGACGTCTGATAGCCATCAAAATTTCTGGATCAGTTATCTTTAATTCTTTTTCAATAAAATATGCTCCAACAATTCCATGCCAAATAGCACGATTATAGTTAAGCAGATCTGGATCAAAATTTTGTTCTTTAATTACCTTAATAAACCGTTCTGGCGCTACTTGTTTGGCATAATCATGGATGAAGCCAGCCAAGGCTGCCTTATCGGGATCATAATTATTAAGCTTAGCTAACTTACGGCTAGTCTGACTTACGCCAATACAGTGTTTAAATCTCTTTTCATCCATGTTGCTTTTTTCTTTAGCAATAATTTCGTCAGAAGTTAACGAGGAATAAGTATTAACAAAATTAATTTCATTCACGATATAAGCCTCTTGATTCAATATATAATCGTACACTTTCGGGTACTAGGTAGCGAATAGAATTGCCAGTAGTTATGTTTTGACGAATTAAAGAAGATGAAATATCTAAATTAGGTGCATCAACCCAAATCATTGGAAACCTTGGATTTTGCGGATAGTTTGGCCTTCTAACCCCAACTAAGGTAGACAACAAAGCGATTGTTTCAGGCTCACGCCAATTTTCAAAATCATTTACTTCATCGCTGCCCATAATCAAATAGTACTGATTACGTGGCGCCCTCTTTTTCAAATAGCGTAACGTATCAACTGTATACGACGTACCGCCTCGCATAATTTCAAATAATTTAACATGGAAATAGGGATTATCATGCGTAGCTAATTCGAGCATAGCACAACGATCTTTTACACTCACATTCCCCGCTAATTGCTTATGAGGTGGCGTATTATTTGGGATAAACCATATTTCATCTAAATGAAGCTGCTTTCTAACCTGTTCTGCCATAACTAAATGAGCTATATGAATTGGATTAAAAGTTCCACCCATAATTCCAATTTGCTGAGCAGAACTTGTTGCTGGTTCAAATTTTACTTCCGACTTTTCTTTTACAACACACTGCATTATATTAACGCTCTTCTAATCCCTAAACCAATTCCTTCTGGAGTATAAGCCTTAACGACAACGTCAGCGGGCGTTGTAATAAAACCTACGCCTCCAAATAAAATATCGCTTTTTTCTTTTGGTGAAAAAGTTTGGCCCTTCAAAGGTCCTAAATTATCTTCTTTTCTTGGCGGAAGAAGCAAATCATCTTTATGTTTTTCATAAAAAGTATCTGCATTCTCCGTTTTCGTTCTATGAACATAAAGATCTCGAGCCACATAAATAGTAAAACCAGCTGAAGGTCCATCAACATAATCAAAGCGTCCTAAACCAGCTAAGAAAATTGTTTGTCCTGGTAAAAGCTGATAAGTTGCGGGCTTTAGTGGCTTTTTTGGTTCAACCACTTCAAGCTCTTTTCCACTTAAATGACTGGCTAATTGGTTAGCATTCAAAATTCCGGGTGTATCAATCAAATAGTGCCCATTAGAAAGTGGAATCTTAATTTCATCTAAAGTTGTCCCAGGAAACTTAGAAGTAGTAATTACATCCTTTAAATCACTGTTCATATTAATGATGGCATTAATTAAAGTTGATTTACCTACATTGGTCGTCCCAACAAAATAAATATCTTTCTTTTCACCCTTCTTAGCCAAAAAAGCCATTAAGTCTTCCAAATTTTTCTTCTTAGCAGCTGAAACCAAAAAGATCTTTTCTGGCTTCAAACCGTTTCGATTAGCTTCTTGGCGCATCCAGTCTTTGATTTTTGATTCTTTTGAATTTTTAGGAAATAAATCTACTTTATTTCCTACCAAAATATATTCATTTCCACCAATAAAACGTTTAATTGATGAAATTAATGAGTTACTAAAATCAAATAGGTCAACTACATTAACCACCAAAGCCTTTTTTTGACTAATTGAATTAAGCAAAGCTAGAAAGTCATCATTATTCTCTTCTACTGGCATAATTTCATTATAATGCCTTAACCTAAAACAACGTTGACAATATACTTCATTATCATCACTTTCTAAGGCTTTCTTTAAGGCAGAAGATGGCAAATAACCCGACTTTTTAGGATCTTGATCTTGCAATACACTTCCACAACCAATACAACGTAATTCTTCACTCATTCTAATTTCTCCTTAAAAACTATTGGCTTTTTTAAATTCAAAAAGAAAAAAATAAATTTTTCAAAGAAACGATTAATTCTTGTATTCCATTTATCAGTTTCAACTAATGGTTTAACTAGTACCGTAGCTACTCCAGCCAAATTTCCAGCTTGGATATCTGTAATCAACTGGTCTCCTACCATTAAAACCTGATCTTTTTTTAAATTTAATTCTTTCAATTCCTTATTGATACCAATGGGAAGAGGCTTTCTAGCCTTTGCAATAAAAGAAATATGATATGGATTCAAAACTTTTCCAATACGTTCAGAATTATTATTCGAGATAACAACTAACTGAATCCCATATTTAGCTAAACGCTGATTAAGTTGATCCATTTCAACTGCAGTATCAGACTTATTCCAAGCTAATAACGTATTGTCTAAATCACTAAAAACGGCCTTAATTCCCATCTTTTTCAACTGCTTTGGATCTAAATTATAGATAGTATCTATTGTATAACGAGGTCTAAACAACATTAAAAAATCTCCACTTTTTTCTCATATCTATAATATCAGAAATCTTTAATCTTTAGAAACATTTGATGATTGAAAAATTAAATTTGACTTTTATTTTTTGCTTCAGATCAAGAAAAGAAATATTTACTCTATATCTTTAATTAAAATGAGAAAAAATGCTCCGCTAAAGCGGAGCATTTTTAATAGGCTCTATAATAAATCCTGTTGATGGATATCTATGATATTCTATCGACAGGATT
>NZ_AYZG01000020.1 GCF_001436695.1 Lactobacillus taiwanensis DSM 21401
TAGTTGCTTGATTCTTTTTCAAAACTATTCATCAACAGGATTTGACAAACAGCCCTTTTTTTGTATAAAATGCGTAATGCAAACTAAGATTATAAAGATGATCCCTGCACTTATCATTGGAATACGGTAATTTGGAAAAATTAGTAATACAATAATCATCGAAATAAAGAAAAGCAATACTGCTAGATCAGATAAAGGATAAAGTGGCATTTTAAATGAAGAGAGCTCCAGTTTAGGCGTTTTCTTTCTATATGTCATATGGGTAATAATCATTATCGACCAAATTACTAAGAACATACTTGTTGCTGTTGCAGAAATGAATGTGAAAGCGTCTTTTAAAAAGAAATTTAATAATGGAGCTAATGCAATTAAAATTGTTGAAAATATTAAAGCGTTTTTAGGTAATTGACGATGGTTTAATTTCCCTAAATGCTTACTTATCTTATTCTTACTCTTATAGTTTATTGAAAATAATAAGCGGCCAGCGCTATAGATAAAACTATTAGTTGATGAAATAGCAGCACTTATTACCACGAAATTAATAATGGAACCTGCATTTTTAATTCCGGTTGCACCTAATGCTTGAACAAATGGTGAACTGGATGTTGAAACTTTATCCCAAGGTATAGCCAATAAAATACTAAGAATTGCTAGAACATAGAATAAAATAATTCTAACTGGTAATTGATCGATTGCACGAGTAATAGTTTTTTTAGGTTCTTTAGCTTCAGCCGCAGTTAATCCAATCAATTCAACACCAATGAAACTAAAAATTACCATTTGAAATCCTAATAAGAAACCTTTTGGTCCCTTTGCAAACATACCTCCATCGACTACCATATTTTGCCAACTTACATGACCGTACTTGGTTGTTCCATTTGTAATCAAGAGATAGAACACAAGAATAACGAATGCAATGATAGTAACAATTTTTATAATTGCAAAACTAAATTCGAGATTTCCAAAAACACGGGCTGAGATAAGATTAATTGCTAGTAAAACCAATAAAGTAATTAATCCCGGAATCCAACTTTGTAGGTGTGGCCACCAATACTGAAAATAAATTCCTAAAGCAGTAATTTCTGCCATGGCCAATGTCAGCCAACTGAACCAATATAAATATCCAGTTGTAGTTCCAATACTTTTTCCAAGATACTCGCTAATAAAATCAATATAAGTATTTTTATTAATATCCGAGAGTATCAATTCTCCTAATGCTCTCATTAAAAGAAAGAGAAAAAAACCTACTAGACAGTAAATAAAAATTACAGCAGGACCTGCTAATTCAATACTGTTGCCGACACCTAGAAAAAGCCCAGTTCCAATTGTCCCTCCCAACGCAATTAGTTGAATATGGGCATTCGTTAAACTACGTTTCATAGTTTTAACCTCAGATGATTCTGAGCTATTTTTTGACATTAAAATATAAAACTCCTTTCATAGTTTATTAAAATTTTAACATAAAAATCTATGATAACTGCTAAATTGTATAGTTTTTAATATTTTTTATAGGATTTGAGTTAAGAAATTAGTTGTGAAATATTTTTCAATATTAGTAAAAATGAAATCGTTAACATTACTGAAAATAGTTATTTCTTACTTTTAATCATATTGTGAATTTGTAAAAAAGTGCACAAAGTCATTTACAAACGTTCAAGAGAGGCGCTATACTGTGATTGTTCATAAAAAATGCCTAGATTTCCGAGTAGGAGGCCCAATAGATGGTGCAAGATAAAAAGGCTGAAAAAGAAAATAAAGCAATCGATGTAAATAAAATGATTGATAGCTATGTTGAAAAGGCACATAATGCCTTGGATGAAATGGCTAATTTTAATCAAGAACAAGTTGATAAAATTTGTGAGGCTATTGCAAGTGCTGGTGAACAAAACAGTTATTTGTTAGCTAAGATGGCAGTTGAAGAAACTGGCCGTGGAGTAGTGGAAGATAAGACTATAAAAAATATGTTTGCTAGCGAAAATATTTGGAACAGTCTTCGTCATGAAAAAACGGTTGGCGTGATTGAAGAAGATAAAGAAAAGCAATTAATTAAAATTGCAGAACCAAAGGGTGTTATAGCTGGTGTAACACCTGTTACTAACCCAACTTCAACTGTAATTTTTAAGGCTATGCTTGCATTAAAGACTAGAAATGCTATTATTTTTGGTTTTCACCCACAAGCACAAAAGAGTTGTGTTAAAACTGGTGAAATTATTCGTGAAGCCGCAATTAAAGCCGGTGCTCCTAAGGATGCTATTCAATGGATTGAATATCCTAGCCTTGAAGCAACTAGTACGTTAATGAACCATCCAAACGTTCAAACTATTTTGGCTACTGGTGGTCCTGGAATGGTTAAGGCTGCTTATTCATCAGGAAAACCTGCTATTGGTGTGGGTCCTGGTAATGGTCCATCATATATTGAAAAGACTGCAAATATTCCGGAGTCTGTATATGATATTGTTTTATCTAAGACTTTTGATAATGGAATGATTTGTTCTTCTGAAAACTCTGTTGTAGTAGATGAAGATATTTACAATAAGGTAAAGGAAGAATTCAAGTCTTGGAATTGTTACTTCTTGAAGCCAGATGAAATTAAGAAGTTTGAAGAGAAATTCATTGATCCTAAGAGAGGAACAGTTGCTGGTCCTGTTGCAGGTCGTTCTGCTTATCAAATTGCAAAATTATGTGGTGTAGATGTACCAGAAGATACTAAAGTAATTATCGCTGAATATAAGGGAGTGGGTAAAAAGTATCCTTTATCTGCTGAAAAACTTTCTCCAGTATTTACTATGTATAAAGCTAAGGATCACGAAGATGCTTACAAGATTTGTACTGATCTTCTAAACTATGGCGGTCGTGGTCATACTGCTGGTGTTCATTCTCAAGATGAAAAAGTAATTGATGACTTTTCAATGAAGATGGATGCATGTCGTATTTTGGTAAATTCTCCGGCTTCAGTTGGTGGTGTTGGTGATCTTTACAATAATATGCTTCCTTCACTTACTTTAGGAACTGGATCTTATGGTGCAAACACATTCTCACATAATATTGGTGCTAGAGACTTGCTAAACATTAAGACAGTTGCAAAACGTCGTGACAATATGCAATGGATTAAGGTACCGAAGAAAACTTATTTCGAACATAATGCGGCAAATTATCTAAAGCATATGCCAGATGTTGAAAGATTTTTCATTGTTACTGATGAAGGCGTAGCAAGTAAATATATTAATAAAATTACTGATATCATTAGTCAACGTCGTGGTAAAAAGAGCTATGAAGTTTTTCAAGCAGTAACTAAAGATCCAGATACCGATATCATTGCTGATGGGGTCCATAGAATGAATATCTTTAAGCCTGATGTAGTTATTGCTGTTGGTGGTGGCTCAGTAATGGATGCTGCCAAGGCAATGCGTTTATTTTATGAAAATCCAGATATGAGTTTTGAAGATGCTTATTCAAAATTTCTAGATATTAGAAAAAGAACAGTAAGATTTCCAAAATATAATGCCATTCAATTAGTATGTATTCCAACTACTTCGGGTACTGGTTCAGAAGTATCTCCATTTTCAATTATTAAAGATACTAAAACGGGTATTAAACATACTCTTTGTGATTATTCTTTAAATCCAGATGTTGCAATTGTTGATGACCAATTTGTAGAAACTATGCCTAAAGAATTGATTGCTCGTTCAGGGTTTGAAGCATTAGCTCATGCAGTTGAAAGTTACGTTTCAACAATGGCCACTGACTTTACTCGTGGTTGGTCAATGGAAGCTATTAAATTGATTTTTGAAAACTTAGAGAAGTCATATAATGGTGATCAAAGTGCAAGAAGTAGAATGCACAATGCTGCTACCCTAGCTGGTATGGCATATGCAAATGCATTCTTAGGAGTAGGTCATGCAATTGCTCATACTGAATCATCTGAATTTGGTGTTCCAAGTGGCTTAAGTGATGCAATTGCAATGCCATATGTAATTAAATTTAATTCTAAGAAGCCTAGAAAACTTGCTATGCGTCCGCACTATTCAACTTTTAGAGCAGATAAAGATTATGCAGAAATTGCACGTAGTTTAGGTTTAAAGGGAGACACTACTCAAGAATTAGTTGATGCCTTAATTAAGAAGGTTGTTGAACTAGGGCATGGCGTAGGAATGAAGTTAAGTCTTAAAGCTAATGGAGTTAATGAAACAGATTTCAATAATAAGATTGAAAATATGGCTATTGAAGCTTATGGTGATCAAAATGTTGTAACTAATCCTTCTGCTTTATTAATTGGTGAAATTAAGGAATTAATGAAAGAAACTTATGCAGGAAAGGGAATTGAAGCTTAACTCTTTTTCTCATACCTCATTTGAAATATTAATATGAATTCGCACATAAAATGTGTCTGGGAAAAAACTAACTCCTAGACCATAAAAAAGAACGATGATTTCCATTTGGATTTCATCGTTCTTTTTCTATACTTTTAGTTTCTTCCTTGATATCATTAAATCACCACAAAATAAAAACAAAAAGGTGGAAACTAATATGTACAAAAGTTATAACACAGGTCAAACTGCTTTAACACTCAATTTGGATTTTGCTATTCTCAGCAATCACTTAGCTAATGCTATCAGCTGATTTGTGGATTCAATTCTAGAAGAGTATTTTCAGGCAGAAAGATTGAGCTGATGCTAGAGGAAAATCTGCCCATGATGCTTTTGACTGACCAGCAAAAGATTTCATATCATACTATCAATAACTTCAGATCCAGCAGCCATGCCAATGAATTGGTTAAAAAAACTTTATCTACTTTACCAATCTATTGGTGGATGAGGGGCTAATCAATGAAGAGACTATTTTTATTGATTACACTAAAATTGAAGCGGATGCCAATCGCTATACTTTTGTCTGGTGCAAGGCAGTTGAAAAGTTTCATGATAAGCTTAAGGGACAGGCAGTTGAGGCTTACGATGAGCTGATAGCTCAAGAAGTAGTCAAGGAAATGAACAAAGAAAAAGTTCAAACCAGCCAAGGACTAGTAGAGCTTGCTCAAGAAACTGAAGCTGAAATTGAAAAGCTGACTAAAGAAATTGAGTAAGAGCCTCAAGCCATTCCTGGAGGCTCGTCCAGAAAAGCAAGAAGACGCGGACTTAAAAAGCTGCTCCATAAACTAAGAAAAGACTATGTTCCTCGAATGAAGAAATATGAAAAAGCAGAAAAAACATTTGCTGGTCGCAACAGCTATTCTAAAACAGACCATGATGCGACTTTTATGCATATGTGCGACTTTTATGCATATGAAGGAAGACTACATGAAAAATGGTCAGCTTAAGCTTGGCTACAATATCCAAGTAGCTACTACAGATCAATATGTAGTCGATTACGCTTTGTCCCCTAATCCAACAGATTTCAAAACTTTAGAGCCGTTTTTAGATCAAATGACCATGTTGGATAAATTCCGATAAGATCGTATCCGATACTGGCTGCGGCAACGAATATAATTGCTCAATGCTGGAAGAAGAATATCTAGATAAGAAGTATTTTATTCTCTACACTATGTATAAAAAAGAACAAGGCAGAAAGTATAAAAATGATCCATCCAAGCTGAGCAATTGGTACTACAATGAAAAAGATGATTATTACATTGATCATCTTGGCGTTAGATTCAACTTAAAATATTATAGCCAGCGTCCAGTACGCTATAATCCTAATTGGCAATATTTAAAAGAAAAAAAGAAGTTCTTCAAAGCGACAAACGCAAACCTATCTACGGTATGAGGAAATATGACGTAGAGCCAGTTTTTGGGCATTTGCGTACTTGGTATGCGTAGAACACATCTAAGAGGCAAAAAGAAAGTTGAAACAGATGTCGGAATAGCCTTCATGATGAATATAAACAAATTTTGGAACAGAAGATAGAAGACCGTTTTTGTTTAGTGCTAAAAGAAAAAAGGACAATCAAAACTCAATTGAGAATTTTGATTGTCCTTTTATTATGATCTAGGAGTTAGTTTTTTCCCAGACACTTTTCTTAATGTGTATGTAAATTAAATTAGTTTAACTTACCGGCTTTCTTCAAGATGTCTTGAGCCTTTTCAAGATAGTGATGTTCAGCTCTAAAGGCATCAATGTCACCACCGTTGAAGTCGTTTAATTTAGCAAGCTTGTCATCTAATTCTTCAAAGTCCTTCTTTAAATCGTTGATAACAGGTTCTTCTTCTTGTTCATAGACGTAGTGATTTTCGGTTGAATCTTTAGGACCTTCACCCTTGAATTGTTCGATCTTGTCTTCGTCTTTGTCGACTTTTCTTGCGTGCTTAAGAATTGATTTAATATCCTTAATTGTTTCGTGTTGAGCGGTGCGATGTTTCTTATCATCAATACTATCTTCAATCTTTGTTAAGTGACCTTCTGCATCTGAAATCTTCTTAGCGATTCTATCTAATGCCTTGAGTTCTCTTTTTGCATAATCTGTCATAACAATATACCTCCTAAAATCTTTCTATTAACTTAATCATCCTTATTATAAAATCTAATAAGTGTAGTTTCAAGAATAAGGCGTTATTTTATGAAATAACCGTATAGGTTTGAAATATCTAATAATATTATAAAATTAAATACAATTATTTAATTAAATGAAATTAGCTGATAGTATATGCGTTATTTTTATTTCATGCTTTAACTGTATATTTCTACATAAATATACAGTAATTTTCATTTGATGTGCTGTATTTATAAGAAAGAAGCGTGGAATTAATGTTTAGAGAAAATGCAAAAAATATTCATGAAAAACTTTTAAAAGAAAATGATCCAGATGTATGGGAAAGAATTAGTCATTTTACTTTTGAAGAAGTACAAGATGATGTTGACTTACCAAATAAAACAAAGTTACTTTCTAATTTAGTATGTTTATTGGGGATGCAAGGAGTAGAGAAATTTGCTTAATGCTTCCAGTTGCCTTGGCTAATGTTGTCAGCCCTATAGAAGCAAAGGAAGTTGTTTATCAAGCAATAGATTATTTAGGGTTAGGACGGGGAATGCCATTTTTTAAAGTAATGAATAATATATTACTTGAACGTGGCGTAAAATTATCTTTGTCAAGGCAAGCCACTACTACAATGGATAATCGTCTTGAAAAAGACGAAGAAACTCAAATGAGACTGTTTGGTCCACAAATGAAAGATTTTGCTAAAAAAGGAATTATTAATAGATGGTTAGTAGATAGCTGTTTTGGAGATTATTACACTAGAAAAGGGTTAGATGATAAAGAGCGCGAAATGATAACTTTGTTATTTAGCTGCTCAAGGCGGATGTGGACCACAATTATTGGCACATGCAAAAGCTAATGCAATTAATGTTATTAACCAAGTAAAATAGATTATTTATAGTTAAATAACTGCACTGAAATTTTAGAGATTTCAGTGCTTTTTATTATGGCTTAATGGCTAGGACGAAGAAAATATAGTAGAATATATGTTCGAAAGGAGATAGCGCCATGAATACCGATGAACTATTGAGCTACGCGATAAGACATTTTGGAAGAAATAGTATTAGTAAAGTTAATAATAACGCTAACATAATTGCTTTTAGTTCACCGATTACTAAAAAATGGTTTGCTATTTTAAATTTAGATCCTAAAAGTAAAAAATTAAATCTTAATTGTGGTGAATTTTCGGAAACAATTAAAGATCTGCCTGGGTTTTCAACTGCTTCTTTAGTGAAAGATGATAATTGGGTTGAAGTTAGTTTGCTTTTAAGCGAGCAAAAAATAAAGCAAGCGTTGGAATATGCTTTTAAAGTTGTATTAATGACAAATAAAAAGAATAATCCAGAAAAATTAATTTATATTCCTGATGCCAATCAAAATGATGAAAAAAATGTATATCATGAACAAAAATTAAATTTTAAGAATTGGAAAAAATCGTCACGTTTTGTTGAAGAAAAAAATAAATTTACTGAAGATAAAATTGATTTAAATTTTGAAGAAACTCAATCTGTACCTAAAGAAATTAAAGAAATGATTAAGTCGTATCAGTATTCATTAAATGGAGCTATTAGAAGAGAACAAAATTTTTATTCTCAGGGGAAATTAATGGCTGATTATGAAGATGACTATGATCGAAAGCAATCATTCTTAAGATATTATCCAACGTATCATGACTTAACTGTGGGCCAGGCTCGGACATACTTTACTTGGCGAACGAAAATAAGACACAATATTTATGAAAAAAATTCAGATTCATATGCTTATATATATTTATATGAACTACTGAATGGAATTGGAGTTAAAAATTCGCAAGAAGGATTAGAGAGGCTAATTAGTTTTAATAAAAATTATGCTCAAAAATTTTCTTCAGAAATGGGGGCTTATATTGAAAGATGGATTCGTGATTATCTTATTTTTTATAATATTGATTCGAAAACTTATGACTCATTTATTAAGGAACGCGATAAAGATAAAAAATATGAACAATTACTATATCCGCAAAATTTTTCTGAACATGAAGTTGTTACTAGTTTAATAAGGCTATCGAACTATAAAATTACTAATTGTCCTTTATATAAAAAGGATGAAGAAAAATTTGAACATTTATTGGCTTTAATTTGGCAGCGAATTTTAGATTTGAGACAAGATGGATTTGATTTTTTTACTAATTACATTGCGTATAAAAATCAAATGACAGTTCAGCTTTTTGCTGCTGCTGTTTTTAATCATAATTTGATTTCAAAAACGAATAGTTATGAAGTTGATCAAATTAGAAAGTATTTTTATGATGAAGAAAAGAAAACTTGATATTGTGAATCTTATTGGGGATTAGCTGGTCAAAAAAGTATTGTAGGAAATTTATTGCATGAAGTTGATCGTGAAGTAAGACAAAGTTTTCATTTAAGAAGAAACTTAAAGCCTAGAAAAATTGAAAAACATTATCTTCAGGCGATTAAAGATGGAATAAAAGAATATCAAATAGAAGAACAGAAGCTAAATCATCCTGAACTAGAAATTAATTTATCTCAATTATCTATGATTAGAGAAGATGCTGCAGATACCCGAGATAGCTTGTTGACCGAAGAAGAGCTTAAAGCTGAACAAGAAGAGAAGACTCAGGTTGAAGAAAATTCTGTAGATAATGTTAAAAAAGATTATGGCTTAAGTAAGGAAGAAGTAACCACAGTAATAATGCTTTTAAATGGAGAAGATCCAAAGAAGTATCTTAAAGAAAATCACTTAATGGCAGCAATTGTAATCAATAATATAAATGAGAAAATGTTTGATGAAATTGGAGACAATGTAGTTGAGTTTATAGATGATGCACCTATACTTATTGAAGATTATCGGGAAGAGTTAGAAGATATGTTTTTGAAAGGAAATAGTTAATAAAATGGCTAATCAAAAGAGAAAAGTGCCTAAAAGAATAGCTCAGACTATTTTAAACTCTTTAAAAGGAGGAGTAGTTCCAAGAATCGGCCTGCCATATATTACAGTAGGACGAAAAGCAGAAATTGAAGCTTTATTACATGATGTGGAATTGATTGGAGAAGGAGGAGCTTCTTTTAGATTTATCGTAGGGCGGTACGGTTCTGGTAAAAGTTTTTTACTTCAAACAATTAGAAATTATGTAATGGATAAGAATTTTGTTGTAGTTGACGGAGATTTATCACCAGAAAGACGTTTGCAAGGTGGAAAAGGACAAGGATTGGCTACTTATCAAGAATTGATTCAAAATCTTTCTACTAAAACTCGACCAGAAGGAGGAGCCTTAACTTTAATTCTTGATCGTTGGATTAATTCAATTCAAATGCAAGTTGTAGCAGACACAGACTTAAATGAAGGTAGTCCGGCCTTTGAAGAGGCTGTTAATAAAAAGATTTATGTGGTAATTTCAAGTTTGTCCGAATTAGTACATGGTTTTGATTTTGCTAAATTACTCGAGATGTATTATCAAGCTTATGTTAATGCTGATGAAGAAACTAAGGCTAAAGTTGTTAAATGGTTTAGAGGTGAATATGCTAATAAAACTCAAGCTAAAAAAGAATTAGGAGTAGATATTGTAATCTCGGATGATGATTGGTATGAATATTTGAAACTTTTTGCGTCATTCTTTAGACAAGCAGGATATACAGGTCTGATGATTATGATCGATGAATTAGTAAATATTTATAAGATTCCCAACAGCATTAGTCGTCAGTATAATTATGAGAAAATATTAACCATGTATAATGATGCTCTTCAAGGAAAAGCAAAGTATCTTGGCGTTATTATGTGCGGTACGCCGCAAGCTGTTGAAGATAAAAGAAGGGGAGTATATTCCTATGAGGCTTTACGTTCTCGTTTAGCTAGTGGGAAATTTTCTGAAGCTGGAAATCGTGATATGTATGCCCCAGTTATTAAACTTGATCCACTTACTCCAGAAGAAATGCTTGTTTTAACTGAAAAACTCGCGGATATGCATGCTAATTTATACGGATATGAAAAAGTAATCACCGAAAATGATTTAGAAAAATTTATTAAGATTGAATATTCACGTGTAGGTGCATCTTCTAACATTACACCACGTGAAATTATTCGTGATTTTATTGAACTATTAGATATTGTTTGGCAAAATCCTCCGACTGATATTGAGCAACTACTTAATTCAGATAAATTTTCTTATACTGGGTCAAATGTAGTTTCAGATGATAAATCTGATAATTTCGCTGAGTTTAGAATTTAAGTGAAAAATGGATATTTTTACACGTTTTGCTCCTTTTATTCAAGATTATATTTATGAACATGATTGGCAAAAATTACGTTCAATTCAAGTTGGAGCAGCAGAAGCTATTTTTAATAGTCAGGATAATGTATTATTGGCAGCTTCAACAGCTTCGGGGAAAACGGAAGCTGCTTTCTTTCCTATTCTGACTGAACTTTATGAAGATCCTTCTAAATCGGTTGGAGTGTTGTATATTTCGCCATTAAAAGCGTTGATCAATGACCAATATGAGCGTTTGAGCGACCTTTGCCAAGAGGTTGACATTCCAGTTTGGCGCTGGCATGGTGAGGTAGCTCAGACTCAAAAACGAAAATTGCTTAAGCATCCTTCTGGAATCTTACAAATTACTCCAGAATCTTTAGAGTCATTAATGATTAATAAGCATATGGATATCCCGAATTTATTTCATGATCTAAGATATGTAGTCATTGATGAATTACATTCTTTCTTAAGATCAGATCGTGGGGGACAAACTTTTTGTCTGATTGAACGCTTGTCTAAAATGGCGGGAGTTGATCCGAGACGTATTGGACTTTCGGCCACAATTGGAGATACGAAAGCAGCCGCAGAATTTTTAGGTGCTGGTTCAAGGCGTAAGACAATTGTTCCTAAGTCAGAAGGTGGCGGTCAAGTTTGGCGTCTATCAATGGAGCATTTTTATGATAATGGACCACAAGCTGATAGTAGTGACTTTGATCCAGCGCAACCAGTTTTAGATGAAAAAAGTGATCAAGCCCCTGAGATGGCTGATCCGTCAATGGCTTATATTTTTGAACACACACGTGGAAAGAAATGCCTAGTTTTTACCAACAGTAGAGAAGAATGTGAAGCTGTTTGTCAAATTTTAAGACAATATTGTGAAATAAGACATGAACCGGATCGTTTCCTAATTCACCATGGTAATTTGTCCGCAGCTTATCGCCAAACAGCAGAAGCTGAGATGAAGGATGAGGATTCATTTATGACTACTTGTGCTACTGCAACACTTGAGTTAGGAATCGATATTGGAAAACTAGAGCGAGCATTTCAAATTGATGCACCCTTTACTGTCTCTGGCTTTTTGCAGAGAATGGGTAGAACTGGCCGACGTGGAAATCCATCTGAAATGTGGTTTGTAATGCGTGAATCACATCCTGAATCTCGTGCCATGCTTCCAGAAATTATCCCTTGGTCCTTACTTCAAGGTATTGCCTTGGTTCAGCTTTATTTGGAAGAAAAATGGGTAGAGCCACCAGTGCCGAATAGATTACCATATAGTTTGCTTTATCATCAGACAATGTCTACTTTAGCGTCAAATGGAGAAATGACACCAGCAGAGTTAGCTTCTAGAGTATTGCCCCTTCGTTATTTTCATAATGTTAGTCAAGATGACTATCGCATATTGCTCCGTCATCTAATAAAAGAAGATCATATTCAGCAAACAGAAAATGGTGGCTTAATTGTTGGTTTAGCTGGGGAAAAAGTAGTTAATAATTTCAAGTTTTATGCTGTTTTTCAGGAAAATGAAGAATATTCGGTTAAATCTGAGTCTGAAGAATTGGGTACTATTGTTAAACCACCGCCGGTAGGCGATAAAATTGCTATTGCTGGCCGTGTGTGGGTAGTAGAAGATGTTGATCGTAAAAGGCATCAAGTTTATTGCCATCCAGTTAAAGGGAGAATTCCTGCATATTTTGGTGATGTAGCAGGTGATATTCAACCTAAAATTTTACAGAGAATGAAAAAGATTTTAGGCGAAAAGATAAAATATCCGTATTTAATGGAGCATGCAGTAGCGCGTTTGAGAGAAGTACGAGATACCGCAAACACTTCCCGGATGCTAGAAAGTAATTTAATTAATTTAGGTGGAAAAATGTGGTGTCTTTTTCCTTGGACTGGAACCTATGCTTTCTTAGCATTAGAAAGATTAGTTAAGATTAAATGTGCTAAACGGGTAGGATTAAGAGGCTTTAATTCTAGTCGTCCATATTTTATGCAATTTGCAATGGATGTAAACAAGGATGAGTTTCTAGAAATTTTAAGAGAAGAAGCAAATAAAGACTTTGATCCTTTGGAGCTAGTTTATCCGAAAGAAGTTCCTGTTTTTGATAAGTATGATGAGTATTTACCAGATGAATTAGTAAGAAAGGAATTCGCACAAAGTATTTTAGATATTAAAGAAATGAAAAATTGTGTGAATAATTTAAGATAAAAAATAACCATTCAGTATCCGCTAACTGAATGGTTATTTACTTTATTATTTACTTATCTTCGTAACCTTTTGGGTGGGTCTTGTGCCAGTTCCAAGCAGTTGCGATAACGTCATCAACGTTTTCATGCTTTGGTTTCCAGCCTAAAATTTTACGAGCTTTGCTTGAGTCTGCAACTAAGGAATCAGGGTCTCCGCCTCTTCTTGGTCCAATAGTGTAAGGGATGTCAATACCAGTAACTTTCTTGGCAGCTTCAAGAATTTCTAAGTTAGAGTATCCTTGAGCAGTACCTAGGTTGAAGACATCAGACTTGTTGGTTTCCATTACATGCTTAAGAGCTAAGATGTGAGCGTCAATTAAATCTTCAACTTGAACATAGTCACGGACATTGGTACCGTCTTTAGTGTCGTAGTCGTCACCAAAGATAGTAAAGTTACCGTCACCAGAAATAGCACTCTTCAAGATGTTAGGAATTAGGTGAGTTTCAGGACCGTGATCTTCACCAATTGAACCGTCACTTGAAGCACCTGCTACGTTGAAGTAGCGAAGAGCGATTGACTTGATACCATCAGCTTTGTCGGCCCAGTGCATAATCTTTTCCATCATCATCTTAGTCTCACCGTATGGGTTGATTGGATCAAGTGGTGTATCTTCAGTAATTGGTAAAGTCTTTGGAATACCGTAAGTTGCAGCACTTGATGAGAAGACCAAATACTTAACTTTAGCGTCATCCATTGCTTGAAGTAATGAAATCATACCAGAAACATTGTTGTCATAGTACTTCAAAGGCTTTTTAACAGATTCAGGAACTAAAGAGTAAGCTGCAAAGTGCATTACAGCATCAATATTTTCATCACGTAAAATCTTGCTTACTAAGTTAGTATCTTCGATATCGCCTTGGTAAAATTTAGCCTTTTTATCAACAGCCTTTCTGTGGCCAGTGTAAAGAGAATCTAAAACGACAACATTGTTTCCTTCTTCAATTAACTTTCTAACAGCGTGAGAGCCGATATAGCCAGCTCCACCGATAACTAATACTCGCATTAACTAGTTACTCCTTTTTTATTAAATAATAACCGAATCAAATTAATTTTATCATAATAGATAGATTTAAAATTTCGATTTAAAAATTTTGAGCATAAATAGTGCAATTTAATAATATAGGTTTAAAATAATAAATAAGAAATTAAGCTTATAAAAAGTAAGAGGATAAAAAGATGCAAACAATAAAAAATATAATCATTGGATTCGGTAAGGGTGGAAAAACTTTAGCTAAATTTTTAGCACAAAAGGGTGAAGAGGTATTAGTCATTGAAAAATCTAATAAAATGTACGGTGGTACTTGCATTAATATTGCATGTCTTCCTTCAAAAAGATTGATTATTGAAGCAGCTAATGGTGTCAGCTATGTAGATGCAGTAAATGGTAAAAATGAAATGACAGCGCAATTGCGAGATAAGAATTATCACATGCTAGCAGATGAAAAGAGCGTAACAGTATTAGATGGAGAAGCGCATTTCATCGCAGATCATGAAGTTGAGGTGATTTTACCTAATGGTGAAAAGGCTAAATATAGGGGAGAGAGAATCTTCATTAATACTGGAGCCGTTCCAGTAATGTTACCTATTCCAGGTTTAAAAGAAAGTAAGTATGTTCTGAATTCTACTCAGGCAATGGATGAAAAAAAGATGCCAAAGAATTTAACAATTATTGGTGCTGGTTATATTGGCTTAGAGTTTGCTAGTATGTTCGCAAAATATGGTAGTAAAGTAACTGTACTTGACCATAGTAAAGAATTTTTAAGCCGTGAAGATGAGGATATTAGTCAATTAGTCAAAAAAGATCTAGAAGATGTCGGTGTACATTTTGAACTTGGCGTCGATATCGAAGAAATTTCTGATGGAGAAAATGAGGCAAAGGTTCGTTATCAGGTAGATGGTCAGGAAAAAGAGATTAGTACAGATCGAATCTTAGTGGCAACAGGAAGAAAACCAAATATTGAAAATTTAGGATTAGAAAATACTGCAATTGAAGTAACTGATCGTGGTGCGATTAAAGTAGATGATTTCTTAAGAACAACTGTAGATAATGTATGGGCAATTGGAGATGTTAAAGGTGGTCTTCAATTTACTTATATTTCACTAGACGATTTTAGAATCATTAAAGATCAATTATTTGGCACTGGCGCACGGATGATTAGTGATCGTAAAGTAGTACCTTATAGTGTATTTATTTCACCAGCTTTATCTCAAGTTGGCTTAAATGAAAAGCAAGCACAAAAACAGGACAAAAAATATAAATTGTTTAAATTACCAGTTGCTGCTATTCCTAAAGCTAAAGTGGCTAAAGATAGCAGAGGATTATTTAAAGCTCTAGTTGATCCTGAAACTGAAGAAATTTTAGGTGCAACCTTATATGGAATTGAGTCGTATGAATTAATTAATATGATTTCGTTGGCTATGAAAGCTCACTTATCTTATACGGTTTTAAGAGATCAGATTTATACTCATCCAACTATGTCAGAAGCCTTTAATGATTTATTTAAATAATTGGTATCATAAAGTTTTCATAACTTATTTTTATAATATAAAGTAATTTAAGAAATGAGGTAAATGAATGAAGTTTAATTCAATTGAAGACACTTATACATTGAATAACGGGGTGAAGATTCCGATTATTGGCTTTGGTACATGGCAAACTCCTGACGGGGATGTTGCAAAGCACGCAGTAGAATCTGCACTCAATGCAGGGTACCGCCATATTGACACTGCTGCAGCTTATGGCAATGAAGAAAGTGTCGGAGAAGGGATTAAGAGAAGTGGTGTAAATCGTCATGATTTATTTATTACTACTAAACTTTGGAATGCAGATCATGGTTATAAGCTGACTAAGGAAGCTATTGATAGAAGTCTGCAAAAACTAAAGGTAGATTATTTAGATTTATACTTAATTCATTGGCCTAATCCAGCTTCAATAAGAGATCACTGGGTAGAGGCTAATGCCGAAAGCTGGAGAGCAATGGAAGAAGCGGTGCAAGCCGGGAAAATTAGGGCAATTGGAGTCTCTAATTTTAGAAAACATCATTTAGATGAACTGCTTAAAACAGCAGAAATAAAGCCCACTGTTAACCAAATTATGCTTAATCCAAGTGATTTACAATCGGAGGTTGTTAAAACAAATAATGATTTAGGCTTGTTAAGTGAAGCTTATAGTCCTTTAGGTACAGGTGGCTTACTAGAAAATGAAGTTGTTAATGAAATAGCCAATGAAGTTGAAAAATCACCGGCTCAAGTTTTAATTCGTTGGTCTTTAAAACAAGGATTCTTACCGTTGCCTAAGGCAGTACACGATAAATATATTACAGCTAATATTGATGTATTTGATTTTGATTTAAATAATGAACAAATGGAAAAATTAGATGGTTTACATGGAGTTAGTGGCTTAGCTACTGATCCTGATAAAGCTAATTTTTAATGAAAAGTCGGAGTAGGATTACTTCGACCTTTTTGTTTGTAAAAAATCATAGATTCTTTACAGGAGAAGAAAATCTTTGTTATAATCTTAGTGTTAATGCTGAATTAGCTCAGTTGGTAGAGCGCTTCCCTCGTAAAGAAGAGGTCGCCAGTTCGATCCTGGCATTCAGCACTCAGGGTATTAACTAAAGAAGCTTTTCAAAGAGTTCAGTTGAGCTTAATTTGAAAGGCTTTTTTGTATATTTTATAAAAGATTTCGTACCTTTTTCGTAATAAAAAGTAGGACATAAATCTACTCCAGGCGAAAGAGGGATAAAATGAATAAACTATTTGAAAAGAAACTATGGCTTGGTTTTACGGAAGATAAAGTGTTCGGAGAAGTAATGTCAAATAAGGGATTTTGTAAACACGTTTTACAGGGAATTTTACCAGAACTGTCAATTGATGAAATTTATTTTCCGCATAAGCAAGAAGAAATTAACGATCCTGAATACTATAGTCAAAAAGATGTACGCTTAGACATTTTAGTTGAGGATTATAATCATAATCTTTATAACATTGAAGTTCAGACTACTAATACTGATGATATCGCTAGACGAATGCGGTATTATGCTGCAAAAGCAGATCAAAGATATACTTTGAAGAAGGGCAGTACATATCGAAACTTGAAGAATGTATATATAATTTTTCTTTGCACATTTACACGAACTGAAAAAAGACCAATTAGAAATAAATATTTAACTATAAATTCCAATGGAATTCCAAATGGTGACGAAACGAAAACTTTGCTTAATTTGGTGAAGTTGATGAAGAATTTACCTGTATCTGGCGATACATATTTTGATATAGCACAAAATAGAATTAAAGAAACTAATAGTGATGAGAATTGGAGGGATATGATTATGGATTATGAAACTAGATTGTTAGAGCGCGAGCAAGATTATGGGGATAGTTTCTCTAAAGAACAATTGAAGGAGTTTCTGAGAGAAAATTAATAATAGAAAAGAGAAAATAATGTCTTTAATCTATACTCGGTTTGCTGTTAATACAGATTTACCTAATATTATGCATATTATTAATGAAGCTAAATCTTTCTTAAAACAGAGTGGAAGTAGTCAGTGGCAAGGAGCATATCCTGCTGAAGAAACTATTGAAACTGACATAAAGAATAAATATGGACTAGTTTTAATAGTAGATAATCAAATTGCAGGATATGCAGCAAGCATAGTTGGTGAAGAACCAACATACAAAAAAATTGATGGCGCTTGGAAAAATAATATTGATCCCTATGCTACTTTTCATCGCTTAGCGATTAGTAGTAAATATCGAGGTGTGCACTTGGCTAGCTTTATGTTTTCAGATTTAATTTCAATTATGGCTAGCCAGAAAATCAGAAATTTTAGAATTGATACTTCACGAAAAAACGAAATTATGCAACATTTAGCTGTAAAACATAATTTTATTGAACGTGGCATTATTCAAGTTGATGAAGATCCAGAAGACCCAAGCCGGTTAGCTTATGAATTGAACATTTAATAAAGTTAGAAAAGAGGGCATCAATGTTTTTATTGCATTAATGCCCTTTGTTACTATAATTTTATATGTTTATTCAAAATAACAATTCCAATTATTAATAATAAAATTGAAACTGCATGAATTAAAATTTGCATTGGTTCTCCATGAGCAGTAATTAAATTTCTTAATAGAGCAGTAATACCTAAGCTCATTAAAAAATTTAGGCTTGTGTGTCCCATATGCTTTAAGGCAGCAACAATCATTACAGAGAATTCAAAGAATAGGAAAAAAGTAACAATTTCGTCTAGAATTTTGGTTGGTATGTTAGTTAAATTTTTTATGAACATCATTTGGCCAATCGTAAATAGTTGACTAAACATTAGAATAGTAATAAGTGTGCCTAGAATTCCTAGTGCAATGATGATAAAAAATCGAAGAAAGTTAGCATATTTACTAGCTGTTTTATTTAGTTTCTTCATTATATGTACCTTTCTAATTGTAGTTAAGAATATTTTTGCGCTTTTTAATAAGTTTTTCCAGAGGTCTTTTAAACCGTAGTTTGGCTAAAACCCTGATATCTTTAATATAGAGGAATTATCTAAATATTTATGAGGTAGTAAAGATGCTATTTACTTTTTCTGAGATTGTTGTGCTAGCGTATTTTTAGAGTATGTTTTTCATATGAAGCTTTGGGATTATTCGCACCTATGGGGAAATATTTAAGGAAGGGTTGCACCAATCATCTCTTTGTTTTGGAGAGTAGCAGTAGTATTTCTAGTAAAAATTATTCAGTCCTTTATCCAAAAAGTAGTTAATTGGGAAGAAGCAAAAACTCGTGGATACTTAGCCATAATTATCCTATTAGTAATGGGAACTGATTTGATTCTTACTACTATCAGTGTAGAAAGATTTCATATAGGTACTAAGCGATGGGATGAGAGACTAAATACACGAATCGGAATAGATGAAGGAAGATTCAATCAGCGTTTTGATAAATTAGTGGGATCCTTATCATGAAATTAAAAAAGATTTCTTACAAGTTTTCCACATCTTAAGTTTACAAATATAACTTATTTCAATAAAGTTAAGTACAGATGGATTAAGAAAAGAGTAAATAAGAGCTAGAATTTAGCTCTTATTTTTTATTTTTTACTACAGAAAAGTTACAACGTTACATTGTTGTAATCTAAGAGCCAAATATTACAGCAATGTTACAAGTTGAAATATATCTTTAATTTTATAGGAACTATTCTGCAATATTGGGCATGTATTATATAAGCTGTAAATCGAAATTGACGAAATAAATAATTCAAATCGAATTTTATCAAGGAGAGAATTTAATTTTGGATATGCTTAACAAAAATTTGAAATCTACTTTAACTAAAACTGCTGCAGCTGCTGCTCTTACTTTAGCAGGCGCTGCGATTGTAAATAATACTCAAAATACTGTAAAGGCTGCAGAAGTTACTGTTGGTCAACAAGAAAAAGTTGTTACAATTAACTACCTTCCACATCAAAGTATTGCAGTTTGGAATTCATACGGTCCTAACAAGCAAATGACTGGTCAATATTTACCACATGCAACTGCTTGGAAAGTTATTAAGGCTGCATATGATGATGCTGGTAACAAATGGTATGACCTTGGTGCAAACCAATGGGTAATGGCTAAGTATACTCGTCTAGGTAAAGATACTGTTGATCCTAACGTTGCTTCAGAATTGTTTACTTCACAAGTAAGCTCATACAATACTGTTGCACAAACTCAAACTACTCAAGGTTCATACTCAGCACCTAAGACTTCAGTAGGTTCATACTCTTCAGCAAAAAATACTCAACCTCAACAAGCACAAGCTCCAGTACAACGCCAAGCACAACCTGCACAATCAAGCTACACTTCAAACGTATCTGGTTCTGAAGCAGCAGCTAAGGCATGGATTGCAGGTCGTGAATCCGGTGGTTCATACTCAGCAAGAAATGGTCAATACATTGGTAAATACCAATTATCAGCATCATACCTTGGTGGAGACTACTCAGCAGCAAACCAAGAACGTGTAGCAGATAACTACGTAAAATCACGTTACGGTTCATGGAGTAATGCTCAAAGCTTCTGGCAAGCAAATGGCTGGTACTAAAATTAGCTAAATAATTAATAAAGAGACATCAATTGATGTCTCTTTTATTTTTGAAGAAATATTACAAGAAAGCGCCTTTAAATTACAAATATTACACAGTATGTAATATAAGGCTGTTTTATTTAATAATGTAGTAGCATTTATGTTATAGTTTTGAAATTTTAGGGCTGTATTATGTAACTTGTAAATTAAATGACTGACAAATATGAAAGGAAGAATTTTTCTTGAAATTTCAATCTATCTTAACTAAGTCACTTGCAGCTGCTGCCCTTACCGCAACTGGTTTGGTAGCCTTAAATTCACAAAATACTAATGACGCACAAGCTGCTACTATTGTTCAAAATGATACTAATGTTGTAACTATTAATAATGCAAATTCTACTGTTGCTGTTTGGGACGGTATTGAAAATGCCCACTTCACTGGTAAAGAATTAACCCATGGTACTACTTGGAAAGTAGTTAGAACTGCATATGATGCTATGGGTAACAAGTGGTACGATCTTGGTGCAAATCAATGGATCATGGCTAAGTACACTGTAGAAGGTGGAAATGCTGCTACTGCTAGTGTTGCTACTCAAGCACCAGCGCAA
Source organism: Lactobacillus taiwanensis DSM 21401 (assembly GCF_001436695.1). Lineage (GTDB taxonomy): Bacteria > Bacillota > Bacilli > Lactobacillales > Lactobacillaceae > Lactobacillus > Lactobacillus taiwanensis. The sequence goes on from NZ_AYZG01000020.1 coordinate 20,633, forward strand.
AGTGCTACTGCTGTACAACAAGCACAAACTACTCAAAGTGCACCAGTACAACAATCAGCAAAACACGTTACTCCAGCTGCTTCACAAAATGTTCAAGCACAAGCTTCAACTCAAACTAAGCAAGCTCCAGTAGCTCCAGTACAACACCAAGTACAAACTCAAACACCAGTACAACACCAAGTACAAACTCAAACTGTTGCACAAGCTCCTAAGACTAACTACAACTACAGTGCACAACGTACTTACTCAGCACCTGTACAACAAAGAACTTACAGCTACGCACCTGCACAAAAGCAAACTACTCAAGTAGCACAACCTGCACAATCAAACTACACTTCAAACGTATCTGGTTCTGAAGCTTCAGCTAAGGCATGGATTGCGGGTCGTGAATCAGGTGGTTCATACTCAGCAAGAAATGGTCAATACATTGGTAAATACCAATTATCAGCATCATACCTTGGTGGAGACTACTCAGCAGCAAACCAAGAACGTGTAGCAGATAACTACGTAAAATCACGTTACGGTTCATGGACTGGTGCTCAAAAGTTCTGGCAAGCAAATGGTTGGTACTAATATCAACTAATTAAATATATTTAAAGAATCGTCTTTTAGACGGTTCTTTTTTATTACAAAAATTTTCTGAATAAATTTATTGACAGTTATTTGTATTTATAATATGATATTAATCGTTGAGTGATTAAGTTCATTCAAATAGAGCCAACAAGTAAAAGGCTTGAAGGATGGGTTATAGCCAAGTGGTAAGGCAATGGTTTTTGGTACCATCATGCGCTGGTTCGAATCCAGCTAACCCAATTAATTTCGCCAGGTTTAACCTGGCTTTTTTTGTACCTAGAAATGAGGCTATCTTTCATGGAAACTAGACATGGACGCAATTCGTTTTTTGATGGTGGTTTATTATCTTTCATTGGCTGGCATCTTTTAGGAACAATGATCACTGTGTGTACCCTGGGTATTTGTTATCCTTGGGCGGTTTGTATGATTTATGGTTGGGAAATTAATCACACTGTAATTGAAGGGCATAGGATGAAGTTTGTTGGAAGTGCATTTGGTTTATTTGGTAATTGGATAAAGTGGCTGCTTTTGACGATAATTACACTGGGTATTTATGGTTTCTGGGTTGGTATAAAAATTAGAGACTGGAAAGCAAAAAATACAATTTTTATTAGTTAGAAAAAACTAGAGATCATCAATCGGATCTCTAGTTTTTTTGATATATGATTACTTTTCATCGAATGGATATTCATTTCCCATGATGTATAGACGCTGGTTAAAATATGGGCCACGTCTCTTGAAGTATCTAATTCACCATCGTCATGTACTTGATCAAAGTAGCGTTCCATATCGTGTACTTCGTCTTTTAATGCTTCAGAGCTTTTACCAGCGTTTAGTGTTTCATGTTTTTCTTCATGAGCACTGGCTGTATAAGTGATATGTGCTTCTGTTGCACGTGGGTAATTTGAAATTTCAACATAATCTTTGGTTCCAGAAATTACTCCTCGCTTCGGCAGTTTTGCGCGCATTTAAAGCTTTTTCGATGTAATCATAGTGAAAAGTGTGCGGGGTAGCAATATAAATAATATCAATATTAGGATCCTTGATCATTTCATTAGAATTTGTAAATAGGTGCTTAATATTTTTTTCAGTCCCAAATTTTTGTAGACTATCTTCATTTGGATTAGCTACTGCATTTACTTCATCTTTAACTTCTTGTAATACGTCAGCCATTTCATTTGCAATCCAACCTGTACCGATAATTCTCCAATTATATTTTTTCGTCATTATTATTACCCTTTCTTTATTTCAATTGCTTTATTATTATCTTCGGTAATGATACTCGTAGTGAGTTTTTCAAAATAAGAGCTATTTACAGCTCCATTTTGCTTTAAGAGAAAATTATTTATTTGTTTAATATTTGTCCAAGAATCATTTGGATAAGTATCAACTAAAAGATTGACTAAAGGAGACCGTGCAAATGATGCTACTGCCTTACCTAAACGAACTTCAGTCTTGTATTCTTGGGATACATTTTTATAGAGGTTTCTATGCAATTTGGAATAACTGCTATACACAAAGGAACGGCTGGATTAAGTACTTCCTTAAAATGTTCTTTTGGTAATAATAGAATATATTCTTTGCTATTTTCAGCAGCTATTTTTTCAAAAATATGAATTCCACCACCACTTTTTAAAGCATTGAAATTTTGATCAATGCTATGCAGCCATCAAAGGCTAGATAAAATTTTGGCATTGTATCATTTAAAGGTAAAACAGATAAACCTAACTTTTTACATTGCATTCTAGTAATTTCAGATGGTAAATAAAAATGCAGGTTAGGAATTTGAGCAGTACTCAAGTCCTTAGTAAGATTTAAAATGTTACTGCCACCACCAAGACTAATTGTCATATTTGGTTTTATTTTACTGAGTGCTTTTTTGCTAATTATCGGCATTAAAAGTCTTCGTTAATATATTTCATATTTTAAAATTTATGAAAACTATTTATATAATAGATGGTAATATCAAAAAAATTTAGTCAAACATTAAAACGTGAAAATTATTTTATAGTCATAATATAATTTTGATGAAATGGGGAAGAATATTGGAAAATATTATTGATAAAATTTATAGACAATTAAATAAGATGTTAGCTTCCGACCAGAAGATTGGGAAGACTATTATTGAAGACCCAGTAAAAGTCATGAATATTACAATTTCTCAATTAGCTAAAAGAGCAGAAGTAAGTGATGCTTCAATAACAAGATTTTGTAGAAATTTGTCTTTATCTGACTTTCATGAACTAAAAATTATGCTTGCGCAAAGTGTTGGTCGAAGAGAAAGTGAATCTTTAAAAAAATACCTAAGGATGATATGCAAGCTGCATTAGCGCAGATAGAGAAAAATAAAATAGATGAGCTTCATGCTACTTTAGGACAAATATCTACGGAAAAATTAGAAAAAATTCTTACAATTATTGAAAAAAGTAGAATTATTCAAATAAGCGCTGAAGGTGATACTTATCCTCTTGCAGCCGATGCAGTATATAAGTTTAACCAAATCGATTTATTGGCCTTTGCGTCTGGTGGAAATGTTGAAACTGTAGATGCTCAAACAATGAATTTGGAAATGAATAATTGTTTAATTGTAATTTCAAATTCAGGAGAATCAGCTCCTCTATTAAAAGAGGTTAAGTTAGCTAAGCAGAATAAAATTAAAGTTCTTACTATTACTAATAATCCAGACTCGCCTATTGCACTTGCAGGCGATTATCATTTGAAGACAGGAGTAAGACAAACTATTTTAGAGAATCAATATTATTTTTCAAGAGTGGCAGCATTTACGATTATCGAGGCTCTCTTTTTATTGCTCATTAAAAGAGATGAGAAGCGAATTGAAAAGATTAAACAACATGAAAAAATTGTTTCTAGTTAAAAAATATAAAAACAATTTAAAACTTATCTTAAGTGGATTATCCTTAAGGTGTAAGAAAATTTATAGAAAGTAGGAATTACAATGAGAAATGTAGCAGTAATTGGTATGGGACATGTTGGTGCAACAGTTGCATTTACTTTGTTTACTCATGGAATCGTCGATAATTTATATTTATTAGATAAGAATAAGGCCAAAGCAGAAGCTGAATACAACGATTTACGTGATACTTTAGCTAGAAATGACTATCATGTAAATGTTTTTCTTGGCGACTATAGCGATTTAAAAAATGTAGATGTTGTGGTAACTTCATTTGGCGATATTGCTGCAACAGTTAAGACCGGAGATAGATTTGGAGAATTTGAGATTAATGCCAAAAATGCTAAAGAAGTCGGAGAAAAAATTAAGGAATCTGGTTTCAATGGTATTTTGATTAATATTTCAAATCCATGTGATGCAATTTCAACTCTTCTACAAGAGACAACTGGTTTATCTAAAAAGCAAGTCTTTGGAACTGGAACGTTCTTAGATACAGCTAGAATGCAAAGAATTGTTGGTGAAGAGCTTGATGAAGATCCAAGAAACGTTGCCGGATTTGTTTTAGGTGAACATGGAGCATCCCAATTTACTGCTTGGTCAACAGTTTCTATCAATGGTAAATCTGCTAAGGAACTATTTACAAAAGAGCAAGAAGAAAAATTGAGTGCACAACCTAATAAGAATTCAATGAAGGTCGCTTTTGGTAAAGGATATACATCTTACGCAATTGCTACATGTGCAGTACGCTTAATTCAAGCGGTCTTTAGTGACGCACGTCTATTTGCACCAACTTCTGTTTATTTAGATGAAGTTGGCACATATATAGGTTATCCAGCAATTATTGGTAAAAATGGAGTAGAGAAGGTTATAGCTTTGGAATTGACTTCTGAAGAAGATGAAAAACTAAAAGAATCTGCTGAAATTATCAAAAAGCATATTGCTCAATTGAAGTAAATAAACATATAAAAAGAGTTGGAAAAAATCTAACTTTTTTTTATTTTTTACTTGCTTTTTGCTAGGTAGTCCGTTATTATAATTAAGTAACGTTTCGGAGGCCTAGCGAAGTGGCTAAACGCGGCGGTCTGTAAAACCGCTCTCTCTGAGTTCGGTGGTTCGAATCCACTGGCCTCCATTGCTGGATTTATTCCAGCTGGTTGCATTGAATAACAAGTAAAAGTTCAATCAAATGGGTTATAGCCAAGTGGTAAGGCAATGGTTTTTGGTACCATCATGCGCTGGTTCGAATCCAGCTAACCCAATAGTTCGAAAGAACACCCAACCCGAAAAAAGGTCATCATTGGATGACCTTTTTTGTTATATTATGTTTTTAAGTTAAGCTCTGTATTTTACCTTTCCAATTAAGGATGCCATCATTAATGCTAACTAAGTGTTTGTATCCTTTAGATTTTAAAATTTGGCATACATGGTTAGAAAGGTCCCCCGACCGACAAATAAAATAGTAGGTCTCATTTTTGGGGTCATTAAAGTATTTTAATTCTTCAAAAGGAAGATTGTGGCTATCAGGAATATGTCCTGATGCAAATTCAATTGGTGTTCGTAGATCATATAAATTAATAGTAGAATCTTTTTCTAAAATTTCTGCTAATTGATTTGTAGTAATGTTAATCATAGTTACCTCCATTGATGGTTATTATTTAAGCAAAATTAATTGAAAATAAAGAGAATAATTTGTGAACTTTTTATGCAGAAAGGATTAGCTAAAATGACACGTCTTGTTAAAGTTAGCGGTCGCGGAGACGGAATTGATTGGAAAAGTGCACTCAAAAATTTAGAGCCAGATGACGTATTGCTCCTAGCTCCCGGATTTTATGAGTTGGATCAAGGTTTAGAAGTAAATAATATTACAATCAAGGGAACAGGTAATACACCTGAAGAAACAGTAATTAATGGTTTTTTCGTTTTAGAGAGTAATTGCGACTTTTTTACCTTGGAAAATGTGAGTCTGCAAACAAAATCCGATCATAATACTATCTATGTTGAAGATGATGCTGACACGTATTTAACATTGCGTAACACAACTCTTTATGGTGATGAAAATGATATGGCCGCAATTGCGGTTAATGGAAAATGTACGCTTGAATTATTTTCAAGTAAAATTTTAAATTCAAGTATTTCCTTATTTGCACAAGCTGATTTTCGTTTAACGATGAGTGATTCTGTAGTTGATTATGATTCTAAAGATTATGCCGCTGTGGGGATTCAAGGAAAAGGAACTGCAATTATTTCTAATAGTATAATTCGTGGTAATTTAAGTACATATCCTAGTTCGAATGCAGAAGTGGATTTAAATAGTAGTTCTATTTCGTATGGTTTGATTCATGGCCAAACATGGGTCAATATGCTCAATTCAACTGTTGAGAAGAATGATGATTCTAGTTTTTATGTTTCTGATGATTCTTGGGTAAATATAGTCCAGTCTGAATTTAAGGGTGGTATTTTTCTTGATAAAAATACAAGAACTTTAATTCAAAATAGTAAAATTGATCGCTTAATTGCTTGTGACAGTGCTAAAGTAACGTTAAATAATTCAAGTATCGTTAGTCATGCAGATTTTCAGGATAATGCAAGTGGGGATGCAACAAGAGTTGCTTTTTCAGGGAGAGATGAATTTGAATACTTTTTGGCTTTAAATGGTCATGCTAGTTTAAGTGGGAGAGATTTAATTATTAATCCTAATGGTAGTACTTTAGCTGTTCAAGACGATGCTAAGATTAAATTAAACATTGTTTCAAGTAGTGATAAGGATCTCGAAGTAGAATGTAATAGTAGACCTAACGTAAATATTTTAGGAATGCGTTGGGAAGCAAAGAAGAACAATGACTAATGAGGCTGTTTAGGCTAAAATAAGCTTGAGAGGATAATGAAGCGAGGTTTTATCATGCAAGAACCAATGTATATTAAAATTCACAATCAAATAAAGCGTGATATTGAAAATAAAAAATATAAAGTTGGCGAGCGAATTCCTGCTGAACGGCAATTAGCCTTAAAATTTAACGTTTCTAGAATGACTTTGCGTCAGGCAATTAAAACATTGGAAGATGAAGGAATTTTAGAAAGACGCTTAGGTAGCGGGACATATGTTTCTAGTCAAAAAGTTCAAGAGAGAATGTCGGGAATTATGAGTTTTACCGATATTACGCGTGCTAATGGACAAGTTCCATCTAGTAAATTGATTTCATATCGAGTTACTAAACCTTCTTTATCAGAAAAAGAAAAGCTAAAATTAAAAGGTACTGACGATGTTTTAAGAATGGAACGTGTCCGTTCTGCGGATAATGTGCCAATCTGTTATGAAGTAGCTACAATTCCCTATAAGTTGGTCGATCGTTTTTCTAAAGAGGAAATTTCAAGCAGCTTATACCAAACCTTAGAAGAAAAGGGCGGTTATAAAATTGGTAGCGTAGTAGAAAATATTGGAGCTGCTGTTGCTAATGAAAATGAAGCTAGGTTATTATCTGTTAAAAAGGGTGAGCCATTAGTAACTAGACGGCAGGTAACAGAACTTAATGATCATTATCCTTTTGAGTATGTTCGTGCATCTTATGTTGCTGAAAGATTTGAATTTACTTTTGAAAAATAAAAATGCATAGTGCAGTTTAGCTTTTGATGTATTAAGCTGCATTATGCATTTTTTATTTTAAGTCTTCTTTGATTTGAGTTGTAGAAATTCCAGGTGTTCTTTCAAGATACTTAACATTGCAGTATGACTTTAGAAAATCAAATTTTCCTTCCCAATCATTTCCCATTACGAAAGTATCAATATCATATTTTTGAACATCATTGATTTTTTGATCCCAATTCTCTTCTGGAATAACTTGGTCAACATATCTTATTGCTTCAAGAATATATTTTCTTTCTGCATAGCTATTATAGGCTTGTTTATGCTTACTGAATTCATTAAATTTATCAGTTGATAAACCTACGATCAAATAGTCACCTAAAGCCCGAGCTCTTTTTAAGAGACGAATATGACCGTAATGCAATAGGTCAAATGTTCCATAGGTTATAATTTTTTTCATGGTAGATACTCCTTATATTAGTTTCTATTCTAGCAGAAGTAGAAAAAAGTGAAAATTTTCTACTATAAAAAGTTTAGAATGCTTTTTTGTTAGAATGGTAGATAGACAATTATTTCAGCTAGAAACGGTTAAAGACAAAATGAATAAAGTTAATATTTTAGGAATAGAATTTGATAATTATTCTCTGGAAGAATTTAAGGATAGATTAATTAATAGATTAAATAATAAGTTATCAACCATGGTTGTTACAGCCAACCCGGAAATTGTTATGGCTGCAAATAAAGATCCGAAATTTATGAAGATCATAAGGCAAGATGCTGATTTAGTTACGGCAGATGGGATTGGCATAGTCTTAGGTGGAAAAATGTTAAAAACGCCAATGAAAGAGCGAGTAACGGGTTATGATTTATTTACTTGGCTTCTTGAAGTAGCAAATTTAAGAAAATTACGTGTCTACTTAATTGGCGCAACGCCAGCAGTAATGAAAATTACTAAAGAAAAGGTAGCCGAGGTTTATCCAGGAGTAGAATTGGTTGGCGCTGAAGATGGCTATTTTAAAGATGATTTAACTACTGTTGCTAAGAGAATCGAAAAAGCAAAACCTGATATGATTTTTGCAGCAATTGGGTTTCCTAGACAAGAACAATTGATCTCTTTACTGCGTCAAAAACAAGTCCCAGCAATTATGATGGGAGTAGGTGGAAGCTTTGACGTCTTTTCAGGTGCAGTTAGACGAGCACCTGAAGTATTCCAAAAAACGCATCTTGAGTGGCTTTATCGCTTAATTACTAATCCCACTCGATTTAAGCGGATGTTAGCTTTACCAGAATTTGTTGTTGAAGTAGAAAAATCTAAGAAGCAAAAAAATAAAAAGTAATAGAAAGAATACAATTTAAATGAAAGTTTTACATATTAATGCTGGTCTAGAAAAAGGTGGGGGCTTGTCACATATTGTTAATCTTCTGACCGAGGCTAAAATTGAAAATGCAGATTTTGAATTATTGACATTAGCCGATGGTCCTGTTGCACAAACTGCTAAAAAAGCGGGCATTAAAACTACTATTTTAGGAGCACAAAGTCGTTATGATTTAAGTGTTTTAAAGCGCCTTACGAAATTTATTAATAGAGGAAACTTTGACATCGTTCACACTCATGGAGCACGCGCTAATTTATTTATTTCAATGATTAAAAAGCAAATTAGCGCGAAATGGATTATTACTGTTCATTCTGATCCTTTGAAAGATTTTGAAGGACGAGGGATGCTTGGAAACATTTTTACTAAATTTAATGTACTAGCTCTGAAAAAAGCTGATGGAATTTTTGCAATTACACAGAATTTTTCCGATCTTTTAGTGGAAAAAATAGGAATTCCTAAAACTAAAATTTGTGTAATTTATAATGGTATTTTCTTTCATAAAAATAGTGAACTACCTAAAAAATATGCTCATCCATATTTCAATATTATTAATGTCGGACGAACTGAAAAGGTTAAAGGTCAGGATTTGCTTCTAAAAGCAATCAAGAATCTTAATGATAAAAATGTTCATTTGCATATTGCTGGTGATGGTAGTGAATTTAATAATTTAAGAGCTCTTGCAAGAGATTTAGGGATTAGTTCACAGGTAACTTTTCATGGCTTTTTAACCCAAAAAGAAATTACTAAATTGTATCAGAAAATGGATTTAGCAGTTCTAACATCTTATTCAGAGAGTTTTCCACTTGTTTTGTTAGAAGCTAGCGATAACTTAGTGCCAATTTTATCCACAGACGTTGGTGATATCGAAAAAATGATTCCTGATGAAAAAAGTGGTTTTATTGCCCAAATAGGTAATCTAAATGATATTAGTAAAAAATTGAAATTAGCAGTTACAACTAATAAAGATGACCTTGAAGCAATGGCCGAACGTGAAAAAGAGTACTTGATGCATGCATTTTCTATGAAGAATCAATTAGTAGCAATTGAAAATTATTACAAACTTATTCTGGGTGAAAATAGTGGAAAATTATCATAAAAGTAATATCTTGGCAATTTTGGTTGGCTTTTTACCCTTAATTTACGAAATAAGTAGTAATATTTGGAATGGTGATAATGGCTTTTTTATTATTAGTGCAGCATACGGCTTAATTTTACTTTTGCTTGCTTTGTCTATTGATCTTGAAGATTTAGATCAATGGTTTACAGAAAAAGCGTTGAGCTATATGTCAGTTTTTTTAGCGTTAATATTGATTTTGAATAAGCTGGATATTTTACCCTTAGCCGAGATTGGAGCTTTATATCAATTAGCAATAATTGCTTATATGGGAATTTTGTATTTTTTGGATCGACATTTTAATACAAAAAATATAGTGTTACTCTTAATTAATTTAAATGTTTTAGCGAATTTGTCACTTAAGGGCGCTACTTTATTAATTTTAATTATTTCTGTTTTAGCTTTTGTGTTCTACTTAATTAGAGTAGCAATTACTTTTAGTGAACAATTACGACCCGTTTTATTATGCGTTTATTTGATTGTTCTACTTATTTCTTTAGTTTGGTATGTTCCGGAATTACCTGATTTTATTTTAAAAAATCTTTCCAGGAATATTGCAGCAGTTCTTTTATTGTTAGAAGTAATTGGTGCAATCCTTTATCTGAAAGTTAGAAGAAGATTATCGATAAACAGTCATTTGCTTGTAGGAATAATTATCTTTGGATTAGTTAATGAAATAAGTTTGATTGTTGCTGAATCAAATGTCATTAATACTAGCTATTTAGTTTTAATATTTATTTTGGCTTTATGTATCGTTAACGTTTTTGGAAATATTGAACTAGATAGAAAACAAAGAAAAATTTCAGTTTTAATTCCTGCTCATAATAGTGCCAATACTATTGTTGAGGCTTTAGAATCAATAAAAAATCAAACTTATCGCAAATGGGAGATTATTTTGATTAATGATGCTTCAACTGATGAAACGGAAGAAATTGTAAAACGTTATTTAGAAAATAATAAGCTGACGCTAGAATACGTTAGACAAAAAGAACATAATTATTTTAAAGCGATTAGACATGGTCTGAAGTACGCAAATGGGGAGATTATTTTCGTTTTAGATGCAGATAAAATTTTATTTAATCAGAACGTCTTCTACCGCGCTGTAAGCACTCTTTTTGGTGAAAAGTGCGATGGGATGTTTGTAGGCATTAGAGCCATGTATCAACGGCTAAAAGATGGAAAATTTCATTTAATTCGACCGTATTATCGAAATGAAGCCAGCTTAGTAAAAACTGCTCTTGGTTTTGGAACAAATATTTATGCTAATTATGCCTTTTGGCGTAGAGAAGTATTTGAAACTAGCGTGTATGAAAATTATTTAATTAATGGGATGCCAGCTTGGTATAATGCTAAACGTAATTTAGGATTAAGAGTAGTAAATGGAAATTTTGTTGGTTTAAGATATCGAATTTTTAAGAAAGAAAACTTAATCGGAGAAAGTTTTAGTGCAAATGATTCTAAGCGCTTATTAAAATTGTCAACAGAATTACGAACTTTGCACCATATTGTAAGTAGAATAAAAATTCCAGCCTATTCTACTCAGATAGCTGTGTATAGTGCAATTAATAAATTACATATTGCTTCTTTATGTCCGATAATTTTTAAGTGTGGTCAAACGTCCCTAAAAGAAGTAACACCATTAATTGCTGAAGATATTAAGAATTTAAAATTAGATAATTTATATTTAAAAACAATTATCGATTTTGGTAGTAATTTTTCCCCTCAAAAAAGTGAAAAAATTACTATTCCAAAAGGTACAAAAATATATTATGGAACAGAAATTGAAGAGTTTGATCGAAGGTTAGCTACAGGTACTTTGGATCAGTTCTACTATTATTTGATGAAAATAATTGGGTGTGGAACTACTATTTATAAAATAAGAAGGGCAGATAAGGAAAAGCTAGAGCGGATTTTAGAATTTTTCACAATTAAGGATTATGTAAAAATAATAAGTAAATAAAATATAAGTTTAGAAAAGAGGCATCAAATTTGATGTCTCTTTTTGATATCTCAGCTACTTTGATTATAATAAAATACAAGAAAAAAATTATTTATTTAGTGACGAGGAAGACAAAATGTTTTACCCACAAATTGATCAAGAAGATTCGTTAATTCTTCATACAGACTTGTATGAAATTAATATGATGTATACCTATTTTAAAAAGGGTGTAAGTGAAAGAAATTCAGTATTTGAAGTATTCTTCAGAAAAGAACCTTTTGGTAATGGTTATGCAGTTAATGCAGGCTTAAGTCACGTTATCCAATATTTGAATAACCTCCATTTCAAAGAAAGCGATTTGGAATACCTTAAAGAAACTTGTGGTTATGATGATGAATTTATTGATTATTTACATAATCTAAAATTAAAATTAACTATTCGTAGTGCTAGAGAGGGAGAACTAGTCTTTGCAAATGAGCCAATTATGCAGATTGAAGGACCTTTAGCTCAAGCACAATTAGTAGAAACTGCGATTTTAAATATTATTAACTTCCAGACCTTAATTGCAACTAAAGCAGCAAGAATTAAGGTGGCAGTAGGTAATGACGGTTTAATGGAATTTGGCTCACGTCGTGCTCAAGAAACTGATGCAGCTATTTGGGGAACTCGGGCAGCATACATTGGTGGTTTTGACGCTACTAGTAATGTTAGAGCAGGAAAGTTATTTAACATTCCTGTTGCAGGAACACATGCGCACTCTTTAGTTGAAGCATTTAATAATGAATATGACGCCTTTAAAGCATATGCGGAAACACATAAGGATTGTGTCTTTTTAGTTGATACTTATGACACTTTACGAAGCGGAGTTCCAACTGCAATTAAAGTTGCTAAAGAAATGGGTGACAAGATTAATTTCCAAGGGGTTCGAATTGATTCAGGAGATATGGCCTATATCTCTAAGAAAGTGCGTAAGCAATTAGATGATGCTGGTTTCCCTGATGCAAAAATTTATGCTTCAAATGATCTAGATGAAAAGACTATTCAGAACCTTAAGATGCAAGGTGCAAAAATTGATGTTTGGGGAATTGGTACTAAGTTAATTACAGCCTTTGATCAACCTGCCTTAGGTGGTGTATACAAGTTAGTAGCAATTGAAGATAAGGAGGGCAATATGCGCGATACTTTGAAAATTTCTTCGAATGCAGAAAAAGTATCTACTCCAGGTAAAAAGCAAGTTTGGAGAATTCAGGCTAACTCCGAAAAGAAAAATGAAGGTGACTGGGTTTCACGGTATGATGAAGACCCAAGAAAATTTGATGCACTCTTCATGTTCCACCCTCAATATACTTACATCAATAAGGTTGTTACTGACTATACAGCTCGTCCTTTGTTACATGAAATATTTCATGAAGGTAAGTTAGTTTATCAAGAACCAACTCTAAAGGAAACCAAAGAATTTACGGCTAATAACTTAGATGGATTATGGGATGAGTATAAGCGTAGCCTAAATCCACAAGATTACCCAGTTGATTTATCGCAAAAGTTATATGACAACAAGATGAACTTGATTAACGATATACGCAATCGAATTGTGAAAAGAGGATATTAGAATGCGCCCATTACAAGAAAAAATTATTGCTTATGAACATGTATTACCAAAAATTGATCCTAGAGAAGAAATTCGTAAATCAATTGATTTTCTAAAAGATTATTTAAAAGAAAATCCATTTTTAAAGAGCTATGTTTTAGGAATTTCTGGTGGTCAAGATTCAACCTTAACTGGGAAACTTTGCCAAATGGCAATTGAGGAAATGCGTGAAGAAACGGGTGATGATTCTTACCAATTTATCGCTGTTCGTCTCCCTTACGGTGTTCAAGCTGATGCAAGTGATGCGGCAGATGCAATTGCCTTTCAAAAGCCTGATCAAGATTTAATTGTAAATATTAAAGAACCTGTTGATGCCATGGTTAAAGTTGTTGAAGCAACTGGTCAAAAAATTACTGACTTCAATAAGGGTAATATTAAGGCACGTCAAAGAATGGTCGTTCAATATGCAATTGCTGGTGCAAATAATGGAGCAGTTGTAGGAACTGATCATGCAGCTGAAAACTTTTCTGGATTTTATACTAAGTATGGTGATGGTGCAGCAGACCTCACACCTCTTTTCCGCTTAGATAAACGTCAAGGAAAAGCAATGCTTAAAGAATTAGGTTGCCCAAAGCATTTATATGAAAAAGCACCAACTGCTGATTTGGAAGAAGAAAAGCCTGATTTACCAGATGAAGTAGCTTTAGGAGTTACTTATCAAGAAGTTGATGACTACTTAGAAGGTAAAGATGTAAGCGATAAGGCAGCTGAACAAATAGAAAAATTGTGGAAAAAGAGTGAGCATAAGCGTCACTTGCCAGTAACTATCTTTGATGATTTTTATAAGAAAAATTAATTAGTTTTTTCTTGGAGGAAATATGACCGTTTTTGTAGTTGGGCCAGATGATGCGGGCTTCTTTAAAAGAGAACGAACGACTTGGGAATTTGAAGATGCTTTAAATGCCGCTGAAGCTGGAGATAGAATAGAAATTCAGCGAAACTATAATTTTCCTGTACAAGAAAAAAATTATACTATTGAAAAGAATTTAACTATATATAGTGCCTCAAGCTTAACGCATTTAAATGGTGAAATTTTTATAAAAAATGGTGCTCATGTTAAATTAGAAAATTTTTCTATTATTAGCTGTCAAGATAAAAGTAATTGTCTTCAAGTACGTGAAGGCAGTAGTTTAGAAGCAACTAATCTTTCACTTACTAATATGGCAGATTCTGGTGAAAATTATCCCATAATTTATCTCGATGCAAGTTCTTATGCACAATTTGATAACTTAAGAGTTTCAGAAAATAAGATTGGTGATGGAAATCACCGAATTTATGTAGAAAATTCGACTTTAACTGTTACGAACAGTGAGTTGAATTGTAAATTATATGGTTCAAATTCTGAAATAAATTTTGAAAATACGTCTATTGATTATTCTTTTTCTAATACAATAAGTGTGTATGATCAAAGTAAGATTGCTTTTTCGCATGTCACTGTTACTGGTGGGAATGCAGAGAAAGACTATCCTGCTTTCTTTATTAAAAATTCAACAGCTGTTCTGACTTATTGCGTAATTGATCAAAATGATTACAGCGCTGCTTTATGTGAAAAAGAAAAATCAAACGTTACTTGTATTGGTTCAATTATAAGTTCTGTATCGCTTACCAGTAGTAAATTGATTCTAAAGGAAGATTGTCGAATTTTAGAATCAATTGTTTTGAGAAGTTCCAGTATCTTAAATGCAGATGATATTTTACTTGATGGTAAAGATAATGGAAAGATAAATCTTTTTGCGACTGATCATAGTACAATTTCTGCTTCATGGATTGGCTTCGCTTTTGAAAGTTCACCTAATATTAAATTAGAAGATAATGTGCAATTTAATGTAAATGAGTTGTGTATTTTAAAGTTTGATTCTGAAAATGACACTTTCGTTTTGAATGATAAAAATGAGTATCCTATTTTGCAGGAATGTTCAAAAGATAAAATTAAACGTTTTAGTAATCCTAAAAAAGAAGAAACGAATCAGCCAGCTGAGCCTAAAAATAAACCTAGACTATCTGGCATGCAGCAGTTGGATGAAATGATTGGGTTAGAAACGGTAAAACAACAGGTAAAAGAATTTATTGCCGTTGCGGTTTTGAATAAAAAGAGACAAGAAAAAGGTTTGAGTTCTACCTCCCAAACTTTACATTCTCTATTTTTAGGCAATCCTGGTACAGGAAAAACTACTGTTGCTCGCATTGTTGGACATATTTTGTATGAAAAGGGCGTAATTGCTGAAGATAAACTAATTGAAACTTCAAGAGCTGATTTAGTAGCAGGTTATGTTGGTCAAACAGCTGAAAAGACTAGAAAAGTTCTTGAATCAGCTTTAGGTGGAATTTTATTTGTGGATGAAGCTTATACATTGGCTAGCGGTGGACAAAATGATTTTGGTAAAGAAGCAATTGATGAAATTTTGAAATTTATGGAAGACCATCGCTCTAATATCATGATCATTTTTGCTGGATATACAGATAATATGGAAAAGTTTTTAGAAACTAATCCTGGTTTAAGAAGTAGAATTCCAAATAAATTTGATTTTGAAGATTATTCTGTTGAGGAAATGGTTCAAATTGGATTATTATCCTTAAGAAAACAACAATATAAAGTTGATCCAACAGATTATGCCGACCTGTTAAAGAATAATTTAAGTAAAGACAATGATAAGAGTAATGGTCGTTGGGTCAGAAATCTGAATGGTGAAATAATCAAGAAGCAAGCAGTTCGTGTAACTGCAAGTGAGAATTATTCTGATGCGGATTTAGTTAATATTACTAAATCTGATTTAGATGCTGTGAGACTTTAATGTGAAATTGAATAACTGAACTAAACTTGTATCGGACTTAATAGTTTAATATAATAAAAATGCATAAGGGAGTAACGGCAAGTTATTTGTGACAAGTTCAACAGCCGAGGTCATTGATCTCTAGACTTGTCTTAATTAGTGAGACTTATGACCGCGGATTTGGTCATAAGTCTTTTTTATTTATTGGAGGAAATTACTTTGAATACGAAGTATTATGCTCAAAATGTTTCTCAAATTGAGAGAGAACTTAAGACATCATTAGATAAGGGATTATCTAATGAAGAAGCTAAACAACGTTTAGCAAAAGATGGTCCTAACTCTTTGGCTTCAAAGAAAAACCGCAGCATGTTTATGCGTTTTATTGATCAGTTCAAAGATTTTATGATTATTGTTTTAATTGTAGCTGCTATTTTATCTGGTGTAGTTGCTAATGAATGGACTGATGCTGCAATTATTATGATTGTTGTTTTGTTGAATGCAATTTTAGGTGTAATTCAAGAAGCAAAATCTGAAGCTGCTATTGATGCATTGAAGGAAATGTCTACGCCAAATGCTCATGTTAGACGTAATGGAGCGATTTTAGAGATACCAAGTACAGAAATTGTTCCTGGGGATGTTGTTTTATTAGAAGCTGGAGATGTGGTTCCAGCCGATATGCGTTTAGCTAAAACTGCTAGTTTAAAAGTTGAAGAATCAGCCCTAACAGGTGAATCAGTTCCGGTTGAAAAAGATAATGAGGTTCTAAAAGCAGATGATGTTGCCTTAGGTGACCGTGTAAATATGGCTTATGCTAATACGAACGTTACTTATGGACGCGGAGAAGGTATTGTTGTTGGCACTGGTATGAATACTGAAGTAGGTAAGATTGCTACAATGCTTAACAATGCTGATGAAACAGCTACACCTTTAAAGGCTAACTTAAATCAACTTGGTAAGACTTTAACGATTATGATTTTGGCAATTTGTGTAATTGTCTTTGTCGTAGGAATGTTCACTAAGCAAGGTAGTGAACCAACTAACAAGTTAATTATTGACATGTTTTTAGTTGCTGTTTCATTAGCTGTGGCTGCAATTCCAGAAGGACTACCAGCAATTGTTACTATTATTTTGGCCTTAGGTACTCAAGCAATGGCTAAGCATAAAGCTATTGTAAGAAAATTGCCAGCTGTTGAAACTTTAGGTGCAACCGATATTATTTGTTCAGATAAAACAGGTACTTTAACTCAGAATCAAATGACTGTTGAAAAAGTTTATTATGATAATGAACTTCACAATGATGAGGAAACAATTAAAGCAGATAATCCAGCTATGATGGCCATGATTTTGGCTAACGATACTAAGATTGAAGATGGCGGAAGACTATTAGGAGATCCAACTGAAACAGCTTTAATTCAATATGCTTTTGATCAAAACATTAAAGTTGAAGATTTACTCAAGAAAGATGGCCGTGTTCAAGAAGTTCCTTTTGATTCAGAAAGAAAGTTAATGTCGACAGTTAACCATTATGGCGATAAATTCTTTGTTGCTGTAAAGGGTGCGCCTGATGAACTGTTAAAACGCGTAACTAAGATTGAAATTAATGGACAAGTAGCACCAATTTCAGCTAGTGAAAAAGAAACTATCTTAGCTTCAAACAAGAATATGGCTGAACAAGCTTTACGTGTTTTGGGACTTGCTTACAAAATTGTTGATAAACCTTATGATGATCCAACAACTAATAATGTTGAACAGGACTTGATTTTTGCTGGATTAGTTGGAATGATTGATCCAGAAAGACCAGAAGCTAAAGCTGCTGTTGCAGAAGCTAAGAGTGCTGGTATTAGAACAGTTATGATTACTGGTGACCACCAAATTACAGCTGCTGCGATTGCTTCTCGTTTGGGCATTTTAGAAGAAAGTCAAGACAAGGATAAAGCCGTAATTACAGGCGCTGAACTTGATAAGTTATCAGATGACTACTTTAACAAGCATGTTCAAGATTATAGTGTTTATGCTCGTGTATCTCCTGAAAATAAGGTTAGAATTGTTAAAGCATGGCAAGCTAATAACAAGATTGTCGCCATGACTGGGGACGGTGTTAATGATGCTCCTAGTTTAAAACAAGCTGATATTGGTATTGGTATGGGAATTACTGGTACTGAAGTATCAAAGGGTGCAGCCGATATGGTTTTAGCTGATGATAACTTTGCGACGATCGTTGAAGCAATCAAGCAAGGACGTAAGGTATTTGCTAATATTCAAAAGGCAATTCTTTATTTGATGAGTTGTAACGTTGGCGAAGTTTTAACAGTATTTATGATGACCATGCTTGGTTGGGATATCTTAATGCCAGTGCAATTGTTGTGGATTAACTTGGTTACTGATACTTTGCCAGCAATTGCTTTGGGTGTTGAACCAGTAGAGGCAGGAATTATGAAGAAGAAGCCACGTGGTAGAAAGTCAAACTTCTTCAGTGGGGGCGTTGCAAGCTCGATTATTTACCAAGGTATTTTAGAAGGTATTTTAGTTTTAGGTGCATATCAATTTGGCTTGCATGTCGGTCCTCATATTGGAAATGCAGCTATGCAGCATGCTGACGCCTTAACGATGGCCTTTCTTACTTTGGGATTAATCCAATTGTTCCATGCCTTTAACTCTAAATTTATTCATAAATCTATCTTTAGAGCACAGACATTTGAAAATAAATGGTTTAACGGAGCAATTCTTATTTCTGCTTTGATTATGGCTGCTGTAGAGATTCCATTTTTGACTAAGATTTTTGATGTGACCGAATTAGATGGAATACAATGGTTAGTTGTAATTATTGCAGGACTTTTGATGATTATCATTGTTGAAATTGTTAAATTCTTTGAAAGAAGAGCTGCTAGAAAATAATAAATATTATCTTCTAGAGGTAGAATAAAAATGCATGTAAAAAGGCAGCTAGTTTAAATTTTCTAGCTGTCTTTTTTACAAATTAAAATATACGTTCTAATTGCTTGTCGTGAAGGGCATAATGATGATTAAACATTTCCATAATTTTTGGTGGAATATGATGATCTATTTCAACCACAGTTAATGGCGAATTCAAGAACGTTTCATGTATCTGATTTGCGGTAGTAGGATCAAGTGAAGCTGTCCCCTCGTCAACAATTAAGAAATCTTTTTCATAGAGAAAAGCGCGTGCTAATTCTATTCGTTTCTTTTCACCACCAGATAAGTTCTTCCCATTTTCTTCTATCATCGCATTTAATCCATACCGCTTAACATATGGCAATAATCCGGCCTTTTTGATAGCCTCTGCAATTTTGGAATCACTAAACTTTTTACCTAAAGTTAGGTTGAAAAGCAAAGTATCATTAAATATTTGAGAAGTCTGTTGTACCTCACTAAATGTAAAACTTTTATTAGATAATCCATTGATAAGAATATTTCCGTTAGTAGGTTTTAGTTGACCAGTTAAAAGATTAAGGAGAGTAGACTTTCCCTGACCAGATTTACCGGTAAGTAATAGCTTATCGCCTTTTTTAATTTCTAAATTGACTTTGTCTAAAACTAATTCTTCTGCCTTATATCCAAAACTAATATTATTAAGTATTAGTGTATCTAGGTTAGAATTAGAAACATCTGTATTAAATTTTTCTGGTTTAAAGGAGTTCAGCTTATCTATCATGGGTTTTGCCGAAGACATTTGATTGCGGCAGCTATTAATACTGTAAAAACTGTTAATAATCCAAGTACTGGAATATTGAACTGCCACAAATGAGGCTAGAGTGAGCATCCCTTTGATGACCATAATTATTCCTATTCCAATAGGTAAAAAGCTAAAAGAATAAACGAATATATTAACCCAAAAATTACTTTTGGCAATTGTATTATCACGTAATCTTTTATTTTCAGTAGATTGAGTAATAACTTTTTGCCCTTTTTTAATAAAGGTATCCAATGCATTGTAATTTAAAACAGTCTTAATATTCTTTAGAAAATCGGACATAAATGTTATGTAAGTTCCTGTAGAATTACTCCAATTATTTGATTGTTGAGCTGTTTTCTTGCTAAAAAATTTAGGAATAATGCTTGAAAAAATAGCGAATGAAATAAAAACTAAAGTTAATAAAAAACTATTGCCAACTGCAACTATTGAAGTACCGACAATTGTTACAATCATTGAAATTAATTGAAAAAGTTGCTTAAAATAATTCTCTTCTATTAAGTTAAGATCATTTGATAGAAAAGAAATTTGTTTTGATACCTTATTTTCGCTGATTTCAATAAAGTTACTTTTCATTAGATATTCACGCACATTTTGACTAAAACAAGCAATATTTCTATTGAGCATCCTTGTATTTAAATATTTGATGACAACCAAAAAAACTTGAGCAGCAGTAATAATTGTTATCATCTTGATAGTATTAGGAATGTTTTTTTCGGTAATTAGAGCGAAAATCTCTGAATATGACCAAGTTCCGAAGGGTAACTCTAAGCCACTTAAGCATGCAAGCAAGATACTTAAGATAAAATATTTTTTGTTGATAAATTTCTTCATTGTTGATCCTCTTTTCATTTAAGATGAGATAAATGATAAAAGATGTACGTGATGAAGAGGCTTTTTTTGCATAATTGATTAGCAAGTTGCATATATGCAGTTTATTGAGGCAAGATATCTATTGTTTTACTTAGATTACTTTTCTTTAAAATAGTAATAATGGTCTTTAATTGTTCTTTTTGATTTGTAAAGTAACAATGATAGTAATAACCAAGGATTTTATCGATACCTAATTCAGGATATTCTACTAATTGAGTTAAGAGTTGAATAGCTTTATTAGCTGAGCCAATATCTTGATTTTGGGATGCTGAATATAAGTAATTAATACAAAAAGATGCGACGCTTTCTTGAATTTGTAGAGTTTGTTTGCCAAGATTATTTTGATATTTATGATAAATTTGATTTAAGAAAAAAGGTAAGTCGAGAGGATTAAGAACTTCAATAAAAGTAGACAATATCGAAATTTTATTAGAATCCTTGAGCCAATGATTACCTGAAAATATTTTTTGTATAATTTTGTCTTTATTTTTAGGAAATTTATGACGACCTGATTGTAGAGTATTAAGAATAAGTTGAGCTTGTAGTTTGAGCAGATCATCATTAGATGTATTAATTTGAGTATAGATTTCTTTTGCTTTATTGAGATCTCGATCATAGTAAGCAAATAATAATTGATTGCTAAGTTTTTCATCTGAGACGTTTATATTGCTTTGATCAAGGGATGAGAAAAAGTCTGAATAAGGTATTTTGTTTTGATTCAAAAGTTCTAGAAGATCGTTTGCCGAAATTTCATGTAGATTACGTTCTATTTTTGAGTAATGTGCTGGAGACAGGATATTTTGAGTGAATTCTTTCTGAGTTAGTCCTGCACTAGTACGATATTGTTTTAATGCTTCGCCAATGTTCATTTGGTAATCTCCAATCTATAAAGCTCTATCTAGTTATGAATTATATGAAATTTTAAATGGAAAATATATAAATAAAAATAGAATAAAAGAATGTAAGAAAATAAAGTTTTATCAAATAATCAAAAAAAGCTTGAGTTTACTCAAGCTTTTTTTATACCCTTAGTAATGAGTATATAATTGACAAATGTTAAATATTTGTCAACAAATCCATTTATTAAGGAACATCTAAATGAAAAGTTTATTTTTTCGCTTGTACTTATGGGGAATGAGTTTCCTTGCAAGTCTTCGACCAATTAAAGAAAAGAATATTGTAGTTTTAAATGGCTCAGGTAGATCGGGTTCAAACGGCTATTTATTTTATAAATATATTAAGGCAAAACATCCTGACTATAACATTACTTTAGTTGAGCCTTGGCCATCTTCTCACTTATCTTGGGAAACTTGGAAAAAAATTGGTACTGCTAAATATGTGATCACCACTCATCAACCTTTTAAAGCGCGACGAGGTCAAGTTAATATCCAATTCTGGCATGGCGTACCTTTGAAGCGAATGGGCTTTATGGCGCATAATACACGCTATCGTGATAATAAGCGTAACCAAAAGCTATGGCATAAAAATGCGGACCTGGTAACTTCAAGCTCCGATCTCTATGAAAGTTTAATGAGTGCTTGTATGGCAATTGAAGGTAAAAAATATCAAAAACTAGGTTTCCCTAGAATTGATTACATTGATCAACCAGCAATTTCTAAGGAAAAATTACTAGCAGATTTATTTAAAACTAAGGATGATCAGGCACAAATAGGAATCTATATGCCAACTTTTCGCTATGAGTTAGAAGATAAGTTCGTTATGGAAGAAATAAAACAAGGTAATTATTTTGCTTTTCAAGATTTTGATCCTTATAAATTAAATGATGCTTTAAAAGCAAATCATCAGTATTTAATCGTGAAACTTCATCCTTATGAAATGCGGATGTTTAAAGATTTAAATAGTTACTTCTCAAATATTGCGTTCTTAAATAATAGTTATTTATTTGAAAATGATCTTGATTTATATGAACTGCTCGGAAATACAGATTTCTTAATTACAGATTTCTCATCAATTTATTTTGATTACCTGCACTTGGATAAGCCAATTATTTTTATTACTAATTATTTAAAACAGTACGAGAAAGTACGGGGCTTATTGTTAAGTCCATACGAAGATGTTACGCCGGGACCTTGTGTTAACTCACAAAAAGAACTTCTGCAAGTTTTGAGACATCCTGATGATCATCAATACAAAAATCAGCGTTTTGATTGGCGTGAGTTGATTGATGAAGTTGACTATCTTGATTCTTGCGAACCTATCTTTAATTACATGACAAAGAAGCTTTAGAGGAAAAAGTAGTGAAGCGAACTTTTCTTAATATTTTATATAATGCGGTCTACCAGATTTTTCTAGTTTTAGTACCGTTAATTACCGTTCCATATTTGTCTCGAGTTTTAGGACCTAAGACTTATGGTATTTATGGCAGTGTTAATAATACTGTACAGTTTTTAATGGTATTTTGTACTTTGTCAGTTTCTTATATTGGAATACGAACTGTTTCTCGAACTAGGACTTATGGAACACCGCAAGAATTGACTGATGCTTTTTGGGGCCTATGGTATTTTCAGGCAATTGCCGGATTAGTTACGATTTTAATTACGTTGTTAATTACTAACATTTTTCATATTCAATATTGGAACTATTTGATCTTAATGGTGCCATATTTAATCTCGGCACAAGTTGATATTTCATGGTTTTTTCAAGGATTAGCAGATTTTGGACGAGTGGTTTTAAAAAATACTGCTGTTAAATTAGCAAGTGTAGTTTTGATCTTGCTATTAATTAAATCACCAGCTGACCTTTGGAAGTACTTTTTAATTATGTCAGTTTCAACTATGCTAGGGTCATTTGTTTTTTGGCTTGATATACATCGCTATGTTGGTAAACCGGTTAATCATTTTTATAAATATAAAACTACGATTGTTTCTATCATTACCTTGATGATTCCACAGATTGCTACACAAATTTATACCTCACTTGATAAGCCGATTTTGGGCTTCTTTAGCAATTCAACGCAGGTTGCCTTTTATGATAATTCGCAAAGGATTTCTAATATGATCTTGGGAGTAATTACTAGTATTTCTTTAGTTATCATGCCAAAAATGGCTAGTGAAGAAAAAGAAACGCAAAAAGTTGTTTTAAAAAAGTCTCTTGAGGCAACGACAATGCTTGGTACTTTATTTGCGGTAATTATTATGGCTAACACTAAGCAGTTTGTACCATTTTTCTTTGGTAAAAAGTTTATTCCGATGACTCCTTTAATGTTTTTCTTTACCTTAACGATTATTATGATTCCTATGGGAGGAGTATTTGCTAACCAATTTGCGCTAGCTAATCGGAGAGACAAGGAATATGCAATTCCAGTAGTTATTGGTGCAATTATTGAAGTTATTTTAGCAGCGCTGCTCGACCGACCATATGGAGCTAGCGGGGCAACTGTGGCAATTTTGATTACAGAGTTTGTAGTCTTAATTTTACGACTTTGGATTGTGAGAGATGATTATAATTTTAAAGAAGCTTTTTATGATGTACCTAAGTATTTCTTAATTGGGATAATCACTTTAATTGCTGGTATGTTCATGCCTAACTTGATTAATTCAAGCTTTTTAAATATGGCAGTCAAGTCGATTTTAATGTTGATTATTTATGCAGTAATTATGTTTATAATGAAGTTGGACTTTAATCAAGATATTGCAGATTTTATTGCACGCTTTCTTAGAAAGGTAAAAAGATGATCCCTAAAAAAATTCACTACGTTTGGGTAGGGCATAATCCGAAGTCGCCATTAATTGAGGAATGTCTTGCAACTTGGAAAAAGAAATTGCCTGACTATGAAATTATTGAGTGGAATGAAGATAACTTCGATATGCATGAGAATTGTTATCTTGAAGAAGCGTACCAGGCTAAAAAATGGGCTTTTGTGTCTGATTATATCCGGGCTCGTGCGATTTATGAGCAAGGCGGAATTTACTTAGATACAGACGTTAGAGTTCTTAAAAAATTAGATCCACTTTTAAGTAATCAAGCTTTTATCGGCTTTGAAAACAACGACTACTTATCAGCTGCTATTTTTGGTGCAGAAGTACATCATCCCTTTATCAAAGACATTCTCGATTACTACCAGGATAGAGAGTTTACTTTTGATAAAAATAATCAAATGGCTGGTGTAAACAGCTTGTCAGTGACTGATATTTTAAAAGGGAGATACGGCCTAAAAACAGGTAATTATGAACAAAGATTAAAGGCTGGCATTCATGTCTATCCAGATCGTGTTTTGTGTAATCCTAGTAAAGACTCATATTCAATTCACTTGTTCACGGGTACTTGGATAGATGGACAAGAGACAGTAAAGCAAAAAATTGTAATGGCTTTAAAGAGAAGAATCTCTTCTCCAAAACAGGCTAGTTTATATCAAAAATTAATTCGAAAATGAATCAAGAAGAGTTACAAAAATTAGTAGAAGAAATTTCGTTGAAATATTTTCATGTGCCGTTTAAGTATGAGGTCAAAATTAATAATCGTATGACAACTACTGGAGGAAGATACTTTCTTAATGATCATCATATTGATATCAATGGTCATTTTTTAGAAGAAAGATATCGCTCAGATCTTATTGGAATTATTAAACATGAATTAACGCATTATCATTTACATTTAGCAGGTAGAGGCTACCAGCATCGAAATCGTGATTTTAAAAATCTTCTAGCTCATGTTGGTGGCAGTCGATATGCACCAGATCTTGGCTTAAGGCGTAGACAGAAGAAAAAATATATTTACGAATGCGAAAATTGCCACCTTCAATATCCGCGTGTTAGAAGAGTCAATACGCGGAAATATCGATGTGGTAAATGTGGCGGAAGACTAGTCTTAGTAAAGAAAAATAAATAAAAACCAAAAATCCATTTGCTAAAAGAAAAATTATCTGGTATATTAGTTAAGTACCGCGGGCGTGGCGGAATGGCAGACGCGCAAGACTAAGGATCTTGTGATCGCTTTTAGATCGTGGAAGTTCGAGTCTTCTCGCCCGCACTACTAAGAAAAGGAAGTCGCAAATGCGGCTTCCTTTTTTGCTAAAGTTAAAAATTAATAAAGCAGGAAAGACTATGATTAATAAAAAAACTTTTAGAATTGCCATTAGTGCTATTTTTATTGCAATTATTTTAGTTCAAACATTTGTCCCTTATATTGGCTATATTCGCATTTTACCGGGCTTACCTTCAATTACGACGATACCTTTAACAGTTGCTTTAGCAGGTTGTTTAATGGGAGCAGGCTTTGGTGCATCAATTGGTTTATTTTGGGGTTTATTAAGTTTATTTGTTGCTTATACGCAACCTGGCGATATTGTCAGCATGCTTTTGTTCCGAAATATTTTTATTGCATTAGTTCCACGTACAGCTGCCGGTTTTATTGCCGGTATGATTGGTCAAGCCGCAAAAGATGAATCAAGGCTTCAAAAGACAGTTGTTTATACAATTGCCGGCTTATGTACTTCGCTTGCTAATACCTTACTGGTAATTGGCATCACTAGCTTGTGGTTCATGAATAATCCAGCTACTTTACTGCAAAGTTTAGGTCAAACTCAAAATTCTGCTCCTTTAATTGCAATTTTATTAAGTGTTTTAGGCGTTAATGGTGTTGTAGAAGCAATCTTTACTGCTGTTCTTACTCCAGCAATTGCAATGCCTTTAAAGCAAGTAATGAAAAGGAAGATGAGTTAAGATGCCACGTAGACGCCGTCAAAAAAATATTCAATACGTAATTGTAAGAGCATTTTCTATTTGCTTTACTTTGGTAATAATTTTATCGGGATTTTTGTATTGGCGTCATCAGGTCGTGACTAATGAAAGATTACGACAAGAGCAGTTAGAAAAAGAACGCTCTCTTCAAAATAAGGAAAACTTTATCAAGGTAGTAGCTCCAATTGCTCAAAGAGCCGATAAACCTTATGGACTTTTTCCTAGTGTCACGATTGCCCAAGCGTGTTTAGAGAGTAACTTTGGTCAAAGCGAACTCTCTAAAAAATACAATAATTTGTTTGGTGTAAAGGGAACGGATCCTAATACAAGTAAAGAGTTGACTACTTCTGAATTTGTGAATGACCACTGGGAGACGGTAACGGGACGCTTTCGTGTATATGAATCTTACGACGAATCTATCCAAGCTCATACACGTTTATTTGTAAATGGAACAAGCTGGAATAGAAATCAATATCAACATGTTTTAGTGGCTAAAGATTATGCTAGCCAGGCGCAAGCTCTAGAGACAGATGGCTATGCAACAGATCCAGGTTATGCTAAAAAGCTTCTTGATTTAATTAAAGAGTTTAATTTAACACAATATGATTAATTCCAAAACAACGATAGTTAAGTTAAAAGCTATCGTTGTTTTTTGTTATAATAGACAAGTCTATTTTAGTGTTTGAGTAATTAAGAAAAGGAAGAAGCAATGAGCGAAGAAACAATTCTTGCAGGATTAAATCCTCAGCAGAAAAAGGCTGTGCAGTGTACTGAAGGTCCACTTTTAGTAGTTGCTGGAGCTGGTAGTGGAAAGACATCAGTTTTAACACGTCGAATTGCCTATTTAATTGAAGAAAAAGGCGTTGCACCATGGAATGTTTTAGCCATTACTTTTACTAATAAGGCAGCTAGCGAAATGAAGGAGCGTGTTCAAAAGCTCTTAGGACCAGCTGCTGATAGTGTTTGGATGTCTACCTTTCATGCTTTGTGCGTTCGCATTTTACGCCGAGATGCAGAAAAAATTGGCTATTCAAACAATTTTTCAATTGCAGATTCTGCAGAGCAGTTGACTTTAATTAAGCGAATTGAAAAAGATCTTAATATTGATCCTAAATTGTATGATCCAAAAGCAATTTTAGGTGCTATTTCTAATGGGAAAAATGATTTGCTTACTCCTAAAAATTTTAAAGAACAAGCAGCCAGTCCTTTTGAAAAAGTAACTGCTCAAATTTATGCAGAATATCAACACCGTTTAAAGCGTGATCAAATTATGGATTTTGATGATTTGATTATGCAAACTTTAATTTTATTCAAAAAAGATAAAGAAACGCTTCATTATTATCAAAATAAGTTCCGCTATATTCTAGTAGATGAGTATCAGGATACAAATGAAGCTCAATATCAGCTTTGTGTTGCTTTAGCTGCTCAATATAAAAATATTTGTGTTGTTGGGGATGCTGATCAATCTATTTATGGTTGGCGCGGAGCCAACATGGAAAATATCCTTAACTTTGAACATGATTATCAAGATGATGAAGTTAATACAATTAAACTAGAACAAAACTACCGTTCCACTGGCCATATCTTAGATGCAGCCAACTCAGTAATTAAAAATAATCTGAAACGTAAACCTAAGAAACTTTGGACTGATAAAGGCGCTGGCGATAAAATCAATTATTACCGTGCTCAAAGTGGAAATGATGAAGCACTGTTTATCATTTCAAAGATTAAAGAAGAAATAAAAGAACATCAAAGAGACTACAAGGATTTTGCTGTTCTTTATCGTACCAATGCTCAATCACGTAACGTCGAAGAAGCTCTAGTTAAAGCTAATATTCCGTATCGGATTGTTGGAGGACATAAGTTCTACGACCGAAAAGAAATTAAAGATATTTTGGCTTATTTAAAAGTTGTCGCAAATCCTGCTGATTCAATGAGTTTCAACCGAATTATTAATGTACCAAAACGTGGTTTGGGTCCAACTACGATGGCTAAGTTTAACGGTTTTGCTAATGATAATGACTTTACAGTAGAAGAGACTTTTAAGAATTTGAGCTTAGCACCAATTACGGGTCGCCCAGCTAGAACGCTAGCTACTTTTGGAACGGCCTTAAAAGATGCAATCGAATATAGTAAGACGCATGGTGTAACAGGTTTAACGGAAAAAATATTAGCTGATTTCGGCTACAAAGAAGCTTTAGAAAATGAACACACAATTGAAGCAGATACTAGATTAGAAAACTTAAATGAATTTCTGACTGTTACTAAGCGTTTTGATGATAATTATGAGCCCGAAGATGAAGATTCAACTGCTTTAGGTGATTTTCTTTCAGAAATCTCACTTTTAAGTGATCAAGATGACTTGGAAAACCAAGATAATCAAGTTGCCTTAATGACACTCCATGCAGCTAAAGGACTAGAATTCCCAGTTGTTTTCTTGGTAGGAATGGAAGAAGGCTTATTCCCACTTTCAAGAGCAGCAAGCGATCCAAGCGAGCTTGAAGAAGAGAGACGTTTAGCATATGTAGGAATTACGCGTGCCGAAAAGAAACTTTACATCACTAATGCTTTTTCTAGAATGATGTATGGCCGTCCGCAACGTAATCAACCATCACGCTTTATTGATGAGATTGAAGATAAGGATTTAGAATTTGTTAACCCAATGCCATCTAATTCTGTCATGTCTGTTCCTTTTGCTAAAAGTAGCGAGAGAGCAAATTCTCAAGTTTATCGAACAAAAGTAAAAATTGAAACTGCTAAAAAGGCAAGCGGTGCTGTCGGTGCTGATAAAAAGTCTTGGAATGTTGGAGATCAAGTATCTCATAAGGCTTGGGGTAAAGGTGTTGTAGTAAAAGTTAATGGTACTGGTGAAGACATGGAATTAGATATTGCCTTTGCTAGCCAAGGTGTA
Source organism: Lactobacillus taiwanensis DSM 21401 (assembly GCF_001436695.1). Taxonomy (GTDB): domain Bacteria; phylum Bacillota; class Bacilli; order Lactobacillales; family Lactobacillaceae; genus Lactobacillus; species Lactobacillus taiwanensis. Next base: position 49,740 of record NZ_AYZG01000020.1, read on the forward strand.
AAACGCCTTTTAGCTGCCTTTGCGCCAATTAAAAAGATATAATTGAAGTAAAAGCAGTTTGATTCAGAGAAGGACTAAATGATGACAGTTTTAACTCATACTCAGGCTTCTCAGAAAGTCGATGAATTAAGAAAAAAGCTCAATAAATGGGCTGATGATTATTACGCAAAAGATGCTCCAGTTGTTGAAGATGCAGTTTATGATAAAACTTATCAAGAACTAGTAGAATTAGAACAGCAATTTCCTGATTTGGTAACAGCTGATTCAATTACTCAGCGAGTAGGTGGCGAGATAAAAAGCGATCTTTCTAAAGTTGAACATCCCGTTCCGATGCTTTCAATGGGAGATGTTTTCTCCAAAGAGGAACTTAAAGAATTTGATGATCGGATCACTAAGTTAGTTGGACATCCTGTAGCTTACAACGTTGAATTGAAAATTGACGGCTTATCTTTGTCGCTAGAGTATACTGATGGTAAATTAACTCGTGCTTCTACGAGAGGAAATGGGCGCGTTGGTGAAGACGTTACTGCAAATGCTAAATTTATCAAAGATATTCCACAAACCTTGCCTGAACCTTTAACAACTGAGGTTCGTGGTGAATGTTATATGGAAAAAGAGACATTTGCTAAGTTAAATGCTGAAAGAGATGAAAAGGGTGAGCAAGTTTTTGCTAATCCTCGAAATGCTGCTGCAGGTTCTTTAAGACAATTAGATGCTCGAATCACTAAAAAAAGAAATTTAAGTACTTTTATTTATACGTGGGTTAATCCACCAAGAAATATTACAAGCCAACATCAAGCGATTGATGAAATGAATCGATTAGGATTTCATACTAATCAGTCTGGACAACGCTTTGAATCAATGGATGAAGTATTTAAATTTATTGATGAATATACCGCTAAACGTAATGATTTAAGTTATGGGATTGACGGAATTGTTTTAAAGGTTGATGACTTAAGTTTACAAAATGACTTAGGAAATACTGTGAAAGTACCACGCTGGGAAATTGCATATAAGTTTCCACCTGAAGAGCAAGAAACAGTAGTGCGAGAAATTGAATGGACAGTTGGAAGAACTGGAGTTGTAACGCCAACTGCAGTGATGGATCCGGTTCAACTTGCAGGAACTATTGTGTCACGAGCTTCTTTACATAATCCAGACTACCTGAGAGAAAAGGGAGTAAGAATTGGCGATACCGTTAAGTTACATAAAGCTGGAGATATCATTCCAGAAATTTCTAGTGTCGTTTTAAGTAAAAGACCTAAAGATAGTAAGCCTTATGAAATTCCAAATGTTTGTCCTTCTTGTGGTGAAACTTTAGTTCATTTACAAGATGAAGTAGCTCTTCGTTGTATTAATCCAATGTGTCCTGCTCAAGTTGAGGAAGGAATTATTCATTTTGCTTCACGTGGAGCGATGAATATCATGGGCTTGGGACCTAGAATTGTAAAACAGTTAATCGATAAAGGATTTGTGAATGATGTAGCTGATCTATATCACTTAACTAGTGAACAATTAGGTCAATTAGATCATTTTAAGGATAAATCAATTACGAACTTATTATCTTCTATTGAAAATAGTAAACGAAATTCTGCTGAATTATTACTGTATGGCTTAGGAATTGATCATGTCGGTGCTAAAGCTGCTAGATTAATTTTGGAAAAATATAAAAATTTGGAAAAGGTTAGTCAATTAACAGTGCCAGAATTGACAAGTATAGATACAATAGGAGAGACGATTGCGGAATCGTTAACAGCATATTTTAATCAGCCTAGTGCACAAAAACTCTTACAAGAGTTACGTGATAGTGGATTAAATATGGAATATTTGGGAACAGTTGAAGAAGAAGCACCAGATAATTTCTTTAAAGAAAAGACTGTTGTTTTAACTGGAAAATTATCTGACTTTACAAGAAGTGAATTTACCAAAAAGCTTCAAGATCTTGGAGCAAAGGTTACGGGCTCGATATCTAAGAAAACTGATTATCTAATCTATGGTGCAGATGCTGGTTCTAAAAAAGATAAAGCTGAGAAACTTCAAGTTCCGATGTTAACTGAAAAAGAAGCAATTGCAAAAATTGAGAAATAAGAAGGATAAATAAATTGAAAAGATTTTTGCAAATAGCATTGCTAGTAGCAACTGGTTTAAGTTTAAGTGCATGTGGCAATTTAAAAAATTCTGATCTTGCCAATAACCCTACAACTTCAACTACAAAGAAAAAGAGCTATCAAACAACTAGTACAAGTAAAAATGGTTATAATGTTCTTTTAAAAGATGGTGAATATGTAACTAGTCCAATTGAAGGAATTACGGAAAATACTGGTGATAACAATGTAGATAGTCGTGCTTTAGAATCTGGATTAATTGACTTATCTCATAATACTTTTTCAAGTAGTAAGTATGTTTTTCAAGAAGGGCAAAAAATTTCTGTTACTGATGCCACTGATTGGCTAGGAAGAAAGTCTAAAAGCAATCCAGAAGGCCTAAATGCAGAAAAAAGTACCAAAAAGAATTCGTATAATCCAATTATTTTAGATCAAATTTTAGAACAAGATTTTTTGACTAAATCTAATTCTAGTTACAAAATGGATGGTATGAGTGTTGGGCTAGCTCTTAATTCAGTGGATTACTATCAAAAAACTAAAGACGGTGCCCAATATCATAAAGATATTTCTCGTGCAGAACAAGAAACTTTTGGTAAAGAAGCAGCTAATAAGTTAGTTTCTTACTTACGTAAAAAGAAGGGATTAAAAAATATCCCAATTTTGGTTGGACTTTTTAGTAAAACCAGTAAAGATTCTCTTGTAGGTGGAAATTACTTTGCATATGGAATTGCTAATGCAAATAGTAGTAAAATAAGTGATTGGAAAACAGTCAATAATCGTAGTCAAGTGCTACCGACTGTTGGAAGTGAAAAAGCAATCAATTCTACTGATGCAGCTTCATTTAGTGATTTTAAAGCAGCTATTCAAGGTTACTTTCCTAATATTAGTGGGGTAACAGCGACTGTTCATTATCAAAATAAAACTTTGACACAAATGAACATTACTGTAACTACCCAATTCTTTGGTTATGCGCAGATTGAGAGTTTTTCAAGACTTGTATTGTCAGCTGCTAAGAAGTATTTACCTAAGGATGCACCAATAGAAATTAAGATTAATTCTGTTAATGACACGCAGGCATTAATCGCTAAGAATTCCGCAGACGATAGTTATTATGTCCACGTCTTTGGCGGTGAATAGGAGGCAAATGGTGAAAATTACAAAAGATGAAATCAATCACGTTGCAACACTATCTCGACTTGAGTTTGGTGAAGACGAAATTGATAAGTTTACTGAACAAATGGGTGACATTATCAATATGGCACATCAATTAGCTGAAGTTGATACTGAAGGAGTTCCCGAAACTGTTCAAGTTGTTGATCGAGAAACTGACTTTAGAGAAGACAAACCTGAACATTGGGAAAGTCGTGCAGAATTAATGAAGAATGTTCCTGAAAAAGCTGATGGCTTCATTAAGGTGCCAGTAATTATTGATAAGGATGATAATGAATAATGAATTACTTAAATGAAAACATTGACTCATTAAATAAAAAATTACAAGATGGCGAAATAACAGCTGAAGACCTAGCTAAGGAAACAGTTAAGAACATTAAAGAAACTGACAAGAAGATTAATGCTTGGATTACTGTGGACGAAGATGCAAAGCCAGCAGAAGATTTGGATTTTGCAAAAAATAAATTAGCTGGTATTCCAATTGCAATTAAGGATAATATTATTACCAATGGTATGAAGACGACTGCTGCTAGTCATATTCTTTACAACTACATACCAGTTTATGACGCTACAGTAATTAGCAAGTTGAAAAAGGCGCAAGCTACCTTTGTTGGTAAGACTAACATGGATGAATTTGCAATGGGTTCATCAACTGAACATTCTTACTATGGTGCAACTCATAATCCATGGAACTTAGATAAAGTTCCTGGTGGTTCGTCTGGTGGTTCTGCTGCAGCAGTTGCTAGTGGTGAAGTAGTTGCAGCTCTTGGATCAGATACAGGTGGTTCTATTCGTCAACCAGCAGCTTTTAATGGTATTTTTGGTATTAAACCAACTTACGGTAGAGTTTCACGTTGGGGTCTTATTGCCTTTGGATCTTCATTAGACCAAATCGGTGTAATGAGTAAGCGTGTTAAGGATTCAGCTGAAGTATTAAACGTAATTGCTGGTCCTGATGAACATGATGCTACTGTTTCGGAAAAAGAAGTACCTGACTTTACTAGCTTTTTAGGTCAAGATGTTAAAGGTTTACGCGTAGCTGTTCCTAAGGAATACATGGACGCTGTTGATGGCGAAATGCACGATGTTATTCAAAAGCAAATTGATGTCTTAAAGGATGCAGGTGCAATCATCAACGAAGTTTCATTACCACATACTAAGTATGTTGTTCCAACCTACTACATCGTTGCTTCTAGTGAAGCTTCCTCAAATCTTCAAAGATATGATGGTATTCGTTACGGCTATCGTGCAAAAGATACTAAGAACTTATTAGATGTTTATGTAAAATCAAGAAGTGAAGGTTTCGGTGAAGAAGTTAAGCGTCGTATTATGCTTGGTTCATTTGCTTTGTCAGCTGGTGCATATGACGAATTCTTTAAGAAGGCTGCTCAAGTTAGAACCTTAATTTGCCGCGACTTTGAAAAGATTTTTGAAGAAAATGACGTTATTGTTGGACCAACTACTACTGAACCTGCATTTGGTATTGGGGAAGAAGTTTCTGACCCAATTAAGATGTACAACAACGATCTCTTAACTATTTCAGCTAACTTGGCTGGTATTCCAGCAGCTAGTGTTCCAGCAGGTTTAGTTGATGGAATGCCTGCTGGTCTTCAAATTATGGCTAAGCGTTTTGATGAAGGTAATGTATTTAAGGTTGCTGACTTCATTGAACGTAATAACAAATTCTACGAAAAAACACCTACAGGAATGGAGGATTAATTAATGAATTTTAAATCGACTATTGGTCTAGAAGTCCACTTCGAATTAAAAACAAAGAGTAAGATTTTTTCTCCATCACCAGTTACTTATGGTGCTGAAGCAAACACTGAAACAAATGTTATCGACTGGGCTATGCCTGGTGTCTTACCTCGTTTAAATAAAGATGTTTACCGTCTTGGTATTATGGTTGCTTTAGCAACTCATTCACATATCTTGCCTGTAACTCACTTTGACCGTAAGAACTACTTCTACCCAGATAACCCTAAGGCTTACCAGATTACGCAATTCTTCCAACCACTTGCTCGAGATGGTTACATCGAAGTTGAAGTTCGCGGAAAGAAGAAGCGCATTGGTATTCACGAAATGCACATCGAAGAAGATGCTGGTAAGAACACTCACGGAGCTAACGGTTATTCATACGTTGACTTAAACCGTCAGGGGGTTCCTCTTCTTGAAGTTGTTTCTGAACCTGATATGGAAGATCCAGAAGAAGCTTACGCATACTTGACTAAATTACGTCAAATTGTTCAATTTACTGGTGCATCTGACGTTAAGATGGAAGAAGGTTCAATGCGTGTTGATACCAACATTTCTATCCGTCCTGCTGGTCAAGAAAAGCTCGGTACTAAGGTTGAAATGAAGAACTTGAACTCATTTGACCACGTTCGTCGCTCTCTTGCTTATGAAGAAAAGCGTCAACAACAAGTACTTCTTTCTGGTGGCAGAGTTCAACTTTCTACTCGTCGTTTTGATGAAGCTACTGGTAAGACCGTCCTAGAACGTGTTAAGGAAGGTGACGCAGACTACCGCTACTTCCCAGAACCAGATATTGCTCCTTACCACATTAAGCAAAGTTGGATTGATGAAATTGCAGAAAGCTTACCTGAATCACCATTTGAACGTCGCAAGCGCTACGTTGAAGAATATGGTATTAAGGAATACGATGCAGATGTTATTTTGCAAACTAAGGAATCAAGTGATTTCTACGATGCTGCAGTTGAAGCAGGTGCTGATCCGACCTTAGCTGCTAACTGGTTAAACACTCAAGTTAATGGTTACTTGAATGAAAATCAAGTTGGTATTGTAGATATTAAATTGACTCCGGAACACCTAGCTGAGATGATCAAGATGATTAAAGATGGTACTATTTCATCTAAGATTGCTAAGAAGGTCTTTAAGGAATCAATTGAAAACGGAACTGATCCTAAGAAGTACGTTGAAGACAAGGGCATGGTTCAATTATCTGATGTTTCTGTTCTTGGGCCGATGGTTACTAAGATTGTTGACGATAATCCACAATCTGTTGAAGACTTTAAGAATGGTAAGGATCGTGCAATTGGATTCTTAGTTGGTCAAATCATGAAACAAACTCGTGGTAAGGCTAACCCTAAGGTTGTTAACCAATTGCTTAATAAGGAACTTCAAAGTCGTTAATCATTTTAGGGAGGCGAAAGGCGATGACGAAAAAGGCAAGATTAATTTATAATCCTGTTTCAGGTCATGAGCAAATGCTTCAAAATGTGGCAGATATTTTAAATGTGTTAGAACAGGCTGGTTTTGAAGCCAGTGCTTTTAGAACTACGCCAGAACCTTTGTCTGCTCAAAATGAAGCAAAAAGATGTGCCCTAGCTGGCTTTGATTTACTGGTTGGTGCTGGTGGAGATGGAACAATTAACGAAGTAGTTAATGGGGTTGCTTCATTAGAAAAAAGACCAAAGCTTGCAGTTATTCCAGCTGGTACAACGAATGATTTTGCTCGAGCATTGAAGATTCCAAGAGATAATTTAGTCGATGCCGCTAAAGTAATTCTGACTGGTAAAACGCAAAAGATGGATATTGGGCGTGCTGGTAAGCAATACTTTATGAATATTGCTGCTAGTGGTTCATTAACTGAATTGACCTATGGCGTTCCTTCAGAAGTAAAGTCAGTATTAGGCTATAGTGCATATCTACTTAAAGGCGCAGAAATGTTGCCCAAAATAAGTAGCAACAAGATGCGGTTGACTTATGATGATGGTGTCTATGAGGGAGACTTATCAATGTTTCTTTTGGGGATGACTAATTCAATCGGTGGTTTTGAACGTATCATGCCTGATGCGCAATTATCTGATGGTTTGTTCCAGTTAATCGTGGTTAAAACCGCAAATCCAGTAGATGTTTTACGGTTGATGGCAATGGCCCTAAATGGAAATCATGTTAATGATCCGCAAATTATCTACACTAAGACTAAAAATTTGAAAGTAGAATTATTAGGTGAAAGTAAAGATAAGGATCCGATTCCTGTGAATCTAGATGGTGAGATTGGTGGTCATTTACCAATTGATTTTGAAAATCTAAAACAGCATATTGAATTTTATATTGGTTAATATAAAATAGAGACTAATAATTTGTTAGTCTCTATTTTTATTGGAGAAGAAATGAAAAAATTCATCCATAATTTAAGTACAGATGTTAATGGAGTTGCTGAATGGGCAATCATTTTTTACACTGTTTTTCCCTTAGTAGGCTTTATTGCTAGTCTTGTGTATTTAATAAGAAAAGAAAAAATTAAAGCTAATGCGGTGTTCTTTTATGCATTAATGGGGTTATTGATAAATGTGATTTTCTATATGATTTTTGGAAGATAGGGGTAATTTATGGCAGTAAAACTAATTGCGGTAGATTTAGATGGAACTTTACTAACTAGTGGAAATACGATTTCACCTGAAACTCTGAGAACTTTACAAGTGGCACATGGGATGGGAATTAAAGTGGTGCTTGCTTCTGGTCGTCCTCTCTCTGGAGTAATGCCTTTTGAAACTCAATTAGGACTTGAGGGGCCAGAAGAATATGCAGTTGTCTTTAACGGCGCAGTTGTACAGGACTTGTCCGGAAAAGTTCTGATGAGTCAAGAGATGAACTATCGTGATTTTGAAGTAATGCTTCGCTTGCAGAGACTTGCTCACGTGAATTTACACTTTGAAACAACTGAACGTTTTTGGACTTTAGATCGTGATCTTTCAGTACAAATGCAAATTAATGCTGCTTTAACTAATAATGAAATTAGAGTTCGTGAACGTAAAGAAATCCCACAAGATTTTACCTTTAACAAGGTTGGATTTACTTGTGCAAAAGATAGTGATCAAATTGAAAAACTATGGAATTCTACTCCTTATTGGGCATTTGAATCATACGATATTGTTAGAAGTTTAGATAACTGTATTGAACTAAATGGAATTGGGGCTTCAAAAGGAAATGCTTTAATGGATCTAGCTCAACGTTTAAAGATTAGTCCAGAAGATGTCATGGTCTTTGGCGATCAAGGTAATGATGTTTCTATGTTTGAAAATCCAAGCTTTAAGAAAATTGCGATGGGAAATGCAATTGAAGATATTAAGGAAAAGGCTGATTTCGTAACCGATGATAATAATCATAATGGCATTGCAAAAGCTCTTAAAAAGTTTGTGATTTAAAAGAATTTATGAAAGCTTTTTATAAAATTAATAGATAATAAAGTACACCAATCTGAAAAATTAAAACTTAATTTGACTTAAAAAATTTTTTTAGAAAGAAAAATACTGATATATCATCTTATGATCCGTACCGTGTCAAGTAGACAGTTAAAATATATAAAATGATTGATGAACCA
>NZ_AYZG01000021.1 GCF_001436695.1 Lactobacillus taiwanensis DSM 21401
TAAACGTTACCTTTTGAACAACTTGAGTTTCACTACCATCTGGATCTTCAACAATAATCGTTCTAGTTATGGTCTTACTCTCAGTCGTTTCAATTGGTGGATTCTTCGTGTACTTCACAGTTACTGTCTTGTCTGCAGTATTTGGAGTTACCTCTTCTACTGGTACTTCATTTGAAGTGTAGCCTGGAATGTCTGGAGCACTGTATTTATCCCAGTTACCAGCAGGTTTATCCCATTCACCGTATATTACTTCTCCATTTACTGGATCAGTGTACTTAGG
>NZ_AYZG01000002.1 GCF_001436695.1 Lactobacillus taiwanensis DSM 21401
AGTTGCTTGATTCTTTTTCAAAACTATTCATCAACAGGATTTGACAAACAGCCTTTATTTTTTGCTTTCAATTTTTAAAATTTGAGGTTTTTTCCTTTTAACTGACTTTACTCCTAAAATATCTAACAAGAAGGTAAAGATCGGTACTCCTACGATTAATCCCCATGTTCCAAGGAAATGTTCCCCGGCAAGTAAAACAACAAACGTATAAAAGATTGGTAGTTCGGTCTTACTCGACATAAATTTGGGATTCAAAATATAGGCTTCGATCGCGTGAATTATCATAATGATAATAAAGATATAAATCACATACCTAATTCCGCCAACGGAATATGCGACGAGACTTAACGGAATCAAGGAAATAATTACACCGGCAACCGGGATCAAGCTTAGAATGAAGACCATTAGTCCTAGCGCAATAATCTGCGGCATTTTCATAATGATTAGGCAAATCATTGTCATTGCTGTATTACATAATGCAATGAAGAATTGAGCTTCTAAGACAACGCCAAAAGTATTAACAAACTTATTGCCAAAATATGCAATATCTTCAAATAGCCATGATAAGTGACGGCTATGCAAAAAAGTATGAGAGAATTCAGTCATTGAATTAAGCTCAATTGTGTAGAAAAAACTCATGATTAGTGACATGAAGAACGCTATAGTTAATGTTCCAAAATTAGTTAAAGCATGAACTAAAATAGTTACACCATGTTTTGCCTGTGTCGTAATTTCACTATTGCTAATATAACGACTTAAGTAACGTGATATCCAATTCATATCATCCGATTGATAGAATTTAATCAGAGAATGACTCATTTTTACAATTTGCTTAATTAAAATTGGCACATAGATCGTAATTGCAAAATAAATAATTGCAATTACTAAGAGATAAGCAAAAACTACAATTATCTGTGCGGGTAGGCTAGGAATTTTCTTTTGCGTAAATCGAATTAAATGCACAATTAAATATGTGAAAATAAACGTTAGCAAGATGGTGTTCATCATCGAACGAGCTGCATATAAAACCAGAATAATTAAGCAGAGTGTCACAAGACGATGTGCAGTTGTATTTTCTTTAAACTTATCCCAAGCTTGTCCCATTTAGTTTACTTGCCTCCCTATTTTTTACTTAATTATACACTTATCTTTTTCCTATGAGACTTGCAGTAAACTTTTAATTACCTATAAGAATGCTATAATAACTATCTGCGGTAAATGAAAGCGGTATCTAAATGAGAAAACTGTGGTGGTTAGCAAACATTTATTGGATAATTTTGATTAGTTATGGAGGCGGTAAACTCTTTACATATGGTTTTGATACCTATGAATTAGGTGAAACCGCTAGTTATGCCTTAATTCTCTTAGTACTCATCTCTGCTAGCGTGTTAATTATCGAATTTCAAGCCGCCTGGGGTATCTAGCTTCACAATTTTGATAAAAAGAATCATCATGATAATAAGATTTAAAAAAGAAGATGTTTCAAACATCTTCTTTTATTTTGTTATTGTAGCCATAAAAAATTAATAATCTGCTTCTCTACCTGCTTATTATAAGTTAATTGTCCATGTTCCGCATTCTTGCCAGTTATTGTGACTACGCGATAGCTTTTAGCCGTCGGCTCAACTAAATATTCTAATGAAAGAGATGAAGCATTTTTTACAATCCCATCCGAATTTCCACCAATATTACCAATAATGTTTAATACGTCTATTTCTTTGGTTGGATAAAGAGTTCGTAATTTTGCCATTTCACGATAGGTGGCATTCATTTTATTTGGCTTTCCTTCATCATTAACTCGAAGATTAGCAGGCTGTCTAATAGCAATTGGCAGCTGCTTAAAATCAAGCCCATCAAAATGTCCACCAATTGAGACTTGCTTATTTAATCTTGGTAAATTTGGATTGTGGGCAGCTTGCAGGAGATAATACATAATTGAAGTATTTCCCAGGGAATGTCCCACCATATTTACCTTTTTAATTCCATACTCATTTTGTAAAGTCTGAACTACATTTCTGGCGTAACGTCCATTTTCTTTAAAATCAAGTTGAACGTTATTTCGATAGTTTACCTCTACAATTGGATTAACAGCGTTATTTGGAATAGTACCAATTAGTCTAACCTTTCCATTTGCATCTACATCGGCTCTAATGACAGAATTAGTCACTCCAGCTTCTTGAGCAGCTTTTACCATATTCTCTTCTCCATGATAATTACTTAGTCCCCCATGGAAAAATAATGTTGGAATTACATTGAGGTTATTTTTCGGTGTTTCACGTTTTTCAACATAGTATTTATGTGCTGCATTAGCTCTATTAGGTTTGTTTTGAAAACTGCATCCAGTCAAAACTACCGCTAATAAAGTAATTAAAGAGACTAGTTTTAGTTTCACCCTTATCTCATCCCTTCATTTTCGCAACTTAAAATTTATCAAATAATTATTACGAATTTCTATAATTTATTCTAAACTATGCTTAATTCTTAACTAAAAAGCAAATCATAGATGGCTTGATTTAACGGATGCTTGAGAATTAGATTCATTCCAACTGTACTCTTTTGTTTTAAACCTATTTTTTCTTCTTTAACAGAATCCTTTTGGATATCGGCAGTCCCTAAGTAATAAAATTCCTTTCCTGCTGCATCACTTTGCTTAACAAATAGGTGTAATTTCATATCTTTTGTATTAAGCAGCCGTTTTACCTCATCTGAATCAATGTGACGTGGCGTACGGGTATACCAGCGCAAACTATGTCCATTTTCTAAAGTATTATGATAGCGGGCATTTCTCTTCTTCTTTGAATCTTTTTGGTAAGTGATAAAAATCGGCGTTTCTTTTTCACCAACACGATAACCATACATTGGCGCAGAAACATCCTTAGGCCAGTTTAATAGGCGACAAACGTCTTTACGATCATATTGCTTATACAAAGTAAATTGTTGATCAGAATTATATTCTTTTGAAAGCGCCAAGCCTGTTTTTATAACATCGTTAAATAGGTCTTTAAATTGCTGATTATCACTTAAGGCCTGTAAAAGTTGACTTGAAAATAGATAGTACTTTCCTCTCTTTTCAACTAAGGGAACATTGCCATACTGCTCTTTTTTTGTTGTTTTTCCTTGCTTTACGTCAAAAAATTCTAAGGATAGAACTTTATCAACTGACTCTAATACAGCATCATTTACGTAACAATTTTTTCCTTCAAGTAATTGCAGATAAGATGCTTCACTTACCTTTTCTTTACCTAAGTAGCTTTCTAGTAGCAATAATTCATGCGGTCTTTTACCAAATAACAACTCCTTCGTTACAAAAGATAAAACAGAACTTTGATAATCTGTTAGCTCGACGTTTTCTCCCATTTTCTTTAAAAAGTCACCATAATGGGCTAAAAGATGATTTTTGGCAAAAACAGTTGGAGCAGTTGTTCCATATTGATAGAAGTCATATAAAAGAGGTGCGTGACCTAGTTTTGCCTTCAAATCTTCGTAAGACTTTTTTAGTTCCCGCATGCTATCTAGTTTTATTTTTTCAAGTGAATCTAAAATCCTTTGTGAAGCTACTTCAGTAAAGTTAATTGTTGAAACATCGATAACTTGCGGTAATTTACTTTCTCTAACAAGTTGGTCTTTGTCACGGCTCTTATCACCATTTAAGGCAATTGGAATTAGATAGTTATTCTTATAATTACCCAGGAAATCAATTACAGTTACATAGTCTTTTCCAGGAAATTTACGCAGCCCACGACCTAGTTGTTGAATAAAAATAATACTCGATTGGGTATTTCGGAGCATCACAATCTGATTTAGGGATGGAATATCAATTCCTTCGTTAAATAGATCTACGGTAAATATATATTCTAATTCACCATTTTCTAACTTTTTAGTTACTTCTACTCGTTTCTTCTGACTGTCTTCATTAGTCAGAGCCTGTGCAGGGTGTCCTGCTTGGGTAAATAATTCTGCTAACTTTCGTGCTTCTTCTTGCCGACTGCAAAATACTAAGCCTTTAGCTTTTTTACCGCAATAGCCATAGTAATCAAGCTGCTTAAGGACATACTCAACTCGCTTTTCAGCAACTAAGTCTTTTAATTTACTAGTTTCAGTAATTATCTCATCATCTACTGTATAATCTTCTACTCCCACATAATGAAACGGTGTTAACATCTGCTCATTCAAGGCATCCTTTAACCTAATTTCATAAGCTAAGTGATAATCAAATACTTCATAGATGTTTTGCTTATCCATTCTTTCTGGTGTAGCGGTCATCCCTAGTAAAAACTTAGGTGTAAAGTGTTCTAAAATTTTTTGATAAGTTGGAGCGGCCACTCGATGGGCTTCATCAATTAAAATATAATCGAATTCTTTTGGCTCTAATTCTGCTAAAACTTTGTCCTGACTTAAAGTTTGAATAGTTCCAAAAAGATACTTTTTATTAAAATCATGATTATTTCCAGTTAATAAACCATAGTCCTCACGTTTTCCGCCAATTACCTTATAAAAACTCTCTAAAGATTTTTTCGCAATTTGTTCTCGATGTACTAGATAGAGGAATTTTTTAGGTTGATATTCTCGAACTGCAAATGCTCCTAAATATGTTTTTCCAGTTCCAGTGGCAGAAACGACCAGGGCTCTTTTTGCATTCTCATTTACTAGAGCAGCTAAATTATTTAAAGCTGCTTTTTGCATCTTATTAGGTAAAATATTTTCTTTCTGATTATTTGCCAAATGCATAACGGTCTTTTTGACAGGCTGCCAATTTTTCCCGTATTCTCTAATCCAGGAATTGGTAAGCGGAATACTAGTAGTAAACGTACTCTGAATTTGATTATTAACTTCTTGAACTAATTGGCCATTTTCATGAGAAGTTACTTTTAATCCCCACTCGCAATTTTTCAATAAAGCTGATCTAGTAAAATTTGCACTCCCAATTAAAATAGTTTGATAATCCTCATGGTTAAAAATATATCCCTTAGCGTGAAAACCAGCTTCTTCACTTAAACGAACTTTCAGGTTCGGTATTTTCATTAATTCCTTGAAAACTTTCGGACTATTAAAACCAAGATACGTACCTGTAATTAACGTACCGCTAATTCCTTTTTTAGCTAGTTCCGACATCACTAATTTAAATGGAACAAGCATATTTTCTGAGATAAAAGCGACTGCCCAAGTAAAAGAAGTAGTTGACAGCAATTCTTGTCGCAAAGTAAACCAAATTTTATCTTGATCATCATTATTTACTAACTGGGGACCGATAAACTCATTTCCCTTATTTTCATTTTTGTCATACAAGCCATTTAAAATTGCTTCTTTTAAAACGTTATCCACAGTCTTCACTTCCCATCTAAATTAAAAAAGAAGACCCAAACGATCTTCTTCACTTATCCACAAGTGGATAATTATAAATTAATTTCTAGCATAATTGGACAATGATCTTTGCGCTCTCCTGTATCGATCATTTCTGATTTAGTTACCTGATCAGCAATTCTATCAGAAACAATATAATAGTCAATTCTCCAGCCTGAGTTATTAGCCTTGCTGGTTCTCACTCTTTGAGCCCACCAAGAATAGACTCCTTCAATATTGTCATGAACTTTTCTAAATGTATCAGTAAAGCCAAGTTTGAGTAGCTTATCAAATCCTTGTCTTTCTTCATCAGTAAAGCCAGCGTTATGATGATTATTTTCAGGGTGTTTCAAATCAATTGGAGTATGTGCAACATTATAGTCACCACTAGCGATTACTGGTTTACTTTTATCTAATTTTTGTAAATATTCTGTATACTTTTCATCCCAAATTTGACGATCTTCTAATCGTCTTAATTCGTTTCCAGAATTTGGTGTATAGACTTGAGTAACATAATAATTATCGAATTCTAAGGTTAAGATTCGTCCTTCATAATCCATTGTATCGGGTGCGCCAATAGTCGGCTTAGTTACTTCAGGCATTAAAGTATTTTTATACAAAAACATAGTTCCTGCATAGCCTTTTCGTGCAGGTTCTTCAGAAGAACGCCATACATAATCATAGTTAGGAAACATTTCAGCTAAAATTTCTTGATGCTTCTTAGTCGGACCAGTAGACCGTAATTTAGTTTCTTGAATGGCAATAATATCAGGATCTTTTTCTTTAATTATATTTAAAACGCCACGTGTAAGTTGAGCACGCGGTGAATCACTGGTTAAAGCGGCATTAAGGGAGTCAATATTCCATGAAATTAAACGCATTATTATCTCTTTTCTTACCTAAATTTTTATATCACGTTCATTATACTATGAAAAGCCAGAACGCCGCCCATAGAAAAAAGCAGCCTGCTAAGACTGCTCTTTTGTGAGATATTATTAAATTGTGTTGAATATGATTTATTCGCTAGCCTTAGGACCAAATAACATTGTCATAATCCATGATACTAAGATAACTAAAATAATAGCTCCTAGTAATGATGGAACAATTGCCATTCCCGCTACTTGCGGACCCCAAGCACCAAGCAAAGCTTCACCTAGAGATGAACCTACTAGCCCAGCAATAATATTAGCAATCCAGTTCATTGAGCCGCCTTTATGAGTAATGGCTCCTGCAATCAACCCGATTACACCTCCGACAATCAAAACCCAAATCCAATGGAGCATGGGGATCGCCTCCTATTCCTAAAATATACAATAAGCAGATTATTCTAAGTCTTCTTTTACTTCAGTAGCCTTAGATTTCACCTTTCCTTTAGCCTGTTGAGCTTTTCCTTCGACCTCACGAGCTTTATCACCAGTGATTTTCCCTTCTACTTCTTTAAGCTTTCCAGCTACCTTATCCTTAATACCATGTTTGTCTTTCATCATAATCTAGTTCTCCTTTCGTTAGGACACATTAAAAGATCTTCTAGCTAGCTATTTTCAATCTTTGTTAAGTGATTAACCTAATCATATCAAGGACTAATTTATAAAGATAATATGGTGCCTTAAGACGGCTAAGCTTAAGATTTACTTAATAACTTGTTATGTACACTAATTAAAAATTAATTTTTACTATACATATATTGAAATTAATTAGCACATGTCCATCTTTCTTACTACTAAGCATTAAATCTCTATCTACTTTCCGTATATGATATATTTAGCCTAAAAAAACTAGTTAGGAGAACCTTTTATGATTAGCGTATATGATAAAAATGGACAAATAAAACACAATAACTTTTTAATGGCTAAACTCATAATTTTAGTTCGTCCCACTTCTAACGAACTAAATGAAATAGAAAAAGCAATCGGTTGCGATCATGATATTTTTGCTAAGGAATTCTCTGCTACCGAAGTGTCGCACTTTAATTCTTTGCCCAACTGTAAATTAAAAAACGCACAGATTTTTGTCTCTTTTAATTTTGATTCTAGCCAAAGCCAAGTAGAAGATGCAATTTACCCCACAATTGCAGTTTTTAATTCTCAACAATTAATCTTAATTTTACAAAAAATACCGGCTCCTACTTTAGAAGATCCAAAATCAATTGCCAACTTATCGGTTGAAGATCTTTTAATTAAGCAATTACTCTATCAAAATCAGTGCTTTAATGAAGAACTTAACAAAATAAAACAACAACTTGATCATTTAGATCGGGCAGCAAGAACGACTACTAAAACTAAATCTTTAAAGGAAGCAACTGATTTAACTAGAACTTTGGTTTACTTTAATCACACAATGGATGATCAGGCTTCTTCTATTGAATCTATAATTGACTTTTTTAAAGAGAAAAAATCTGTCAACTCAAACTTGATTATTGATTTGCTTCTTTCTCAACGTCGACTTACTAAGAAAATTAAAGTTTATCGCGATCTTTTAGAATCAATTAATGGCCTCTTCTCGGCAATGATGGATAATCATTTAAACAACTTAATGAAATATTTAGATTCCCTTGCCTTAATTATTTCAATTCCAGCTTTAATTAGCGGTAT
This sequence comes from Lactobacillus taiwanensis DSM 21401, assembly GCF_001436695.1. Taxonomy (GTDB): domain Bacteria; phylum Bacillota; class Bacilli; order Lactobacillales; family Lactobacillaceae; genus Lactobacillus; species Lactobacillus taiwanensis. The sequence continues at coordinate 7,932 of NZ_AYZG01000002.1, forward strand.
CTGGGGTATGAACGTTGGCGGATTGCCTGGTAAGGAGAATGAACTTGGATTTTTATGGGTAACTTTATTTGGGGCTACCTTAGCCATTATTTCAGCTTTACTTTTGCGAAAAAAGAATTATCTAAAATAATTCTGCCTATGCTTTTAACTTACAACAATCAATTTTTAGATTTTAAATACGGATATTGAGCATGATCGGGTATCTCATCCCATACGACGGTATGCCCTGCACCACGAGAACAAAAAACAGAATTAGGCGTATTGTTAATATCAGAAACGGGATCGTAATTTGCATCCGCAATAACTTCACCACTATTTTTACATTCTTGATATCCTGTAAATAAACATTCTAATTGACCCCTGCCGTGTGAATAATTCCTAACTTCAGTCGCATAGTCTTGCATCTGTGCCACTGGCGCTTGACCAGTAATTGTTACGATATTGGCACTACTTTCCCCAATTTCAAACTTTCCGCCCATTTTCTCAATATCATTAATTGCCCGACCAACCTGTTCTTGATTAATCCTTAAAGTAAATTGATACCAAGGCTCAAGTAAAGATACTTGATTTTGCACTTTTAATTCCATTAAACCTTGTCGCACTGCACGATAGGTCGCCTCTCTAAAGTCGCCACCTACTGTGTGTACATTGCTGCCGCGACCACCAATCAGGATAATTTCAACATCAGTTAGAGGAGAGCCGATTAAAACACCCAGATGCTCTTTATTAGCTAGACTCTCCATTATCTGGTCTTGCCATTTCTTAGGCAATACTTCTAGGCTGCACTCATTTTTGAAAACCAAGCCACTTCCGTTTTTACCAGGAGTGAGTAACAAGTGAACTTCTGCATAGTGCCTTAAAGGTTCAAAGTGACCTACCCCTTCCACTGAAGCTTTAATACTTTCTTGGTAAAGAATCTTGCCCTGAGTAAATTCAACTTTTAAATTAAAGCGATCGAGTAATAGTTGCTGGAGAATCTCTAACTGGATCTTCCCCATTACATCAATGCTAATCTCTTCTGCCTGTTTGTTCCACTTAACGTGCAATTGCGGATTTTCATCTTCTAGCTGTCTTAGAGCTGTTAGCGTCGCATGTGTCTTATCTGGTGCAGTCTGAACTGCATAAGTTAGAACTGGCTGCATTGCAAAGTTCGTTTGATCTCTTTCAAAGCCTAAGCCTTGACCAGGATAGGTAGTTCTAAGTCCACTTACAGCACCGATTTCGCCAGCTTGAGCCCTAGGAACTACCTGATATTTAGTACCGTTATAGATACGAATTTCGTTTACCTTTTCATCAGGCATTAGCTCAGTCTTGGCCTTTAATTCGCCGCCAGTAACTTTAAGCCAAGTTAACCGCTCGTCCTTCTCATCGTGAGAAATCTTAAAAATACGGCTAGCAAATTTCTCAGGATACTCTATTTTCTTAGTCCACTTATCTAGTTCCTGCAAAAATTCAGCTACGCCTTTTAATTTTAAAGCCGCACCAAAATACACTGGAAAAATTCTTCTTTGAAAGATCAAATCTTTGATTTCTTCGTCTTTTATCTGACCAGATTCTAGATATTCTTCTAAAATTGACTCATCTGTTGTAGCAATTTTTTCATAAAAATCGGAATCTTCATTCTCAAACTCAACACAGTTGTCATCGAGTGTACTTAAGTTGTGAAGAACCTTTTCCTTATCAGCCTTTAAAGTGTCTATCTTATTAACAAAAATAAAAGTTGGAATCTTGTGATTTTTCAATAGGTTCCAAAGCGTCTGTGTATAAGCAGTTACGCCTTCACCAGCCGACACAACTAAAATTGCGTAATCTAATACGCTAAGTGTCTCTTCCATTTCTTGAGCAAAATCAATGTGGCCGGGAGTATCTAAGAGAAGTAATTCGCTATTTTCATTTTGAATGCGCGCCATGTGAGAAAAGATCGTAATTCCGCGTTTCTTTTCTAAATTATCATTGTCCAAATATGCAGTTCCTTTATCAACTGCACCTAATTTCCTCAATGTGCCACTTTTGTAGAGCATCGCTTCTGATAAGGTAGTTTTTCCCGCATCTACATGAGCTAAAATTCCTATTGTTAGTTTTTTCATTAGTTTATTTTTCCAAAAAATATAGATAGTACTTTTATTATAGCTTATTAAAAATTAGTTTGATTTATTGTCATGAATTTCAAAAGATTAATTAAATATTTTGTCTATATTGACGTCTTAATCTTCATGGATATAATATAAGTATTTATAAAAAAACGATTAAATATATATTAAAACTAATATACACAATAATCTGTATTCAATTTTATAACGAACAAAGGTATTTACCATGACTATCCCTTCATTCTTTAAAAAAATACTATCTAAAAATAAACTGTTATTTCTAGCTCTGATACTGACTAGTGCATTCGCATCCCTAGATGGAGTTATTTCACCCTACATAATTGGAAAAATAACTAATACACTTTCTCAAAGGAAATTCAATGATATTCCCAAAATTCTCTTATTATATCTTGGTTTAATGCTTTTTTTGAATATAAGTTTTTATCTTTGGCAACTTTGCTGGGGAAAACTTACCAAATATAGCAACCAATTTTTACGTTCAAGAGCTTTTAATAATTTCAATGATTCCCCTAGTGAAAATAAAATGACTAATACGTTAAACTTCATTAACGTCAACGTGAAGCAAATTGAAAGTCAATGTATTGATTCTACTATTATGTTGATTTACTGTATTGAACAAACTATTGTCTCGCTTATTTATATTCTAAGTATAAACGGTATTGCAGCTTTAGTTTTTCTAATTTGCGGTTTATTACCTGCAACGATCCCTCGTTTAACACGAAACTGGATTCAAAATGGAACTAAAAGCTGGAATCAGAGTTATGAGACCTATAACTTAAAAGTTAGTGATGCTATACATGGATTTAATACTATTAGACATGCTAATGCCGACTCAAAATTTAAATTATTCATTAAAAAAGCTCTATTGATAGAAGAAAAAAAGTATTTCTTTATGAATTTTCGTCGTAATACCTCTAACTTTTTTGCTCAAGTCTCATATACTATTTCTATGGTTATTTCTCTAGCCGTTGGATCTTTTTTCGTAGTTAATGGTCAAATACTTGTTAGAGGGTTAATTTCACTTTTTCTTGCTTCCGATCGCTTGACGAGTCCCATTATTTCAATAGTAAACATTACTAACCAATTGAATTCAGTTAGCCCACTATTAAAAAATAAAGCACTACAAAAACCGATATCTAAGCAATTCAATAACTTGTCATTTGTAAATCTTCCTGACCAACAAAAGATTGTTTTTGATAATTGTACTCTTGGATATGATAATTTTGCTATATTAAAAAATATTAATTTTAAAATTTTTGAAGGAGATAAAATATTAATAACTGGCAAATCGGGAATTGGTAAATCAACCTTATTTAAAAGTTTATTAAATGAATTACCTTTAATTAAAGGAAAAATCCTAGTTGATAATCAATTAAATAAAAGTAATTTTCTTTCTAATTTTGGAATTGTAGGTCAAGATACATATATTTTTGCGGAATCATTACGTTTCAATCTAACTTTAGGTAAAGATATTCCTTCTTCTCAGCTAATTAAAGTTTTGAAAAAAGTTAAGTTAGAATATTTAGCAAATAAAAAGCATTTAGACACACCAATTGGAGAAAAGGGATTATCTTTATCTGGCGGAGAGAAACGAAAAGTAGAGATTGCTCGAGCATTATTAAATAAAAAGGAATTTTTACTTGTTGATGAGGGTTTATCAGGTCTTGATGATGACAGTCGTAAGCAGGTTTTTTCTCTCTTACAAAGTCTTCCCCAAACAATTATTGAGATTGAACATACTATGAGTATTGAGGATAAACAAAAATTTAATCAAGTTGTTAATTTAGTCGCTAAATAATAGCTAATAGACTAATAAAAAGGAAGTTCAAAATAGAACTTCCTTTTTACTTATGAATTATATTTATGAATTGCAATAGCTAGAGTATCGTCTACTTAATTAATAAAAATATAATTTCTAATAATCTTAATCGTGACTTCTACTAGAGCTATTTCACACCATTAATATAGCACATTTTTGCAAATTATGAAAGCGGTTTATTTAAAACTATTTCTTTATTGTAATTACTTGATCAAACAGCCTTCGATTTTCTTCTACTTCGCTATGATTTACTACGATAACTGTTTTAGTAGGATCTTTTAGCAACAATTGCTCTAACTCAATTGCTGTTTTTTCTTCTACACCAGTCGTTCCTTCATCCATTAAAAAGATTTCAAAATTACGTAATATTGCCCTAGCTAAAGCTAACCTTTGCAATTGACCACCCGATAAACTACTACCACCTTTTTCAATATATGCGTCTAAAAATTCATCATTACTCTCTAAATGAACTTGAGACAAGGCCTGCTTTAATTCACGATCACTATAATGGCTAGTTAAATTAAGATTATCTCGAACTGTTCCTTTAATTACTTGGGGATGTTGATCCAAATAAAAAATATTCTGATGGAGTTGCTCTTGAGAATATTCGTTCAGATTATGTCCCTTAAGCAAAATCTCACCCTCATAGGATGGATAAAATCCTGCCAATAATTTCAAAATAGTACTTTTCCCACACCCACTATCTCCATCAAGAAGATAATTTTTATTCTGCTCAAAATTATAAGAAAAATCATGTAAGATATTTCGTTTAGTATGCGGATAGTGAAAAGTTACATTTTTCATTTCTAAAAATGGGTGATTCATAGATAATTGATTTTTCTTTTTGTCAGGTGGATTATCCAGAATAAACTTCTTAAACTTAGCAAAAATAGGTTCTGTGCTCTTAATGTAGCTTAAGTAGTTTGGCATGTTTCCTACACTATTGAAGATATTACTAGTTAGATTACTAATTGAAAATATAGCACCAATCGTAATTACGCCATTATAAGCTAAAAGTCCTGCTAGCCCGGTTAAGCCAATTTGAGAAATTACATTGCTAATAAATCCTAAAGCAGCAATTCCACCGTATACTTTTGCTTGTGCAACATAGGCATCTTTTAACCTTTCAGATTCATTATTTATATTTTTTCTCATAAGGGACAAACTATTAAAGGAAAAAAGCATATTAAAACTACCAAGTAAGTCAGATGCTACTTGAACAAAGTTTTCATTTTTTTCCGTTAAAATTTTAGAGGTCTGAACCAGACGTTTATTTAGCAATCGAGGAAGATAAAGAGTAATTGCAGCTAAAACTAAAGCAGCCAGAACAATCCAAATACTATAAGTCCACAATGTGATTAGAGATAAAACAATTAAAGCTATAGCTTCAATAACGGTATATAGATATGTTAATCCCTTATCAACAATCTGTTGCGTATCATTATTCATCCAAGAAACAAACCGGCTACTATCTGAATTGTTATACTTTTCATAGCTTTCATTAGAAATAGCCTTCAAAATATCAGCACGAATCTTATTAGCTATTCCTTGCTCAAACTTAGTTTCAAAAATAGAAAGAGTGTAGCGGATAATAATGATTAAGCCCCATATTAAAATCCAAAGAATAAGTTGTTGGTAGAAAACTGCAAGTTGTCGCTTAACAATTGCGTTAATTACGTTAGAGATAATCACCGCACCATATACATCTAATCCGGCTACTATCGTAAGTAAAAGGGTAAGAAAAATAAACTGTGGCCTAAATTCTTGGATGTACTTTTTCATTGCTTCATCCCTCCAATAATGTGGCTATTAAAAGATGAGAAAAACTAGTATTTGCTAGATTTTCTAACCACGCCCAGTCACCATTGACATTAATTTCTAAAAAGTACCACTTGTCATCCTTTATAATAAAATCTACTGTACCAAAAGTTATATGTGCTACTTTAAAAAAGTTAAGGATACTATTTTTTACATCGATTGGAATATTTACTTTTGTAACATGTAATTTTCGTAATTGTGGATGCCAATCTTTACCAAAATAATTATCATAACAATATGCAACCATTTTTTTGTTATATGGTAAGTAACTTAAATAAAATATCTTCCATTTATTTTTCCTCCAAGCATTTAAATTCTATAGATATTATTATAAAAAAATAAAAAATTATACAGAAAAGTCATATTTGAATTTTATTTTCAAATATGACTCATACTTATTTATTTATTTGTCTCATTAAGAATTTTTTTAATTTATTTCCGTAAATCTCCATATTCAAATTGATATACGTTTCAACCGCTTGCCAACAGTTATCAATATATATATTCTCTTTTTCCTTCTTATATTTAATTAAATTTTTAAATAAAAATAGTCCATTTTTATAAAAAAATGTTTCTGGTCTCGTAGGAATATGCTCTGCAGTTTGAATAAAAAAATCTAGATTATCAACATTATCTTTTTCAATCGAAATAGCAAGTATATTTCCAATTATTGCTAACAGTGCTATTTGAAGATCAACATTATGAGTATTTTTATGTTGATCAAGAATTTTTGTTGCAATAAATTTATTATTTTCCAAATCATAAAAAGTCATAAAATTACAATATAGAGTAATAGTGTTTTTATCCATATTAGGACTATCAAAAATTTTATCCTTTAGCTCTTCTCTTAAATTTTTATTATACGATTTAGGATTAGTTTTTATTGACTCTATCCAGCCATCTACAATTAATTCCTGCTCTCTTTTATCTTTATCTGACATGTTACTTTCAGCTATTAACGATTTTATATTTAGTAATTCTCTATCATTTCGATCGTAGTAAGCACTAATCATCATGTTATGCAATTCTTCCATTTGTTGATGTCGCATATCATCATTCTGATTTAAACGACTGAAAAATTCCCACAATGAAATGTTATTGTAGTGTAGTAGCTCTATTAGATTATCCACAGTTATTTTATTACTATCTTTTTCTACCTTAGAATAGAAGGATTGACTGATAATTTCGCCATTATTAGTAAACTCTTTTTGCTTTTTCCCTTGACTAATTCTATATTCTTTTAATAATTCACCAATTGTCATACTCTTCTCCTAAAATTAATATTCAAATATGAATTATTTAAAAATAATTTTAATTCCCTGCTAGCATTAGATCAATATGAAGTTTTAAGGAGTTAATTATTATGAATATATTCATTAAAAATAGAGACTATCGTCGTTTCTCAATTGCTAGTTTTCTTTCAAGTGCGGGGGATATTCTTTTTTACTTGGCTCTAATGACCTACGCAAGTAAACTTCAAAACTATTCACTAGCGCTCTCATTAATTGCTATCTCTGAATCTATTCCACGATTATTTGATATATTTGGTGGTTATTTAGCCGATAAGACTCAAAGGAAATTCAAAAGCCTATTTATCATGGCTTTAGTCAGGTTCATTTTATACAGCCTAGTTGGTATTTTATTTGTTACAAATATTTCTCAATGGAATGTGGTTCTTGCTGTTATCGCTATTAATTTCATTTCAGACACAGTAGGTGCTTATTCAACTGGACTAGTTGCTCCTTTACTTGTTAATTTAGTTGGAGAAAAAGAATTTTCAGAAGCAGAAGGATTTACTAATGGAATTAGTCAAATAATCACTACTGCTGCCCAATTTATTGGATCAGGTCTTTTATTATTTTTATCCTACTCAAGTCTTGCTTTTATTAACGCCTTGACTTTTTTATCAGCCGGAATTTTATATGCTAGCGTTGGTATTCATTATAAAAATGATGAAAAGCCTCTCGAACAACAAGAAATTAATGAACAAAAATTTTTCGCGACTATGAAAACATCATGCCTTCAAATGAAGAAAGCTCCTGGTTTAGTCTCGATTATTTTACTCATCGCTCTACTCAATGGTGCGTTATCTTCTAGTGGCTCATTGATTCCAATCGTTATTGCTGCTAACCGTTCAACAATGATTATCTCAAGCTATAGTTTTACAATTGCAATCATGGGAATATTTGCCAGTGCCGGTGCAATTTTAGGCAGCACTTTTGGTCCTCAATTATTCAAAAAACAATCTATTTTTTCAGTGACAATTTTTGCCATATTTTTAAGTATTGCAACCAGCATTGCAGCTCTTTGTGCCAATATATTTTTTATCTTGCCAATTTATTTCTTATTATCTGCTATAACCAGTATTGCTTCATTGAAAATGCAACAATGGATTGTTACTACAATTGATCGCAAAATTTTAGCCTCCAGTGTTGGTTTGCTTAATACTATCCTCATGGTAGTTGCTCCGGTTATGACTACAGCTTTAACAACTGTTTCTGGGTTAAAAAATGTAAAGTATTCATTAATAATCTTATTAGCAATAGAATCTATCATCTTATTTGTCTCATTCAAAATGGCTTTTAATACTAAACAAAAAGTAAACAAATCAGCTATTATTAACGATTAAGTGGCTTAACTTTCCCCATATTCTTAATAAAAACTTATCTACACTTTATCTCAATTTCGTAATATGATTAATATCAAAATATAGTTTAATTTTTATAAGAAGGTTCGAAATATGTTTTCACTTTTATTAGCCTTATTAATCATTTGGCTTTTCTGGAAACTAGGAATTGGCATGTTAAAAATCGTTGGTTTCCTAATCATCGTTGGCTTGCTATTTGCCTTCGTTTCTTATCTAGTATTGCCTCTTCTGGCTTTAGTTGCCTTAGGCGGCTTATTAGGACTAGTGTTTTCGCATTAACAATGGGTCAGCTCTCGGGCTGACCTTTTTTGTACTGATAGCATTTTCTTTGACTTTACTATCTATCTTCTCTAGACTGAAAGAAAATAGCTTAATATATTTAATTCGAGGTAATCTATATGCCAATAAAAATTATTACAGATTCAACTGCAAATATTACAGCTGATCAAATTGACGGAATTGATCACGTTACCGTTCCTTTATCACTTCACGTTGATGGCAAGCTTTGGATGGATACACCTGATATTGATTTAGACAAGTTTCTTCATACGCTAAAGCATACGAAAAATAAATCTACCTCTGCTTGTCCTAACGTAAATGACTGGCTAAAGGCCTTTGAGGGCAGCGATGAAATTTTTGTTATTACTTTAACTAGCGCACTTTCCGGTAGTTATAATTCAGCTACTCAAGCCGCTAAAATGTATCATGAAAAGAATCCAAAGGCTAAAATTTTAGTATTTGATTCTCGTTCAGCCGGTCCTCAATTAAGACTACTTGCTGAAAAAATTGCTAGTTTAGCAAGTGCTGGTAAGTCCTTTGAAGACATCGTTAAAGAAACAGAAGAATATCAACACAAACTTGATTTAATGTTTGCGTTGCAGGATTTAACCAATCTAGGTAACAATGGACGGATTACTCCAGCTGTCGCTAAAATTGCTGGTTTGTTAAAGCTTTTCGTTATCGGAACTGCCAACAATAAAGGCGAATTTGAACTTTTGGGTAAGGCACACGGGGCTAAGAAAGCTAGAAGAAAACTTTTAGATGAAATGGTCAAAGCCGGCTACAGAGGGGGTCGCGTTCAAATCGATCACGTTCAAAATGAAGGTTCTGCTTTAAGTATGAAAGAAATTATCTTAGATAACTTCCCAGATGCTAAAGTTACTCTCGGCGAATGCGGTGCCCTTTGCAGCTTCTATGCTGAAGAAGGCGGCTTAATGGTTGGCTTTGAAAAAGAATAAATAGTAACACAAAAGGAGTGCTTAAGCACTCCTTTTAATATGCCTTCTTAAAATCGTTTTGCATTAATTTAACAAATTCTGGATATGTTTCAACTTCAAATAAGGGATGAAGTCCAATATTATCCTTACGATGCCGATGATTATACCAAATGCTGTCAAAGCCGTATTTTTCAGCACCTAAAATATCTGACTGTAAACCATCCCCAAAGAATAAAGTTTCATTTGGGCCAATCTCAGTCCTACTAAAGAAATAATCAAAAGCATGTGGATTTGGCTTAGAATAATGAGCTTCCTCAGACGTTACAATCAGATCAAAATAGTCCTTAATTCCAGCCAACTCTAAACGATGACGTTGCATAAATTTTTCACCGTTACTTAATACAGTTAACTTATATCCCTGCTTTTTAGCAAATTTAAGCATGTCTTCCACACCAGGCAACAACTGATGAGCCTCTCCAAAATAAGAGCGATATTCATTCATCCATTCATTTCCATCTACATCTAAATTAAAATGCTCTTTAATAAAATCATGAAACGTCATCTCACTTAATTTCTCATAAGTGATTTCGCCAAGCTCAAGTCTGCGCCATAATCCTTGATTATAGGTATGATATTGCTTCTGCAAATCAGAAGAAAGGGGCAACTTATGCGATTTAAACAATGCATGCAAAGATGAATCTTCCGTAGCAGCAAAGTCAATCAAAGTATCGTCAACGTCAAAAATTAATTGTTTATATTTCAAGTAGCAACCCTTCTTCTATTTAAATTGGTAATTTTGATTATAGCAGAAGATAGTAGAATTTAGTTTTTCAAATTACTTAAAGATTAGTGGTAAGATTATAATTGAATAAAAGTTAATATATTGTTAGAGGAAAGCAATACTATGACACGTGCACAAATGAAACAAGCTGCTAAAGATCAGCTACGTGGCAATTGGGGTTGGGCTATTTGCCTAACTATCTTTGCTTGGCTAGTCAACGCAGTTATTATGGATCTTAATCGCTGGATTTGGACTGGAAAAGACTTTACTTACACGATTCTGCGTTTTAACAAAGAAAATTTAATTCAAGGATATAAACCCGGATATAATCTTTCAGAATTTATTGTTAGCTTAATTACTGGTTTAATTTTATGGGGAGTTGCCTACACAATCTTAGATTTTGTTGAAACAGGCAAGATGGAAACTTGGTATTCTGGTATTTTTAGCGCTTATAGTAATGGCCGTTTTAAAAACAGTTTGTTCACTCTGTTTATGACTAACTTATTTGTTAGTTTATGGACCATTTTATTCATTATTCCTGGTTTCATTAAGGGCTACTCCTATGCAATGACACCATATATTTTGAAAGACAAGTTTTCAGCTGGCCAAACTGATATTGGAGCAACTGAAGCTATTACCGAAAGTCGTCAGTTAATGGACGGCCACAAGATGGACTTATTTGTTTTAGACTTAAGCTTCATTGGCTGGGGCCTACTTGGTATTATTACTTGCGGAATTGGATTCATCTGGATTACTCCTTACTACCGTCAAACTAAGGCTAACTTCTACCGTTCCTTAGTTGCTAATAATTAAATATCACATAAAAATAACCGCTATAGCGCCTGAGCGTTGTGTAGTGACCCCCGAAATTCGGACACGGATTTCGGGGGGGTCACTACAGTTATAGCGGTTATTTTTTATTCATCAACTAAAGTAATTCTTTCTTTGTGATGTTCTGGGTGAACAATCTCATTTACAACTAAGCGTGCCATCGTGCCTGAAGTTACTTTAGATTCATTATCATCGTTGTAGAGCAAAGTATTGTTACCTAACCTGTAGCCAGCTGCTTCTGGACCTGCTTCAAAAGTTAAGGCTGGTGAAATTCCAAGCCAATCTACATCTTCAACTTGCTTTAAGTAATTTAACTCATTCAATTGCTCTTTTGGCGTATTAATCCAGTTTTCAGAGCCAGTTAATTTCTTAATATCTTCAACAACTAGGTGGTTATCAATTCCAGTTCTAAGACTACCAGCACCTAGAATGAAGATTACCCTAATATCTTTATTCTTAGCTAAATCGCATAATTTAGTAGCAAGTTTTACCTGATCTCTTGCCTTTTCTGGAATAGTTCCAAAAGCATCAACAATCACATTAAATTCTTGAAGTAAGCTGTCATCCATTGTTAGTACGTCACCAATTAAAAGCTTAGCATCCTTACCTAAGACTCTCTTAGCTTTATCTTCGTCTCTAACAATACCAGTTACTTCTAAATCTTTATTTTGACTAGCTAATTTATAAATTGCACTTCCTGCCATACCAGAAGCTCCAATAATACCGACTTTCATTATTGTTTTCTCCTCTCTGTATTTTATCTGTTACCTTAGCTTAGCATGAAAAACAATAAATGGGATAATATTTGGTTTTAAAAAGCAAAATAAATAAAATAGAACTTATAATTACCATATAAAATCTTGGAGAGTACAAATGATTATTGGAAAAAATCGGCGACAAGTTATTTTAAATATCAAAAAAAGCGTCAAAGAGAAAAATTTTAATGCAAAGGTTGAGCCAAATGATCCAATTTTAAGTAAAAAAGAACGCTTGAACTTAGTCAAAAACTTTTGGACTAATCACGATAAATTGTTTTCTAGAATAATTAATTTAATTGCCCGGGGAATTCTGAATGTTGGAACTCCTATATTAACTTTTAATACTAAAATTGATAATCCTACTTCACTTAAAAATCTTTCTTCAGCTATTGTTACTTGTAACCACTACAATCAGTTCGATTGCTTACCGCTCAAGCGACTAGCAATGAACTACCATAAGAGACTGTACTTTGTCATTGAAGATGCCAACCTTAAGCTTCCTAACTGGATTGGATTCCTGATGAGAAATATTGATAGTATTCCTGTTACTGCTAGCATAGAGTACTTGGGGCGAGACTTACCAAGACATTTAGAACGAATTTTGCTTAGAAATAATTGGATTGTAATCTACCCAGAGCAAGAATTATGGCAAAATTATCGCAAACCTCGCCCCCTGCAAAAAGGTGCCTATTATTATGCAGCTAAAATGAACGTTCCCATTATTTCTTGTTTTGTCGAAATTAGAGACACAAAGAAGCGAGAAAAATTGCATCCTGAATTCAATAAAACACGCTGGATTCTTCATGTTTTGCCAACCATTTATCCTAATCCCAAGCTTTCAATTGTTGAAAACGCACAAAAAATGCAAGAAATTGACTACCAACAAAAGAAACAAGCTTACGAAAAAGCCTATCATAAAAAATTGGACTACAAATTTACAGACTGGGATATTGCTGGCTATAACAAAAAATAGTTTTTCCGCCCTAGAACAACAGAAAAACTATTTTTAATTAAAAGTAATCATAGAATGAAACTTCGCTCTTAACAAAATCATTGTCAACTGGGTGATTTTCTTTAATAAAACCTAATTGAACTGCCTTTTTCAAAGTCAAATGGCCTAAAAGTACCTTGGTCCAGTTAGTTAGAGAAGCGGTATAGTCTGGCGATGTTTTTACTTTTTTTACCTTATTTTGGTCAATCATCCAGACATCGTTATTTTCATCAATAATATCATCGTCAGTGATTTCAATAGCTAATTGTTTTTTATTTACTACAGGTACAGCCTCTAGGATCTGCTTCACATTGATTATTCTAGTCATCATATAAGGCAGCGTATTTACAGTAAAGTCCTTCCTGCTCTGGGAAAAATTCTCCTAATAAGCTTTCTTCAGGTATTTTTACATAGTATTTCAAGTCACTTGAGCTGTGGCTTGCAATAATACTTAATAGAGCTTGAGCTGCTTGCGGAGTTTGACAATACATTTCTTCTATTTGAAAGTTACGCTCAACAATCCGATAAAACATATATCCCTGCGGCTGGTTGTTTTTATCAAAATAAACACAAACTGATCTTCCTGGATAATAAGTATCTAACCTATCCCACCACCACTCTGAACGTTCAACCGTATTTCTTTGATCAGCTTGATTGAGTTTAGCCTGATAAAGCTTAATTACTGCTTCTTTTAAGGTTGAGTCGCTCCATTTTCCGCGTATCACTTTTCCTTCTTTGACAGGTTTAAAGAAGCGTAAGTAGGCAGGATCAATTTGATACACTTCTTCATAAATAGCATTTTCATAACCATAACGCCGATAAAAAGTTTCTGAAAATGGTGCTAGGTTCGAAATTGCATAATTTGACCATGTAATTCTAAAATAATATCCTTCATCAGGCCACGGTTTTCGGCATAGGAAGCAACATAGCCGACGCCTCCCATTTTAACTTTTTTAGCAAAAATTCTACTCTTAAATTCATTTACCATAATATAGCTAGCAAGATCGTCATCTTTATATTCACCAAATCCCATACTGTGGTTATAACGACTTAAAAAATTAATATCTTCCCGTACATCATTTGCTTTTACCTTTTCTAACACTTCGCAATATATTTCCATATCTTATATACTAAGATAAAAGAGCAAACAAAAAAGTCCTAACCGCTTGGTTAGGACTTTTACATGTGCTGACTAAAGGATT
>NZ_AYZG01000022.1 GCF_001436695.1 Lactobacillus taiwanensis DSM 21401
TATTGTTGAAGATCCAGATGGTAGTGAAACTCAAGTTGTTCAAAAGGTAACGTTTACTCGGCCTAAGTACACTGATCCAGTAAATGGAGAAGTAGCATACGGTGAATGGGATAAACCTGCTGGTAACTGGGATAAATACAGTGCTCCAGACATTCCAGGCTACATTTCACCTAAGGTATTAGAAGAGATTGTAACTCCAGATACAGAAGATAGAACTATAAGAATTGCTTACAGCAAACAACAAAAGCCAGGAACTCCTACTACTCCATCTAAGCATGAAGATAATAAGAAACCTGGTGAAGTATCAGCAGTGAAGCTACAAGTTTCAACTAATAAGACAAGTGAAGCAAATACTGTACAAAGGAATGTAGGAAAGCAAGTACAAAGAACTCATATTAATAAGAAGAATGATCAAATATTGCCTCAAACAGGTACCCACAAGGATATGCTTGCAATTATATCTGGAGCACTTGCAGCAGGAATTGGATTATTAGGATTAGGTTTTGATCGAAAAAAGAAAAAATAAAAGTGAAGTATAAGAAATATTCTAAAAGAGAACGACCTAATTAAAACTCTTTATAGATATTTAAAAAGGAATTAAGCAGCTGAAAATAGCTGTTTGATTCCTTTTTTCATATTGCTATTTAAAGTTAGATAAGGCCTTTTTAAACAAAAAATCCTGTTGATGAAATATAAAAAATATTCATCAACAGGATAGAAATATATTTTGAGTCTACTATAAATTAGCTTTTATAAATTAGCTTTGATTCTCTTCAACTGACTCATTCCGTTCGTCTGCATCATCTACTGATTTAGCTACTTGTTGATCAGGTTTATATGGGCGCTTAATAGGCATCCCCATTGGATTCTGTCCTTTAGACATTAATACAGTAGGAATATTTGATGTAACTTTTTCAGGCTTCTTCAATCCTTCAATTTCCCAGGTAAATGGAGCAAATTCGTTTTTTGGATTTACCCAATTTGGGTGCTTTTTAGAAAGAAGATAAAGTCCTAAACAAGTAAGTAATACAACAGCAACTAAAACTGCAATAACAATTACATAAGTTACTGGAGATCCAACTTCTGCCTTAACTTGTGCTGGTGGATAAAAGGCAAGAACTATACCGAAAACTGATGAAATAAGACCAACACCGGCAATAATCCAAGCTCCTACTTTACCACCGGGTACTTTAAATGAGCGAGGACGGTTAGGTTGTTGATAGCGTAAGCGTAAGAATGTCACAAACATTAGAATGTAGTAGAAAAGATATAGAACAGTTACACACTGTGTTAGTAAAATTACAAATCCTTCTACGTTTGGAATTAACTTGAATAAATATGCAATAATAGTCATTCCAGCCATTTGAACATAAACTAGTCGAGCAGGCATCCCATGCTTATTTTTCTTTTGTAACCATTTTGGTAAAAATCCGCTACCACCAGCTTGTGCAAGCATAACTGATGGAGCTGCTAGCTCAGTTACAGTAGAAGCAACTAAATTGAAAAGTCCGACCCACATTAGAACTAGATACAACCAAGGAAATGCAAATGTTTCACCAAGAACTTTAAATACCGTAACTAATGAATATAGAACATTAATTTGTTTCTCGGGAACAATCATTGCGATGATTACCGTACCTACTACGAAGATTAAGAATACTAAGATCAAAGTAATAAAGACTGAGGCTACAAAGTCCTTTTCTGGGTGCTTTAATCGTTTAATGAAAGCTGCATTTTCATCGATTCCAGTATAAGAAAAGAATACGCCAGCTGCTAGGGCTAAAGTGCTCATCCCGTTCCATTTTGGAATTAATTGTTTTGGTGCCATGGAAATAGCAGGTGTATGTCCCTGACATAACCAAACGATAGTTAAGATAATCATGATAGCTAATGGGATAAGTGTCCCAATTAAAACACCATACTTTGTAATAGTGGTAAAAGTTTTAACACCTCTATTAGCAATAATGGCCATAATCCAATATAAAATAATCCATCCAGTCATGATTAAAACAACGTGGGTAGGATTTTGAGCAAAGGCAACTGCTTTGTTATACATTGGCGTGTAGAACAAAATAGTTGCAGCGGAACTCGGCATCCCCATCCCGAAGTTAATCATTACCTGAAACCATAAAATCAACAGACAAGTTAATGCCCATCCTCTTCCTAAACCTTCGCCAACCCAGCGGAAAATACCACCACGGTTGCTCCAGCCAGAGGCTAGCTCTGCAGCTACTAAAGCTGTAGGAATGAAGAAGCAAATAGCACCGATTGCAAAATAGGTAACTGACGATAAACCATAAAAGGCTTCTTGGACATCATTACCTAAACCAGCGATGATCGCCACGTTCATTAGAGTTAGAGTCCATATGGAGATAAAGGCTTGTTTTTTAGCAGATCCTGCTTTATGAGAATTCTCCATTTTCTTTCTCTTCTCCTTTAAATATAAACATATAGATAGATATCTACAATAAACAAAATCAATATGTTATTTATTAATCTGTTCATGCGTATAATAGTCTCATATTTCACAAAGTACAAATAAAAGGACTTCAAAAAGGAGCAAGGTATGACACTAACATAGATCGAGATAGTACAGTAAATGTTTTATATATTGTGAATATAAGCACAATATATAAAGATGAAATTATAGTAATATAACTCATAATAGCAAGCAGATAGATAACTTTCTTAATTAAGTAACAAAAAAATATTAATTAGAAAAAATGCGTTTTTAAAAATAACGAATTATATTATTTCATTTTTTATATATTTCCACTTAAGTGCTTTTGATTATAATGTAATATATAGGGTATAGACTTGAAAAATATAACATTAAATATAAAAGGATATGTATAAGAAATATATCTTTGAAAGAGTAGTATTGCTCAATTCACTTATTGAGGAGAAGTTCATTTGGAAAAGAAAAATCTTTTAAATGTAATAAAGAAAGTAAGCTTTAGTCTATTCATAGTAATAATTTATGTGATGGGATTATACATTCCTCTTCCTTTTGCAGAAGTGACTAGGCAATATGTAGAAACGATCAGAAATACTCCTATTTCAATTTTAGGAGCATTTAGTGGGGCCAATTTTACACGGATATCTATTTTTTCAATCGGTCTGAATCCATTAATGTTTTCGATGTTAATTATTCAGCTTCTAAGTTTTACTCATTCCTTTGGTTTTGATGCCTTATCACCAAAACAAGTTCAGTACTTGATGCAATTTTTAACTATGATTATCACTATTATTCAAGCAGCACTATTAGTTTTTGCTTTTACTAATCGGCGAGATGGATTAGAAGATTTTGAAATGATTCTAATATTAAGTGCGGGATCTTGTTTAGTAGTTTGGCTTTGCTATCGGAATATGAAATATGGGGTTGGAGCAAGTGCACCAGTTATTTTAACAAGTATTCTTAATGGCGCTATTCCTAATATAATTAGTAATGTAAAGCTTCTCTTAACCATGAAATATGCATGGGTTTGGTTAGCAGCTTTAGCTATTTTTATTTTATTACTAATAAAGTTTTGGCTCGCGTTTACTAAAGCCTACTATCCTTTAAAAGTAGTTAATCCTAGTCTCCCTGCTTCTAGTAATTTGATGACAGTGCCGTTAGGATTAAACATGGCTGCCATGATGATGTATATGGTAGGAATGGCTATTTTGACCCTTCCTTTAATGGTGGGAAGATACTTTAGTCCTACATCTTTGATCAATAATTGGGTATTTCAAGCTTCTTTTTCTGCAGTAATGGGAATATTGATTTTTTATTTCTTCACTTTTGTAAATTTCGATCCTAAAGAACAAGCCAAGAGTTTTCGAAATAATCATTACTACATTCCCAATATTGCTCCAGGACGTCCTACACAACAATATTTAAACCGTCTAATATGGATTATTGCCTTTCCAGGAGCCATTTTAAACGCATTCCAGCTTGTTTTTGGTTTATATGGAGGTAATTTTTTAGGTAATTATGCTGGCTTTGCTATTATTCCAATGAATGTTGTTATGATTACAATGTTTATGGGAGGAATTAAAGATCAAATTGATACTATTTTGTTCCCATATCGTTACGATCGTTTATTAAAGGATGATAACCAATAATGAAATATTTTATTCCTGCATGGCATAAACAATATGATGACTGGTCAGTTAATATTCCAAGTATTGAAAACTATGATGCAGCAGAATACATGACTGTTTTAAAAAAGTTTGACGAAAAAATTGGTCTGATAATTACAGACTATCAGCCTCAATTGTTGAGTAAATTAAATCAAATTGCCATTTTCCCTAATAACCTATTTTCTGTATATGATTTTTTACAAGGAGTTCATGGATTTGAAAATAAGGTTTTAGAATTAGAAGACTTTAACTGGCCCCAAAATGCAATTTTTGATTATGGTCCTTTTAGAACCTTAATTGTTCTAGAGAATCAACTATATGCGACAGTTTTCTATGATATTGATGGTCATATTTTAAGGATCTCTTATCCTGAAAATGACGAACATAAAGCATTTACTTTGGGGATAGATAGTCGTGGTTTTATCTCTAATCAAGATGATGATGAGAAAACTATCTACTTTGATCCATACGGTAATTGGCGTTTTAAAAGGGATAGAAACACTGGCAAAATTACGGTTAATCCAGAAACGCACTTTTGTGAAAGAAGAGAATATGAAAATATTACAGATTTGGTTGATGAGATTTTAAGTCGATACTTAAAGGTCAATGTTAAGAATAATGATGAAATAATTGTAACAGTAGATGATGAGAGTAGTTTTAATAATGAAATTGTTGAGCCATATAAACCTTTATATATAATCAATCGACACCATCCTTATAGTAAAAAAATAGGTAGTCTAGCTAAGGCAAGAGTAATTGTAAGTAGCAATGAAATTAAACAAAATTTAGAAAAAGACTATGGAGAACAGTTCGATATTTCAGTTATTCCTGTCTTTAATTCGGAATTTCGTCTTGGTCATAGTCAAAGACAAAATATACAGGAGATTGGCTTCTTTGCGGAAAACGCAAATGACGAAGATATTCATCAAATTATTCAAAAGCTGTGTAACTATATCTTAAAAAATCCAGATAATTACAGCTTGAAAATATTTACATATAACTTTTGGAAAGCTGATCATGTGAATAAAATTCTTGAGCAAATAAAAGAAGAAAACAAAAACAGTTTTATTCTCGGAAAGTCAGAACAAGCAGAAAATGCTGCAATTGATGGACTTGATGATGAAGTTAGTTTACCAGAACTTGATGTTGTGCATACCCGTTTAACCAATATTTCAGATGTATTAAGTAATTTAGATAAAATGAGACTTTTAATAAATTGGGGAAAAGCGGATGAATTAATGCAAATATCGGGTGTAAGTATTGGAATTCCACAAGTACAAAACTTTTCTTCGGCCACTGTTGTGGATAATAAAAATGGACGAATTATAAAGAAAATAAGTGAGCTTTTACCTGTAATTGATGAGTATTTAACTAATTTAAATAGTTGGAATCAGACGGTAGTATATAACGTACAATTAATGAACCAGTATTCCGAAGAAAACATCATTGAGAAATGGAAAGAAGTATTTAAAGAGAGGAAAGCGGAGTAGAATGCGAGTTTTGCAACTAGGAAATGATAACTGGGAGAAAAAATATACAGTCCCAGAAGATATGGAATGGCATTTTAACGACTTTTCTTTTGAAGAAAAAAAGGCTACGAAGAAAAAGGGAATAAAAAGTTATGATGTAATTTTAGTTACTGGTAAAACTAACTTAACTAATGACCAGTTGAAGAAATTAAAGCAATTGATATCCCCATATCATGTTTTATACAATTCTAATTTAAATACAGAATTGGATGATCATGAAAAATATTTTTTGAAAAGTATTGCTGCTCAAAAAATAAAAGAAGAACCACAGTATTTGATTGATAGACTTCCAATTCGGTACTTTTCTGGACAATCCGGATTAAGGATTTTTCCAAGTCAACTGAAATTAAATGAGCATATAGTTAATAGTTATGAGTTTGAAGAACAGGGTCATCTCAAAGTAAATCTAGATACCCACAATGAATGGGTAAATTTAGGTACCTATAAAAGTGGGGTCTTTATCGATCCTGATAAGCAGATCAATTTTTGGCTTTCATTGAAGAATTTTAATTTTCAAGTTAGACTGAGAATTTTTATTCAGCAACCTGGTACAGATGGAGATGTCAAAGAACAAAGGGTGATCGACTTAAGCTCTTTTGATAAAGATGAATATTTTTCTCAAATTGAAGCATCTGACCACTATCGGACTGCAACTCTAAATCTAGAAGTTAAGGGTAGCGGCGACTTAAGCATTGGCGTGCTTCATTCACGTTGGGGCCGAGATGGGGCCGGAAATTTCATTGCCGGTGGGCAAAGAATAGTTAATCCTCAAAATAGGGATGATATAGCCTATTACTTTAATCCTGGAGATCTGAAGCCCCCATTAAATGTATATTTTTCAGGTGCGCGTGAAGCAGAAGGTTTTGAGGCATATTTCTTGTTTAAAGGGTTAAAAGCACCGATGCTTTTGTTTACTGATATGCGATTAAATATTGGCCAATTTTATGACGATAAGGATAATTTTTTTGAGCAAGAAATCATTAAAACAATTAAGTCAAAGTTGAATGAATTGGGTTTTGATGAATCGCAACTGCTAGTAAATGGAATTTCAATGGGAACGTATCCTGCAATAAAATATGGGGCGAAAATGAGTGCCCATGCAATTAATGTCGCAAAACCCTTAGTAAATTTGGGCTATATTGCTTCAAGAACTGCCTTAGATCGTCCCGACGAATTTGAAACTATGTTCGATATTGATAAAGGTATCGGTCCAGCTACGGATAGAGATGACTTGAAAAAAATTGATGAGAATTTTTGGAAAGAATTTGATAAGCAAGATCTTTCAAAAACACGCCTTTTTGCTGGTTATATGATTAATGATGACTATGACGATAAAGCAATAAAAGAGTTAAAAAAGTCTCCTGCTGTAAAGCAAGCAGCTCAGTTTTCTGCTAAAGGATTTCCTGGACGACATAATGATGATCCACAAGTTAACTACTGGTTTATTGATCGTTTAAATGAACTATTAAGAGAAGATTTTGGTCGAGATAATGAAAAACGTAATTAATCAAGTTTATTGGGATAGAATGTCAGAGACATATTTATATGGAACGGCATTTAAGAAAAACGCTAAAAACGAAGTCACTTTTAAGAATAAATTGATGCCCTCAGGAAAAACTCTTATTAGCTGGTCATCAATAGCAAATTATCAGGCGACAAAAGAAGTCCCTAGTTTACCACTCCTGCTGAATGGACAAGAATATTTGTTAAAAATTAGTGCAAAGATTAAGCCAGAAAATAGTGCAATTTTTGGAATACATTTTTTTGATATTCAGGGTAATGAAATTGATAAAGTTATTTTCACTAATTTAGAACAAAAGTTTAAATATCCAACTCAAGCAGTGAAATACACTATTGAAATAATTAATGGTGGAGTAGAAGAGATTAATTTTAAAAAAATTCAAATTTCTCCTTTGGATTTAGAAGAAGTTTTTAATGACTTTTATCTGCATTCTATTTATTTAAATAAAAATTTCCAAAAAGAAGGGCTTATTCTACTTGATGACTCTAAACGAGCCAGAATTATTGCGCCATTTAAAATTGCGAGTCACGTAGAAGCAAATTTAACTATGGGATATTTGAGTTGGCAAAATAAGCAACATGGCCTTGAACTGATGAAAGATTATATTAATGAACATAAAGATAAAGAATTAGTCATCTTTAGCAGTAGTGCTGAGATAGATAAATCTTTAGAAAATTCTAAATCCTTAAACTGTACGGTAGTGTATTCGAAGGCTTTTGTAGATGAAGGATATCATAATTTACAGGAGACATATCTTTCAAAAATTTATAGAGAACCTGATCAAGTTCGAATGGTAAAAGAAGCTATTAATTATTTTAAGGAATGATGCAATGCTAACAGATAGGTTAAGACTAAAAAAAGCTAGGAAATTATTAAATAAAATTAATAAATTAGGTCCTAAAATGCAGGCAATGAGTGATGAAGAACTGCAGGGACAAACTGCTATTTTTAAAAAGCAACTTAAAGAAGGCAAAAGTTTAGACGATATTTTACCGGAAGCTTATGCCACTGTAAGAGAAGCAGATAAAAGAATTTTGGGAATGTTTCCTTACGATGTGCAGGTTTTAGGGGCAATTGTATTACATAATGGTTCTATTGCTGAAATGAAAACTGGGGAAGGTAAAACTCTAGTTGCAACAATGGCACTATATCTAAATGCTTTAGAAGGTAAAGGTGCCATGTTAGTGACTCCTAATGGTTATCTTGCATCTCGTGATAAAAAAGAGTTAGCTCCAGTTTATGAATGGCTAGGCTTAAGTGTGAGTTTAGCTTTCGCAGAAGATAAAGATAGTAAAAAGAAAATAACTGCTAAAACTAAAAGAAAATGTTATAACTCGGATATTGTATATACTACTGCTTCTTCTTTAGCCTTTGATTATTTGTTTAATAATCTTGCCAGCTCCAAAAAAAATCAATATTTACGTCCATTTAATTATGTTATTGTCGATGAAGTGGATG
This sequence comes from Lactobacillus taiwanensis DSM 21401, assembly GCF_001436695.1. Lineage (GTDB taxonomy): Bacteria > Bacillota > Bacilli > Lactobacillales > Lactobacillaceae > Lactobacillus > Lactobacillus taiwanensis. Next base: position 8,635 of record NZ_AYZG01000022.1, read on the forward strand.
AAGTTTTATTAGATGAAGCACAGACTCCATTCGTGGTCTCCTCTAGTCCTAATGTTCAATCCAATCTATATCATTTGGCAGATCAGTTTGTAAGATTGTTAGATCCCAAAGTGGACTATGTATTTAAAAAGGATGATCAATTATTTTGGTTAACAGCCCACGGTATTGAAAAAGCAGAGCAATTTTTCAAACTAGATGACCTATTTTCTAATGAGAGCAGGAGTGTTTATCGCCATATTATTTTAGCGATGGGCGCACACTTAACTATGAGGCGGGGGCATGACTACTTAGTGGTAAAGGGCGAAGTGGTCTTGCTTGATGAAGATAGCGGTAGATTGAAACGTGGAGTGCAGGTAAGTACAGGGATTCACCAAGCTGTTGAAGCTAAAGAAAAGGTTGATTTGACTAAAATTCAGAAAACGGCAGCTTCAATAACATTTCCAGCTTTATTTGCATTGTTTAATAAAGTAAGTGGAATGAGTGGAACCGCTAAAGTTAATGAGGAAGAGTTTTTACAGACCTATAACTTAAAAGTGGTAACTATCCCTACAAGGGTGCCGGTAATTAGAAAAGATTATCGTCCACTTATTTTCTTAACTACAAGAGATAAATTAATGACAGCTGTAGATGACGTAGTAGAAATGCATAAAACTGGTCGACCTGTGTTACTTGTTGCTGGTTCTGTAGAAAACTCAGAAATTATTTCAGAATTGCTCCTCAATATTGGTATTCCGCATAATGTGTTAAATGCTTATAATGCAGCCTATGAAGCGCAAATTATTAAAAATGCAGGTCAAAAGAAAGCTGTAACTATTGCAACAAATATGGCTGGTAGAGGAACTGATATTAAGCTAGGTCCAGGAGTTAAGGAACTGGGTGGCTTAGCAGTAATCGGAACTGAAATGTTGCCTAAAAGAGTGGAGCTGCAGTTAGCTGGTCGTGCTGGTAGACAGGGAGATCCTGGAAGTAGTCAATTTTTAATTTCCCTAGAAGATTCTTTTATTTCTTCTAATAATACAGCTCGACAAAAAAAATATTACCGCAAATTAATGAAGAAAAAGTCAAAAGGAAAAGACATTACGCTTCTCTCAGGACCAAGAATTCGATTTAGTTTACAGATGCTGAGAACTCGTAAAGAAGATCTTAATGAATTGATGAGAAGTCAAACTAATAAGATGGAAGTAATTTTATCTCTCCAACGGAAGAACTTTTATACTCGAAGAGATACGATTATGAAAACTGATGATTTACAGAAAATTGTTGATCACATTATTGATAAGGCACTAAATATTTATTTGAAGCAAGAAGACTTATCCAATAAGAGTGATTTAAAATACTTTATTAATCAGCATCTTACTTATCAACAAGTTAATGTACCAGATAATTTGAAAACGAAGAAGGCTATTAAAGACTACTTGAAAAAATTAGCTTATGAGATTATTGATAAGAAAGAGCAAGTATTAATTAACAAAAAACAAGCAAATGATTTTTATCAACAAGTAATCATTTCATCAATGGATGGAAATTGGATTGATCAAGTAGATAGAATTGAAAAAATAAAGATTAATGCTCAGCAATGGGGAAGAAGTGGAAGACCGCAAGATCTTCTTCATCACGAAAAGGCTTTTGAAGCCTATAAAGAATTTTTAGATAAAATTACCTTATCTACATTTGACAATCTTTTATTAAGTAAGATTTTTACGAATGAAAAAGGGCAATTAGTCGTAGTATTTAATTAATAGAGGAAGATTATGACAGTATATAACATAAATTTAGGAATAGGTTGGGCTAGCTCTGGAGTAGAATACGCTCAAAAATATCGTGATCAGAGTTTTAATGAGGCTGGAATTAAACGAAAATTTATTTTTTCAGATTTAATTTTAGGGAATAATATCGGAGATTTAACGGCCAATCTAGGCTTTAATAATGACAATATTATTTGGTTATATAACTTCTTTACTGATATAAAGATTTCAACATCTAATTATTCTTTAGATACTTTAGAAAACGAACTTAATTTAAAAAAACTAAGTAGTAATGTAAAGACTGTTGGAAAAGAAGTATTTTATCAATTAAATGATGGCTTACAACTAGTAGCTCGACTAAGCGATGCTGAAAAACGCACTATTGATCAGGTTAGCTATGTTAAAAATAATACTTTGCTTAAGAGAGACTTTTATTCTTACACTAAGTATGCCTGTGAGTATTATTTAGGGGCAGATAAAGATAATCGCGTTACTTTTAGGGAATTTTATAATGAAGATGGCACAGTTGCTTATACTCAACACTTAAACGGTGATCAAGAAACTTTTGAATTTGCAAATGGTGAAGTTGTTTATAGTAAAGATGACCTTTATTTGAAAATGCTTAAGGGACTGAACTTTACTGAAAAAGATGTAATCATTCTAGACAGAGAAGATGAAGACAAGAACTTAATTAATGGACAATTAGTTTTTGAAAATCACGGTCCAGCTAAATTAGTAGTGGTAGTTCATGCCGATCATTTTGATAAGCATTATACTAATGATCAAAATATTTTATGGAATAATTTTTATGAATATCAATTCCAACATGCGAAATATGTCGATAGCTTTGTTGTAGCTACAAATGAACAAAAGAAGATTTTAAAAAATCAATTTAAGAAATACTATAATATTGAACCACGCATTGATTGTATTCCGGTGGGAAGTTTAAATGAGTTAGAGCATCCAACACAAGGCAGGATGAAGCATGCCTTAATTACAGCTTCTCGCTTAGCAAAAGAAAAACACATTGATTGGATTGTAAATGCGGTAATAGCTGCTAAAAATAGTGTTCCTGATCTTTCTTTGGATATCTATGGAACTGGCGGTGAAGCAGGGATGCTTACTAATTTAATCAATCAAAATCAAGCACAAGATTATATTCATATTATGGGACAAAGAGATTTAACAAAAGTCTATCGAAACTATCCTGCTTATATTGCCGCTTCAACAAGTGAAGGTTTTGGGCTCTCATTGCTTGAGGCAGTTGGTTCAGGATTAGCAATGATTGGCTTTGATGTTCCGTATGGAAATCCAACTTTTATTGAAAATGGAAAAAATGGATTGCTTTTACCATATGATGAAGAATGGACCGATTTCAAAAAAGAAGAAGTTTTGACGAAAGCAATTATCAAGCTATTTACAGATAGGAATTTGGAAAGCTGCAATGAAAAGTCATATCAGATTGCTGAACCATATTTAACTAAAAATGTTGCTAAACAATGGAAAAAATTAGTGGAGGAATTAGTCAATGATTAATTTATTTGAAAATTTAGACGTAGAATCAACTGACTTTTTAAGATCACAGCTTTTTGCTAATATTAAAATTCCTTCTGTAGTAATTAATGATGATGGTTTTTTGCCAATTGAGGTGGACTCCCCATTTAAGTTTTATTGCGGATTTGGTGTTGAAAATACTCCCCTATATTTTAACCGCTTGAAGGTGCCGAAATTTCATCGAATTGTAGCAACTGCAAGTAAAGGTGAAGTTTATGATCTACATCAAAAAAGAGCTGATATTTTCTTTGTTGCTACTGATAATACTAGATTAATTAAAGAAGTTCATTGGCTCGATAAGAATGGTAACTTGAGCTGGATTGATCACTATAATCGGCAAGGGAAGCTATTTGCTAAAACTTATGTTAACAATGGACAGCATGTTTTAAAGCGATACTTTAACGAAAATGGAAAAGAAGTTATCACACAATATTTAGTTTCTGGTGATATTTTTCTCCATGAAAAAAATAATGAGCAATATTTTGCTAATTTGTCACAATTTGTGACGTATTATTTAAGAAAAAAGAAGTATCAACTTGATCATGTTTTCTATAATACTTTGAATCAATCAATGATGATAAGTTTAAGCCTGCAAAATAATGGTAGTGATACGCTGTTTTGGCATGAAAATATTGCTAATGAACTGCCTGGCAATATGCAATACTTAATTAACAATTCTACGAGAACGAAACATATCGTTTTCCAAAATTATGTAGACTGGCAGATCTGGAAGAATAAGTTACCTAAGAATGGGAATATAGATTTCAAGTTCTTGGGGATGATTTATCCTCATCCAAGAGGAAACAAGATGCGTCCAGAGGCTGTTATTTTAACTAATTCCGATCAAATTGAACATTTAGATGAAGTGGTTCAAGCAATGCCGAATATTCATTTTCATATTGCGGCAATTACTGAAATGTCATCTAAATTATTAGCTTTTAAAAAGTATAACAATGTGCATTTGTACCCTAATGCCACAACTAAACAAATTCAGAAATTGTACCAAACAAGTGATATCTATTTAGATATAAATCATGGTAATGAAATTCTTGATGCGGTTCGTGGTGCTTTTGAACAAAATATGTTAATTGTGGGATTTGAAGGTACTTTGCATAATCCTAAATTTATTAGTTCAGAAAATATATTTAAGCCGACTGAAGTGGATAAGATGGCGAATAAGATTTCAGAAGCTTTATCTGATACAAATAAGATGAGAGAATTCATTGATGAGCAACGTTTACTTGCTGGGGATGTAAGTGTTGAACAATATAAAGAGGTTATCAATAATTTGAGATGAGTAAAGAAAAGAAAAAATCGACGTTAGTGGAACAACATGCGTTGAAACGATTAGAAAAGGTAGAAGAAAATCAGAGAAAAGCATACGAAAAGAAAAAAGATGATTTTCCTTGGAAACAAATAATTATGGGATTGCTATTTGGAGTAATTTTGCTCTTGATGTTAATTCAAATGATAGTTAAGTAAGAAAAAGGTCTAATTTTATTTATGAAATTAGACCTTTTTCTTATGTACTTTTTAGATATAGAAACAATTTTTTTAATCATTTTTAAGCACCTTTGTTATTAAATAAAAGCTTTTTTTATAACCAAATATAGTTTTTTTGTGCTTTTTACGTTAATAACAGTTGATTGTTTGTTACTTAATGTTATTTTTATTTACATAAGTAGTAATTAATAGCTGTAGTTTTAAAAAGCATATAGACATGTTGAACAAACCACTCGATAGCAAAAGCAAATGACTGATGCGGCTCATATATTATTTTATAATATTTAAAAATGTTATTGAAAAGATCACGATTCGCTATATAATAATTATTATTATATAAAAGAAAACAAATAAATCTGTCTCATTAAATAACTCTTACTAATTATAACTAAGTTATCTAATGAATCTGAATTACAGAACTTTCTTATTTCTTATGAGGCGATTTTGTTTGAAGCGTAAATGAATATTGTATATTGAGAAGGTATTGTATGAGAAGAAAAAGAATCAAAAATTTAAAGTCCCAAAGAGAAATTAAACATTACATTGATCCTAATGAATTAAAGGGAAAAGACGACAAACCTTCTTACTTAAAAGAATTGGCTGGATTAGCAACTATTTTAGGTGCTGGTGTAACTGGTGGGGCCATGATGGCCAATGATCGAGTTTATGCAGCAGAAAGTTCTGTAGATAGAAAATCTGAAATAGTTGGCTCAAGTTCAATTACTGGTTCTATTGATGAAGAAGTATCTAATAATCAGAAGACTGCCTCAGCTACAGATTCAAATTCTGTTAAATTAAGCCAAAGTCAAAGCGTAGAAAAATCAGTTACCTATTCAAAGAGTAGATCAGTAGTAGCAAGTATGTCACTGTCAACCTCTACTAGTTTTTCTCAATCAGCTAGTGCATCTGCTGCTGTGTCATTATCTGAATCAGCATCTGCTTCAACTTCAGCAGCTAAGTCAACTTCAGATTCGAAATCTAAAGCTACTTCTAAAGCATCAACTAAAGAATCTACATTACAAAAATCTGAAAGTAAGTCTACTGCCAAAAATACAAAAACAAATAGTGAAAGTGAATCAGTTTTAGCTGCTTCTTCAGTTTCAAAAAATAATGAGGGGTCAGTATCCGATGCTAATTCACAAGTAGCTAGCTTGGAATCGATCTCAACTTTAAATCAACAATCATTAAATATTACAAACTTAACTGTAAATCCACAAAATCCAGTTGACTTATCTAAATTATTTGGGGTACAGTTAGTTCAATTAAATGGTACCAACATTACAGATAGTGTTGGTAAAAGCGATACGAATAAAAATAGATCAAGTGCTGAAAATGGGGCTTTAACAAATGAAGACAGTGGTCAGATATTAAGATCTAGCTTTGTCCAATTGGCAGCATCTAGTGGTACAAGTCTTGACGTAGCAACAGGACAAGAATTTTATAATGCCCTGAATAATACCAATGTAAGTACTATTAACATAACTTCTGATTTTACGTTAACTGACAATAAAGATTTAAAGAATAGAAATATTACTATTAATGGTAATAACCATACTTTGTATTTTGATACGAATTATATAAATATTGATAATTCTGTTGTAACTGTTAATGATGCAACAATTTATAACGGTGATACCAAAGGAGCATTTAGGATACAAGGTCTGACTGGTCATAGTGAGTTAATTTATAATAATGTGACAGCCAATGGTGGGACTGCAGTATGGAGTGAAACAGGGACTGGAAAATCTGATACCAGTACTTTCCGAGTACAAGGAAATACAACTATAAATTATATGAGTAGATATACTCATACTCTAGAAAATGGCAGGACTAAGGTAGTTACCAATACACCATTTACGGTAGATCAGAGTGGAACCTCTCAGATATATATTGCTGATAACCTAATCGTAGATGATGGGGCAACTTTTACAGTTAATGGAACTAGTGGAACAAGTGTTGATGACCATGTTTACAATAATATTGTATTCAAAGGTGATTCATACGATCATATCCTGCAAATTGGAAAAAATGCCACTGTTAATATTAATGGTGCTATTAAAGGTAATGTTTTAGTAGATCAAACGGTTGATAGTGGACATAATAATGTTGTATCTATAGGTGAAAATGCTCAAGTAAATATGACTGCGGGTCAATTTAACATCTTAATAAATAATAATGGCTCAAAAAATATCAATTTTGGGTCTTCTTCAAAAGTAAATCTTTCTCTTGATACTTCATTAAATCCCTATGCAGAGTCTGGTTTCTTTACGGTTATTCCAGGTAGTGGAAATATCGTAACAGCTAGTGGTAGCAGTTATATTAATTTGCTTCAAAGAAACACAGGACTAACAGGAAAAGCATCAAGCAATACAGCAATCGTTAACTTTGAGCCAAATGCAAATGTTACTATGACAGCTGCTAGACCAAATAAATTAGGGTCAAAAAGCTCAGCATTTAATAATATTGCTTCGTATGATCAAATGACGATCAATATTAACAATCCTGATATTATTACACTAAATGTAGGAAATACGACAAATGGAAGAGCTTATGCAGCCTTAAGCACCAATACTTTAACAGTAAATGTTGAAAATACTACAGTACAAGTAACTAATAACAATGTAACAACAAAGTCTGAAGATATTAAAGATAATATCAACACAGTTAATGGTAATAAATTGACTGTTAATTCAATGGAAATGCAGCAGGATTCTCTTGAGGCTCAGACAGAAGCTGAGAGAATAACCAATGAAATTTCCGATACACACACTACTCAAGTAGTTTATAATGGTACAAATACACCATCAATTAGTACTAGTACATCAGTTTCTCTTTCTGAAATAAAAAGTCAATCAGAAGCTTCACTTTCACAAAGTGTAAGCGAAAGTTTAAGTAATTCAGAAAGAATTCATAGTGAAAGTTTAAGTGATTCATTATCACAAAGCGGAAGTATGAGTAACTCAGTGTCAATGAGTGAGAGCTTGAGTAACTCAGTAAGTATGAGTGAAAGCCTAAGTAACTCAGTAAGTATGAGTGAAAGTTTGAGTAACTCAGTATCAATGAGTGAAAGCTTGAGTAACTCAGTGTCAATGAGTGAAAGCTTGAGTAACTCAGTAAGCATGAGCGAGAGTTTGAGCAACTC
>NZ_AYZG01000023.1:0-51396 GCF_001436695.1 Lactobacillus taiwanensis DSM 21401
GAGCACCTGACTGTTAATCAGGTTGTCGTCAGTTCGAGTCTGACAGCCGGAGTTTATGGCATTAATAAAATAATGGAGTGTTGTCCGAGTGGCTGAAGGAGCATGATTGGAAATCATGTATACGGGCTTTACCTGTATCGAGAGTTCGAATCTCTCACACTCCGTTGGTGAATATTTATCGCCATAATATGTATTTCATTTTTTGAGTAATTTTTTTAAAAAAGTACTTGTTTTTTGAAAAAGATCTGGTATAGTAATATATGTGCTCAATTATGAGATCTGACCCGTTGGTCAAGTGGTTAAGACACCGCCCTTTCACGGCGGTAACATGAGTTCAAATCTCGTACGGGTCATTGCCATATTAAATATGGTTGTTGGAGGATTAGCTCAGCTGGGAGAGCATCTGCCTTACAAGCAGGAGGTCACAGGTTCGAGCCCTGTATCCTCCATCGTTCAGGGGGCTACCAAATATGGTAGTCCCTTTTTTGTGTTTAAAATTGAACGAAATTTTATTGTTATATTGTTTATTCGGTTAAGGTCCCGAAAGGATTCGTTTTTAACAGCGAAGATGCCTTGTAACCGAAAGATGGGGGACTCTATGAAAAAAGAAAAACGTTTATTTACTTCAGAATCAGTTTCAGAAGGACATCCAGATAAAGTTGCTGATCAAATCTCTGATGCGATTTTAGATGCAATTTTGGCCAGGGATCCTAATGGACGAGTAGCCTGCGAAACTACTGTTACTACTGGTCTTGTTTTAGTAGTTGGAGAAATATCAACGTCTGCTTACGTTGATATTCAATCAGTAGTTAGAAAAACTATTTTAGAGATTGGTTATAATCGTCCAGAACTTGGTTTTGATGGAAATAACTGTGCTATTTTAGTTGATATTGATGAACAATCAAGTGATATAGCCGGTGGTGTTAATGAATCGCTTGAAACACGTGAAAATCATGAAGATAAAGATGATTTAGATAAAATTGGAGCTGGAGATCAAGGTCTAATGTTTGGGTTTGCCATTAAAGAAACTCCCGAACTAATGCCACTACCTATTTCTTTAGCGCACTCTTTAATGCGTCGCGTGGCTAGTCTTCGTAAAGAAGGACGTCTTGATTGGTTAAGACCAGATGCAAAAGCACAAGTGACTGTTGAATACGATGAGGAAAATAGGCCAAAACGCGTTGATACAGTTGTCATTTCTACTCAAACTGATGCAACAGTAACTAATGATGAAATTCGTGAGGCCATGATTGATATGGTTATTAAAAAAGTTATTCCATCTCAATATCTTGATGAGAGTACTAAGTTTTTGATCAATCCTTCAGGTCGTTTTGTTATCGGTGGGCCTAAAGGAGATTCAGGTTTAACTGGTCGTAAAATTATTGTTGATACTTATGGTGGATATGCTCGCCATGGTGGTGGTGCTTTCTCTGGGAAGGATTTAACTAAAGTTGACCGGAGTGCTAGTTATGCTGCTAGATATGTAGCCAAAAATATTGTTGCTGCAGATTTAGCTTATCAATGTGAAATTCAATTAGCTTACGCGATTGGAGTAGCTCACCCAGTTTCAATTATGGTTGATACTCATGGAACAAGTAAGGTAAGTGAAGATTTATTAGTTGAAGCAGTTCGAAATGTTTTTGATCTAAGACCAGCAGGTATTATCGAAATGTTGAACTTAAGACGTCCTATTTATCGTCAAACGGCTGCTTATGGCCATTTTGGAAGAACTGATATTGATTTGCCTTGGGAACATACAGATAAGGTAGAAGCGCTAAAAAACTACGTGAGTGAACATGTAAAATAAAAGTAATACTAAATATGTTACTCATTTTAGTAGCCGCAGACTTAGCTTTAATTTTGGTACCAATTTATACGTCTTTTTGGGTATTTTGCTTAAAAGTCGGTGTATGTTGTCTCTTTAATCGTCATCATTCTATCTTTATTACTTAATCAACTATACAAACAGAAAAAAATGCATACGAAAAAAGCTAACTGAGATCAAAATTCTCAGTTAGCTTTTTTATTCATATTTTTTGTTTAAGTAGAGATGGTATAAAACTGAAAAACCCAGTAAAACAAAAGTCGTTCCTTCTAGCCACCCGCCAACAACATCAGAAGGGTAATGAACGTGACAGAAAATTCTAGTGTACCCAATAAAAAGCGGGAAGAGAGCCCAAATAATAATTAATATAGTTTGCCAAAACTTACTTTTAACTAATAAAATAGTTAGCACAATTAGAATGCCGAAGAATGTGGCGCTTCCTACAGAGTGTCCTGATGGGAAACTATAGCCATCGGCATAAACTAAGTGATGGACTAAAGGTCGATGTCGTTCAACTGCATGCTTAGTAATCCAGTTATATCCATTAGCACAAATCATTAATCCCGCCGTAAAAAAAGCATAAGCAAACTTTTTAGCGAATAATAATCCGATGAATAATACGATTGTTGCTACTGTTAAGGTACTAGTATTGCCAATTACTGTTAACTTAGTTGCAATTGCTATATTAGTTGCATTGTTATTAGAAACTAGATCAATAATAGTTTTATCAAAAGAATGAATAAATGAAGTTTGATTAATAACTAAAAGTGCCCAGATTACATAGAGAATTAAAAAAATAAATCCCGGAATTAGAGTATCATGGATGGTTAAATTATTATGTTTCTTTTTCAAAAATATTTCTCCTCTTGTAATTTCTAGTAGATGTGGTAAATTATAATCATTATCCATAAAAAAATAAAGACTAGGGAGTAGTAGCAAGTGATGGTTGTTATTAGAGATGAGCTGGTTGGTGCAAAGCTTAACAATTGTCTTGTGAACTTGCCCTTATAGGTAAAGTCTATCGTTTGCTTTCCGCGTTAAGGGGCACGAGTGTCGCACAATATGTGTGGAACTTAGGTGGTAACGCGAAATGAACTTCGTCCTATGATTTTATGATCATAGGGCGTTTTTTAGTTTTAAGGAGAGATTTAATTGTATAATCACAAGACTGTAGAGAAAAAATGGCAAAAATACTGGGCAGAGCACGATACTTTTAAAACAGGAAATGATCCTAAAAAGAAAAATTATTATGCTCTAGATATGTTTCCATTCCCATCTGGTAAAGGATTACACGTAGGTCATCCAGAAGGTTATACTGCAACCGATATTATGTCTAGAATGAAGCGGGCTCAAGGATATAATGTACTTCATCCAATGGGCTGGGATGCTTTTGGTTTGCCAACTGAACAATATGCTTTGAAGACTGGTGAAGATCCAGAAAAAGTTACTAAGGAAAATATTGCTAACTTCAAAAAACAACTTAATAAGTTAGGCTTTTCATATGATTGGGATCGTGAAGTTACAACGTCAGATCCAAATTATTATAAATGGACTCAGTGGGTTTTTGAACAGATGTATAAGAAGGGCTTAGCTTATGAAGCGGAAGTCCCTGTTAACTGGTCACCAGATTTGGGTACTGTGGTTGCTAATGAAGAAATAGTTGATGGTAAAACTGAACGTGGTGGTTACCCAGTTTATCGTCGTAATATGCGTCAATGGATGCTTAAAATGACTGCTTATGCAGATCGTTTGCTTGAAGATTTGGACGATTTAGATTGGCCAGAACCAGTTAAGGAGATGCAACGTAACTGGATTGGGCGCTCAGAAGGTGCACAAGTTACGTTTAAAGTTAAAGATAGCGATAAGACTTTCGATGTCTTTACTACGCGACCAGATACCCTATTTGGAGTAAGTTATACAGTTCTTGCCCCAGAAAGTAAATTAGTTCAAGAAATTACTACTCCTGAACAAAAAGAAGCAGTTGATGCTTATATTAAAAAGATTGAATCAAAGTCTGATCTGGAAAGAACTGATCTAAATAAAGATAAGACTGGTGTCTTTACTGGTGCCTATGCAGTTAACCCAGTAAATGGAAAAGAAGTTCCAATTTGGATTTCTGATTATGTTTTAGCAAGCTATGGTACTGGTGCAGTAATGGCTGTACCAGCACATGATGATCGGGATTATGCTTTTGCAACTAAATTTGGTTTGCCAATCAATCGAGTAATTGAAGGCGGAAATTTAGAAAAAGAAGCCTTTACTGGAAATGGTAAGCATGTTAATTCCGGATTTTTAGACGGTTTAGATAATGAAGAAGCTAAGAAGAGAATAATTGAATGGCTTGAAAACCATCATGTAGGTCAAAAGAAGGTAAATTATAAGTTACGTGATTGGGACTTCTCTCGTCAACGCTACTGGGGTGAACCAATTCCAGTTATTCACTGGGAAGATGGTACTACTTCATTAGTACCTGAAGATGAATTACCACTTCGCTTGCCTCATGCAACTGACATTAAGCCATCTGGTACCCCGGAAAGTCCATTAGCTAATCTGACTGATTGGGTAAATGTTGTTGATAAGAACGGTAGAAAAGGTAAGCGTGAAACCAATACTATGCCTAACTGGGCTGGTTCAAGCTGGTACTACTTACGTTATGTTGATCCGCATAATGATAAAGAATTAGCTGATTATGATTTACTTAAGAAGTGGCTTCCAGTTGATCTTTATATTGGTGGAGCAGAACACGCTGTTCGTCACCTTCTTTATGCAAGATTTTGGCACAAGGTTCTTTATGATCTAGGCGTTGTCCCAACTAAGGAGCCATTCCAAAAATTATACAACCAAGGCTTGATTTTAAAGAATCATGAAAAGATGTCTAAGTCTAAAGGAAATGTTGTTAACCCTGATGAAGTAATCGATGAATATGGTGCAGATTCACTTAGAATGTATGAAATGTTCATGGGACCATTAGATGCGTCAATTGATTGGGATGACAACGGTCCAGCATCTACTAAGAAGTTCTTAGATCGTGTATGGCGTCTATTTGTTAATGATCTTGATTTAAAGGCAATTCCACAAGAAAAGATTGTTGACGAAAATGATGGTGAACTTGATAAGGTATATGCCGAGACTGTCAAAAAGGTTACAGAAGACTTTGAAGCTTTACACTTTAATACTGCAATCAGTCAAATGATGGTCTTTATGAATGCAGCTCAAAAAGCTAAGACTATTCCACGTGAATATGCAGAAGGTTTTGTTAAGCTTCTTGCACCAGTTGCTCCACACATGATGGAAGAAATTTGGTCAGTATTTGGTCATGATGAATCTATTGCATATGCTAAATGGCCAGAATATGATCCTACAAAATTAGTTGAATCAACAGTTGAAATTATGGTTCAAGTTAATGGTAAGCTTCGTGGCAAATTTAAGGCTGCTAAGGATAGTGATAAAGATACCTTGGAAAAAGAAGCTCTTGCTCTTGATCATGTTCAAAAATTCTTAGATGGAAAAGATGTCAAAAAAGTCATTGTTATTCCAAACAAGATTGTTAATATTGTTGCTAAGTAATTTAAGTTTTTCCTAAATAATTAATATTTGTAAATACAATTTACATTAATGAGTAATATATAATTCAGACGCTTAACTGGATATAGGGAAAATTTATCTTTATGGAAAACAATACTAAAAATACTAAAGAGACAATGGTCAAAGGCTCCGCATGGATGACCTTTGGCTCTATTGTGTCACGAATTTTAGGAGCATTGTATATTATTCCATGGTATGCCTGGATGGGAAGTCATGGGAACATTGCCAATGCTTTAACAGCGAAAAGCTATAACATTTATAGTTTATTTATTATTATTTCTACCGCAGGTATTCCTGGAGCGGTTGCCAAGCAGGTGGCGAAATATAATGCTTTAAATGAATATGATATTGGGCGAAAACTATTTAGACGCGGCTTAATTTTGATGGCCATGTTTGGTGTGATTTGTGCAGCAATTATGTATTTTGGTGCTCCAATTTTAGCTACTGATGATATCATTGGTGCACTTTTGCATGGGGCTAAAAGTGATCCACGTCAAGTTGCCGTGATGAGAAGTCTTTCTTATGCAGTTTTAATTATTCCAATTTTGAGTATCATGCGTGGGTATTTCCAAGGTTATGCAGATATGATGCCTCCAGCTATGTCTCAATTTATTGAACAATTGGCCCGAGTGATATGGATGCTATTGACAGCTTATATTATTATGCAAGTTCAACACGGATCCTATGTTCATGCGGTTGTTCAATCAAATTTAGCTGCAGCTATTGGTGCGGTGTTTGGAATTTTGCTCTTAGTATGGTTTTTATATCGTAGGCGAAATGAACTGAACGTATTAATGGAGCAATCAAACCACGTAATTAAAATTTCTACTGCAGGAATTTTCTGGGAAATTATTAATCAATCTATTCCATTTATCATCATTGATTCTGGAATCACCTTGTTTCAATTAATTGACCAATATACCTTCCATCCAATGATTGCTATGTTTGTTCATGCTAGTTCTGATCAAATTGAATCATGGTATGCATTGTTTGGATTAAATGCAAATAAATTAATCATGATTATTGTATCTTTAGCAACTGCAATGTCAGTAACTGCTATTCCGCTTTTATCAGGTGCCCATGCACGACGTGATTATGCCAGCATTTCTAACCAAATTGAAAACACCTTGGAATTATTCTTATTTGTTATGATTCCAGCTTCATTGGGGATGGCTGCTATTGCAACGCCAATTTATACAATTTTTTATGGCTACGATCAACTAGGTTCAAATGTCTTGTACTTATCATCATTTACGGCAATTAGTTTAGGACTATTTACAGTTTTGATGGCAATTTTACAAGGTCTATCAGAGAACGGACTAGCTATAAAATACCTAGTTTTAGGAATTATCATTAAATTTGCTGTCCAACTTCCAATGATTGAATTCTTTAAAGTATATGGACCGCTTCTAGCTACAAATGTTGGATTAATTATTACTATCTGGCTGTCTTTAAAACACTTAAAAGTTAGATACAAATACAATAGTAGTCGTACATCGAGACGATTTATTGGAATTGCAATCTTTTCAATGGCTATGTTTGTGATAGTTACCGGGGTAGTTAATTTCGGTGGAAAAATTATTTCGCCTGAACGTAGGCCAACCTCATTTGTTCTTGTTACACTTGCGGTAGTTATTGGCGGCTTACTCTATGCCTTTTTAACAGTGAAATTTGGTTTAGCTCAAAAGATAATTGGACCAAAAGTTGATAGGGTCTTAGAAAAATTACATATTAAAGTTTAAAAGAGAAAAAGGAAACTTGAGTAAGATACTTACCTAAGTTTCCTTTTTTGCCCCTGCCAAGGAAGTCTATTATATAATATTTTCGGAGAAAGTGAGGAAGAAAAAAGTGGATAACATGCTTGTATATGCTGCAAAAGAGAAGCGAAGTTTTAATGAATTTCCCTTAAATGAAGTAGATAGTATGATTTTTTCTCAATTAGCGTATTGTAATTTTGATACTCTTCCTCAGCATCATAGTTTACAAAGTTTGGCTTCTGATGACGAGATTAAGACTTTAACTCAAGGGAATCTCGGTGGAAAGAATACTGAAAAGCTGATCAAGATTATGTTAGAAAATCCACGCTTTAAAAACCTATGTTGGCGCAATGTGGTTAGTAAAGTAGATGCAAAAACACAAATGCAATTTAATGCTGTTACCTTTTGTATTGCAGAGAATCAATATTATATTGCATATCGGGGAACAACGGCTACTACCATCGGTTGGAAAGAAAATTTTAATATGTCTTTTAATGATTGGGTACCAGCTCATTATTTTGCTCGTTCTTATTATCGAAAAATCAAAAATTTGTTTTCAGGAAAATTTTATCTTGGTGGGCATTCAAAGGGCGGAAATTTAGCGTTTGCCGTTGCATTGAACCTAAAAGAATCCGACTTGTCTCATATTGGTAGAATCGACTGCTTTGATGGACCAGGTTTTCATAATCAAGAACGATTAAAGGATAGATTCTTAAAATTAAAGGGTAAAATTCATAAATATATTCCGCAAGGTTCATTGATTGGCATATTGCAAGATGATCTGATTGGAGAAAAAGATTATTGTACTATTGTGGCAGCTTCTGGAAATAGTTTACTTCAGCATGATATGTTTACTTGGCACGTTATCGATGATCAATTTGTAGTTTTAAAGCAATTAGATAGCACATCCGAAGTTTCATGGAAGGCAATTGCTGAATGGCTAAAAAATACAAACGATACGGAAAGAAAAGATTTTATTGAAATGCTATATCTAACAGTTAGTGACACTAATCAAATTTATTTCAGGAAGCTGTTAACGTCTAAAACGACATATAAATTAGCTACTCGTTTGATAAAAAATAGTTCTACCCAAAAGAATGTTTGGGAACCAATAATAAGAAAACTTTTTAAAGCTTATGTGAATTCAGCAGCAACAGCTTTTAGTGAACAAAGAAAAAATCAATTAGCAAACTTTAAAAATTTTTTAGATGAACAACGTAATAAATAGGTTAAGTTATAAGAGTCTATCTTGAATTAAAAACTACCTGCTTATCTAGAAAAAGAGTAAAATAACGATTGAAAGAGGTGGACAAAATTGAAAAAAGATACATATATGACTTTACTAGGATTGCGTGATACTTGTTACAATGATTTCAATTTTGATATTGATGAGAAAGATTTTTATTTAGGAACTGATACCTATAAAAAAATTGACAAAATATTAAAGGATGCACAGGATGAGCAATTATTAGTTCAATTTGAAGAAGGCACGCATCTTTATCAAGATTATGATCCGGAATACTTGAGCGTAGCTCAAAAGAGAGAAATTCAACATGATATTAATGCAGCCCGTAACTTTTTGGATAATTACAATGGTGATGCAGACGATAAGCATGATAATTATGCAGCTTACCTAGATGATAATTCTTTGAGTTATTCTTTTGGTCCAGATAGTAATTTAGATGAAGTACAAAATAATTTAAATGATATTGAAACCAATGGCGTAATCATTTGGCAAAGACGAAAAGATGAATATATTTTATTACCACATACTATTCATAGCCTTGAAAGAATTAAAAAGCAGATTGCATCAAGTAAACGTGTTGATGATAAAAAATTGCGTTATGCAATGGAGCGTTTGTTTGACAATATAACTGATTTTCTTAAGCCATTTAGTGATAGTGAATTAGGAAAGTACGAAAGTTCAATTTCACAAGAGCTTAGAGATAATTTGGAACATTATGCTTTAAGTGTTCAAACTGATGCACGTGAAGTAGCTGCAGATAAAGTAACTAAATATGCAGTACAACTTGCGAAAAAAGAAAATAATGACAGTATTTAAAGTAAAGCTCATCGATTAGATGGGCTTTTTTGGATAGGATAAAATGGAATCTATTTCAAAAGAATTAATATCTAGAGTAATAAAGAAAAGAAAAAGTGCTACACATAAAGGAAATTATGGTCGTTTACTCCTAATTGGAGGTAGTAAAAAATATGGTGGAGCACTAATTATGGCAGCAGAAGGTGCATTGAACAGTGGTGCAGGTTTAGTGACAGTAGCTACAGACCAAGTCAATATTGCTGCTCTTCATACTCGAGATCCAGAGATTATGGCTCTTAATTGGGATGAAAGCATAGAGTTAAAAAATTTAATTAAAAGCTCTGATGTAGTGATTTGCGGAATGGGTCTTGGATTAGATGAAAAAGCAGAGCAAATATTAGGGCTAGTTAGAGATAACATTAGCTTAAAGCAAACACTAATCTTAGATGCTAGTGCACTAGATTTAATTGGTCAGCAAAATGATTTACTACCATTAAATTTAAAAGTTCTGATTTTTACCCCTCATCAAATGGAATGGGAACGATTAAGTGGAATAAAAATTTCTGATCAGAATGATGAATTGAATCAAGCAGGTTTGAATAAATTAGTTAAAAATAAGAATGCAATTCTGGTTTTGAAATCCAATCACACTAAAGTTTATGATCAAGCAGGGCATATTTATTTAAATCCTTTTGGTAATCCAGGAATGGCTATTGGTGGCATGGGAGATACATTAGCTGGAATTATTGGCGGATTTTGTGGTCAATTTACGCCTAACTTAGAAACAGTGGCAGCTGCTGTGGGGATTCATTCTTTAGCTGCTGATAAAATTGCAGAGAAGCAATATATTGTTCGACCAACTCAATTATCGGCTCATCTTCCAGAGATAATGAAGCAATATGAGAAATAATTAAGTAATGACGAAATGAGTTAAATTGCATAAAGAGAAATTGGGTGACCGAATGAGACATGCAAAGAAGAAAACTAAGAAAAAGTATTTATGGTTAATTATATTTGTAATAGCAGCTATTTGTTTTTTTGTATGGAAAAACAAGTTTAACTCAAATAGAATGCCATCGAATTATCATACGGACCAAGTAGATTTAAATGTTAAAGCTGCAGTAGCAATTAATGCAAAAGATGGAGCAACTCTTTACGCTAAAAATGCTAATCAAAACTTGCCGATTGCCTCAATGACCAAGCTTTTAACTGTTTATTTAACTTTACAAGCAATTAAAGAGAAAAAAATATCTTGGGATACAACTGTTACCCCAACTCAAGAAATAGTAGACTTAGGCTCAAATCAAGATTATGCAAGTGTTCCGCTTAGACTAGGGCAAAAATATACCGTAAGACAGCTCTATGAGGCAGCCTTAATAAAGTCGGCAAATAATGCAGCTCGTTTACTTGCGATTGCAGTTAGTGAAAGCGAGACAAATTTTCTAAATCAAATGCGCCAGCAAGCTTATAAATGGAAACTCAATAATGCTAAATTCGTAACTGTTGATGGTTTACCGGAGAAAAGAAAAAATTTTTTAGGGATGATGACAACAGTTGAAAATAAAATGAGTGCTAATGATATGGCAATTGTAGCGAGAAAATTAATAACTGATTATCCTGAAATTTTAAATACTACGAAACTATCTAGAGCATATTTTCAAAATACACTTATGACTAATAGTAATAAAATGCTAAATGGTCTCTCATACTATGATTCGACATTTCCTGTGGATGGTTTAAAGACGGGTACTACTGATGGTGCTGGTTCGTGTTTTACTTGTACAGCAGATAAAAATGGAAAAAGAATAATTACAGTAATTTTAGGTGCTGAAAATGATAATGAACGGTTTGTGGAGACTAAAAAGTTATTAAGTTATTGTTTTAATTAAAATTTTACTATGCATTCGATTTAATATTGCACTTTCCCTAAGTTTGCTGATATAATCTTCATGACAAAAGGTTAAAAGTAGTAGTATTGCATTTATGTTCAGCGAGTCTATGGTTGGTGGGAGTTAGACAATAGGGCAATATGAAGGCGTGTTTAACTTTAACTTTAAAATCAATTAATAAGCGGATACTTTGTATCAAGTAGAGTGGTACCGCGGGAACTTTCTCGTCTCTTTCTAGTTTACTAGGAAGAGACTTTTTTTATGCAAGAGGTGTTATAGGTGGATTTTAAACAAAAAGTCGTTGATTTAGTTAGTGAACAGGTAGATTTACCTAAAGAAAAAATTTCTATGTTAATTGAAAGACCAAAGAATGCTAAAATGGGTGACTATGCTTTTCCAGCATTTGCTTTGGCAAAAATTGAACATAAAAATCCTGCTTTAATTGCTAAGGATATTGCTGAAAAGATTAGTGATGATAATTTCACAAGTATTCAGGCGGTTGGACCATACGTGAATTTTGCGATTGATCATGCAAAACTTGTTAATGCGACTTTAAATGACGTTTTAACTGAAAAAGATCATTTTGGTGATCAAAAATTAGGTGAAGGTAATGTTCCAATCGATATGTCTTCTCCTAATATTGCGAAGCCAATGTCTATGGGACACTTGCGTTCTACTGTAATTGGCAATTCAATTGCTAAAACTTTAGAAAAAGTAGGATATACTCCAATTAAAATTAATTATCTTGGAGATTATGGTACCCAATTTGGTAAGTTAATTACTGCTTATCGTTTATGGGGAAATGAAGAAGACGTTAAGAAGGACCCAATCAACAATCTTTTCCATTACTACGTTAAATTCCATGAAGAAGCAGAAAAAGATCCTAAATTAGAAGATGAAGGACGTGCTGCCTTTAAGAAACTTGAAAATGGGAACGAAGAAGAAATTAAGTTATGGAAATGGTTCCGTGAAGTTTCTCTTCAAGAATTTAACCGAATTTATAAAGAATTAGGTGTGACTTTTGATTCATATAACGGTGAAGCATTCTTCAACGATAAGATGCAACCAGTAGTTGACGAATTAAAGGAAAAAGGCTTACTCGAAGAATCACGAGGAGCTCAAGTAGTTAACTTGGGTGAAGATGAAAATCCAGCCTTAATTTTGAAATCAGATGGCTCTAGTTTGTACATGACCCGTGACTTAGCTGCAGCTCTATACCGTAAAAAGGAATATGACTTTGTAATGTCCCTTTATGTTGCCGGTGGTGAACAAACTGGTCACTTTAAGCAATTAAAACAAGTTTTGAAGAAGATGGGTTATGATTGGTCAGATAATATTCACCACATTCCATTTGGTTTGATTACTCAAGGCGGAAAGAAACTATCTACTAGAAAAGGAAACGTTGTTTTCTTAGATCAAGTCTTAAAGGATGCAGTTTCTTTAGCAGAACAGCAAATTGAAGAAAAGAATCCAAACTTATCTAATAAGGAACAAGTTGCTCATGATGTTGGTGTGGGCGCCGTTGTATTCCATGACTTAAAGAATGATCGAATGGATAACTTTGATTTTGACTTAGAAGAAGTTGTTCGTTTTGAAGGAGATACTGGTCCATACGTTCAATATACTAATGCTAGAGCTCAAAGTATTTTACGTAAGGCTAATAAAGAAATCTCAATGGATAATTTAAGCTTAAATGATGATTGGTCCTTTGCAGTTGCAAAAGCATTAGCTGATTTCCCTGCTATTGTAGAAAAAGCCTCAGAAAAATTTGAACCATCAATTATTGCAAAATATGCCTTGGATTTAAGTAAGAAATTTAATAAGTATTATGCAAACGTTAGAATTTTGGACGAAGATGATCAATTAAATGCTCGTCTTGCACTAGTTCAAGCAACTTCAATTGTTTTAACTGAAGCATTGAGACTTTTAGGTGTAAATGCACCTAAAGAAATGTAGTATTTTTTGAAATAAAAATATTCACGAATTTTTTTAAGCTAAAGTATGTTAATTTTTGCACTAATGGGTTAAACTAATGATGTGTTAAAAATTTAGGAGGTATTTTTTTAATGGCTTATTTAGTAAATGGTAATGACATTTTCAAAGCTGCTCGTGAAAACCACTACGCTGTAGGTGCATACAACACTAACAACCTTGAATGGACTCGTGCACTTTTAAGAGGTGCTAAGGAAACTAGAACTCCTTTATTGATTCAAGTTTCTACTGGTGCTGCTAAGTACATGGGTGGTTACAAGACTGTTAAGGACTTAGTTCTTAACGAAATGGACAACATGGATATCGATGTTCCAGTTATTTTGAACTTGGACCACGGTGACTTTGAATCAGCTAAGGAATGTATTGCACTTGGTTACTCATCAGTTATGTTTGATGGTCACAACTTACCAACTGACGAAAACTTAGCTAAAACTAAGGAAATCGTTAAGTTAGCTCACGAAAGAGGTATCTCTGTTGAAGCTGAAATCGGTAAGATTGGTGAAAACCAAGGTGCCGATGGTGGTGAATTAGCATCAGTTGAAGACGCTAAGACTTTCGTTGCTG
The DNA here is from genome assembly GCF_001436695.1 of Lactobacillus taiwanensis DSM 21401. Taxonomy (GTDB): domain Bacteria; phylum Bacillota; class Bacilli; order Lactobacillales; family Lactobacillaceae; genus Lactobacillus; species Lactobacillus taiwanensis. The sequence continues at coordinate 13,654 of NZ_AYZG01000023.1, forward strand.
CTGGTGTTGACAAGCTTGCTTGTGGTATTGGTAACATCCACGGTGTTTACCCAGAAGGTTGGAAAGGCTTGAACTTCGATCGTTTGAAGGAAATTGCAGAAGCAGTTCCAAACGAACCACTTGTTCTTCACGGTGGTTCAGGAATTCCTCAAGACCAAATCGAAAAGGCAATTCAATTAGGTATTGCTAAGATTAACATCAACACTGAATTCCAATTAGCATTCCAAGCTGCAACTCGTAAGTACATCGAAGACAAGATGGACTTAGACAAGGGCAACAAGGGTTACGACCCACGTAAGCTTTTGAGAGCTGGTACTGACGCAATTACTGATTCTATGAAGGAAATGATTTCATGGATGGGTACTGCACCAATCGACTCAAAGGAATCATCAGTTCAATTTGATGAAGCTTCATTAAACGAAGAATAATCAATAAGTCTATTAGAAAAAGGCCTCAGGAAACTGAGGCCTTTTTTGTTAATCTGGATAAATAAAATGCAAATAAAATTTGATGAACGTGGATGTAAGGGCTTCTTTAAGAAATATAATAAGCAAGTCCCCCTAATAAAGGAGCTAATTGAGAAGGCTATTATTAAAGAAATAGCAACAGGGATGAGCAAGGTTAAACTAGCTAGTAGAAAAAGAATTAATGGACAAAAAATTTATGAATTTCGCTTAAATCTTAGTACTCTTGGTTCTGCTCGAATTGCTTTTTCAATTTTTGATGATCAAGCAATTGTTTACTTTATTAGTAAAGATATCCAGAAATCATCTTTTAGTAAAGAGTTTGAAAAAATTATTAATAAAAAAGGATAGTAATGAATATAGGAGAAGGTAGAAATTTAGATAAGGTAACAGAAGGAAGGCTTTTAATTGTCTGAGAAAATAGTGTGCGTACGACGCATCATTTTTTATCAGACGAAGAGAGTAATGATATAAAAGAATATGTTCCTCAAGCATTAAACGGGGTAAATCCATCTGCTAGTAGTTTACGATGATAAAAAAGTACCCGTTTCTTTTATGGGAGTTAATGATCAAAAGCTAGAAATGTTATTTGTTGATGATAGACAGCGTGGAATAGGAATTTGTAAAAAATTAATCGCTTATGGAATTGATAATTTTGATGTTAACGAACTTGCCGTTAATGAACAGAATCCAAAAGCACGTGGATTTTATGAACATATGGGTTTTAAAGCAGTAGAAAGATCAGAATTTGATGATCAAGGAAAAGCTTATCCAATTTTAGTAATGAAAAGAAACTAGTATTTATAAAAGAGAGCGTTTTAATTATGTCTTTAACAGTTAATCTTTATTACACTGGAAAAAATGGTAGTGCACGTAAATTTGCTGAAGAAATGGAAAAAAAGCGGTGTAGCAGATCGGATTAGACAAGAACCAGGAAATGAAAAATATGATTATTTCATTCCTATAAATGATCCTGAAACAATTCTTTTGATTGATAGCTGGAAAGATCAAAAATCACTTGATGCGCATCATGCTTCACCATTTAAATATTGTTTAACTGCTTTAAGTGTGATTTCATAACTAAATTTACTTTTTCTGGACATACAAAAAAGTCCTACTTTCATAGATAGTACAACTTTATATATTTGTACTGTCTACTAAAGTAGGACTATATCAGTTCTAAGTAGCAACGAGGTTTTTGTTCAATACTAAAAATAGAAGAAAATGAAGAATAAAAATATCGATTTATTTCCGACGAGCCTTTACAGGAACTGGAATTGGTTTATTTATAATAGCAGCATTTGCAGCAAGTACTGCAATCGTGCTAGCTCCTAAAATAAGTAATAATATCATTAAACCATTCCTTTCTTTAATTGATTGGTATTAATATTAGAGTGAATTTATGAATTTTCTGTGACTTAATTTTAAGAGAAAATCTAAAAAATATAAATAATTTTACCGTTTTAAAGAAATACGAACAATTTTATACATCTTAACAAAGATAATTAATAAATAACTTAAAAAGACTAAAAAAAACTCTTTATTTGTGTTAAAATTTCATCATTGACGATTTTAATGAAGAGGAATTACAGAATGAATAACGATATCGAACGTATATTGTATAGTCAAAGCGACTTAGATGGTCGTATGGATGAAATGGCTGCTGACTTAAATGTGAAGTATAGAAATGAAGAGCCAATTATTATTCCAGTCTTAAATGGTGCTATGATTTTTGCTAGCGATATGATTAAGAGATTAGATTTTAAGTTGATCATTGATCCTATTAAGGCATCTAGCTATGTAGGAAGCCAATCAACTGGAAAAGTAAAGATTACGCAAGATATTAAGTCAGATGTGAAGGGTCGTCCAGTAATTTTTATGGAAGATATTATTGACACTGGGCGTACATTACAAGCACTCAGTGAAGTAATGAAAGATCGTGGAGCTAAGAGTGTTGAAGTTGTTGCAATGCTTGATAAGCCAGACACGCGAGTAGTAGATTTTCATGCTGATTATTACGGCTTTAAGGCTCCAGATGGTTTTTTGGTTGGGTACGGGCTAGATTATAATGGCTTGTACAGAAACTTGCCTTATGTGGGAATTTTAAAGCATGAGGTTTATGCAAATTAGAAAGTGAGATAAATTATGCGTGTAAATGTTTTGCAGCATACTCCAAATGAAGGACCAGGTTCAATTAAGACTTGGGCCGATCAACATCACCATGAATTCTATGTTTATCATCCTGAAACATTTGGCAAATTACCGACTGTTAAAGAAACGGATTTATTAGTAATTCTTGGCGGACCGATGAGTCCAAATGATAATTTAGCTTGGATTAAACAAGAAAGACAATTAATTAAAGCAATGCTTGATGCTCATAAACCAATGCTTGGTGCGTGTTTCGGCGGACAACAAATTGCTAAAACTATAGGCGCTAAAATTTTAGATGCTCCTCATAAAGAAGTAGGCTGGGCTCCAGTTTACTTAAAAGGCTCAACTATCCCAAATTTACCTGAAAAATTAACGGCTCTTCACTGGCATGAGCAAATGTTTGAAATTCCAGAAGGTGCTAAATTATTGTTTTCAAGCGATTTAGTAGAGAATCAAGGCTTTTTGCTTGGTGATAACGTGATTGGCTTACAATTTCATTTTGAACCAGAAGAAGATAATGTAAGAGAAATTGCAATCAATGACGTTGATTATCCACTAGAAAATAATGATTTACATCAAACTGGCGAAGAAATTATTGCTCATGGAGTACCAGAAGAAAATCAAGAGGTAATGTTTAAATTACTTGATTTCATTACTAAGTAAAAAGTGCAAATTTTGGATTACTAATAAAAAGTAAGCTAAAATAAAGCTGTAAGTTTTTCTAGGAGGAAAAATTATGGCTAAGATTTTTATTTTTGGTGGCTCAGGAAGAGTGGCTACAGATTTAATTAAAGATTTAGTAGCAGATGGTAATACTGTGACTGCTGCTGCTCGTCATCCAGAAAATATTATTAAATTGGAAGGCGTTACAGCCGACAAGCTAGATTTACATGCAGATGTTGATAATATTGCTAAGCAGGTAAAAGGTTTTGATACAATTTACTTCACTGCCGGTTCAAGAGGTAAGGATTTAATTCAGACGGATGCAATGGGAGCGATTAAGACAATGACGGCTGCTGAAAAGGTAGGCATTAAGCGCTATATTATGCTTAGTTTAGATATTAATTCATGGAAGAAAATTCCGAGCTTAGAAGATTATTTAGCAGCTAAGTTCTTTGCAGATACTTATTTGATGGATTCTACGAACTTAGAATATACTATTTTGCAAGCAGGCAGTCTTACTGAAGAAGCTGGAACAGGTAAAATTCAACTTAATGTTGAAGCAGCTGATTCAAATCCAATTCCTGATGTTGCCAAAACATTAGCTGAAATTTTGAAATATCCAAATACAATTGGTAAGGTTATTCCAATGAGTAGCGGTAAGACACCAATTGCTGATGCTTTAAAAGAAATTTAATACATAGAAAAAGGCTCCGTGAGGGGCCTTTTTTAGTGTTGAGAAGTTTACTATTAAAATTTAAAAATATTAGAGATTTCTTCTAAATATTTTTGATCTAATTCATTAAAATTAGCAACTTTGGTCGAATCAAAGTCGAATACGCCCCATAGAGCACCATTTCTATTGAAAATAGGAACGACAATTTCGGAATTTGAATCGCTATCACAAGCAATATGACCTGCAAATTCGTGTACATTTTTTACAATTTGAGTTTGCTTTTCTTTTGCAGCTGTTCCGCAGACTCCCTTACCAATAGCAATATGTACGCAGGCTGGTTTTCCTTGAAATGGTCCAAGAATTAGTTCGTTATTTTCATAGCGATAAACTCCTGCGAAGTTAACATCATTAAGCGCATTAAACAATAACGCAGAAATATTTGCTGCATTTGCAATCCAATCACTCTCTCCATTTACTAGAGCTTCAGCTTGCTTCACTAATAGTTGGTAATTGCTTTCTGTTGATGCTGACATAATTTGATCCTCTTTTCGTGATAAATTATTTTAATTTTAACATTGAATTAAAAACTAAGCTTAACTTTTCTAAAAATAAACTTATGTAGTAGCATTACTAGATATGTTGTAATAAAAATTAATGGGGCTAAATAAATTGATAATAAAAAAATTAATAAAATTACTGTAAGGAATGTTTTTTAGAATTATTGTTATACTTGCGACAACAGTTAGAAAAACCGTAATTACTGGTTGGATAGGAATACATTGTGCGATTGCTGCTCCAATAGCCACACTGGCAAAGATAGGAGGAAAAATCTTACCTCCTCGCCAGCCTAATCGTAGAAAGAGTCTTGATTAACGCTATTACAAGTAAAAATAATGAAGAATATGAAAGTGCAGTCTTAGAAAATGGTACGATATGAAATTCTCCAGAAAATAGCGCATGGTCAGTAATTAAAGTTAAGCTACTAAGGACTAATCCCCATAGAATAGCTTTAAAAATTGGTGATAATTTCCAAGATTCCAGCTTGGTAAATACTTTTTCTAAATATAAGAAAAAATAGACAAAGATTAGACCAGCTAAGATTGGAATGATGCCATACCAAATAATAGACCATGACCAAGTAATGGCACGTTTATGAATACCAAAAACTCCTTCTTCGGGAAAAAGTTTAAAAATTAGAATCGTGTCAAGCAGCTTAGCTAAAAGTGTTCAATTTATTATTGCAATTTGCGTATAAATAAGATTTATGAAGCAGTTTACTTTATTTGTTGTCTTGATTCAAATCGCTCATAATAAATTTGAGGGCAGGATGAATAAAGAAAGGATTTGTCCAGTTATGATTGGTAAAGAAACTCAAATACGTTTAGTAAATAAATTAGAAAATATACATCATGTTGTTGTTCAAGCATCAGCGCTCGTCGGGAGCAATGTTTTTGCTTTGCAACTACTTCATAAACAGAGCGATGTTATTGTTTATCAAACTCCAAATGATAGTGGAACTGTGACCTTTGATGAAAATCATCCAATTTTATTCTTGAAAGGGCCAAATTCAGCTGGAACTGCTGGCGGACATACTCAGACTTGGGTACAAAGTGGAGAAGACAATAAGTGGTTTGTTGGTACTAAACCTAAAAGGCATGAGAATACTTATTGGACCACGCAAATTGCTCGAGTAGCAGTTTCTGGATATCGGACGCAAACATTTACTAATAATACCGATTTACCGCGTTTGTCTTATCTTAATCGTGCAGGCTCAGGTTATGGTGATGGAAGTGTGGTTTATCCTGGAAAAGATTTAGTTAGAGTTGAAGCTGCTGTATCGCCCAATGGTCAGTATTTTTTGATTGCTAGTATAGATAATAGTCATATGGGACACTTCGCCATTTATAATCTTAATGAAGTGAATGAGAAGCTAGATGCTGCAGAAGAAACCTCTGAAGATATTAATATTCAAGAGTTAACCTGTCTAGGTGCTTTTAACGTTCCGCATTTTAATGATCAAAAGATTCTGTCTATTCAGGGTTATGCGATAGATGATAACAAGGATATTTATATTTCAAGTCAACCTAGTCCGCATACGACTTTTTTAGGATTTCCTAAGCAAGGAAAACCACGTGAAATAGTCAAAATTCCCTGGGGAATATCTAACGCAGATAAGTGGTCTGTAGTTAACTTAGACAATAGTTTAAAACTTGATGCTTTAGATTTTTGTACTGAATTTGAGGGCATTCAAGTAACTAGTGACTGCCTTTATTTAACTGTTGCCTATCATCAGCGTAATAGCGACTTAACGACTTTGATGAATAGAATATATCAAGTTGAGAAATTTTAATATAAAAAATGGGGTGATAAAAGTGAAAGTAAAGCGATGCAGTTGGGGAAATAGTAAAAATCTTGTATATCAATATTACCATGATAAAGAATGGGGAAAACTTAATTTAAATTCGAATTACTTATATGAAATGCTAGTTTTAGAAAGTTTTCAATCTGGTTTATCATGGGAGACTATTTTAAATAAAAGAGAAAATTTTCGAGCTGCTTTTGCAAATTTTGATTATCATAAAGTGGCTAAATTTAATGAACAAGATTTTGAAAAATTAATGCAAAATAAAGGAATTGTTCGCAATCGTTTGAAAATTAATGCAGCAATTAATAACGCAAAAGTTTTGTTAAAAATGGAAAAAGAAGGACAAACTTTGGAACAATTTTTAATTAAATTTATTCCTGAACCAATAATTAACCATCCTCAAAAAGTTGAAGATGTTCCAGCTTCAGATGAACTATCTAAGCAAGTTTCAAGGAAAATGAAAAAATTAGGGTTTAAGTTTGTTGGACCAGTAACGATATATTCGTTTTTATAGGCAGTGGGATTAATTAATGATCATATAGATAGTTGCAGTTTTAAAGATGGAGGAAGGTAATGGCTTTAATACTGTCGACAAAACAAGTAGTAATTATGTTCATTTTGATGATTATTGGTTGAGTATGTTATCAAGTTAAGTTTTTGCATGGGCAAACTGTTAAAGATTTAACCAAGATTCTGTTATATGTGATATCACTCTGTTTAATTGTCAATTCTTTTCGACAGTCATTTTCAAAAATACGACTATTACAATTTGGTTTAGTATTTTCACTTGTAGCTGGTTTATTTGTCTTTAGAATTATTATTAGTAGGACAATTTTTAATGAGAAGTGGGTCAAGAATCACCAGAAAAGAACAGTTTTGCAATATGCCGGTACCTCTACTAATGCTGGGTGGTTTATGGGAGTGCCATTAGTACAAGCGATTTTAGGAACTAAGGAGTCTTTTTTGCAGCTCTTTATTTGATTGTTTATAACATTTTCATGTGGACGCATGGAATTAGGATATTCACATAAAAGAAAAAGTCATTTAGAGAAATTTTTCAGCAAGCCGTGATAATCCTAATATTATTGCGGCAGTCATTGGGATGGTTTTGTTCATAACACAGTTTAAATTATCTGATGTAATTTCTGATCCGATGAATTATATTGCTAATTTGAATACCCCTTTAAGTATGATTGTAATCGGTACAAATCTTGGTGCAATTAATTTAAAAGAGGATTGGTATGATAAGTTAGCCTGGAGCGGAGTTTTTATTAGAAACTTATTTTTCTCAATAGTTATCTTAGAGATCTTATGCGTTTTGCCATTACCAGTAATTGCCAAATGACTACTCTAATTATGGCAGCTTGTTCAGCAGCAGGATTGGAGAAGAATTTTTATGTAGAGTCCTACTGTTTAATTTATTTACTAAAATCTTTGAAAGTAAAAAATACGTTTTAGTTTGGGTCATATTAGCTTCTTCGTGGGGAGCGATTTTGTTGATTTTTGGTATAGTAATAATTATTTCTTTAAGTTCTATTTATGCATTTAATAAACGGACTAATACAGTTTTTAAGCATTAAAAAAGCAGATCAAAATGATCTGCTTTTTTACATACTTAATTAAAGTCCAAAAGGAATCTTGTAAAGGAAAATTCCAATAATTGCACCTAGGATAGGAGCAACAACAGGAATCCAGCCATAACTCCAGTGTGCGCCACCCTTTTTATTAGGGATAGGCAATAATGAGTAAACAAGTCTTGGACCAAAATCACGGGCTGGATTAAGAGCTGGACCAGTTGGACCACCAAGGGCCATAACTAATGCAGTGATTAAGAATCCTACACCGATATTAGCAATATCAACAGCTTGTTTGAAGAACATCCCCTTGTAAAGACCAATTGCAACAAACATTAAAACCGCAGTACCAACAACTTCGGAAATAAAACCGTTCCACTTACTATTAGTACAGTCGCTAGTAGCAAAACAAGAAAATATGATATCAGGATTGGTAGATTCTTTGAAGTGTGGCCAATATACTCCTAAAACAAGAAGTTGACCGCAAATTGCTCCTAATAATTGGCAAGCAATGTAGGGAGCAACTTGTGACCACGGAAAGTTACCAGCAGCTGCTTGGGCAATTGTAACTGCTGGGTTAATATGGTTACCTGAAATTGAACCAAATAGCATGGCAGGAAGCATTACACCAAAGCCAAAACTGAAGGCAACCAAGATCCAACCACCATTAGCTTTGCCATCAGGAGCATTACCAGTTGTACCTTTTAAGAAAGAATTTGCAACTGAACCATTACCAAATAATACTAAAATCAAAGTACCGAAAAACTCGGCAAAATACTTAAGCATCCAACTATGTTCCATAAGATACTTTTTCCTCTCTTGAAAAATAAGTGAAAAGTAAACACAGCTATTGATTATACCTAAGTTTGTAAAAAAATCATAGCTATTTTTTTAAGATTCTTGCAATTTTAAGCAAAAAGTTTGCATAATATAAAGATAAATGTCCAAGCTCTAGTTACTTAATGTAATAAGAGCTCTTTTTGTTATTGAGGGAAGTGCTTGAATGAATAAAAAACAGATTACTATGGTAACAATAGCGCTGATGCTAGGGAATGTGATGGCTGGATTAGATGGAACAATTACTAATACTGCAATTCCGGCAATTGTTTCAGCGCTACATGGAATCCAATTTATGGGATGGATTGTTGCAATCTATCTCTTAGGAATGTCTGTTTCAATACCTATTTGGACAAAAATTGGTGAAAAAATTACTAATAAACTAGCTTTTGAAATTGCCTTAGGATTATTTGTTTTGGGCTCAACTTTAGAAGGAATTGCCCCAAGTATCTACTTTTTCTTAGTAGCAAGAATGATCATGGGAATTGGAGGCGGTGGTATGGGATCACTGCCTTATATTATTGCGGGTTATGTTTTTCCAAATATCAAGAAAAGAACTCAAATTTTGGGGTATTTAACTGCTAGTTTCAATGGAGCTGCAATTTTAGGTCCCTTAGTAGGAGGCTGGCTAATTGATACTTTATCATGGCACTGGGTCTTTTATATTAATATTCCAATTGGCTTAATAGCTTTACTAATTTCATTGATCTACTATAAACCGGTAACACCAAAATCTGCTCCAGTTTTTGACTTGGGAGGAGCATTTTTATTGGTTACTGGACTGATTATGTTTTTAATGGGAATTCAACTCTTAGGTCTTACTGCAACTTGGATTGTTGTAGGTTTGATTTTATTAAGTATTGTCTTATTAATTTTTTTCTTTTTTCACGAAGCAAAGACAGAAAATCCAATTATTCCTCTTTCTATTTTTAGAAATCATGATTTAAATGGAGATTTTATTTTATTTGCAACTACTTGGGGAGCCTTTATTGCTGTAAACACCTATTTACCAATGTGGGCACAGGCGCTTTTGGGAATGTCAGCATTAATGGGTGGGATTACTTTGATTCCTAACTCAATTGTTGAAATTATTGCTTCTCAAACAGTTGCCACAATTCAAGAGAAAATTAGAACATTTACGCTAGTAATGATTGGAATTGTAACCATGATGATCTCTTCCGGTGGGTTATTTCTAGCAAATAACAAAACATCTTTGTGGATGTTAATTGTAGTAGGTGCTTTTTCTGGAATTGGAGTTGGTTTTATCTTTGTGGGACTCCAAGTAAAAGTTCAAATTGATGCTGGGATGAAGGACATGGCAACTGCTACTTCAACTTCTTATTTGATCAGAATCTTAGCCCAAACTGTGATGGCAGCTGTATATGGTGTGATTATGAACTTAGCTTTAGCTAGCGGAATCAATTCGCATAGTAATATCACGATGAAGATGATGAATGAATTAAGTGATGCAAAATCTGCTAAATTATTGCCACAATATCTTTTGCCAGAAATGCGCCGAATTTTTCATAGTGGTATTCATGAAATTATGGCAGTCTCATTTATTTTGTTGATAATTGCTACTGTCTTTAATTTTTATTTCAATTTTAGGCAGCCAAATAAAAAACTTAATAGATCATCAAAATAAAGCTTGTGTTTGAGAGTTTAAGCAAGTATATTTTAGATAGATTATTAGCCTTGATTATTGCGAAGTAATTGGGGCTTTTTATTTTATAGAAAAGTAGGTGTACATATGACAAAAAAGCAGGTAACGATGGTGACATTTGCCATGGTTTTGGCTAATGTAATGGCAGGATTAGATAGTACAATTATTAATACTGCAATTCCCGCCATTATTGCGGATTTACATGGAATTCAATTTATGGGGTGGATTATTGCAATTATGCTTCTGGGCATGTCCGTTTCAACACCAATTTGGACCAAAGTCGGCGAAAAAATTGGCAATAAAGCCACCTTTGAATTGTCGTTACTCTTTTTTGTTTTAGGCTCTCTTTTTCAAGGCTTGGCTGACAATATGTATTTCTTTCTTTTGGCACGTGCTTTAATGGGAATCGGTGCTGGAGGTATGGGATCGCTGCCTTATATTATGGCTGGCTTTATTTTTGACAATATTAGGACAAGAACTAAGATTCTAGGATATTTAGGTGCTGCTTTTAGCGTAGCGGCGATCGTAGGACCATTAGTAGGTGGCTATTTAGTAGATTCTCTTTCCTGGCACTGGGTCTTTTATATTAATATTCCAATCGGTTTATTAGCGATCTTATTATCACTAATCTATTACCGTGAAGGAGAGATTAAAGAAACACCGAAGTTTGACGTGCTTGGTTCATGTTTAATCATTGCGGGGCTAACATCACTTTTATTGGGAATTCAATTGCTAGGTTTAACTAAAATTTGGATTGTTACAAGTTTAATTGTTGCAGGTTTATTATTATTAATCTTATTCTTTGTGCATGAAGAGGGACATCCAAATCCTGTAGTCCCAATTAGCATGTTTAAAAATCAGGCTTTAGTTGGTGATTTTTTGCTTTTCATTTTTAGTTGGGGTGCATTTTTAGCAATCAATACATATTTACCAATGTGGGCACAAGGTTTGCTGGGGACAACTGCTCTAATTGGAGGAATGACCTTAATTCCTAATTCTTTGGTGGATGTTGTAGGCACTTTAGTAGTTAATCCATTAAAAGCTCGCTTTAATAATCGAACTCTGCTCTCAATGGGATTAATTTGTATTTTGATTTCATCTCTTGGCTTGGCGCTGGTTCCGCAAAATGCCAATATTTGGTGGCTTTCAATTCTTGGAATGTTTTCAGGATTTGGTGTTGGTTTTATTTTTGTCTTACTTCAAATAAAAGTCCAAGTTGATGCTAGTGAAAAAAATATGGCGCCAGCAACATCGCTTTCTTATTTAATTAGGATTTTAGCTCAAACTGTGATGGCAGCTGTTTATGGTGTAATTATGAATATGCAACTAGCTAAAGGTGTAGCTGAAAATTCGGGTATAACGATGAACATGCTTAATAAATTGAGTGATGCTAATTCAGCTAAGAACTTACCCCAAAATTTGTTGCCAACGATGAGAAACATTTTTCATTTAGGATTGCAAGAAATTATGTGGTGTTCAACTGGATTACTTATAATTGCAATTGGATTGAATTTTGTTTTTAATAAAAATACTAAATAAGAAAAGAGCTGATAGACGAGTCCTGAAGTTGGGATTGTCTATCAGCTTTTTCTGTATTATTAATTAATTTACTTTTTCTATTTTTCCAACTGCAATTGGAAGAGTAACGTGTGGACCATAGTTTGCTACGCTGCCTTGGACAGTGTTGGGAAGCGATAGGCTCTCGGGCACACCGTGAATATAAACTACGCGCTTATCTAAAGCTAGATCAGTTGTGTTAAAGATTTCTTTAAAATGCTTCTTTAATTCATTTAAAGGAACATCAGCTTCGTATAGATAGTGACCAGATTCATCAGCATGGGGATAGGAATCAGTAGGAATATTAATTTTTTCAGGATTTTTATTGAAAGGAACCATTGTTGTACCTGACACTGGCTCAGTTTCTGGTAAATCAATAAATCCATCTCCATTTAAGTCATTGTCCATTGTTGCTACATGAGCATCTTTACCATCAGGGAAACCATGGAAGTGTTGCCAGTGTTCGATGTTTGCTGGAGTATCGAACATTTCAATCATAATATGTAACGTATCTTGTTCCCCATCTTCAGTAAAAGTAGCAGTTCCGTGAGGAGAGCAAGCTATTTTTTCGGCATTAAGTGGTCCAATTTTAGCAATATATTTTTTCATTTTAATTTCCTTTCTAAAAAATTAAACTTTCAACTATATTATAGAAAGCAAAATTGAAAAGAAGAAAATATTATGCTTAGAAATTATTGCTAGATAATGGTAGGAGAAGATTTAGCTATTAATGACGATATGATTCTCAATATATGATAAGAGTTCACTAACTGGCTTTTGATAATTATGACCAACCCACCAGATTAAGAGCATGTAAATGCCACCTGATTGATAGCTAATCGCATAGGACGGGAGAAGTAGTATCAGATCTTGCGTCTTCTAGATATAATCTAGGCATTTATGGAACAAGAAATGTATGTCTTCATGGTGAAAAAGTTGAAATGAAGTATAGCTTTGTGGCTGATATGTCATACGACTGGAGCGGTAACTTAGGCTTTAAGATGCCAAAAAATTGGGCCTTTGATCAGTTTGTTGAATATCCTATTGGTGGAACGCCAATTGACCAAGTGGCTGCTTCAGGTAAAGATAGTGGTACTAAATATTTCAGCCCGGGTACTGAAAATACAATTTCGGTTTCAGATGCTTTAGATAATATTCGTAAAAATTTAGGTAATAAATTTGCAGTTGATTTAAATAAAACAATTACTATTTCTAATGGTCCAGCTTTAAAGGTGACTTTAACAGCAACAGACAGTTTTTCAGAAGTGGGATCTTCGCCAGTATTCACAATTAGTAATGGAAAATTAAATTCAGCAAATATTACTAATTGGCTAGCTAATACTTACGGATTAAAACCAGAGAAACTTGACATTGTAGTCAATGGTGCTGGTACATTAGTGGAGTCCTCAAAAATTACTGCTGGAAATATTTCTGTTAAGGTGTCAGCTAATAGTAATGACGAGTATAAATTATCCTTTATTTGTAATGTAATTAAAGAGGAGGACAAATTATTAGACAACGAACTTTCACTTATCATTGATATGACAATTAAACCATTACCATTTTTAAACGGTATCCCTAACTTAAATGTAAATCTATCTGCTGAAGATGCGGGCCGAACTGTAGTATTAATTGGTATTGCAGCCTTAGCTCTAGTAATTACGGGAAATCCCGAATTGTTTCCTGTAGCAATTGCTGCTATTTAAATTACACTATTAAAATCTAAAATAGTATTTACATCTATTTTTTATTGTTAAAAATAATTTAGTTTTTTTGAGTACTGTATTATTTTGAGATTTTGAAATTATTTTTATAATTACCTTCTGATGATGATTATTTAAATTAGAATCTTTAAACGAACTAATAATATACATCTTTTTTGTATTAATAAATATGGCAGTATCTAAGTCTAAGATTCCAGCAGAATTAATATTTTTTGATGAGATATTATATTTATTTTTCAGAATAGAAATATCTGAATTTGATAAAGAAAATAGAGAAATTAATGTTGGAGTTGGGTATTGTTGGGCCCAAAAAAATGCAGCATAGATTGTTATGATTAACGGAGAAAATATTCCTAATAAACAAATTATTTTAGACAAAAAATTAGCATTATTTAAAGATAATATAAAAAATATAGTTGCTAAGAAATAAATTATATGTATAAAAAAACGTGTAAAGCGAGACTTTTGGGGTACATAGATTAAATTTAGAAAAAACACTAGCCATGTTGCCTTAAATACATCCCATTTAGTTAAATTGGAAACAAAAATAGGGTTATCTTGTGAATTCATGAAAAACACCTTTCGAAAGTTATAGATGTTACGATTTTAAAAGATGAAAAGTTGAATGTCAAAATTAATTAGTTTAAAGAAAAGAGGAGAGGATTGAGTACAAAGGACTATATAGAATTAGTAGAGCTGGCTTTATGGATTATTAGTATTATTAGTGTGACTGTATTAGGGTATGTTCATTTTAAGGAAAAACAACAAATATCTTTTATCCAACTTGCTAGACAGCTAATGATTGATTATGTATATTTTTATGATAAAGAACTTATCTCAAATGAGAAAAAGTTAAATAATGTAGTAAGAGCAGTTGTGACCAGCTTAGAGAAAAAAGGATTCGTAGTTTCTGAAAATGATGTAAAAAATATCATTGCTGGTATTGAAAAGATAGTAACTGACTTACGATTTAAACAGATTAATAGTTAAAGCAATAGGGGCGAGCAGACAAGCTTGTCCCTATTTTGTATAGCATTAGAAATTTGATTTTTAAAGAAAAGTATTTTTTAATTAGAGAAGTAAATTATATTAATAGAAAAGAGAAGGATTCTTATTTTAGACGAACAAGCCGCCCGATGGGGCTCTAAGAATTATCATAAAGTTAAAGATTTATATTATAGTGCTTTTCCAGAATGGGAAAGATTCTCATGGATCTCAATGGTATTAATGAGCTTGCGAAAGAAACTTCAACTTAATGCCGTTTATGATGGAGAAATATTTTGCGGGATGGTTTGTTACTATATTAGTGACAATACTGTTTATTTGGCCTACTTAGCTGTTGAACCAGAATTACGTGGCAATGGATATGGGAGCAGAATTTTACATATGCTTGAAGAAAAATATCCAGATCAGCAAATCGTATTAGATATTGAACCGCTTGATCCTGATGCAGAGAATTATCATCAACGTGTTAGTCGTTTGCGTTTTTACCAGAAGAATGGTTGGCGTAGAACGCACCAGATGTTGGTTGACGCGGATGGTGAATTTGAAGCCTTAGTTGATCAAAATCACTTTGATAAAAAAGATTTTGCTAAGACATTGAAGCAAATGAGTTTAGGTTTTTATCGATTTAGAATTGAAAAATAATATTTGCAGTCACTCAATTATTGAGTGGCTGCTTTTTTATAGAAAAGTATAAAACAGTACAAAACAGTTTATAGTAATAAATGAGGAAAAATAATGAATCCATTTAATCCAACATTTGGTGATGTTCCTAAAATATTTTTAGATAGATCGAAACAGCTAAATACCGTAATCAAGGGCCTTGAGGAACCTGTAAGTCCATATCAAACTACTTTTGTTTATAGTTTACGTGGATCAGGTAAAACTGCTTTTTTGAGTGATATTAGCAATCAGATGTCTAAAAAGGATAACTGAATTGTGATCAATTAGATTGGCATTTTGAAGCATGGGGATTGCTTCAAGCTTTTTGTTATTAGAGAATATTATTTTCAATGTAAGTAAGAACACCTTGTTCATTATTGGAAGTAGTTGTATGATCTGCAACTTTTAAAACTGCTGGATCCGCATTTGACATCGCTACGCCATCTCCAACTTCTTTGATCATTTCTAAGTCATTACCCCCATCTCCAAAAGCAGTCATATCAGAAAGAGAAATTCCTAAAACTTGGCCTAATTCAGCTAAACCATGAGCCTTATGGATCTCTGGTAAAATCAAGTCAATTTCGCCATGACCACTACTTGTTACATTACAATAGCGGCCGAGGTTCTTTTTTAAGAAGTCTACATAATAATTTGTTTTTTTGTCCGGACAGGAAATTGAAAATTTGAGTACTTTATCATCAAGCTCATTAAGGTTATGTATTTTCTTTAAACGATAGTAGTATTTAGTAGAAATTTCGTAATAATCATCTGTAAATTGAATCGGAAAGTAAGCACTTTTTGCACCTGAGATTAAAAATTGTAATTCAGGTTGTTCTAATAAAAAATCTTCGATCTGTTTAACTGTATCGTTTGAGAAAGCATGAAGTGCTAAAATTTTTCCTTTATTTCTAACTAAAGCGCCATTTTCTGCAACATAGATTACATTAGGAAAATCTTTAAAGAAAGTAGTAATTTGATAGTATTGATTACCACTAGCGATAGTGAATTTAATATCTTTCTTTTCTAATTCTTGATAAATTCGAGCAAATTTTTCTCTATCGTAAGTTTTATCATCTCTTAAGAAAGTACCATCCATATCTACGGCGATTAATTTAATCATTTTAAATCCTCCTCATATTTTTACATTATTAAGATACCATTTATAAATAGAAAAAAAGTATCATTTTCGTAATTAAGAAGTAATTTTTTTGAAAGGGATTACAATAGTTGAGCATGAAGAAGTTCAAAATAATCAAAGATTGCCTTTTTATTTTTACCACAGCGATCAGGCAATTCAGTCAGAGCATTGGCATCAAGGAATTGAACTTAATTATTTAATTAAGGGAAAGGATCTGCGTTTTGCACTTGAAGGTAAAACTTATCACTTTAATAGTGGTGATATTTGGCTTGTTAATCGAAGAAAGATTCATAGTTCATCTGGTAAAAAGGAAAATTGGAAATATGAAGGTTTGATTATTGATAATGATTTTTTATTAAGTCAATATTCTACAAGTATTAACTGGAACCTTGATCTGTTAGGAAAAAATGGCACTGAGAATAAAACTGCTTATAAAAGGTTAGAAAAAGAAGTTATTGAACTCGGTAAATTATGCCATAAACCATTAACTGATGCTCGAAGATTTATGATTTTAAGTCATTTGAGTTTTACTTGATCAGAATTTTAATAAAAAAGAGTCAGTTACTAAAGGTCCTAATCTTCCACTAGGGGATGAAATGATTAAATATATTAATGAGCATTTTCAAGAAGATATTCAGGTTGACGATATGTTGCATTTACTTTGCTATTTTTTAAGGAATACGTATTGCAGCAATATAGATTTGAACAAGAAATGGACTACTAAAAAGGCTAGAATCCACATTACACGGATTCTAGCTCTTTTCATATATTCAACTAATTAAAGTATTTTTGTTCTTTTTCTTTCTTTTCAGCTTCTAGTGCCTTTTCACTAGCTGCTTGCTTAGGTAAAATCCAGTTCATTAACATACCAAAGATTGTACATAAGGCAACTGAAGTTAATTGGAAACTACCAAGTTGTAAATAAGCTCCACCGATACCAATAACTAAGATAACAGAAGCGATTAACATATTACGTTTTTCGCCAAAGTCGATTTTATCATCAACTAAAATCTTTAGACCATTAGATGCAATCGTTCCAAACAGTAAGAATGAAATACCACCGATAACTGGCATTGGAATTGATTCGATGACTGCAGCAACTTTACCAACAAAACTAAAGACAATTGCAAATACTGCAGCTCCTGCTAATACCCAAACTGAATGAACTTTGGTCATAGCTA
Source organism: Lactobacillus taiwanensis DSM 21401 (assembly GCF_001436695.1). Lineage (GTDB taxonomy): Bacteria > Bacillota > Bacilli > Lactobacillales > Lactobacillaceae > Lactobacillus > Lactobacillus taiwanensis. Next base: position 31,309 of record NZ_AYZG01000023.1, read on the forward strand.
AAACACCGATATTTTCACCGTAAGAAGTAGTCGGAGGACCACCGATAAAACCAGCAATAATTGTTGAAAGACCGTCACCCATCATAGTACGGTGTAAACCTGGATTCTTAAAGAAGTTTCTCTTAGTTAGGGAGTTAAGAACCATAATATGTCCCATATGTTCAGTCATTGTAACAAAGGCAATTGGAGCCATTGTTAAGATAGCTGCTGGATACCATTTGAAGTGGTAGCTAATTCCAGGCACATCTAAAGCGGGCATTGAGAACCAAGCAGCTTTTACTACTCCTGAAAAATCAACTATTCCTAGAACACAAGATAGAGCGTAACCACAAACGATTCCAAGCATAATTGAAACCAAACTAGTAAAACCTTTGAAGCACATTTGAAAAATTAAGGTCATGACCAAGGTAAAGATGGCAACACCAAAGTAAGTTAAGTTGTACTTGGTACCTTTCATCATGGCATCGTTGGCAGCAGTAGTTGCAAGAGATAGTCCAATTACGATAATGATTGGTCCCACAACAATTGGTGGTAAGACTTTGTTTACCCAATCAGACCCAACCTTTGCAATAACTAAGGCAACAATAACATATACTAACCCAGCCGCAATTGCACCTTGGGCAATTGCTGGATAACCATCTTGCTTCATTAAAGCTTGCATTGTTGCAACGAAAGCAAAACTTGATCCTAAGTATGCTGGAATCTTGAAGCGGGTTAGTAGCATATGGACTAAAGTACCAACACCAGATGAAAGAAGAGCAATACTTGGATTAATTCCGACTAAGATTGGAACTAGAACCGTTGATCCAAACATGGCAAACAAGTGTTGCATGGAAAGTAGAATTCCTTGTCCTAATTCTGGTTTCTCATAAACGTCTAAGATCGCATCATCATTATGAAATGTGTCTTTAGGCATCTTTTTCATAATTTCCTCCTTGAAATGAAAATCTTGATGACCTAAAGAAAAAACGACTATCTAAAGAGGTTTCCTTTAAGATAGTCGTTTCTGTTTAAAACTATGTCAAAAAATAGTTTACGCGCAGATTTCCTTGATAGCCTCACGGGACTATATTAAAGGTCATCACATTATTTCTTTCTTAATTTAACTAAGAGATAAGAAAAAAGTCAAGCATAAAATTTGATTGTTCTAACTAAGGTACGACGTCAAACATATGAAGGGGGCTGGTGAAGAGATTCATCCTAAGGATTTGCCTGCAACTGATTGGGACTGGATTATTTATTCACAAGGGATGTACGACCAATTAAAGCGTGTCTATGATCATTATCCATTAGTTCATTCGATCTATATTACTGAAAATGGAATGGGTTATAAAGATAAGTGTGAAAGTGAAGATAAGATAATTGATGATACTCCAAGAATTGATTATCTAAGACAACATATGGAAGAAGTTGCTAAGGCAATTGAAGCTGGTATTCCAGTAAATGGTTACTTTGTCTGGTTACCTCAAGACATGTTCTCTTGGACGAATGGTTATTCAAAGCGTTATGGTCTATTCTATGTCGACTTTAAGACGCAGGAGTGTTACGCAAAGAAGAGCGTATATTGGTATAAGAAATTAGCTGAAATCCGAGAAATCTCTCCTATTGATTAAGAAAATAATCATCTGTAAAAAGTTTAAAAGAGTTTAAAATAAAATATGAAGTTTAAAGAGTTTAAAAATGAAAGGAGGCATTAAGGTGAATAATCCTTTTAATCCGACATTTGGTGATGTCCCTAAAATATTTCTTGATACAGATACTACAATTAATGATTTAATTTCTAAAATTAAAACTAGTGATTTTGCCCGTTCATTTTTTATTACTGGCGTTAGATGTTCAGGGAAGACTGTCTTTTTAAATGCAGTGGCTCAAAAATTGGATCAAGATGATAATTGTTATCGGATTAACCTTATTAATAAAGATAACCTAGTCGCAAGTTTAACAAAAAAGTTAGCTATCAAGACTGAATTTGCTTTTCAAAAAGCTTTAAATAATGTTAATTCAATTACTGTAAAAGGAATTAATATCGATTTGAACAGTTCTGAAACAGAATATGATATTGTTTTAGAAAAAATACTAGAAAAAGTAAAAAGACAAAATAAATACGTGGTTGTTACAATTGATGAAATTACTAATACCGAAGCAGTAAGAGAATTTGCACAAGTCTTCAATGAATTAAAGGGAGATAATTTACCAATCTTCGTTTTAATGACTGGACTTCCAGATTTGATTTTAGATATTCAAACTCAGAATAAATTGACATTTTTGCTTAGATCAGAAAAAATTCACACATTGCCGTTAAAAAAGGCAGATATAATTGCGGCATATAGTTCTGTGTTTAATTGCTCTTTGAGTGTAGCAAGTCGTATGGCGAAAATGACAGGTGGTTATGCATTTGCCTTTCAATTATTGGGATTTTTATTGTTTGATCAACTAAACGGAAAAATCCTCGAAAGTGCAGATCTTGATAAAGTTTCAATTCCATTTCAGTTGCAACTATTTGACAATGCATATCAGAAAATCTTTATTGGTCTATCTGAATGGGATCGAAAATATTTATTAGCAGTTAGGGGAGATAAGCGACTTCGAGATGTAGTAAAGATTTTAGGGAAAGATAAAGTATTTGTAGCTCAATATCGAAGAAGAGCTATTGAGCGTAAATTGATAATCCCAGCCGGATATGGACTAGTACAATATACGCTTCCGTATTTTGATGAGTATTTGAAACAAACTGAAGATCCCGATTCAGCTTATTATTGGGGATATTAGGAACAATATTTGAGGGATAAATTTAAATGACGATTGTATACTTTGTAAGACATGCTCAACCGAATATAGATATTCATACTGGTGCCACGCGTCCACTAAAGTGTAAAAGGATTAGAAGATAGAGAAAAACTTGAATAAGACTATTATAGTGGGGAGTCATGGAACAGCTATAGGAACAATAATCAATTATTATGATTCTAGTTTTACTTATGAAAAATTTGTAAAAATTCAGCCATTAATGCCATTTGTTATAAAAGCTGAATTTAAAGGCTTGGTATTGAAGGAATATAATTTAGATTTCTTTTTAAGATAATGTTTTTTATAATCTCAAATATTTCACCTAATCAAATGAATCGACTATGCTTAAAGTGAGAGTGTATTTTCATAGAAAAGAGATAGCTATGATTCAATTAGAAAAATTAGTTAAGAAAAATTTACCTAAAGAAAAAGAAGGAAAAGTTGCTAGCTATATTCCAGCTTTAGCTGAAGTTAATCCTAAGCAACTCGGAGTTGCTTTATATGATTTAGAAGATGGTGAAGTAGGTGAAGCAGGCCAAAGTGAAGTACGCTTTGCGATTGAAAGTATTTCTAAGGTGATTACCTTAATGCTTGCTATTAAAAAGATGGGCATACAAGAAGTATTTAAACATGTAGGGTCTCGTCAAACAGGCTTTGCTTTCAATTCAATTCTAAATATGGAAATTGAAAGAGCTAAGTATCCGTTGAATCCTTTTATTAATGCTGGAGCAATTGCTACAACTTCGATGGTAGTAAGCAAGACGGGTGACGATACATTTGAAGAAATCTTAGATTTTGCTCGTGATATTTGTAATGACCCAGATCTTTATTTAGATCAAATAATTTATCATTCTGAAAGAAGAACAGGCAATCTAGATCGGTCTTTAGCATATTATATGGAATCTAAAAACATGATGCTCGGGGATGTAGTAACTAGTCTTGATACTTACTTTAAGCAATGTTCAATGATGGTTACTGCGCGTTCTTTAGCAAATTTAGGTGCTGTTTTAGCTAATGGCGGTATAAAACCATGGGATAACAAACGTATTATTTCTGATGAAGAAGCTCGTTGTATCAAGTCATTGATGATGACGACTGGCCTATATAATCAATCAGGAACATATTCACGACTAATTGGTGTGCCAACAAAAAGTGGTGTTGGTGGTGGTCTGATGTCAGCTGCACCTCATAAATATGGAATTGGAATCTTTAGTCCAGCCTTAGATAAAGATGGTAACAGTATCGCGGGCTTAGACTTGTTAAGAGATATTGTTGATGGATTAGAGCTGGATATATTTGATTAGGTAAAAATTTTGTATAAAAAAGCTAAGTATTTTCACTATTTTTTATAGTGAGTGCTTAGCTTTTTTCAATATATGAATTAATTTAAATAGTAATTTTAGCAGATCTATGAAAAATAGTTCTGCTTTTTCTTTCCAAATAATAAATTAAACTTATCGGCACTATTACGTTATAATAATATTGTGAAAGTGGTTTCAAAAAGAAAAGAGATAAAAACAATGAAGAAGATTATTAATGATCCACACAATGTTGTTGCAGAAATGGTTTCCGGAATGACTCGTTCATATCCTCAATTTATTGAAAAGATTCCAGATACTGAAGCTGTTGTTCGGTCTGATAAAGAATCTATGAAAGGAAAAGTTGGTATTATCAGTGGTGGAGGTTCAGGGCATGAGCCAACGCATGCCGGATATGTTGGTGAAGGGATGCTAAGTGCTGCTATCTGTGGTCAAGTCTTTACTTCACCTACACCTGATCAAATTTATGCGGCAATTAAGGCTGCTAATCAAGGTCAAGGTGTCTTCATGGTAGTAAAAAATTACTCTGGTGACATCATGAATTTTGATATGGCTAAGGATTTAGCCGATATGGATGATATTCCTGTTAAATCAATTGTAGTTGATGATGATATTGCAGTTGAAAATAGTTTATACACTCAGGGACGTCGCGGAGTTGCGGGAACTCTTTTTATGCATAAGATTCTAGGTGCAGCAGCCCAACAAGGTGCTAGTTTAGATGAAATTGAAGAATTAGCTAAAAAAGTTTTGCCAAATATTAAGACAATTGCTGTAGCACTTTCTGCAGCTACTAATCCGGAAGTTGGTAAACCTGGTTTTGTCTTAAAGGAAGATGAAATCGAATATGGAGTGGGTATTCACAGTGAACCGGGATACCGTCGTGAAAAAATTAAACCATCGAAGGAATTAGTTGAAGAACTTGTTGGTAAATTAAACGATGAAATGCATCTTGATGGCAGTAAAAAGTATGCTTGCTTAGTTAATGGGATGGGTGCTACTCCTTTGATGGAGCAATATATTTTTGCTAATGATGTTTTAAATAAGTTAGATGAATTTAAGATCAAGCCAAGTTTTATGAAAGTTGGAAACTATATGACTTCACTTGATATGGCCGGTATTTCTTTAACTTTGTTTGAGATTAAAGATGATAAGTGGCTTGATTACTTAAACTTCCCAGTTAAGACTATTGCTTGGTAGAAAGGAATAAAAATGACATTAACAGTTGATACGTTAACAAGTTGGATGAATAATTTTGCTGATAAGATTGAGGTAAATAAACAATATTTAAGTGATTTGGATACACCAATTGGTGATGGAGATCACGGATTTAATATGAGCCGAGGAATGGAGGCTGTTAGAGAAAAATTAACTACAAAGCCTGTCGATTTACAAGCTGGTTTCAAAAATATTGCGATGGCTTTAATTTCAACCGTCGGTGGAGCTTCTGGTCCGTTATATGGGACGGCTTTTCTAGAAATGGCTAAAAAGAGTAGCTCAACAGATGATCTAGGAGAGGTTCTTAAAGCTGCTTTAGCTGGAATTCAAAAGCGTGGCGGTGCAAAGCCAGGAGATAAAACGATGGTCGATGTTTGGAGTGAATTGGTACCAGAAGTAAAAGCCGGCACTTTATCCAAAGATAAGATTGAAAGGGCCGTTGAATCAACCAAGGATATGGTAGCCAAAAAGGGACGTGCAAGTTATTTAGGCGAGCGTTCAAAAGGGCATGTTGATCCAGGTTCTGAATCAAGTGGATATTTATTTGAAGCTCTGCTTGAAACGGAGGGTTTACTATGAGTCTAGGTATTACGATAGTTTCTCATGTTCCAGAAATTGCGGAAGGATTACCTAAGTTATTAAAGCAAGTAGCAGGCGATGTTTCGATTACTACTGCAGGTGGTACTAACGATGGCGATATTGGAACAAGTATGGAAAAGATCATGCAGGCTTTTGATGATAATGAAGCTGACAACATTTTAGCCTTTTATGATTTAGGTAGTGCTAAGATGAACCTTGAAATGGCAATGGAAATGAGTAATAAAAAAGTTCATTTATATGACACTGCTTTAATTGAAGGAGCCTATACTGCTGCTTCTTTAATTCAAGCGGGCGTTGGTTTAGATGAAATTGAAGCTCAACTTAAGCCATTGACTATTAAAGATTAAATTAACGATAAAGAAAAAGTAGGATATTTACTAGATAATTAGTGAATATTCTACTTTTTTAATAGCAATAATAAAAAAAGCTAATCACAAGGATTAGCTAAACTCAACAGTCGTCTTAAGTGACGATGATTGGAGTTAGTGCCTGGTACTCACTAGCTGCTTTTCTTTAATTAATTTATGATGATTTTCAACTATGACCAATGATTTTTAAGCTCATAGTGGTAAAATAATAAAAAACATTATTGAAAACAGGAGTAAAAATGAAAAGATATTCAAAAGCGATATATTGGGGCTTACCCATTAGTTTGATTCTCGCCATTTCGATTATTTTACACTTAGGTTGGATTAATGCCTTTGATAATTTCTTTGAAGGATTAGTTCATATTGTCCCTAATTTAAAGGGATTGATGCTAAAGATTACATTTTTAGCAGATACCAAAGTTGACTTGATCTGGATGGTATTAATTGCAGTAATCTTGTGGTTTAGAAAGCAACGTCCTCTTGCGACTAATTTAGTTTTAACGATGATTACTGGAGATGCAGTAGGTTGGATAATTAAGCACTTGATTCAAAGAGCTCGTCCTGTACAACACTTAGCAGTTGATGATGGATTTAGTTTTCCTAGTGGTCATACTTTAGGTATGGGAATGATTGTTATTTGGATCATTATGGTGCTTTTACCAGTAGTTTTGAAAGATAGAACTAAACGTTTTTGGATTGATTTTCTATTGATTGTTTGGTTAGTCATCGTAATGATTTCTAGAGTATATGTCTATGCTCACTATCCATCCGATGTTTGCGGTTCAGTAGCAATTGCCTTAACTTGGGTTGGTGTAATGCAATTTGTTTTTGAAAAACTTAAACAAATAGTAGACAGATAAATAACAAAATAGGGTTAAGCATAATGCTTAACCCTATTTCTATGAGTAGTTTTTATAATTTTATTTTTGATTAGGTTAGTTGAACTTATCTAGTCAAATAGTGTCCATGGCTGACTTGGTCTATCATAGAGATAACCTTTTTGCCAATTCCATTCAGGATGTTGCTTCATAAAGTCTTTTGCATCAAATGGTTCACCATCAGCTCGGCCGAAGATACCCCACATATTCAGGTTTTGAATATCAGTAGCATCTGCACATTTACCATCACATGAACCACCTGGGAAGAAAGGTACATTCCAGACGCCATGTGGATCGTCAGCATAGTATTGTGGGTCAACGTCATAATGAGCACAAATATTACGTGAAGAAGCACATTGATATCCTAAGTATGGATCGTACTTGTCCGCTAAGATCTTCTTGGCAACTCCATCATCAATCGTACCAGATACTTCAGGTAATAATTCTTCAAAGCGTGCTCTACGAGCACCAGTTTGTTGACGAGTGTCGTTATAGCCATTGTCAACACACTCAAGGTTACGAATACGTGGGTTGTGACAAGCATTACAGCCATAATAGAACCCGTCAGTTGATTCGAGTAATTCCTGATGCTTTAAACCTTGTTCATAACGAGCAATCTCACCAGTATTGATATTGCAAAGAAGCCAAATATTTGCGTAACCGCCATTATTTCCTTCATTTACTAATTTTACCCATTGATCGATATTATTCGCATATTGAGTAGCTTTACGAGCTCTAATAAATTCTGGGATTCCATTTACGTCGTAACCGACGAACCCAGCAATAGTGGTTTCGGTAATTCCAAGGCCAGCATCCGTTACATAGAAGTCGGTCATTGAATCAAGATAGCCTGGAACAGTTTGCATCTTAAATGCATGGCCATTAGTTGGATGAACCTCTTCACAGACGTTAAAGTACTGACCGCTCCAGAAATCATCAAAACTTTCATGAGCAATTACTGGTTTACCATCTTTAGTAGCTGATCCTGTTGCAACGAATCCAGAGCAGTGAGAACCACGTGGACCTTGTGGTGGATTATTGGAATAGTTAGCTGCAACTTGCGGCCACCAATAGCCTGTTAGTTCCATCCAATCATTCCAGCCAATAATGTCATCAACACTGGTTTCAAAGCCATTGGCAGTGAAGCCATCCGCCATTCCTTGCATTTCTTCTAAATATTCTTCAGGAATTTTATCTTTATGCATTTTGACAGCTTGTTCTACAAAGAAGGAATAATCCATTCCATATAATTCAAGAGTCATATGTGTATAAACCCGAATTGCATCTCTAAATTCATCAGTTAGAAGGTATCCATGTTGAAAACCAATTTCATAAGGGTCACCTTGAACTGTTAAATAATGCCAACCATTAACATCTTTTTTAGTAGCTTTTGCAACGATTTTGTTTTGCGCATCTGTTAATACCATAGCATTCACCTTCATTTTAATTAATTAGAAACTAATCAGATAACATGGCTGTCCAATAAGGAAGAGTAATAGGGGTAGTTTCTTGATAGGACTTTAATTCCGTAGCTGATAAATACTTCTTATTTACTACAGTATTATAAGTGTATTGGTCCATCCAAGGATTATCCATAATGAAGTATCCCTTGTGTCCTGGTTTATTGCCCCATGAGTTTTGAACTTTCCACTTAGTTGGCTCATCGTCTTGTAAATCAACACCACAAATTAGCATTGCATGAGTTGGCATGCTTTCACGATATTGAACTCTATTGGCTTTATCTTTACCCAAAGTAATTCCAAATGAACGTTTCCAGTCATAAACACCTAGTGAAAGTAAACCAGCTGGGTTATTCCATTCTTGTAAAACATCGCAGGCAAACCAAACTGGATCGCCATCTTTTAGTTGATTAATAGCCATCCGTCTCATATCATGCATTGGAACATTTAAGTAATGACTATTTTTTCCGCCAATAACGTTATTACATAGATCAATTGTATAAGTTTGATTAAACTTGTAGCCACCACCAGGTAAATTCATAAGTTCAATGTAATCATTTAAGTTAATATCAGAAAACTTCTTATAAAATTCAAGTGGTGTAATTCTACCAGTTGTGTGGTAGTTATTATTTTTATCACGATATTCATAAGTAAAGTGCTCTGGAGGAGTACCAAAACAAATGCTTAAGATCCGATAGTTTTCTTGATTCATTTGACGGATTACGCTTTTAATTTTAGTGTCGGAAGCTTCATTGTTAACAAGGTCGCGCAACTTCATTGCATCTTTATCCAGTTTTCTGTTGTACATCTGATTAAGCTCAGTTGTATTCCAGGCTGGTGTGGTTTCAGGCATTAAGTCATTAGGAACAAGTCCATATTTTTCAATTAAATTAATTAAGAAATTCCAATCACCACCATCTTCTTGTGGCGTAGCAAGTAAAAACATGACTTCACGATCAGAAAGAGGTTTAGTAGCAGTTTTTACAATGTTGTTATAGAAGTAATTACCACGTTCTAACTTGTCATAGAAGAATAGATAATCAGGAGAGAGCTCCATATCTTTTAAATTATGGTGCTTTTCAATTAAGAAACGAACAAAGTTTAAACCACTAAACATCCAGCAACGGCCGGAATGCTTTTGATTCATTACTTTGTTAGAGTCAACATCAACTGAGAATGCAAAACTGCTATTATCAATAGCACGTTGATTAGTAATGGAATTTTTAATACCATTTTTCATAACTGCATTTTGAGTAACACGGTATCTTTGATTATCAAGAAAATCTGATCTAATAGTTTTTAAATCAGTAGGATTAATTTCTGACATAATATTATCTCTTTTCTAATAAAAATTAATTGTCAGTAGGGGTAAGTTTATTCTCATTAGCTTCTTTGACTAATTTAGCTGCAGCTTGCTCGTCTGGACCATAGTGGCGCTTAATTGGCATACCCATTGGATTTTGATCTTTAGACATAACAGTTGTTGGAACGTTTGATAAAGCCTTTCCAGGTTTCTTAAGTCCTTCAATTTCCCAAGTAAATGGAGCAAATTTGTTGTGTGGATCAACCCATTCGGGGTGCTTCTTTGATAGTTGATACATAATAAAGCAAATAGCTAAAATAAGTGCTACCAAAATACAAATAGTTACAACATAAGTAACAGGGGAGCCAACTTCGGCTTTAACTTGTGCTGGTGGATAGATGGCTAATACAATACCGAATACACTAGAGATTAAACCAAGACCAGCAACAATCCATGCCCCAACTTTGCCACCTGGAACTTTAAATGGGCGAGGGCGGTTAGGTTGATCGTATCTTAATCTTAAAAATGTGATGAACATTAAGATGTAGTAGAACATGTAAAGAACTGTGATGGTCTGAGTTAACATAATGACGAAACCTTCAACATTTGGAAGTAATTTAACCAAGTAGGCAATTATCGTCATCCCTGCAATTTGAGTGTACATTAGATGAGCAGGCATTTGATGTTTGTTCTTTTCCTGGAACCACTTTGGCAAAAATCCAGAACCACCAGCTTGTCCTAGCATAAATGAAGGACCAGCCATGTTAGTAATAACACTGGCTAAAACATTACATAATCCAGCCCAAACAAGAACCATATATAACCATGGGATTCCAATTGTGGCACCAAGTGTTCTGAATACTGTGTTCAAAGTATAAATAACATTAATCTGCTTTTCTGGAACAACCATTGCAATGATTACAGTACCAACAACGAAGATTAAGAATACTAAGATAATAGAGAAGAACATTGCCGTTGTGAAATCCTTTTCAGGATGTCTTAATTGTTTGATGTGAGCGGCATTCATATCAATACCGGTGTATGAGAAGAATACTCCGGCTGCTAAGGCTAAAGTGCTCATTCCATTCCACTTAGGAATTAATCCTTTTGGTGTCATTGGAATGGCAGGAGCGTGTCCTTGACACAACCAAACAATGGTTAAAATAACCATTAAAGCTAAGGGAATAAAGGTACCAATTAAAACACCATATTTAGCAACACTACTGAATGCTTTAACTCCCTTAGTGGCAACAAAAGTTAGTACCCAATATAAAATAATGAATCCTGTCATGATTAATACTTCATGTTGTGGGTGTTGAGCGAATTGAACCGCTTTATTATACATTGGTGTATAGAACATAATTGTTGCAGCATAACTAGGCATCCCCATCCCAAAGTTAATCATTGTTTGGAACCATAGAATTAATAAACAGGTTAGTGCCCAGCCTTTGCCTAAACCTTCACCAACCCATCGAAAGATACCACCACGATTACTCCAGCCAGATGCTAGTTCGGCAGCTACTAAAGCTGTAGGAATGAAGAAACAAATAGCACCAATAGCGAAATAGGTAACGGAAGCTAAACCATAGAAGGCTTGCTGAACGTCATTACCAATACCGGCAATAATGGTAACGTTCATTAGGGTGAGAGCAAGGATGGAAATATAAATCTGTTTGACAGACTTTTTATCCTTTTCCTTTGCATCTTCCATCATTGTTAACATCTCCTAAATAACATACGTTAAAGAAAAAAGCTAGGTGAGAGTCACCTAGCTTTTATTAAATTAATTTTGTAAACGATCAGTATTAATTGAAAAACTTAAACGAGATAAAGTTAATTCACGTTTCACTAAATCTCCTACAGTTTTATGTGTAAGGTCAAGAACCTTTTGTGCATTAGCTGCATTAGCCTTAGTTAGATATTGAGTTAGCTTTTGTCCACTTAACTTTTCAGCTTTCTCATCAGTTACATGGACTAAATGATGAGTAAGTTGATCAGCAGTAGGCAAGAAACCATCTAAGCCACTTAATAGAGATTTCATTTCATTATAGCTTGGTTGAATTAAAGCAGCTACAGTTCTCGATAACCAATAAGCTTCTTCAGGACTATATGCATCAGTTGTATTTTCGTACTGAGGAGCCGTACCATTTGCATTAGCATAAAATGGCACATATGGATTAAAGGCCGTTGGAGCAAAATTAAACCAAGCAATTCCAGCAATTCCAGCTGGTACTTTATTTCGAATTTCTAGAATATGTGATTCTGCACATCTTGCCATAGAAATTGGACGGAATTTAGTTCTGTCATCTTTTGGCGTGTCATCTGCTAAAGGATCATAAATAGTTTCATTGTAATGAGAACTAAGAACATAGCCGACATCTTCACGCTTTAATTTACGATTTGGTTTAAAACTAAAGTCTAAATTGTTGCTAGTAGGTGAGAAAGCAATATGACCCAAGTAGCGTTGACCAAACCAAACGCGTGGAGTGTTGTAGCAACGATCACGTGCATTAGACGTGCCAAAAATATGGCGAAAATTAAATTCATTAGGATCAGGGTTAAGGTTGTTACTGTCTACAAACTCTCTAATGGCAGGAGCCCACATAAAACGACTACTATCATCAAAGTCAATATCTTGAAGTGAAACTTGATTAGCAATTACAGCCGCTTTGTCATCATCAAGTTTTTCAGCAACCCAATAGTGACCGGTTGGAATTTCCATGTACCAAACTTCATCTTTGTCACTAAAGGCAATTCCATTTCCTTCGTGTGAACCATATTTTTCAATTAGTTTACCAAGATATTGGACACCATCACGCGCAGAATGAATGAAAGGTAATACAATGCTTAAAAGCGCATCTTCACCAATTCCATTACTTACAAGTGGGTCTAATCCTAAAACTTGTGGATTACCATATAAGCTTTCTGTTGAACTCATGGCTACATTTTCACTATTAATGCCACACTCACCAAATTGACCATGAATTTTGTAATCAACAAAAGGTGCCATTTGATAGCGAAGTGCATTTTCAGGTAGAGGAATATCTAAGCCTGTAACATATGAATGGAAAGTTTGTTTTTCTGATTTGGCAGGAACAACTACAAACTTTACTGGTACATTACAAACCTCGGCATCGCAATTACGAGCAATGATTGTAGAACCGGCAATATTGGCTTTTTTACCAACTATAACAGTGGTACATGCCATATATAATCGTCCTTTCTAAAGATTAAAGAAATAGTATTCTTTAAATTGGGTTCATTGCGTTCCAGTATGGAAGCATTACAGGTTCTTTTTCATATGCAGCAAGTTGTTCATCAGTTAAGTACTTCTTGTTGACAACAGTTTCGTAGGTATATTGTTCCATCCAATCGTTGCCCATAATAAAGTAGCCTTTGTGACCTGGCTTAGTGCCCCAAGAGTTTTGAATCTTCCATCTTATTGGCTTGTCATCACGCATGTCAACACCAGAAATAAGCATTGCATGAGTTGGCAAACTTTCACGATATTCAAATCTCTTAGTCTTATCAGTACCTAACTTAATACCAAATGAACGATCCCAGTCGTAAACATTAACATCAAGTAAACCAGCATCTGGAGCCCATTCTTGTAGGACGTCACAACCAAACCATACAGGTTCGTCATCCTTTAATTGTTCAAGAGCAGTCTTTTCCATATCTTTCATTGAAACGTTGAAGTAACGACTTGGTTGACCACCAACCATATTGCCAGAGATTTCAACGCCAAATGGAGTATTGTATGGATAATTTTCACCTGGTAAGTTCATTAGTTCAACATAATCATCAAAGTTGATGTTAACAAACTTCTTGAAGAATTCTATTGGTGTAACTTGACCAGTAGTATGATATTCATTGTTTTCATCACGATATTCGTAGGTGAATTTGTCTGGAGGAGTACCTAATGAAATAGCTAATACACGGTAGTTTTCTGCATTTAAGTGGTGAAGAACACTCTTCATCTTTTCATCAGATGCGTCGCTATTAGCTAAATCACGTAACTTCATAGCGTCTTTTTGTAACTTTCTGTTAAACATACGGTTTAATTCTTGTGAGTTAGCACTAGCAGCAGTTTCTGGGTAGGCTTCCATTGGAACAATACCGTATTTTTCAATTAAGTCTACTAATAGTTGCCAGTCACCACCATCTTGTTGAGGGGTAGTAAGTAACCAGTTAACTAGACGGTCTGATAATGGACGATCAGCTGTGTTAATAATGTTTTGGTAGAAATAATTAGCTTTTTCTAACTTATCATAGAAGTAAACATAGCTCCCTGATAAGTCCATATTTTTTATATGATGATCTTTTTCAATGTGATAGCGAATAAAGTTTAAACCAGAGAAATCCCAGCAACGACCGGATTGTTTTTGATTTAGAACATGATTTGAATCAACATCAATTGAAAATACAAATGGTGCACTATTAACTACACTTTGATTTGTGATTGACTTCTTAATACCGTTTTTCATTACGGCATTTTGTGTATTACGATACTTTGGTGTATCTAAAAATTCTGATCTAACTTGTTTTAAATCTTCATTATCAATTTGTACCATAATTAATCTCTTTTCTTTAAATCGATAATTTATTTAACTTTTATCAGTTGAAATCTCATTGTTTTCATCTGCTTTAACAACGTCATCAGAAACTTGTTCATTTGGCTTATATGGGCGCTTAATTGGCATACCCATTGGATTTTGATCTTTAGACATAACAGTTGTTGGAACGTTTGATAAAGCCTTTCCAGGTTTCTTAAGTCCTTCAATTTCCCAAGTAAACGGAGCAAATTTATTGTTCGGATTTACCCACTCTGGGTGTTTCTTAGAAAGTTGATATAAGACAAAACAAACGATTAAAACGACAGCGACTAAAGCTAAAATAACAGAAATATAAACTGTTGATGAACCAACTTCTGATTTAACTTGTGCTGGAGGATAGATAGCAAGAACAATCCCGAAAACGGATGAAATTATACCTACTCCTGCGACAAGCCAAGCACCAAAACTACCACCGGGAACTTTAAATGAACGAGGACGGTTAGGTTGGTCATAACGTAAACGCAAGAAAGCTGTAAACATTAAAATGTAATAAAACATGTACAGAACAGTGATTGTTTGAGTAACTAGAATAACAAATCCTTCAACATTTGGAATTAATTTAACTAGATAGGCAACAATCGTCATTCCAGCGATTTGCGTATACATTAAATGTGCAGGCATGTTATGTTTATTGTTTTGTTGGAACCAGTGTGGTAAAAATCCACTTCCTCCAACTTGGCCTAACATAAATGAAGGACCTGCCATATTAGTTACAACCATCGCAATAGTATTGAATAGTAAGGCCCAAACAAGAACCATGTACAACCAAGGCATACCAATTGTTGATCCTAAAACCCTGAATACAGAGTAGAGAGTGTATAAAACATTAATTTGTTTTTCAGGAATAATCATTGCAATGATTACAGTACCAACAACAAAGATTAAGAAAGCAAGAATAATTGAGATAAACATTGCTTTAGTGAAATCTTTTTCAGGATGCTTCAATTGCTTAATGTGAGCGGCGTTAGTATCAATACCGGTGTATGAGAAGAATACTCCGGCAGCTAATGCTAATGTACTCATTCCATTCCACTTAGGAATTAATCCCTTCGGTGTCATTGGAATAACAGGTTGATGCCCCTGAGCTACCCAAACAATAGCTAAAATAATCATAACGGCTAAAGGAATAAGACTTCCGATAATAACACCGTATTTAGCGATGTTAGAAAAGGCCTTAACACCTTTAGTAGCTAAATAAGTAAGGATCCAATAGAAAATGACCCAACCTGTCATGATCAGCAATTCGTGTTGTGGTGCTTGAGCGAATTTTACAGCCGCATCATAGTTTGGTGTATAAAACATGATGGTTGCTGTAAAGCTTGGCATCCCCATCCCAAAGTTCAAAATTAATTGGAACCACAGGATAAGTAAACAGGTTAGTCCCCAGCCTTTACCTAAACCTTCACCAACCCAGCGGAAAATTCCTCCGCGGTTACTCCAACCAGAAGCTAGTTCAGCCGCAACTAAAGCAGTTGGGATGAAGAAACAAATAGCTCCGATTGCGAAGTACGTTACTGATGCAAGTCCATAGAATGATTGCTGAACATCGTTTGCGATTCCGGCAACTATGGAAACATTCATCATTGTTAGGGCAAGGATAGATATATAGGTCTTTTTCTGTTGAGTTTTATTGTCTTCCATGAAAATACCCACTCCTTCTAAAAAGGCAAAAGAAACTAACTAAAAAGATGGTAGGCTTGTGAATCTCTTTCATTAGCAACATCTGTTATTAATGAAAGAGATTAGTTCACATGAGTTTTCATCAAAATAGAAAGTTAATAAAACAAATAGATATTTATATAACGACTTGCAAGTTAAAATAATAATTATCTATTCGTCTCTTAGGTTAGAAGTTAGAAATAAAAAAAGCAAATGAAAAGACTTATAGTGTTATTTAAATAAGTAGCTATAATTATATATACATGCAATTATAAGAAAACATTACCGTATTACATCATATATTAATATAGAAGCGGTGTTATAAAATTAAATAAAAGATGAAAAATAACAAGTAATAGATTTTGTAAGCATCAAATTGATACGAAAAAACATACTTCAATTCAAAATAATGTCTTAACTTAATGATAGTATTTTGATATCAAAGTATGTTTTTAATTAACTATTTATATGAGTAAGTAGTATTTTTATTAAAGTATAAAACTAATATTAGTGCTTAGAAGCGCTATTTTCTTTAGCCATTAAATCTTTAACTTCACTTGTCCATGAATCTTTTCTAATCTTAACGAACCAGAATGGTAAAAGTGTTAAGACAATACTGATAATTGCTACAATAATGAAATTGCTTAAAGTACCAACTGCGAAAGTAGCAATTAAAGCAATGATAATTGTGGCAATCAATACAATAGAAACAATCCATGCAACAAATGTATTTCCGACTTTAAATGGACGCTTTAAGTCAGGCTTTTGCAATCTTAACTTAATAAATCCAATTGCCATAAATACATATACTACACAGTATAGAACTGTCGTAGCATTTACTAATTCTAGAAAGGCAGCGTTGATACCAGGAATTAATAGATATACTAAAGCAAAGAGGGAAATAATCGTAGCTTGAGTAAGGAGAACGGTATGTGAATCACCAAATTTGTCTGTCTTCCAGAATTTGAATTTTGGTGGATATAATCCCTTTTGTGCACTTGAAATAATAGTTTTTCCGGGTCCGGATGCCCATGCAGACAATTGAACACTTACCCCAATGAAGACTAGAATACTAAAGATATTAGCAATCCAAGATGGTAAGCCCAAAATTTTATCAAAAACAATAACTGGTTGAACGATATTGTTTAAGTCAATTTGTGAAGATGGAACTACCGCACTTTCTAGAAATCCATTTACGGTATTTAATAAGAACATGAATACTAAAGTTACCAAAACACCAATTGGGTAGTAAGATACTTTTTTAATTCTAGTAATGTAGACTGAAGACATTTCAATTCCCGTAAAAATAAAGATTATAGGGGAGAAGAATTGAAGTGATTTCATATCAGTTGGATCAGGAATTAATTTAGAGGCATTAAAATGTCCTAAAATAGAAGCTGGTTGAATGCCATTTTTGATTACAGCGCAAATACCAAGAATAGTCATTACAGCTAATGGAATATAGATTCCTAGCCAAGCACCGATTTGTCCAGTAATCTTAGCCATGTCGAATTTCATATTCAAAAATGTAATAATCCAATACACTACTAAAATAACGATAAGAGTAAATATGTTATTAGTGCCTAGTTTATCTTGATTAATAGCCGTTGCTAATAATGGAGGTAGTGCGGAAGCGACCATAACCATTCCAGGGAACATTTGTACCCAAAGAAGCCAAGAGGTTGCAAATCCGAAGCTTGGACCTAATGAATTATTAACCCAAAGCTCAGGACCACCTTTTTCAGGGAAAGTACTACCAAATTCACCGGATATTAAACAAATAGGTAAAGCGAATAGAAATGTAGCTACTCCCATGTAGAAGAACATTGTCCAGCCACTACCGGCAACATCAGGAATATTACGGATACTTGCGGCTAATGCCACCGTCATCCCAATGAAGGTCCCTAGACCTACTTTTGAAGTTTGAGTTTTCATAACCTATACTTCCTTTAGATTAAAGAATTTCATTTAATTTCTTCTCCATAGATTTAGCTATTCCCTTTGAATAGAAGTCAAATAGCTTATTGTCATTTAGATAAGGAGTCATAATAGCGGCACGTAACAAGGTTACAGAACCAACTTTGTTCCATTCATCTTTGGTAAAGCCCATCTTTTCGATAAATGGAACTGGTGAATCGCCATATGTATCTTTTCTAAAGATAGTGTGGGAGGTAAGGAATCTATTTGAGTAAACGTGACTATCGTACATTGATGAGAAGTCAAACATTTTTTCGTTTAATTCGTTTGTCTTTTCTAGACTAGTTTCACCATTAATCTTTAATACCCAATCAACCATGTTAAAGTCAGGGTTATCTAGTGGATAAACATCAACTTCTTTGCCTTTTACATTAAACTTCAATTTCTTTAAGAAGTTTCTGAATCTTTGAGCAGCTTCAATAGATGATCCAACTAAACGTCCATATCCTGTTACATTCAATGGAAGAGTACGATGTGCAGCCCAAACGGCAGCTGCAGTAGCACCAGCTTTCGATCCACCGATAATGTATGAACCTAACATGTCAGGTGCAGAAGCTGTCTTCTTTTCAAATACATATGGAGCAAAGTAAGAAATAACGTTACGCATAGCTTGATACTTAATGGCGATACCACCTGCTGAATATGGAACATAACCCATCTTGTGTGGATCAACTGTTACTGATTCAGCCTCTTCAATAGCCTTAAAACCACGGTAAACATGTTCAGAAATTCTAACTGGGTAATTGAATACATGGTGTTTCTTTAAGAGATCAGCTAATTGATCGTATTCTACAAAGTTTCCATTTTCATCCTTGAATAATGCACGACCATAACCACCGTAAGCAGCATCAACGTGAAGATAGAAGTAAACGCCTTGTTTTTCCATTTCTTTACGGAACTTAACGATACGATCTACTTCATCAACTTGTCCTTCTTCAGTAGTACCGACAACAGCTACAACACCTAAGATTGGAATCTTCTTTGCAGCAAGATCCTTAATAGTGCTTTCTAACTTGTCAATATCCATTCTGAAGTCGCTCTTTACAGGAATTTGAATCATTTGATCCAAGCCAACTCCAGAAATATCTAAGGCCTTCAACCAAGAATAGTGCTTAGTGTAAGGAACAATGAACTTACCTAATTTTTGAATGTTTTTACCACTACGTGAAGAGTGGGCTTTAACTTCATCAATTTGTTCAGGTGTAAGGGTAGCAAGGATCTTCAAAACGTCTTCAACGGACATGTTGAGCAATTCCCATTCGCTCTTACCCTTTACTTTATCTGGAACAACTTCTTTGAAAGCTAAAGGCATAGATTTAAATTGACGAGCGTACCATAAACCTTCAAGGTTAGCCATTGAACCATCATGA
Organism: Lactobacillus taiwanensis DSM 21401; assembly: GCF_001436695.1. Taxonomy (GTDB): domain Bacteria; phylum Bacillota; class Bacilli; order Lactobacillales; family Lactobacillaceae; genus Lactobacillus; species Lactobacillus taiwanensis. Next base: position 50,861 of record NZ_AYZG01000023.1, read on the forward strand.
GTAATGTGACCCCAGCCATGCTTATAATCAAAAAGCTTAGCGAAGTCTTCCCCAACTTCTGCTTCCATCTTTGAGGTTGCCATTGAAGATTCCAAAGCAACGTTGTTACTATTCCATAGCATGGCGTAGCAATAAGCTAACATTGATGGCATTAAAGTATCTGAGTTCATTTGTCCCCAATAACGACCAGCTGACATCCATGGGATAGTGCCTGGACGTAATCTTTGGTCTAATTCAGTCAATACTTCATGTTGGCGACGCAATGAATCTTGATATTCTTTCTTTGTTTCGTCATTATCAGTAATGGCAGGAATATCAGAAGGAATATAATTCTTTCTCCATCCTAAGTGGTTTTGTACCAATCTAGTCAATTCGTCAAGATAGGTAGACCCATTTTCTGATTTGTCACCAATGAATAGTGATTTATAATTTATATCTTCACTCATTTTAATAATCCTCCTTTTAAAATAAGTGGCGTTTATTAAATAACGCTGTATTAACCTGACACCTTTTAGCATAATAAAAAAAAAAAAAAA
>NZ_AYZG01000023.1:51444-53548 GCF_001436695.1 Lactobacillus taiwanensis DSM 21401
AAGGTTTAAATAACATTTAAAAATAGTATTTTTAAATAAGAACATATGGTAAATAAAAATATTGCTGTTATATTTTATAAAATAAGATTATTTAATAATGAAAATTTACTTTAGTTTTATCGAGTAAACGTAACTGGAATAAATTTTTCTACAAAAAAGAATCGAAAAAACAATTTAGAAGAAAGTAGATCCAAAGCACATAATTGCTTATGAAATTGTGAAACGAAAGCAAAGAAAAACCAGCCTGCATAAACAGATTGGTGAATTAGCTTATTTTATAGATTTCAACGGCCAATTGACACGGAACAGATAATTTATTAAGAGCAAAATTTAGTAGGATTTTTTAGGTTCTGAATTTTTCGAGAGGCTTTTTATAAACTTATGTGCAATACTATACGATCAAAAAAATAGTGTACCAACTATCTTTGTCAGATACGTAGTACACTATTTCATTTAGAGTAATATCTATAATTTTAAATTGTATTATTTATTATTTTTATTTTTCATGAGTTCGGGATGATTTTTGAGTTCTCGAATAGCTGTTGGAATACCACCCATTTTATCTAATCTCTTCTTACCTATGAAGAAGTAAAGAATGGCGGTTACTGCAGCAACAACAATAGAAAGCAAAATAGTTTCCCAAGTAAAGTTAAATACTAAATAGCAAGCTACCAATAATGCTAATACGGGGATAATGTCGCCACCAGGAAGCTTGAAGCCATGATTTGGATATTGACCAGTGTGTTTAAATTTAATAACTGCGAAGATTGATGGTACGTATTGAACAAACGATGCCAATACTATACAACCTACTAAGAATAAGTATGATTGAGTGATTAAAAGAAGTGTTACTGCAGCCGTTAAAATTATACCTACCCATGGAGCATCAAACTTATTTTTCTTTCCTACCCAATTAGGTAATAAATGATGCTCAAGAGATAGAGAAGCAATTAAAGCAGGAGTATTGAAAGAACACGTAAATGCCACTCCAAAGATACTTAATAAGACACCAATAATAACTACAATATAGCCCCATTCGCCTACGGCTGACTTAAAGGCATTAGCAATTGGGATAGTATACCAAGACATTTTATGTCCCAAAATACCAATTGCGATTAATAGCATTAAAGTATATAAAATCGTTACACTGATCATTACTGCAATAAGAGCGCGTGGAATATTTCTTGCCGGATTCTTCATCTGTGAGGCAGCAATTGGAATAAATGAGAAGCCACTAAATAAATAGAAGACAACACTAAAGGCTGCACCAAAATGATGGAAGAAAGGACCAACACCTTTTGCGGCAGCTGCTGGCATTACTGGATGGAAGTTAGCAATATGCATAAAGAATACGCCAACAATGATAAAAAGAATAATCGTTGATAATTTAGCAATTGAGGAAGTATTGTCGATCACTTTAACCAAAGAACGACCAAAGAAATTAATTATTGAAAATAATATAATCAGTCCTATTCCAACTGCAAAATAAATTGAAGTTTGATTAAATGCTGGAATAAAACTTTTGAGTGTTGTTAGAAATGCTACTACTTCGGCTGCATAGGTACAACAACCTAAAAACCAAGTAAATACACCTAATTCATATCCAGCAAATCTACCAAATGCATTGTAAGAGTAGAGCCATGCAGCTCCGGAACCTGTAAATCGACTTGCTAGATCTGCATAACATAAAGCAATTAGACCAACTGTTATGGCTGCAGACAACATAACAACTACACTAAGCAAGTTCATATCTTTATAAATTGATTGCGGAAGCAAAAATGCTCCAGAACCTATAATTCCATTAATTCCTAAAAAGTAGATAGAGATAAAGGTTAGCTTTTTAGGAACAGTTTTTTTAACCATAGTACTTACCACCTTTTAAACTGTTCACTTGTACTAATTACATATTTACTCTCACGTCCAACATAACAGTAGTAACTCAAAAAAACAAATTTTTAGTACCTATAGTATAGTTATCAAATATCATTAGGTTTTTGCAATTATATTTTTTCTTTTTTTAGTCTATCTAGCATTTATATACAAATATGCTTAGATAGGCTTTTTTTAGATGCTAAGCCTAATATATTGCATTTTTTTTTTTTTT
>NZ_AYZG01000023.1:53602-57674 GCF_001436695.1 Lactobacillus taiwanensis DSM 21401
CTTATTGTTTTTGAAAAGGAGAGAATTATGAATAACTTTAGTAATCAAGATGAGAAAGAGTTGGAGAAGCTAGGAGCTTTTGAAATAAGCAGAAAAATGCTTGCTTTAGCTCAAAAAAATGAGCAAAGTAATATTTTCTTAAATGCTGGTCGAGGAAATCCAAATTGGATACAAACTATTTCTCGTTTGGCATTTGCACGATTAGTACAATTTGGTGTATATGATTCAAAGCAAACCATTGATAATGGCATAATGGCTGGTTATATGCCAACAGAAGGAATTAGAGAAAGATTATTTGCATTTTTAGATCCAGATAAAAATGAAGAAGATCAATTCCTAGTTGATGCCGTAAATTATTGTCACGATACTTTGAAGCTAGATCGTGACGATGTTGTAGCTGAATGGGTAAACGGAGTAATTGGAAATGATTATCCAGTTCCTGACAGATGTTTGAAGAATACGCAAGTGATAATTAATCATTATCTTCAAGGTCTATCATATGAAGGCGTAGATTTGGAGAATGAAACGCAACTATTTCCAACTGAGGGTGCCACTGCAGCAATTGTTTATGCATTTCATTCTTTATCAGAAAATCATTTGTTGAATAAAGGAGATAAAATTGCTATTAATACTCCAATTTTTACTCCATATTTGAGAATCCCTGAATTGAATGATTATGACTTAGTCGAAGTAGACTTGCATTCATATGAAAAGAACAACTGGGAAATTAATCCAAAAGAAATTGAAAAATTAGCAGATCCATCAGTAAAAGCATTCATTGTCGTTAATCCAACCAATCCTACTTCAAAAGAATTTGATGAAACTGCTTTAACTGCGATTAAGCAAGCTACTACTAAGAATCCAGATCTAATGATTATTAGTGATGAAGTATATGGTGCTTTTGTTCCTCACTTTAAGAGTATTTACAGTGTTGTTCCATACAATACTATGTTAGTTTACTCATATTCGAAATTATATGGTTGTACAGGTTGGAGACTAGGAGTTATTGGCTTAAACGATGAAAACGTCTTTGATCATAATATTTCTAAGTTAGATGCTGCAGATAAAGCTGAATTAAATAAACGTTATGGCAGCAATGTCTTAGATCCTGCGAAGATGAAATTCATTGACCGTTTAGTAGCTGATAGTAGATCAATCGGTTTATATCACACAGCTGGGTTGTCAACTCCACAACAAATTATGGAAAGCCTATTCTCCTTAAGACATATGTTAACGACTACAAATGGTGGAACTAGTGATCCATATATTGAAATTGCTAGAAAATTAGTTGATAAAAGATACCAAGATTTGCATAAAGCTATGGGTGCTCCAGAAGATAACACGGATACTAATACTCACTATTATTCATTAATTGACGTATATAGATTAGCTGAAAAGACTTATGGAAAAGAATTTAGAGATTACTTAGCTGATGATTTCCAACAAGTTGACTTCCTATTGAGATTAGCTGAAAAGAACGGTGTTGTCTTAGTTGATGGTGTTGGTTTTGGAGCAAAACCAGGTGAGTTAAGAGTATCTCAAGCCAACTTGCCAACTAATGACTACGCAGTAATTGGTAAACAAGTATTAGATGTGTTGAAAGATTACTACAAAGAATTTGAAGATAAAAACAGTAAGAAGTAAAAGAGGTAGATGAGAAAAAATGAATGTGTGGCATTCAATATGTAAATTTGTATTAACAAATCCATCAGTAGCTATCTTTCTTACCTTAGGACTAGGTTATCTACTTGGTAGGTTTCATATTAAGAGCTTTAAACTTGGTGCTACTGTCGGAGTTTTGTTGGTAGGCTTAGTTATTGGCCAAATGGGCAAGTTTCAAATTGCTCCAGTTGTTAAAAACTTATTCTTTGACCTCTTTATCTTTACGATTGGATATGAAGTCGGACCAGTATTTATTAATAGCTTTAAGAAAAAAGGTATTAAGTTTATTATCCAAAGCGTTATCTTTTCAGTAATTGCTTTTGGAGTCGCTTTTGGTTTCTTTAAAGTATTTCATGTTAAATTTGGTGAAGCGGGTGGTATTATTGCCGGCGCTTTAACTCAATCAGCATGTATTGGAACAGCTAATTCTGCAATTGAAGCCTTACATATATCTTCTGCAGCTAAACAAGCAGCTATGTCTCAAGTTGCAATTGCGTATGCGTTGACCTATGTGTTTGGTACTGTTGGAGTTTTGATCTTTTTAAAGAATATTGCTCCTGCAATTCTTCACGTTAACTTGAAAGAAGCTACTAAGAAATATATTGAGACGAACCATATTAAGTCGCAAACACAAGGTGTTAAGCTTTCTTCTAATATTCGAATCAGAGCGTTTGAAATTACAAAAGATTCTGAGTTAGTTGGAAAAAGTGTTCAAGCTTTTGATCAGGCTAATGATGGTCTAGTTATTGAAGAGATTTATAGAAATAAGCAACCTTTAACTAGCTCTAAAATCATTTTAAAGCCAACTGATGTAATAATTGTTGTTGGTAATATAAAGAGTTTTGCTTCATTTAGTAACTCTCACACTGCACTTAAAGAAATTGATGTAAATAATTATCCTATTCAATTAAAGAAAGCCACTGTACTACTAACTAAAGAATATTCATATAATACTTTAGAAAAATTCCTAGCTAATGGTGTTTTAATTGATAGTGCACAACATGATGGTAAAAATATAGAGGATTATACCAAGTTAACTACAGGTGACCACGTAACACTTGTTGGTCCAGCAAATTATCTTAAAAACAATATTAAACTTATTGGATATGTTAAAGCCGCTGGAACTAAGACTGATGTAAGCTTTATGTCAATCGGTATTTTCTTAGGTATCTTATTAGGTGCCATTGTTATTACAATTCATAAAATTCCTTTGACTCTTGGTGGAGGCGGAGGTGCCTTATTTGCTGGTCTATATTTTGGTTGGCTCCAAGAAAGACATCCAAATACAGGAGTTATCCCGCCTTCAACAGCCTGGTTATTAAAGAGTTTAGGCTTGAACCTATTTATTGGTGTTGTAGGTCTTGAAGCTGGTAGCGGATTTGTTACTGCTTTAAAGGAAATGGGTTGGTTAGTATTTGTAATTGGGGTATTTGTATCAATTTTGCCTCACTTCTTTACTTTACTTATTAGTAAATTTCTTTTAAAGATGGACATTGTTGATAATATTGGGTCACTTTGTGGCTCAGGAACTATTACTGCGGCTTTGAATGCTGTAAATGCAGAAACTGACTCTACTGTTTTTGCATTAAGTTATACACCAACTTATGCCTTAGGAAATATTTTCTTGACAGTTATGGCTCCTTTAGTTGTAGCCTTACTAGCATAAAATTGATTGATAAGAAATTAGAACAAGAAAAATATTTGATATTTTATAAATTAAGGAGGTGATAAATTTTTTAGAATTTTAACCATAGTTACTATTTTTTGAAAATACTCGACTCTTAAAGTCCCTATATGGTAAATAGGGTAAAAGTAGCAAAAGATATTATCATTTGTTGCTTACATATTTAATCTCAGAGATCTATTTACTTATAATGAAATAGATATGTAAATTGATTTTCTATAGAGTTCATACGCTTTAAGCATGTTTATTCTTGATGATTCAGCTGTAAAGCCGTCTTCCGTATCATTCAAGAGTATTTAATTCAGTGGGTATGGACTTTTAGAGAAAATCCAAAAATGAAATAACTCCAAATTCTTTTTTCGAATTTGGGGTTATTTTGTATAAATTATTTTTTCTGTAAATTGCAATAATAAATTGAACACTTTTAGTTAAGCTACTTGATAGATTAGATCTAATTCTCTTTCAAAGATTTCATCTGGTGTATGATAGGACAATATCTTTCTTGGCAAAGAATTGCACCAGGTTTCAATATCAATGATGTCTTGTAAAGAATAGTTAGCTATTGCTTCTACCTTAGGAATAAATCTGCGAATGAGTCCATTATGTCTTTCAACGGTTCCTTTGTCACAAGAAGTGTAAGGATGGGCATAGTAAAACAGTGTATTGGATGCTTTTTCTAGGTTGGAAAGATCTGCAAACTCTGAGCCATTATCAGTGGTAATGGTT
>NZ_AYZG01000024.1 GCF_001436695.1 Lactobacillus taiwanensis DSM 21401
AAAATCCTGTCGATAGAATATCATAGATATCCATCAACAGGATTTATTATAGAGCCGGAAATGTATAGTCATTTCATCTTTTCGGACTTTTTTCTACAGTTTTTTGTTTCACGTGAAACTAAACATAAATCTTTCTATCTTTTAACCATTCAAGGCTCAATTCAAACCAATGTGCCAGATGTGGATCAGCTTTGCGTTCAGCAGTTGCCAATTCAGGAGTAGCAAGAGAAAATCCATGTCCTCCTTTATTAAACAAGTGTGCTTCAAAGCGAATTCTATTTTTTCTTAGGGCAGTAATATATTCAATAGTATTATCAATTAAGACAACTGGATCATCTACTGCTTGAAAAATAAAAGTAGGCGGTGTTTCAGGAGTAACTCCTAACGCTGTATCTAATAAATCCTTCGCAGTTGGCATTTTTTCCTTAGCATAAGAAGGTAAAGGAAAACCAATATCTTTAATATTAATTAACGGATAACCTAAAATAGTCGCATTTGGTGATACTTTATCATGCTCAAAATGATATTCAGACTGCCATTTTTGACTTTCTGCCATTACATTCATCGAACTAACAACATGGCCGCCAGCTGAAAAACCAATTGTTGTAATTTTATCCTTATCAAGGCCTAACTTCTCACTGTTTTTTCTAAAGTATGCAACAGCAGTTAAACCAGATAAAGCAGCATCAGGATAAATTCTGCCAGGATCGGTAGTTAAATTATATGACACTATTGCTGCATCAAATCCATGAGCTGCATAAGCTAAGGCAACTGGTTCTCCTTCTCTTAATGATAAATGATCAAAACTACCACCTGGAAAGACTAACATTAGCGGTCTTTTTTTTAGGAGAAGTTGCGGATTATCTTGCAAACTATAATAAGTAACGTTAAATTCACGCCCATTAAAATTTGTTAACGTCAAATTCTCTATTTTCATACTACTCTGCCTCTATTTATCTCTACTTTTTATTTTCTTTATTCGTTAAAGTGTGTGCTAAGAATATTATAGTTAATGGTACCGTTAAAAGCACGCCAATGAACGAATATACAATAATTAAAAACTCATCCACAAAAAGTTTATCATTTAAAATTTCAAATAAGGAATAATTTAGTCTTACATACCAAATAAATATTGGTAAAAAACTGCCAAATAAACCAAATAAGATTGTATTCATGGCTGTTCCTAGTACATCCGCTCCAACTTCATTCCCACTTCTAATTAATTGCTTTTGTGTAATGTTAGGATCATGCCGCTTTAACTCAAGTAAACCAGCACTCATTGCAACACTGGCTTCCGCAATTGCACCTAGCATTGAAAAGATTGCAACTAAAATTGCGATTTGAGAAAAACTAATTCCTACATTTAATGATAAACCAATTAATTCTTCTCCTGCCTGGTCTCCAAAGCCTTGAGTTTGCGCTAAATTTTCAAACAAGATAATTATAAACATCACAATCAAACTCACGCATAGAGCAGTTAAAAAGGCATTTTTGGCTACAGTATAATCATGTGTTCCTAAATAAATAATCGTTAGTAATTTCAAAGGAATAAATATTACTCCAACCAATACAATATTTACTCCCCAAGAAATAAGTAGTGCAACTAAAATCAGTAAACAGGCATTGATAACGACGCTTAGATAACTCTTAAAGCCAGTTTTTCCTCCGACTATAATCATCAATATCAAAAGAATTAATAAAAGAGCAGTTAAAGTTGTCATTTTTCTACCACCTCTGCTTTTTATTTCTTAAAAAGACAGCACTACATAGAGTTGCAAAAATCACTGTCAGTACAATTCCGATCGCCGAGCTTAAACTCTGGATTACCCCTAAAGAAAGGGTATATTTAAAGGTATAGACCAAAGTATTATTATCTCTCAAATACAAAATTGTCATAGGTAGGGCCTCAGCCATAAAAATTAAAACTAGTACATTTATTAGCGGCCCCATAATCTCTTGACCTAGAGTTCGTCCGCTAATAAATAGCTCTTTAAATGTTAGGTCTGACTTATGTTTTGCAAGTGCATAAAGACTAGAGACAATATCCGTTGCCTCATCCATAACTGCCCCTAAAACACCTAAAATTGTCTGTGCTAAAAATAAGGCACGTGGATCTTGTGTAGCATAATCAACTGCTTCATAATCAATTCCACGCTCATGCGTTAGTTTCATAACCAAATAAAAAATGCTAAATGAAACAAAAACGCCTAATAATGTTGCACACAAAGTGACAAGCATCTTTTGATTAAATCCTTGTACAATCACTAATGAAACAAATGTAAATAAAATCGTAGCGATGCTATAAATTAAGAAAATTCGTGTTCCATTTTCTCTAATATCACTTTTAATTACAAAATAGAAAATGATGCTATTTAAAATCATTGAAATTAATAACAAACTAGCTTGTTTCCCTGTAATTAAAATAATTAAGCTAATTGTCAAAAACATACTTAAAACCACAACCCAATCGCGCTTTGGTTCTACTAATTTTGGCTTTCCCTTAATAAACGAAACAATTACGCGTTGATGAGGCCGATATTTCTGCGAAACAGCTTGTGAAAGAGAATAAGTATTTGTAACAGTAAATTTCTTTCCTTGATATCTTCCCGATATAATTTTTAAGTGTAATGTCTGCTGTCTCACTTCATCTTTATTTTCATAATTGTCTTTAGTCTTATCAACCAAGACGTCTTTAATCTGGCTATCAGTAATTACAGCTACTGATTTATTTGCAAAAGAAGTTGAAAAATAGGTTAGAATTGTGAAGATTATTCCAACTACTAAAACTAGTAGACTAAGCCAAATTTTTGTATTCTTTTTCACTTCGTCATCTTCCTTAATAATTTTGTTGAATATGCTACTATAGTAGCATTAAAAGTTTTTATAATTTATTAAAAAATGGTAATTCATTCGAGGTAAATCTAAATATGGAACTTATGATTTCCAGCTTTACCTTAGCTATTGCGGCCGCAATTAGTATCATTATTGCCCAAGCAATTGACAAGGTTTCTGCTAATTATATAAGTATGATTATCGGGATCATCATCGGTTTAGTCCCTTTCTTAAATTATCAAATCGCTAGTTTTAATCCTGAGATTTTTATGGAATTGATCGTAGCTCCTCTTTTATTTTTCGAGGGACAAAAAACCAAAATTCATAATATTGGTAGGCGTATCAAAGAGATCATTGGTTTAACTGTTATTATGGTTCTACTTGCCTTAATAGTAAGTGGCTTTAGCATTCATTTACTAGTCGGCATTAGTCTACCATTAGCTTTTATCATTGGTAGTATTAGTACACCTACAGATGCAACTGCTAGTGAGGCTGTTACTAACGGTTTAAGAATGCCAAGACGAGTAACAGCATCACTTAAAGCAGAATCACTTTTTAATGACGCTTCTGGAATTATCTTGCTTAACATGAGTTTACTGTGGTTTGCTAACGGCTACATTAACTACAGTCAAACTATTCAAGAATTTCTCATATCTTCAGTTGGAGGAAGTATATTAGGATTTGCCGTAGCATGGATAATCATTATTTTTCGTCAATCTCTTATTAGATCAAGATTTAATTCCTTAAATGCTCAGAATTTAATTTATATTCTCACTCCGCTCGCACTTTACGCCTTAGCAGAACACTTACACGTTTCTGGAATTATTGCTGTTGTAGTTGCTGGCCTTTTACATAATGCGGAATCACAACAAAGTTTACTTATTAACTCTAGGCAAATACACATGGGTCGCGATTTAGAAAATCTTATTTCTGATATCTTTAACAGTATGGTATTTATCATTTTAGGTTTAATGATGGTCAGAATCTCTCGCAACAAATTATTTAATAGCGATCTAGTAAAATGGATCACTGTTGGTATAATTGTCTATCTCGCTAACTTATTAGTTCGCTATACCTACGCTCGATTGATTATTCACTATGACCGACGAGAAAGCACTGTCTTTTCACTCGGAGGCATTCACGGAGCGGTAACACTAGCCTTAGCATTAACAATCAGTGCACGTTTTTTAGGTACTCAAAGCTACAATTTAGTTATCATGTCTGAAGCCCTATTAATTATTTTAAGCATGCTTGTTCCAACGATAATTTTTCAATTCATTCTTCCACATGAGGTTAGTGATGAAGAAGCCCATATTGTAGTAGATAAAGTAAGAAATGAAATGGTTAAACGTGCACTAATCTCAGTTCATAGAATGTATTTACCTCAAAGAGTAAAGCGGCATGTTATTTACACTCTACTTAATCAAAAGCGAGTTGTTAAAACTCGTGAATACATGGCTGTCTTACTTAAAACAATTGATCAACCTAACCTGACTAAGTCAGAACAATATTTACAACGTTTAGCCTTTTTTAGAGCATTTGCAGTAGAGCGCGAATATTTAGAAATGATTGGACAAAAAGAAAGTAAGTATCGAACATATATCTTAAGTCTTTATAACGACGTTTTATTAGCTGAATCTCTAATTATTGAACCTGAAGACGAATAAAAATAGGATGCCCGACGGCATCCTATTTTTATTTGAAAAAGCGATCCCACCAATGGTGTTTCTTTTTAGGACGAATTTGCATTTGTGCTAAGGTACGATGAATATTTTCTTCTACCTTTTGCTTACGACGTTTTTCTTCGTTCTCTCTAGCTTTTCTTAAAATTTCTTCATGAGCTTCTTGCTCACTCTTTTGCTCTTCAGTAATTTCGGTGGCAGCTTCCTGTTCTTCATTAGTTTGAACTTTTTCTTTAGAATCTTCTGATTCTGGCTCAGCTAACTGGTGCGAACTATCAATTAATTTCTTATTTTGAGCTTCAACACGAGCTACCTGCTTCTGCAAATCTTCAATTGCTTTATTCTGGCTTGCAATAGTATTTTGTAACATAGTCAAAAGCTTAACTACTTGATCAGCATCAACAGTAGCAGTATTTGTTGCAACCTCTTTTTGTAATTTTGCAGATTTTTTAGCTTCTTCAGTTTTTTTATCACTTATGGCGAACACTTGTCTAGCTGCCTCTTGTAAGGTTAAATCAGACTTCTTTGAGAGAGCCTTAAAAGCCTTCAAGTCTTCAATATCTTTAGCTGAATAAAGTCTTGCCTTTTGTTTGGTTCTCTCATAATAGTCCTTATTCCCAGTAACCTTTTCAACGATTAAGGAATACTTTCTTAAGGTTGCTACACTGATATGAAGTTCTTCCGCCGTTTTTGCTGGGGCCTCAAGTTCTTCAAAATTATGGTCGCTTGCCATCCTAAATTCTCCCTTTACTACTTACTTTATTAAACATACTAATTTTAATCATGTTTATGCAACAAAGTCTTCTTGTGATCGTAACGTTCCATTGCGTAATCAATTAATTTAGTAATCAAGTCAGTATATGGAATTCCAACTTCTTCAAATAATTTAGGATACATACTGATATTGGTAAAGCCTGGAAGAGCATTAACTTCTGTTAAAACAACTTCGTTGTCTTCTTTACGAAGCATAGAGTCGATTCTTGCTAAACCACTACATTCAGTTGCTTGGAATACTTTTAATGCGTTCTTTCTGACTTTTTCAACAATTCCTTCTGGTAATTTAGCTGGTATTTCCAAAGTTGAAGTTGAATCATCATCATACTTATTTTCGTAGGTATAGAATGAATCCTTAGCGTTAATAATTTGACCAACACCAGCAACAATTGGATTATCATTGCCTAAAACAGCAGTTTCTACTTCAGTACCATGAACAGTTTCTTCAACTAAAACTTTATCATCATATTTGAATGCTTCAGCTAAAGCAATCTTGTATTCTTTTTCATTGGTTACATGACTTACACCAACTGAAGAACCTTGATTTGATGGCTTTACAAATAAATCAGAATCTAATTGACTAGCTACATGTTCGTAATCAAGCTTATCATTATCTGCATCGTTATATTCAAAACGTTTAATAGTAATCCATTTTGCTACTGGAACGCCAGCACGCTGTGCCAAAATCTTGGTCATTTCCTTATCCATTGTTACGGCTGCAGCTAAAACGTCATCCCCAACAAATGGCTTATCTAACACTCTAAATAAACCTTGTAAGCATCCATCTTCACCTAGATTTCCGTGTACAATTGGGAAAAATACATCGATTTCTGGGCGATCTTTTAATTCAACAATGTTAGAAATGTTAGCTACTTTATGAGGGTTAGCTACTTCCATCTTAGGGTTCTCTAATACCTTACGAGAATCTTCATCATTAGCTAAATAACCATCATTAGTGATCCACATTGGATAAACATCAAATTTGTTAGTATCAATTTCTTCATAAATGTTGTGGGCAGACATGATAGAAACTTCATATTCGGAAGAATTTCCACCGAATATCAAACCCACCTTAATTTTGTCAGTCATATCTTTATCTCCTTTTTGTCCTCGAATCCTTATTATAAACAATCGTGACGCTATAATGCATTATTTTCGAAAAAAAGTCTAAAAAGAATGAATTTTTCTTATAATTAAGTTATATATAATACTAACATTTTAATATTTAGTTCCTCAAAAAGGGAGAAAATATGAACTTTACAAAAAAAGCAACTACTTTTTTAGTCGCTATTACGCTTACCGCAACATCATGTATCGCTATAGCTACGAACACACAAGCTGCAACATTTACAAAAGATGAAATTCAGGAAGTTCATCAAGTTCAAAACCAATACGCAAAATTACCGAAACAATCCTTTAATTCTGGTAATCTATATGCAAGCACTCCTCATTTAACAACGCCTTTTTCACCAGGATCCGTTACTAATTCTTATGTTAATTCGCAACTAGATTATATTAATTTCTATCGTAGTATATTTGACTTACCAAGTATCTCTGCTAACAAAACAGATAATGATAATGCTCAAATCACGGCAAGCGTCATGGCGGCAATTAATGCTAATCCATTTACTAATCAACATGGACTGCCTAATGAAACAAAACCAGCTTTCATTAGTAGTACCTATTGGACAATTGCCAAGAGTGTGTCAGCAAGTTCAAATTTAAATTTTAATGTAACTAATCAATCAGCTGGGGATGTAATTACGGACTTATTGACTGATACTTATAATCTTGATGGTTCTGATACTGGTCACCGCGCTTGGCTTTTATCAAGTCGTCTTACTACAACTGGTATCGGAGCAGCTTATGGAACAAACAATTACCGCTATTCAGTACAACAGGTTGCTTATCCAAGCGATGGCTACAAAGCAGCTTCCAAAAGTTCAGTTGCCTATCCAAATAGTGGTATCTTTCCGATTGAATTGCTTAAGGGAAATAATATTGCCTGGTCCTTATATTTATCTGATAAGACTATTTCTGGAACACCAAAAATCACCGTTACTGACCTTGATACAGGACAAGTAAGTCAAGCTACAAACGTAAATAACTTTGGCAATAAAGGTTTTGGTTTCTTTAAAACTATCCTGACTTACTTTCCAGGAGACATTAAGCTAGTGTCAGGACATGAATATAGTGTTAACATTGATAATGTCTATCAGTATAGCTTTAAACTTTTTAACCAAGTAGCCGCAAATCAGCCAAAACTTGAGAATTCAAAAGATAATAATCAAAATAAAAATAAGACTGAAAATTCAAATACAGTCTCGTCATCTCAAAATATCAACGATACCAAAGACAGAACAACTCGGACAATTTTAAAACAAGCTAATGATCCAGACTCAGCAACTACCATTAAATCTGCACTCCTGCTTCAAGGAGAAGAACTACGTGATTCTCTAAATAAAAAACGTAGAATGAATCCAGCAATTTTCGGACGGTCTTATCAAGATGGTTATTCTTATTACAGCCTAGGTGAAGATCAATGGTTCCATAACTTTTATATTTTTAACAATCCCGATTTAACTGCTGGTGTAGTAAATATCGATCAGCATTCACTTGATAGCAATATTTATACAAGTCCTTACCCAAGTTTACGTAAACAAACATCTAATCACGTTATTTCTGGAAAAAGTTATGCATATGGTCAAACAATTACAGTAAATCATACAATCTGGTATTATTTAGGTAAAAAACAATGGATTAGACAATTTAATTAATAAATTAATACTTCACGAAGTTTTATAAAGTAATAAATTAATATTTTTAGAATATTTTTTCAATATAAATCACGCATATTATATTATTTAAGAATAATTAAGCCTTTCAACTTGATTTAAAGCTTAATTACTGTAAAAATAGGTAGTGAGAAATGGTTGAGGACCCTTACAAGAGCCGTTATGGCTGTTGCATATTACAATTATTTTATACCCTAACTACTTTACACTTACTTGAATACAATTAAGATCATCCAATCCGGCGCCATTTCCTAGAAAAAGGTCTCAGGTTTAAAAACCTGAGACCTTTTTCTATATGCTATTAAAATTATTATTTAGGCTGTTTATCAAATCCTTTGATGGCCAGTTTTAGATTAAGGAATTAAGTAACTAAAGTATAGTTGTTTGATTTCTTTTCTTTTACAATATTTTCTTCTAGTCTAATTCTAGTTAATAGATGGCTAAAACTGCTGTAGCCATAGGCTGTACGTTCAATTTGCTTAATCCTGCGATTGACACCTTCAAGACAGCCATTACACAGCACGCGTTGCTTTAACTGGATGGTTAGCATCAGCGGTAATAAAGTGTACGTTAGAAGTATAATGACCATTATGTTTGAGATTATGAGAATGGCAGTAAGGACAATGGAGCTGAATAAGCTCAGCTACATAGATATCACGATATTTGCCGTTAATACATTTTTTTAATAATTGGAAAAAACAATAATGAATTGGTCGTAGAAGGATTTTACATTAGGAGAAGCTATGGCCTCTTTCTTTATGCAATAAAAAATCCTGTCGATAGGATATCATAGATATCCATCAACAGGAAAAAGTATAGAGCCTTATTTAGCACTAGTAATTTGCCATGTAATAGTACTAATTACAAATGTCACTACACCCACAATTACTAACTCTAAGAAAATTCCACTGGCTATCTCTAAAAAATAACCAATATTAAGAATAAGACTTTCAACATTAAAAATCGTTGGAATGAAAGCTAATAACCCAAAAATTACAATTAAACAAATTGACGCTCTCATTCCACCAGCTGCAAACATGTGAATCAATCGTCTAGTCGAAACTAGCTCTAGCAAGCTTTTTACTTTTTGATAAGTTATTATTCCTACAAAAACAATAACCAGAATATTTAAAACTAAAAATACAAGTTCAACATTTGCTGCTAAGGTTGCATTAGCTAAGCCAAAACTTGTAATGATAGCATACAAGCCGCCTTCTTTATTTTTCCTTAGTTTTTCTTGAACTGACTTGGCTTCCATTGAGGAATTATCATCAATTTTAGTTAATATAATTTTACGAATTTGACCAGCCAAGCTAGAATTTTCAGCCCTAAATAAGTGAATACCCAAAGTATAATCAATCATTGCATTTGCAATTAGTCTTGTTTGTTCAACAGTAAGGAGATTGTTCGTGCTATTATTACTGCTTCGATCTGCACCAATTGTTGCCGCAAAATTATCAAACTTTTGATTTATATATCGTTCAGCTACAACTCCATTACTTTCCTTTGCAATTTGACTTTTCATAAAAATCGGATTCATAAAAGTCACTAAGCTAAAAAATAAAACTACAATTGTAAAAATCGCAATTCCAAAGGATCTTTTATCATGCACAGTTTGAGCCTGATCAATCCTACGCATCTCACTGCGTGTGCGTACCGCCATTTCCTAGATCCTCCTTAACATTACTCGTCAAACATTTTATTAATAGTCTGGGTCAAAGTAGTGAGCTCATATTCTTGTAAAACAGATTTTGCTTCATTGAGGACTTGATTTATCTTGGACTCATCCATTGCCAAAAATGTCGACATAAAAGTTTTTACCATTATATCAGAAATTTGGTCTGCATCTAAATTCAATTCGTTACGTTTTATATACAAACTTCCTCCACCAGTAACAATGAAGCTTAATCCAATCTGAACTTGACGATCATTTCCTAAATCATGCTTAACTCCCTCCTTCTTAAGCCAATCATCTAGAATTTGACTCCAGCGATCTAATGACTCATTATCACTTAAAATGCTTTTAACAACACGTTCAACACCCTTATCCTGAATTCCTTGTTCCAAAATTAAATAAATAAAAATTTTCATTTTTGAATATTCATTTAAGTCTTTAAATTCAGCCGAATTCAAACTTTTTAAAATAGCTGTCATAAAGTTTGTAACAATTGCCGTAATCAAAAGATTCTTATGAGGGTAGTAAGATTGGAGTAATGATTTAGATATACCAGACTTATCTGCAATCATTTGTAGCGATACATTTTCCATTCCTCTCTTTTTAAGGAGCATAAAAGTATTGCGCAATATCTCATGTCGTCTTACCCAATTTTTTTGTCTTGCCATATCCTTTTCCTCGTTTTACTATTCTATTCCTATACAGTATAGCGTTTTCATAGCATTAATTTCAATTATTACAGCATCCTCTATCAGTAACATTACTGAAAAATATAATTTGCATCATCAAAAACTACATAAAAAGCTGACAAACTATTTGTCAGTCTTCTACATGTTACGTAATATTACTTATTTTTTCTTTTTTCTAATAAAGAATAGCTAATAGCTAGAGACAAAATGAAAATAATAGAGATTACTAATGGCAATCTAGTTGCCGGTATTAAAGCTAGAATTATCAAAATTACCAAGTAAAAAATAAGCGTTAACCAGCTTGTTATTGGAAAACCTGGCATTCTAAAATTACCCAAGTTATTCTTATTTTCCGCCCGATACTTCAAATGTGTCCACATAATAATAATCCAGACCATGATAAAGTTAATCGTTGAAACACTAGAAATGATATCAAAAACCTGTGCTGGCATAATGTAATTAAGAATTACAACAATAAATAAAATCAAAGATGAGAAAGTTAACGCATTATTTGGCACAGCCTTTTTACTTAACTTTCCAAATCGCTTAGAAGCATTATTTCCACGAGATAAAGCATATAGTGATCTACTAGTTGAAAAAATTGCACTATTTGTTGCAGACATAGCAGCTGTTAAAACCACAAAGTTTAAAATTCCAGCTGCTGCTGGAATCCCAATTGCTCCAAAGACCTGCACAAATGGACTAGTTGTAGTAACAATCTTGTTCCAAGGATAGACTGCCATAATAGCAATCATCGACCCTACGTAGAATAATCCAATTCTTACCGGCAAAGTATTAATTGCCTTGGGAATATCTTTATCTGGATTAGCCGTTTCACCTGCTGTTAAACCAACAATCTCAATTCCAACGAAAGCAAAGACCACCATCTGAAATGACTTTAAGAAGCCCCAAGAGCCTGTTGGGAAAAAGCCCCCATAGTTCACCAGGTTACTTAAAGAAACGCTTCTACCGTCAATTTTGGTGTGCATAACAAGTAGAATTGCTCCAGTAATGATCAAGGCTAAGATAGCTAAAACCTTAATCATTGAAAACCAACTTTCAAGTTCACCAAATAATCCGACGTTAACCATGTTAACAAGCATTAACAAAACAACGATTACCAAAGGACCTACCCATTGTGGTAAGTCTTTAAACCAATATTTCAAATAAATTCCTGTTGCAGTTAAATCAGCCATTGCTAAACTAAGCCAGCATAACCAATACGTCCAGCCTGCAACAAATTCCATTCTATTTCCAAGGTATTTTTTTACAGATTCAATAAATGAATGCTGCTCAGGATCTGCTAGAATTAGTTCTCCTAAAGCTCTCATCATAAAAAAGCTAATAATTCCAACAACTAGATATGACAAGATAATTGATGGGCCAGCACTTTGTATGGCTGTGCCAGATCCTAAAAACAATCCAGTACCAATTGCTCCACCAATTGCAATCATTGTTACATGACGGCTTTTAAGCGATCTTTTTAGTTTTAGCTTCTCCTTTTCATCCAATTTTGTAGTCCTCCCTTAAAGACAAAAATACCCCTAGTATTTAACTTATACTAGAGGTATTTCTATTCTATGAAATTAAAGTTCTTGTATAGTCAATTAATGGCTATTTATTTGTTTGTATTATAACTTGCTTCACGAAATTGTCAAATCTGTTTTTTGGACTCGGGTCAAGATTTGGACATTCTGCTTTATTAACTTTCTGTTCTTAATTAAGATAAAAATGGCAAAACTTACCCAAAGTACTAAATTAATAATTACATGAGTAAACTGACCTGTATTTCCGCCAAAAATGTCCACGCTATCTTGAGTCAATGGAGTTTCAGAAAACACAAGAATATCGTGTAGTGTATGGATTATCATTGTCGGCCATAATTTACCGCTATATAAAATTAGCACAGCCGCAAAACACCCAAAGCCAAATGTATCAATCACTTGAAAAGCAGTTGCTAGTGACGTTTGCTTAAGTTCTGAGGCAAAGGCATTTCCAATATGAGGTAATGCAAATAGAATTGCACTGCCTAAAACCGCACCATTAATTTGCCACTTTTTATTTTTGAAAAGTACTAATAGCAAAATTAAGTTTATATATCGGGCTGCTTCCTCACCAATTCCCGCTTCTATTGAGTAGAGATAGACAGACCAAGCGTTTTTTAGAAAGACCGGTTCAGTTGGATCAAGTAAAGAAAAATCCCAATTCCAGAATAATTCTTGCCATCTC
This sequence comes from Lactobacillus taiwanensis DSM 21401, assembly GCF_001436695.1. GTDB lineage: Bacteria > Bacillota > Bacilli > Lactobacillales > Lactobacillaceae > Lactobacillus > Lactobacillus taiwanensis. Next base: position 12,677 of record NZ_AYZG01000024.1, read on the forward strand.
TGAGCAAATTCACTAAATACTTCAAAAAATGAAATCCAAATCGCTAATCCAAAAATTAAAATAAATGAAAGCAACTGCAATTTTTTACCCTTAAAAGTTGGTAAATTAAAGTAAAATTCATAACCCCAACTTTTAACAGCAAAATAGACATAAACTAAAATTGCTAAAGCATAAACCAAGCCAGATTTATTTAAACTCATTAAGAAGCCGTCTGGATTTACATTTTTTAAGGTTAAAAGATGACAATACATAATAACAACATTAATCATCCAGACTGATGCTATCAATCGCCAAATTGGCTTTTTAATTTTCCCATACTCGACTATTGTGACTGGAATCAATACTATTACGGTCACAAGAGCATAAATCCAAAAGATAAGTATTGTTAACTTAGAAAGATGCTGCATGAGAATATTACCCAAGTCTCTAACTTGTTCGATAAAAATCATTGGTATAAGTACCGTATTTATTAGCTGAGAAATCTTTTTATTTTTACTTACTAAAACTGCTGCAACTAAAATTCCAAGGTAAATCCAATCTTTAACTGTGTGATAACTAATTAAAATAATTATAGCTATCAAAATATTTAGATATAGCTGAATCTGAAATACTTTCTTCATCTTTGACACTTTATTTATATTAATTTTTGCTTAATAATATATTAACATTGGTGAGCATTCAACAATAGGATAAAATTTATTGCAAATAAAAAGAACAGAAAACTAGTAATTATACTAGTTTTCTGCTCTTTAAAAATATTGAAATAAAATGTGAATTATCCTTGAATTCTGTTTTGCTCATCAAAGATTTGGTGGATTGATTTATCGTTGTAAATGTAATCAATACCTTTAGCAAGTAAACGTGCTACAGATAAACGAACCATTCTATCTGGGTACTTCTTATGCTTAATAGTATCAGTTACTACGATTTGTTCTACTGGCAATTCGTTCAATACATCGATTGCATTTTGAGAAAGTAGTGCGTGAGTTGCAGCAACATAAACTTTCTTAGCACCAGCAGCTAAAACTGATCTAGTTGAAGAGGCAATTCTAGAACCAGTATCAATCAAGTCATCAACGATAATGACTGTTTTGTCTTTAACGTCCCCAATCATATCATGAGCTTCTGCATCATAACGTGCACCGCGTTGATCAACAATAGCAATTGGAGCATCGAAGTATGAACCAAAAGTACGAGCGAGCTTTGCACCAGAGTGATCAGGAGAAACAACTACTACATCATCATTTTCCTTACTTGCAATACCATTATCTAAGAAGTATTGAGCTAAGATTGGCATAGCATGTAAGTGGTCAACTGGGATATTGTAGAAACCTTGAATTTGAGATGCATGTAAGTCAACGACAATTAAGTCAGCAATATCAGTCAATTGAAGCAAGTTAGCCAGTAATTTGGCAGTAATTGGTTCACGGGAGCGATTCTTAGTGTCTTGACGAGAGTACGCCATATAAGGAATTACTACGTTAACAGAGTGAGCAGATGCACGATGTAAAGCATCCAATACAATCATTAGTTCCATGAAGTTTTCATTCACTGGATCTTGAATAGATTGAATTACGTAGACATCACAGCCTCTAACACTTTCTGTAATGTTTACTTGAATTTCTCCGTCACTAAAGTGTTGAACAGCAGTTTCAAGTAATGGCTTATCCAAAGCAGCCGCAATTCTTTCTGCTAGGGCTTGGTTTCCACCAAGTCCGATTAATTTCATTGGGTGCAACATTTCATGCAATTCTTCTTTTTTCATTAATTTGCCCTTCCTTGTAAAATTAACAGCTATTCTTATTATAACGAAAAATTCCTATTTTGCTCTACTTTTCAGTTATAGATTATAAATGATTCTTTTCAGCTGCCTTAATTTGATCTGAACGACCAACAACATAAATATAAAAATTTTCCGCATCTTATGGATTTGTATTTTCATATGCTCTCAACACAATAGCTAATTCATCTTTTCTCATCTGATGTAAACTTGCCGTTTGATAAATCATTGGATTATCACCCTTAGGAACTAATTTTAGAAAACTGTTAATCAATAAATGAGCTTTTTTATACAACGGCTTGCAAACTATGAATATCTAACACTATTTCACGTTTGCCTACAAATAAGGGAGATGCATGTTTAATGGAAATCGTATCACCATCTCCTGACATCTCGCCGTTCATTCCTTGAACTACTATTTTGTCATCTTTTTAACCTTCTGCTTTTCCAATATCACTACTTTATATACTAATTCTACCTAATTCAAAAAAAGAAAGAGAGCATCTTCTAGCTCTCTTTACAAAAATCTTTAATTAAATCTAATAATTTCAAGCTATGAACAACATAACTATAATGCGTTTGCCGAGGCATTAAAACCAAACGACAATTAGGTAATAGTTGGCTGTACCAACGAACGTGTTCAACCTTAACCCAGTCTTTTTCTCCTACAACACACAACGTTGGCGTTTCAATTCTTTTTAGAGTCTCAACAGGAATATGACTTTCTGTTAAAGCCACTTTACTATCTCGATCTCCCTTAAAAAATCCACGAATTGTATTAACAGCAATATGCTTGGCATTTACACCATTACCATTAACGTAAGTTCCAGCAACAATGATTTTAGAAACTAAATCAGACGCTTGAGCCGCTAAAGATAGTGTTACTAGACCTCCTGAACCAAAGCCCAAAATATAAGGTTTGTTTAATTTAAGCTCAGTAATAAATGCTCTTAAATCTTCTACTTCAGTTTGATAATGCTCACTAGCTTGTCCTTCACTTAAGCCATGTCCTCTCATATCTGGCACAATAACTGTGTAATACAAAGAGAGTGGAGCGACTAACTTATCAAATACTCCACCGTCTTGATGATGTCCATGTAATAAAATTAAGGGATGTCCTTTACCCAATTTTTGATAATAAATTTCAACCCCATTAACTTTTATTTTCATATTGAACCCTTTTAACTATTATTTTTTATAAATCTTGATGATCAAAATCATTTAGAGATGCTTTTTTAGCAATTTTTTTACTTTCTTTTTGAGCCTCACGCTCTGCCATCAAACTTTTAATTATTTGACGCCAAACACGATAATTTGCTTTAAAATTATCTGGTATTTTCTTGGGATTAAGATCGTGAACCATACTATCAGCTCTTTGCCAATAATGATAATAAGGTGTCGAACTATAGTAAAAGCCATTAGTTAAAGATACATATTTAACATTAAATATTTGATCTTCCATAAATGCCAAATCTTCTACAAAATGCAAATGATATTTCTTTACGATGTTAATTTTATATCCCTTATTCCAGGTATATCCCTTAACAGGTGACCCAAAGACATTAGTCATTTTTAAATATGCTTCTCTTTTATCAATTAAGCCACCACTAGTCTTATTTCCTACTGGATGGCTTTCATGACGCTTTTCTGAATCAATCCAAAAACCACAAGAGACAATATCAACATCAGGATGTTCGTCAAAGGCTCTGACAAAAAAAGTGGTATAACCAGGATCAACCCAGTCGTCTCCATCATGAAAAGTAAAATATGGTGTAGTTACATGTGTCATTCCGACATTTCTAGCGTCAGAAAGACCACCATTTTTTTTATTAATAATATCAAAATAAAGAAACCGATCACGATATTGCTCAGCTACTTCGCGAGTCTTATCCTTTGATCCGTCATTAACAATTAATAATTTAAAATTTCTATCTTTTTGTTTTGTTAAAGCTTCAAGCGCCCGACCTAAATATTTTTCCATATTATAGACAGGCATAATTACCGTTAACATTGGCTGGCGTAACACGGCGTCTGCCTCCTTTTGCTTATGATTATAGCATCTTAATACTTATTTACATAATTCACTTGATTATTTAGGTTATAATATAGCCATTAAAATGAGTATCTTTCATAAGGAGAATAATTATTATGAAAAAAATACTAATTGCATTTCTAGCTATTCTAACAAGTGGATTTTTAAGCTTAGCCACTTTTGCTAATAATAAAACTGCAAAAGCAGATGATAACAATACTCCTGTTGTAACATTAGGTACATCTCTTACCTCTTCTCAAAAACAAGGAACAATTAATACCCTAACACAATCATTAAATGGTGCTAACTACACTACTATCACAATTACTGGGTCTGATCTTGTCAAATACCTTAACCCTTCTGGCTATGACTTCACCAACAATTCTGGTGTCTGGTCAAGTGCAATGGTCCAAAAGACCAATTCTGGTAGTGGAATTAATGTTCATATTTTACCTTATAATGGTCACAATAACATTACAACAATTACTGCTAATCAATATAAAAATGCCGCTTTAACTGCTGGTATTTCAGACGCTGATATTTATGTCACTTCTGCTACTCCAATTGATGGATCTGGTGCTTTAGCAGGCGTATATGCCGCTTATGCTAAAAATGGCAATTCATTAAATCAAAGCCAAATTAATGCTGCACAAACAGAAATGAATACCCTGAGTAAAATTACTAACCAAAATAAGAGTAAAGAAGGCTACTCAGATGCCCAATTAAATAATGCTATTGCTGGAGCTAAAAAGGAAATGGCTAAACAAGGTCAAAATATTTCTAATAGTCAAATTAGAGATATTGTTAATAATCAAATTAATATTAATCATCTTGGTGACACAATTAACAACGACCAAAAAGAGCAAATTATTAATGTTTTAATTAAGGTCAAAAATTCTGGTGCCTTAAAAGATAAAAATTTCCAGCAACAAGCTGGTCAATTAACTGACCAAATTCAATCTGGTGCTAAAAACATTTTTTCAAAATTCAATACCCCGGAAACCCGCAACTGGTTCCAAAAGTTAATTGATTCTATTGTTAACTGGTTTAGAAATATTTTCGGCGGTGCAATTATTTTAAAATAAATTAAGAAAAAAGACGGCTAAATATAGCCGTCTCCGTCGTCAAAACTAGTACCTGCGTGCGTTCTAGTCTTTCACTTATTATTATAGCAACTACTAGTAAAAGTGCATCAAAAAAGGTCTGCAATTTGCAGACTTTTTTTGTTTATCAAGCGGATTTTAATAATTATTCTGTTTTAGTTGTATCAGATTTTTCAGAATTTTCAGCAGTTTCTTCGTCTACAAATTCTGGATCTTCATCTTCAACTACATCATCATTATTATTAACTTTATCTATAATTTTCTTGGTTACTACTACAGCTACACCAACAGCCGTGCAAATTGCTGTACCAATACCAATTACTTTAAAAAACTTTTTCATAATATCACCTCATTTAAATTAATTTATGCACTTTCAATTCTTATTATAGTCGCTATTTATAATATTACGAATTTTTAAACTTTTATTTCATCTTATTCATGTATCGATTTAGTTCATGATCAACAAAAATATTTCCGTCGTTATCCGCGTGTCCTTTAGTCCAGCTAAATGTACTATCTGGAAAACTACCTAACAAACTGTCTAATCTCTTCCATTCATTAGCGTTAATCAAAGGCCCATTCGATCGTCTCCAGCCACGTTTCTTCCAGCCTTCAATCCAGTGCTTATTAATTCCATTTAAAACATATTGGGAATCTAAAACAAACAAGAGACGTTTTTCATTAAAACCAAGTTCTATTAACTTTTCTAAAGCATTAATCAAACCCAATAACTCCATCTTATTGTTAGTTGCACCAAATTCTCCACCAGAACCATAGGTACGGCCATCTGTCCATTCAATTAAGTAAGCCCACGCAGCTTTATCGGTTTTATTAACATGACCACCTTTATGAACACCGGTATTTCTTGATCCACCATCAGTATAGATAGTTGCGAAATATTCAGATGATCCATTGGAGGCAGCCTGATGTACCTTTGCACTTTTAGCTTTTGAAATACTATTAGCTTTAATTTTTTCAATTGCCCTATTTAAAGAATCTTCCTTTACAACATCTGGTTGTGTCTCTTTATTCCAATTCAAATATTCAGTAGCATCCGTAATTTTAGCAAATGATTTATATTCTGCTCCTGAATAACCATCCACTTGTTTCTTAGCATCTTCCCATGTTCGATAAACACCAGGTGTACGCCCTTTTTTCACTGCGTAAAATTTCATATTTAATCTCTCTTCCCTACTAACGACTATAAAATGTTAGAATAATTTTAACGCTAATGCTAGCAGAAAGGAGGAAGAGTATGTTTTTTATTCAAAAAAAGTATAGTGAAGAAGTTGAAAAAAATAATAAGCATAAAAATAAGGAACCTAGTATTGCCCGAATGTCAGTCTTAGGTTTAATGGCTACCTTTACTCCTACTCGTTGGCTACTTAGAATACACAAAAGAAAAGTTGAAGACAGCTCCACTATTGAAGACCCAGACTTTACTATCGAACAAATACCAATTTTTTATGTTCATGGCTTTCGAGGTGGAGACTATACAACGAACAAAATGGTAGAAGCAGCATGTAAAGCTAAAAATACAGACAAATTTCTAAAAGCAACTATTGATCCTTTTGGAAATTTCATCTTAGAAGGTACTTGGACAGCTGATAAGCAGCCAATTGTTCAATTAATATTTAAAGATCGAATCGCTGGCGTTTATGCTACTTCATATTACTTACGTGCTGCCCTTTCTTACTTAAGCAAAAGATATCATTTTAAAAAATATAGTGCAGTTGCTCATTCATTAGGTGCACCCTCAGTAATAAAAGCTGAAATGAAGACTAGTTTAAGAAAAAACTTTCCTCACTTAGATCACTGTGCATTAATTGCTGGCCCGTTTGATGGAGTAATGTACTTAGGAGATTTACCGAATGTTAACCGCCTTAATGAAAAGGGACGTCCAATTTTAATGAGTACTTCTTACTTAGGGATGCTATTTAATCAAAGACGCTTCAATCCCGATATTTCAGTTTTAAATATTTACGGAAATATTTTAGACGAAACAAATACCGACCGCTTTATATCTGTTGTATCAGCTAAGTCGATTCGCTATATTCTTGCTCCAGTTGCTCATTCTTTCCAAGAAGTAGAAGTTCGAGGAGATGCAGCTGAACACAGTATTTTGCATGACAATCCCTTTGTGATTAATATTATTAACAAGTTCTTGAAGTTAACAGATTAATAATTTTATAAAGAGAGAAAAACAACTATGTATTATATGCCATTTTTTATGATCCATATTTTTGGATGATTATCTTAGGTGTAGCAATTTCAGGCTGGGCCTCAATGAATGTTAATTCAACCTTTAACCGCTATGATCAAATTCAAAATCATGGTAACTACACAGGAAAAGTAGCTGCACGTTATATTCTAGATCAAGCAGGTCTTTACGAAGTAGAGATTCGTGAAGTTGCGGGTAATTTGACTGATAATTATAATCCAACTAATAAAGTTTTGAGCCTTTCTCAATCTGTCTATAATTCTTCATCGATTGCAGCTGTTGGTGTAGCTGCTCACGAAGTAGGACATGCTCTACAAGATGCCAGTGATTACGCTCCAATGAGACTGCGTTCTGCCTTAGTTCCAATCGTTTCTCTAGGCTCTAACTTGTCAATGCCATTAATTCTTTTAGGTCTAGTCTTAGGAATGAATCAAACATTAATTAAAATTGGTATTTGGTGCTTTGCTTTAGTTCTTGTATTCCAAGTAGTAACGCTACCCGTTGAGTTTAACGCCTCACATCGTGCATTACGCATGTTAAACAATGGTGCTATTTTAGATCCACAAGAAATGCCGATAGCTCGCAAAGTACTATTTGCGGCTGCCTTAACTTACGTAGCTGCTGTTTTAACAAGCATGTTACAATTATTTAGACTTATCCTTATCTTCGGCAGACATAACGACGATAACAACTAAGTTAACAGGGGGGATACTTATTTTTTCGAATGAATTCTGGGCTCTTCTTTGGGCAGTTAATACCCTTTTAGCCTTTTACGTTGTATTCCACAGAAAAAGATCTGTTGCAACCTCGTGGGCTTGGTTAATCATTTTATTAATTTTCCCTGTACTTGGTTTTATTCTATATGGCTTTATTGGACGTGGTCTGTCACAAGAGAATCTCTTTGCTATTAATAACCAAAAGCATATTGGTCTTGATAAAGTAAATAAAATGATCCCGCGTATTCCTAAAGCTGCGGGGCCAACTGATACTTCTAAAGAGGCTAAAATTTTAATAGATTATTTCAACTTCAAACACGATTCTCCACTTTCCAAAAATAATAAAATTAGTTTTTATACAGATGGAGAAGAAAAGTTTAAACGACTTTTTAAAGACATCGAAGAGGCCCAAGAAACTATTAACGTTGAATATTATTCATTTATGAACGACGATTTAGGGAACAAATTTCTTAATCTTCTAATAAAAAAAGCTCGTGAAGGTGTTAAAGTCAGACTTATTTATGATCCATGGGGTTCGCCTGGAGCTTCAAAAACATGGTTCAAGCCTTTAACTGATCTAGGTGGCGAAGTAGCCGCCTTTATCACTTCTCAAAATATGATAAAAAAATACCGTATGAATTATCATCTTCACCGAAAAATCGTAGTTATAGACGGCAAAATTTCATGGACCGGTGGCTTTAATGTCGGCGATCAATATGTAAGCAAAAGTAAGAAATTTGGCTACTGGCGTGATACTCATCTTAGAATTGTCGGTTCTGCATCATTGTTACTTCAAGAGCGTTTTGTAATGGATTGGAATGCTTCAATAACAGATAAAGGAGAGACAATCTCTTTTAATGAAAAACTTTTTCCAAAAATTGAAGAAAATAAACTCACAGAAGATGATGTAGCCACACAAATTGTTTCAGACGGGCCAGATACCTCTACTCCTTACTTACGTAACGGTATGATTCGAATGATGATGATGGCAAGAAAAACATTATGGATTCAAACCCCCTACCTTGTTCCAGATGATCCAATGATTGCTACTTGGGTTATTGCAGCCCATTCAGGAGTAGATGTACGCATTATGATTCCGTCAATGCCTGATCATCCCTTCATTTATCGCGCAACGCAATGGTATGCCAACTACTTGCTACATGAAGGAATTAGAATCTACGTTTACAATAGTGGCTTTATTCATGCTAAAACTGTCATGGTTGACGATCGCTTTTCAGCAGTTGGATCAATGAACCAAGATTTCCGGTCATATAGCTTAAATTTTGAAGCTGATGCTATTTTTTACGATAAAAATATTACCTGGGAATTAAATTGCATTTTTGAAAGAGATTTAGAAAAATGTAGTGAGTTAACCTTAGATATTACTACAAATTGGTCTCGTTATCTTCGTTTTAAACAAGCATTTTCTAGATTACTTTCACCAATTCTATAAAAAAGTGTCTGGGAAGAAACTCAGAAATTAAGAAATCCTACTAAATCTTGGTATTGATAAACCTTGATTTAATAGGATTTTTCTTTTGAGTAAAAGTCCGAGATTAACTAAAAGCAGACTTTTTTCCCAGACATTTTTTGTGCTCTTAGTATTTCTTACATTATGGATTGAACCTCAATCCCAACATTTGATCCTAAATATTTTCTAATATTTATAATTACATCATTAATTTGTTGAGAGAATCGCAAATAGTACGCTTGCCGATTATTGGTCTGAAAGATAGCCATTACAGTTGGCTTTTTAGGATTGGGAACAGTAATCAAGGTTACATGAACAATATCAGTATACTTAACAGTGCGTTTAAAATATCCACTTACTACTAATCGTTTCTTAGCTAAGCCACTAACACCATCGATAATACTCATTAGTAAAAATGTTGCAATAAAGATATTCATGAGTAATGTTGGATCAGTAAAGTAATCTAAGTAAAAACCAATCAATAAAAAAATTAAAGCCCAAATAACAGATGAACTCCTAAAACGAGCCTTATAATCAATGTTCGCTTGCCAATACCAACTATAAAAAATATAGCCAATCAGCAAAATATCAAAAGTAATATATAAAAGTGACATATTTTTCCTTCTAAAATTTATAAATTATCGTTAAATTTCTATTTCAATTATAACAAATACCCCTTTTCCTCTCATCATTCTATAATTGACTTAGCTGAAAATTAATAATAGTAGGAGGTTTTAATTATGAGTTTAGATAAGCAAATTGCTGCACTTCAAGCTGATCTTAATGCAGCTCATTATGTCACTTACTTAACCGGTGCCGGCGTTTCAACTCCATCGCATATTCCTGACTATCGTTCAAAAAATGGAATTTACAATGGGATTTCGGAAAGCCCAGAACAAATTTTAAGTGAAGATACTCTTTTTCATGAACCAGCTAAATTTCATCAATTTGTAATGGAAAATATGTATTTTCCAAATGCTCAACCAAATATCATTCATAAAAAAATTGCCGCTAGTTGCAATAAAAATGGTATTTTAATTACTCAAAACGTAGATGGTCTAGATAAAAAAGCAGGCAATAAACATGTAATCGAATTTCATGGTAATCTTTACAACATTTTTTGTACAAAATGTTATGAAAGAATTTCTTATGATGAATACAAAAAATCATATTTTCATGAAAAAGATAATGGCATCATTCGACCTGGAATTGTCTTATATGGGGAGCCGATTAATGAGGATATTTTAATTAATTCAATAAAAAATATTCAAAATAGCGATTTAGTTATTATTGCTGGAACCAGTTTTGTTGTTTATCCTTTTGCTCAACTTCTTGCTTATAAAAAGCCGAATGCAAAGGTCTGGGTTATCAATAATACCATCGTTCCTGCACCTGAGGAAGTTTCAACAATTATTTCAGATGCCGAAAAAGTATTTGACAAATTATATATATAACCGATATTATCTTAACTAACATTTTATTTAATTCATCAATTACTCTTTCTGTTATTTTTTGCTATATAATATAAGTTAGAGCTAATATATTAATTAAAAGAAGGGTTAAGATTAAATGCCACTTGCTCAAGCAAAAGTTTTTTACTATGATTTTGTTAAAATTAAGCCATGGATCTATGAAATAGTTATTAGTGACTTAGGACTAGCTTTTGTTGGTTCTAAAAATAGTAATATTGAATCTTCGATTTTAGGATTTTATCCTAACCACCTTCTTATTCAGGATTCAAAAAAATTAGCTCCTTATGTGCAACAACTCAAAGAATATTTTGCAGGCAAACGTCGTTCTTTTACTGTCCCAATTGACTATTCAAGTTTCGGAACTCCCTTTCAAAATCAAATTGTTAAAATGATTGAAAATATTCCTTATGGAACAACCATCTCCTATAATGACCTAGCATCTGCTGTCAATGGCTCTACATCGGTTAGAACGGTTGCTCATGCAGTTGCTTTAAACCCATCTCTAATTTTTATTCCTAGTCATCGTGTAATTTTAGCTCCGGACAAGGTAGGAAGTTATAGAATGGGAGAAGAAGAAAAACAACGTTTAATAAAACTTGAAGAAGGCTATTTGAATGCAGCTGATTAAACTTTATCAACCTTTTTTTGATGCAAATAATTGGGCACATGTCTTAACTAGCGGGCAAGACTGGATGATGATTCTAACATTGATCTTAATGGAGTGTCTGCTTTCTGTTGACAATGCTGTCGTTTTAGCTGCTCAAACACAAGTCTTACCTACTAAAGATGAACAACGTAAGTCTCTAGTATATGGACTTTGGGGTGCCTACCTGTTTCGTTTTATTGTTATCGGAATTGGTACTTACTTAATTAACTTTTGGGAAATCAAATTACTTGGTGGCTTATACTTACTCTATTTAGTTTATAAATATTTCTATGATGTCCGGCACCCTCAAGAAGTCGCTCAAAAAGAAAAGGCCAAAAATACTCATAAAAAAAGGCACTCTAAAATAAAGAAACATCATCTTTCTTTATTTTGGAGAACAGTTATTTCAATTGAATCAATGGATATCGTTTTTTCAATTGATTCAGTTTTAGCAGCACTAGCAATGTCAAATAACCCAGTTGTAGTATTAGTTGGCGGAATGATTGGTATTTTATGTATGCGTGGTGTTGCAGAAGTTATCATTAAACTAATGGAAATCATTCCTGAACTTCAAACAATGGCCTACGTGCTAATTTCAATCATTGCAGCTAAACTGCTTATTTCACTTCCACCACTAAACTTTAAAGTACCCGACGCAATTTTTGCTGGAATTGTTTTTGGCACAGTTATCATAACAATTATTTTTCACTATATACGTCAAAACGTACATGGCAAAAAAATGCCTTAATTTAATTGACTATCAACAAACTCTTTAAGTACAACCGCTTGGTTGTGCTTTTTATTTTTCGCACCGTATAAAAATAAAACATTTCCTTTGGCTAATTTTTCTTTTACATCTTTAACAAAAGCTGCTGTGACTGGATTAGCTTTCAATTGAGCTATATACTTAGATTTGAATTCAGGATATTTATCATCTTCATGATTAAACCATTTTCTTAGCTCATTTGTTGGACCAATTTGTTTGTCCCATTCATCTAAATGCGCTCTCACCTTACTCATCCCTCGAGGCCATAAACGATCTACTAAAATTCGATACCCTTCAGGTTGTTCATGATCATATATCCTAATGACTTTTATTTCACTCATTTTTACATACTCCTTCTAAATAAAATATATTTACTTTCAATTATGAGTGTACAACTTTTTTAGAAAGAAGAACTAACATGAACTACAAAGACTTTTTTACTAATAGATCTACTAGCGAAATTAGTAAGGATCTATTAGGACGCACTTTATCCTTTAACAATGGAAAAGAAATTTTATCGGGTACAATTGTTGAAGCAGAAGCTTATGTTGGCGTAAAAGACCGCGCTGCACATTCTTATGGCGGGAGACGAAGCCAAGCAAACGAAGGCTTATATCGACCAGGAGGCAGCCTATACATTTATTCGCAAAGACAATATTTTTTCTTTGATGTTGCTTGCCAAGAAGAAGGAGAGCCACAAGGAGTTTTAATCAGAGCAATTGACCCAATAACTGGAATTGAGACAATGACTAAAAATAGAAATGGAAAGACTGGCCGCCTTCTGACTAATGGGCCTGGTAAAATGATGCAAGCCTTGGGTATCACAAGTAGAAAATGGGACTTATCTCGTTTAGAGGATTCTCCTTTTGATATTGACATTAATCATAAACGCAAAATCGAAAAAATTATTGCTTTGCCAAGAGTCGGAATTAATCAATCAGATCCAGAATGGGCTCAGAAGAAATTAAGATTTATAGTTGCGGGAAATCCTTATGTTTCTGACATTAAGAAAAAAGATATCAAAAAAAATCATGGCTTTATTTGACAAAAGATTAAAAATCGTTTAGTCTTTTTATCAGTTAAATAAATTCCCAATGCAATAGAGGTTGCAAGAGTCACAAGATTTATTTGAGCACACGAATGCAATGATAATAAGTTTTAGGATTATTGCCGAAACAAATTTTCTTTCGTGAGGTTAATTTGTTGGGATGTAAGAGCATATCTTACATACTGTCCTGGTCGTCCCCAGGGAGCGCTATATGATTTGGTTTAATTACTGATGATTTTTACAAACCTCGTTGTTTTTGGTAAACAACGAGGTTTTTTCGCTTTTATTGTATTGGCTTTATTTGAAATAATTTTTGGAGGTATTTCAAAGTGAAGTCAAAAATAAGATGGTTTAGTGCTTTATTAGCCTTAATTTTAAGTTTAGTGATTGGTTTTAGTTTTAATTCTAATCAAACTCAAGCAGCTAAAAAAGAAGCGCCTTTAAAAATTGGTATGGAGGCTAACTATCCTCCATACAATTGGACTCAAACAACAGACAAAAACGGCGCTGTTCCAATCGACGGCTCTAAGCAATACGCAAATGGATACGATGTTCAAATTGCAAAAATCATCGGCAAAAAATTACATCGTAAAGTTGTAGTAGAAAAAACTGAATGGGATGGTTTATTACCAGCTTTAACTTCTGGAAAGATTGACTTAATCATTGCTGGCATGTCTCCTACTGCTGAACGTAGAAAAGCAATCAACTTCTCTAAACCATATAGAAAAAGTACTTTCGTAGTTATCACAAGCAGAAACGGAAAATTTGCTCGAGCAAAAGGTTTAAATGATTTTAAAGGCGCAAAATTAACTGCACAACAAGGTACATTACACTATGACCTGATTAAGCAACTTCATGGTGCTAAACGCGAACCAGCAATGAGAAGCTTTTCTGCAATGCGTCAAAGCTTACAATCAGGTACTATTGATGGTTATGTTGCAGAAGATATTGAATACAAAAGTTACAAGACAGTTAACCCTAACATCGTTGCCGTTAACTTAAACAAAATGCAAGGTTTCAAAGTTGATCACGATGATTCAATTACATCAATTGGTGTTAAGAAAGGCAATACTGAGTTACTTAACCAAGTTAATAGCATTTTAAATGGTATTTCTAATAAAAAGCGCGACCAATTAATGGCTGATGCTGTAAAAGAACAACCTCAAGCTGGGGGCAACAAGAAAGAAAATTGGTTTATGTCAATTATGCATCGCTATGGTTCAATGATCCTTGGCGGTGTTGGTATGACACTTCTTCTTGCCTTAGTTGGTACTATCGTTGGTTTCTTCATTGGTTTACTTGTAGGTATTGTTAGAACTATTCCAACTCCTAAGTCTGCTGGTAAAAAGTGGGGCCTAAAGATAGTTGATTGGATTTTAGCTGTTTATATTGAAGTATTCCGTGGAACTCCTATGATGGTTCAAGCTGCTGTTATCTACTACGGAATTGCCCAATTATGGCACCTCAACTTAAACCGTACTGTAGCTGCTTTAGTAATTGTTTCAATTAATACTGGAGCTTACCTAGCCGAAGTTATTCGTGGTGGTATTAATGCCACTCCTAAAGGTCAATTCGAAGCAGCTTCTGCAATCGGTATGACACACTCACAACAAATGTGGCATATTATTTTACCTCAAGCCATTAGAAATTGTTTACCATCTATTACTAACGAATTTATTGTTAACATTAAGGATACTTCAGTATTAAGTATTATCTCTGTTTCAGAATTGTTCTTTGTTGGTACAACTGTTGCCAGTCAAACATTCCAATTCTTCCAAACTTACTTCATCATTTCAATGATCTACTTAATCTTGACATTCTCTATTACTAGAATCTTTAACTTCATTGAAAAGAAACTTGAAGGTCCAAAAAACTACAATTTAATGGCTAACCAATTACAAATAGAAGATCCAAAGGAGACTGGATTTGAACATGAACAATAATAACGAAGAAAACATTTTACAAGTGCAACATTTACAAAAAAAATATGGTGATCACACAGTATTAAAAGATATTTCTTTTAATATCAACAAGGGGGAAGTAATGACCATTATTGGACCATCTGGTGGTGGTAAGTCAACCATGCTCAGATGTATCAACCTTCTTGAAGAACCAAGCAGTGGAGAAATTTTATTCCATGGCAAAAACATTCTTGATCCTCATTTTGATCGTAACCAATTTCGTTCAAAGGTTGGAATGGTTTTCCAGCAATTCAATTTATTCAATAATAAAAACGTGCTTCAAAACTGCATGATCGGCCAAGAAATGGTTCTTGGTCGCTCTAAAGAAGAAGCAAAAAAAGTTGCCATTGAAAACTTAAAGAAA
Organism: Lactobacillus taiwanensis DSM 21401; assembly: GCF_001436695.1. Lineage (GTDB taxonomy): Bacteria > Bacillota > Bacilli > Lactobacillales > Lactobacillaceae > Lactobacillus > Lactobacillus taiwanensis. The sequence continues at coordinate 28,257 of NZ_AYZG01000024.1, forward strand.
GTCGGCATGGATCCTTTCCTTACTGCTAAGCCACAACAGTTATCTGGTGGACAACAACAACGTGTAGCAATTGCTCGAGCAATTTCAATGGATCCAGAAGTCTTACTCTTTGATGAACCTACTAGTGCTCTAGATCCAGAAATGGTTGGTGAAGTTCTTAATACTATGCAATTACTAGCCAAGACTGGTTTAACAATGGTCATTGTTACTCACGAAATGGGATTTGCACGCGACGTTTCTGATCAAGTTGTCTTCATGAGCGATGGAGTTATTACTGAACAAGGAACTCCACAACAGATCTTTAACGATCCACAAAAAGAAAAGACTAAGAAATTTTTACGTAACTTTAGAAGTAATGAGCTTTAAGCAAAATAATATGTGCTTTTAGCCTATAAACTATTAAAAAACTGATTCTCAATGTTTATAATAAAGAGGATCAGTTTTTTGTTATTTATTTTTTATTTTTCGAAGACATATCAAATACTTTAGTTTATTATCCTCATCCTTATATATCTTGTGACAAAGGAACCGTTGAAAGACATAATGGACTATTTATTCCTAAGGGAGAGGCAATAGACAATTATTCACTACAAGACATCATAGACATTGAAATCTGGTGCAACTCTTTACCAAGAAAGATATTGGCATATCATACACCAGATGAAATCTTTGAAAGAGAATTAGATCTAATCTATCAAGCAGC
>NZ_AYZG01000003.1 GCF_001436695.1 Lactobacillus taiwanensis DSM 21401
AAAATATCATTCCAATGTTCGCTGTATTGCCTTTGGAGTTCTTTAAAGGCCTGCATAACACTGACAGAAGTCTTGTCAGGAATACGAAGAATTAAAAACTCACGGCTCATGCGCTCAGATAGAGTTAACAATACCTCATCATCTTTAGTTTTATGTCCGAGAACCAAATCGCATTCCCAATGACCGAATTCATTACGTTCACTAATTTCTTTTGAACGTTCTTCAATACTTCTACCAAGCTTTTTCTTATTTTTGCGAACACGATGAAGCTTAGTATTGCGTTTAAGCTTCTCAGGCAAGTCGTAATTATGTATATCTAATAGACCTTGGTCGACATAATTGTAAAGAATCTTAGTACAGACAACATCTCTGCTGCTAAATGCGCCAACAGCAGTAGCACGATTACTGCACA
>NZ_AYZG01000025.1 GCF_001436695.1 Lactobacillus taiwanensis DSM 21401
CTTTCATAGATAGTACTTTATATATTTGTACTGTCTACTAAAGTAGGACTATATCATTATCGTGATGATGATTATCAGTGTTTTTTATTTTAAATTTTTCTAGACACATATATTATTTTTAGTTTAAACTTAGTAAAAATTACATTATCGTTGATTTGTTATGTTACATGTATTACATTAGTTATGTAAAAACGTATTGATGATTATATAAATTCATTTTAATAAACGATAAAACTAGTATTTAAGAGATTTATTATATCAAATAAAAATAACTTGTGTATGTAATGAATTATTAATATTAATATTTGGTGTAATTTAATATGCAAATTAGGGAATAGGTATGAGAAAAGAAAATTTAAGAAAGAATCAGAAACAAGGAAATAAGTATATAGATCCTAATGAACTAAAAAATGGAGATGATCCAAACGTTTATTTTAAAGAACTGGCTGGATTAGCAGCAATTTTAGGAACTGGTATTGGTGGACCAGCTATTTTTCTAAATGATCGAGTATATGCTGCAAAAAATTCTGTTGATCCTAAATCACAAATCGTTGGCTCTGTGTCTACTAGTACTCAAATAGATGCAAATAATAAAATAAACAGTAAGTCAAAGGGAAAAGAAGTAAGTATTAGTAATTCCGAAGCACAAAGTATATCTAATTTTAATTCGAGAAGTTTATTGATATCTCAAAGCACTTCTTCTTCTTTGAAAGAATCATTAAGTCGTTCTCAAAGTACATCTACATCTTTAAAACAATCACTGAGTTATTCTCAGAGTACATCTGAACTTCACTCATTAAATAATTCTCACGTAAAAAAAGCATCTTTGGGTTCGGAAAAAAGAAAAGTATCTCAGTCACATCTTAGAGATAGTAAAAGTTTATCAAATCATGAAAAAACAAGTGAAACAGTTTCTAGTATTTCACATGACAATAATAATACTAATTTAGGAAAAACAAACTATACTAGAGTGTCCTCTAATACTATTTTGGAAAAACAAAATAGTATTAATAATGTAAATAGTCTTAGCCTAAGTAATGGACAAATTATTGAAATGGCCCCTCAAATACCAGTTGTTTTTAATAAAAATACGACTGATAGCAAAAGCCAGTCAATCAATAAATTAAATTTGAATAATGTTTTTGCTAGTGTAGACCAAGCGAATACTGGAGTTAATGAAAACACGGCTGAAGTAAGTAATGGAACTGAATTTCAAACTGCACTTAACAATTCAAATATTAGTCTTATTCGATTGACCGATAATATTGATTTAGGTCAATCTGGAATGGGAGATCTTCAAATTCCACCACGTAATCTTACTATTGAGGGTAAAGGTCACGATCTTAACTTAGGAGACAATTGTATTTGGCTTAATAACTGGCTTAATGACTCTACTTCAAGTAAAACGACGACAATTGTTAAATCTCTTAATCTTTATACAGCTAATGAGCGAGGTGGCTTTGCTCTTACTGGTTCAGGAGCAGAGACCTTAATATATGATAATGTGCATGCTACCGGCGGTGCAGCAGTTATGGCTGATACTTTTGCTCCAAGTGGCTATTTAAAAACTTTTGAAGTTCAAGGACATACTACCATTGATGGTGTAAGTTCGTACCAATATAATGGCAATACTTATTACACAAGCTCAGCTAATTTCGTTGGATATGGTACTTTAATTTATGCTGGAAATGATTTAATCGTTGATGACGATGCAAGTTTGATTATTAATAATAGTATGTCACCATATGATGTTGCAATGTTAGCAAATAATGGAGAACATGCTGTAGAAGTTGGTAAAAATGCTACTTTAGAAATCAATAATACTTATAGTGGCTATTCTGGTGGTCAGATCTGGAATAATGTTGGGAATATTGCCTTAACTAATAGCAACGGTAGGTTTATTGCTGGTGAAAATTCATACATTAACTTGAGTACTAGCGGAGCAAATATTTATTTTGCTAGTGGAAGTTCAAATAATATAGTTACCTTTAATTCTGGAACAGCCACCAAATTTTCTGGTAATCAAAATATTTACTTTGGAGGATCGGAAAATGTAGTTAACATTGATGATCCAGATTATGTAGTTTTAAATACAAGCAGTGGTACTACGTATGCTACAGATAGTAATGCTGTTGTAGATGCCACTAACACTAATGTCATAGTAACTAACGATGGTATAACTAGAGAATCAAATTATTTTACAAATAATCAAAGTAGTGTAAATGGGACTACCTATAGCGTCGGAACTACAATTGGTGAACAAAATAACGGTAAAGCATCAGTTGCTAGTGTAATGAATAATATTAATAAGAATGGAACTACTCAAGTTGAATATATGAGTGGATCAAAACATTCTGAAAGTATATCGTACTCTATAAGTACATCAGAAAGTGTTTCAACATCATTTGTAGAAAGTATTTCTAGAAGTACTAGTCAATCCTTGTCACGAAACGGTTCAAGATCTTTAAGTGAAAGTCTAAGTAACTCCGTATCACAAAGTGAGATTTTGAGCAACTCAGTAAGTATGAGTGAAAGCTTAAGTAACTCAGTAAGCATGAGCGATAGCCTAAGCAACTCAGTAAGTATGAGTGAAAGTCTAAGTAACTCAGTAAGCATGAGTGAGAGTTTAAGCAACTCAGTATCAATGAGTGACAGCTTGAGTAACTCAGTAAGCATGAGCGATAGCTTAAGTAATTCAGTAAGTATGAGTGAAAGTTTAAGCAACTCAGTAAGTATGAGTGAAAGCTTATCTAACTCAGTAAGTATGAGTGAGAGCTTGAGTAACTCAGTAAGTATGAGCGAGAGCTTAAGCAACTCAGTAAGTATGAGTGAGAGCTTGAGTAACTCAGTAAGCATGAGTGACAGCTTGAGTAACTCGGTATCAATGAGCGAGAGCTTAAGCAACTCAGTAAGCATGAGTGAAAGTTTAAGTAACTCAGTAAGTATGAGCGAAAGCTTAAGCAACTCAGTAAGCATGAGTGACAGCTTGAGTAACTCAGTAAGCATGAGTGAAAGCTTAAGCAACTCGGTATCAATGAGCGAAAGCTTAAGTAACTCAGTATCGATGAGTGAGAGTTTGAGTAACTCAGTAAGTATGAGTGACAGCTTGAGTAACTCAGTGTCAATGAGTGACAGCCTAAGCAACTCAGTAAGTATGAGCGAAAGCTTAAGTAACTCAGTAAGTATGAGCGAAAGCTTGAGTAACTCAGTGTCAATGAGTGAAAGCTTAAGCAACTCAGTAAGCATGAGTGAAAGTTTGAGTAACTCAGTAAGCATGAGTGACAGCTTAAGTAACTCAGTAAGTATGAGTGAGAGCCTAAGCAACTCAGTGTCAATGAGTGAAAGTTTAAGCAACTCAGTAAGCATGAGTGAGAGCTTGAGCAACTCAGTAAGCATGAGTGAAAGCTTAAGCAACTCGGTATCAATGAGCGAAAGTTTAAGTAACTCAGTAAGCATGAGCGAAAGCTTAAGTAACTCAGTAAGCATGAGTGACAGCCTAAGCAACTCAGTAAGTATGAGCGAGAGCTTAAGTAACTCAGTAAGCATGAGCGACAGCTTGAGTAACTCAGTAAGTATGAGTGAGAGCTTGAGTAACTCAGTAAGTATGAGCGAAAGCTTATCTAACTCGGTATCAATGAGTGAAAGCTTGAGTAACTCAGTAAGCATGAGTGAGAGCTTAAGTAACTCGGTATCGATGAGTGAAAGTTTAAGTAACTCAGTAAGTATGAGTGAAAGTTTGAGTAACTCAGTATCAATGAGTGAAAGCTTATCTAACTCGGTATCAATGAGTGAGAGCTTGAGCAACTCAGTAAGCATGAGCGAAAGCTTAAGCAACTCAGTAAGCATGAGTGACAGCTTAAGCAACTCAGTAAGTATGAGTGAGAGCTTAAGTAACTCAGTAAGCATGAG
>NZ_AYZG01000026.1 GCF_001436695.1 Lactobacillus taiwanensis DSM 21401
ACTGAGTTACTCAAACTTTCACTCATACTTACTGAGTTACTTAAACTTTCACTCATCGATACCGAGTTACTTAAGCTCTCACTCATGCTTACTGAGTTACTCAAGCTTTCACTCATTGATACCGAGTTAGATAAGCTTTCGCTCATACTTACTGAGTTACTCAAGCTCTCACTCATACTTACTGAGTTACTCAAGCTGTCGCTCATGCTTACTGAGTTACTTAAGCTCTCGCTCATACTTACTGAGTTGCTTAGGCTGTCACTCATGCTTACTGAGTTACTTAAGCTTTCACTCATGCTTACTGAGTTGCTTAAGCTTTCACTCATGCTTACTGAGTTACTTAA
>NZ_AYZG01000027.1 GCF_001436695.1 Lactobacillus taiwanensis DSM 21401
TGATATAGTCCTACTTTAGTAGACAGTACAAATATATAAAGTACTATCTATGAAAGTAGGACTTTTTATATGTCTAGAAAAAGTAGATTTAGCTTTGAGGTGAAGCTTAAAGCAGTTAAGCAATATTTAAACGGTGAAGAAAACTATCCATCTATTGCAAATGCTTTAGACGTTCCAGATAGCACGATACGTATGTGGGTAAAAGCATACCAAGTGGATGGTGAGGACGCATTAAAACCTCATAATCGTAATAAAAGGTATTCAAAAGAATTTAAGCTTAAGTGTGTAGCTGCTTATTTAGCAGGTGAAGGTTCCTATTTAAATCTGGCAAATAAGTTTGGTCTAAGAAGTCCTCATCAACTAAGACAATGGGTTATCAAGTATAATAGTCATCAAGAATTGCAGGATTACGATCCTACCCCGGAGGCTTATATGACTAGTAGAAGAAAGACAACCCTAGAAGAACGACAAAGTATTGTTAAATACTGCAAGAAACATAATTGGAATTATAAAGAGACGGCAATTAAGTATGACTGTAGTTATGCTCAGGTATATAACTGGTGCAAGAAGTATCAAACTAAAGGATCAAAAGGACTTAAAGACAAACGAGGCCATCGTCTAAAAGAGTCGGACCTAACTGAAACAGAAAGGCTTAAGCGTGAAGTTGAACGCCTTAAGATGCAAAACCAAATCAAAGATAGAGAAATAGCTTTCTTAAAAAAAGTGAAGGATTTAGAGAGGATGTGGTTATTGGACAACCAAAGCAAAGGCAAATAGATCTTAGACACAGTCAAAAACAAATTCTTTATGAATTAATCAAGCAGTGCCATCAAGAATACAACTGGCCTATTGATTGGATGTGCAAACAAATTAATATTGCTCGATCGGCTTATTACAAGTGGTTGAAGCATACGCCGAGCAAACGTGAATTAAGAGATCAAAAGATTCTTGAGCGTATTAAAGCAATCGCTAAGAGCAATAACAGTCTTTTTGGTTCACCTAAGATGACATTAGCCTTAAACAATGAACTTGAAGAAGGCGAACCTAAAATCTATCGGCGAACTGTTGCACGCTTAATGTGCGTTAACTATATCTACACAAGCAAAGCTAGATTTAATAAGAAGTATCGCTACAAAGCATCTAGACCTGAGGAAACGTCTGCTAATGTGTTAAATCGTAATTTTAATGCTTCTAAGCCTAATGAAAAATGGTGTACTGACATTACTGAAGAAAAGATCCCTGGCACAGGTAAAAAGATCTATCTTTGCACTATTTTTGATCTTTATGATAGATATCCGGTTGGTTATGCTTTAAGCCAGCGTAATGATACTGCATTAGTTAATGCGGCCCTAATAGCTGCTTGGAAAAAAGAACCTGATAGTCATGCAATGCTTCACAGTGATCGTGGATTTCAGTTTACCCGTGTTCCATTTACAAACGAATTGAAAGAACATGGCATGTCACAATCAATGTCTAGGGTTGGTCGCTGTATTGATAATGGTCCTATGGAGGGGTGGCAAGGAATAATCAAAGAAATGAGATTGGTCTTATATCCAGAAATAAATAGTTACGAAGAAATGGTGCACGCTTTTAATAAGACTATTGATTATTACATAAATTACGATCCACAAGAACGGTTTGAAGGTAAAACCGCAGGAGAAGTACGAGCAGAAGCAAAACGTAATCCAAGTAAAGCCAGAGAATATAAAATCAAACAGGATAAGCGTTACAAAGATTATTGGGAAGAAATAGAAGCAAAGAAAAACCAGCCTGCATAAACAGGTTGGTTCATCAATCATTTTATATATTTTAACTGTCTACTTGACACGGTACGGATCA
>NZ_AYZG01000028.1 GCF_001436695.1 Lactobacillus taiwanensis DSM 21401
AATCTACTTGGAGGAGTAAGAATGAAAATAAAAAGTTGGATGTTAATGCTAATAGCAATGGATTATTGTTAATCCACTACTACAGTTAATATATTATAGTATAAAACATAAAGAAATATAAGATACTTGCTCAAAATTTTTAATTTTCAGATAGTAAAGGACTATTCAGGTATAATATCGAATTAAGGAAATTATCTATTAGGCAGGGAAAGCTAATGAAGAAATTTTTAAGAATTCTGTTTAAATTAGTCTTAGTTTTGATAGTTATTGCTGGGGCTGCTTACGGTGGATATTATGGATACCAGCAATATCAAAAAAGAGAACAGGCAAAAGCTACTTTTACTTCTAGACCCGATGTAGAAAAAGCAAAAGATGGCACAAGCATTAGTCCAGGACACCATAATCTAGCTTATTTTAAAAAGTTATTGAATGAAAAATATCCTGATGTCTATAGCGCAGCCTATGAAACGCCTCGTGCTAGTAAAATCGGCAGCAGTGTTGTAATTCCGGGTCAAGTTGTAACGCCAAGCTATGATTTTAATAAAAAGAAAATTACAGATGCGGACTCAATGACTCCTCAGGGATTAACTGTAGCGGGGAAGTACTTATTGATTACAGCTTACGATTCAACGCATAATCACCGCTCGGTTATTTACTGCTTAGATAAGAAAAGTGGCAAATACTTAAAGACAGTTCAAGTTTCAGGATCTCCGCATTTAGGCGGTATTGCCTATGATCCAATTGCTAAAAATATTTGGGTAACGGGAAGTCAAGATGATTCTTCAGCGCTAATGTCGTTTTCATTAAAGAAACTAGAAAAATATAGCTATAATAAGAAAAAGCAACCTATTCGATATGATAATGTAATTGCTTTGCCTACCATTGAAAGAGCATCTTGTGTAACGTATTATGACAATCAACTGTTTGTTGGCTTTTTTAATACAGATGGACAAGGACAATTTGCTAGCTATCCAATCGCTCGTTCAGGCACCTTTAAAGGTACAATTACAAGTGATCAAATTAAAGCAGTAACTGGCCAAGTATCTTGGGCTTTGGGATCGGGAAGCGCCTCAATGGATCGGCAGATTCAAGGAATTGCATTTTATCAGAATTGGATTATTTTGAGTCAATCATATGGAAGTAAAGATTCTAAATTATACTTTTTCCCAATTTCAGCTTTGAATTATCTAGATGAAGGAAATGCAGAAAAAGTTGTTATTATGCCACCATATTTAGAACAAATTTATGTTCAAAATGGTCAATTGTTGATGTTATTTGAATCTGGAGCGAAGGCTTATGAACGTGATCAAATAATGATTGTTGACCGAATTTTATCGGCAAATATCAATGCCTTATTAGGAGGTTAAAATGGTTAAAAAAATATCTTTTTGGGTACGATTAGCAGGCTGGAGCGGTTTGATATCAGGAAGTAGTGTTTTGGTATTATACCAGTATTCCCATAGTATTTTATTTTTAATAAACTTGATTACAATTGTATTGTTTTCTGCTTACGCTTTAACGACTGCTAATGATAGAAAGTGGAAAAATCCTGACTGGCTGTTGAAAGTGATTTTGTTAGTATTAATCTTTGTTTCAATTTTGCCATCTATTTTCTTAGGTATTGGTTATTTTATTGAAAGAAAACGTAATCAAAAGTAGCGGACTGTCCATAACTAAGGCTATTTTTGGTATAATTACTACTGTTCATGCTATTTTCCTAAAAAATAGTAAAGATATTAACCTATTTTATAACAATGTTGTAAAATTTAGAAAAAAGATACGAGGTGTAAGCATGGCAGAAAACAAAGATAAACAGAGCGATACAAAGAAAAAAGAAATAGGCTTGTTTATTGCTAAAACTCTCTTTTACTTTGCAGTGCTTGTAGTGCTAGTTTACTTGTATTCATATAGTGGCATTGGAGCTGCAAAATTTATTTATAAAGATTTCTAAAACTGAAAGGGTCGCATTAAATGATTAAAGATGTAATCAAGACAATCGATCAAATTGCTACTGAAGATCCAAACCGAATCGCCTATGATTATCTTGGCGAAACTAATACTTATGGAGACCTAAAAGCTAGGTCAGATGCTTATGCAGCTAAGATTAGCGAACTAGATCTTCCTGAAAAAGCTCCGGTAATGATTTGGGGTGGTCAAACCTTTGAAATGATTGCTAGTTTTATTGGTGCTGTTAAAGCAGGACATGCTTATATTCCAATTGCTAGCTATTCTAATAGTGAACGTTTATTAATGATTCAAGAGGTTTCTGAGGCTCCTTTAGTGATTGCTATTGATAAACTTCCTATTGAAATGGAGAATATAAAAGTTTTAACTCCTGGAGACGTTTCTGATAGTCATGTAGAAATTGATCAAGATAAGTTTGTAAATGGAGATGATAACTTTTATATCATCTTTACTTCAGGAACAACAGGAAAACCTAAGGGTGTCCAAATTAGCCATGATAATTTGCTTAGCTTTGTAAATTGGGAATTAAGTGATTTTTCACTTCCTGAGAAACCTAGTTTTTTAGCTCAAGCCCCATATTCTTTTGACTTATCTGTAATGAGCCTTTATCCAGCTTTGACAGCAGGCGGTAAATTAGTAGTTTTACCTCACGATGTAACTGAGAACTTAGGTCAATTGTTTAAGACGTTGCCACGGTTAAAATTCAATGTTTGGGTTTCAACTCCATCATTTGTAGAAATGAGTTTCTTAGATCCTACGTTTGATGCTAAACACCATCCAGAACTAACTCATTTCCTATTTTGTGGTGAAGAATTAAGTCATAAAACAGCTAAAATGTTGAAGATGAAATTCCCAGACAGTCATATTTTTAATACTTATGGGCCAACTGAAACAACAGTTGCCGTAACACAAGTAGAAATTACGGATAAAGTTTTAGATAAATATGATCGTTTACCAATTGGTGTAGCAAAAGATGACACTAAGATTTCAATTGATACTTCTAAAGGTGAAGAAGATAACCAGGGTGAGGTTATTATTGAAGGACCAAGCGTTTCTAAAGGTTATCTAAATAACCCAGATAAAACTAAGGCTGCTTTCTTTAAGGAAAGTGAGCATGCAAGCTATCGTACTGGAGACTTAGGATTTTTAGATGGCGACATGCTGTTTTATCGTGGAAGAATTGACTTCCAAGTTAAATTCAATGGATATCGAATTGAATTAGAGGAAATCAATTTCTACCTTGCTAAGAATCCATTGGTTCGTTACGGCGTTGTAGCGCCAAAATATAATAAAGACCACAAAGTACAACAATTAGTTGCTGTTGTTGAACTAGCTGATGGAGTGCGCGAAAAGTATAGCGATGCTGAGTTGACTAAGAAATTACGTGAAGAGTTAAGTCAAGATATTATGCCATACATGCTTCCTCAACGTTTTATCTACCGTGATGAAATGCCAATTTCTCAAAATGGTAAGGTAGATATTAAACAAGTAATTAAGGAGGTAAATAACGCGTGATCAATATTCAGCCTTATAGTAATCCGCGTTACTTTGTTATTCTTTTTATTGCGTTATTACCACTAATCATTGGGTTATATCATGGTAGACGCTTTAAAGCATATGAAGCTTTCGTTTCGTTACTATTTTTGTTCTTAATGTTCAATGGTAAAGATTGGATACAGGGAGTGCAATTAATTGGATACATTATTTTCCAGTTTTTAGTTACTTTTGCTTATCAAAAATATGTTAATTCTGGAAAGAATAAAACCTCTGTTTTTTGTTTAGCAGTCATCCTAGCGATTTTACCTTTGGCAGCAGTAAAAATTGCACCATTAGTGCCAAATAAAGCTGCAGATTTAATTGGTTTCTTTGGAATTTCATATTTAACTTTTAAAACTGTACAAGTTATTATGGAACTTCGCGATAAGACTATTAAAAAAGTTGATCCAATTACTTATGCGAGATTTTTGCTTTTCTTCCCAACTATTTCTTCAGGTCCTATTGATCGTTATCGGAGATTTAAAGAAGATTATGATAAGGCTCCGGAAAGAGATAAATATATTGAAAACTTAAAATTTGGTACTAGATATATTTTTCAAGGATTCTTATATAAATTTATTATTGGTTACGTATTTGGTACCTTATGGCTGCCTCAACTAGCTAAAGATGCACTCTTTTATGGTCAAGCAAATGGTGGCCTTCGCTTATCATGGGCACTTTTAGGCTACATGTATTGCTACAGCATGTATCTTTTCTTTGACTTTGCAGGATATTCTTTATTTGCTGTAGGTACATCATATTTCATGGGAATTAGAACTCCTATGAACTTCAATAAGCCATTTATTTCTCAAAATATTAAAGATTTCTGGAATAGATGGCATATGACTTTGTCATTCTGGTTCCGTGATTTTATCTTTATGCGTTTTACATTCTTTGCAATGAAGCATAAATTGGTAAAGAATAGAATCAGATTATCGCAATTAGCCTATTTTGTAGATTTCTTAATTATGGGTTTCTGGCACGGATTAACGTGGTACTATATCGTATATGGTATTTTCCATGCTACAGCCATTATCATTAATGATATTTGGCTACGATTCAAGCGTAAACACCAGAAGCAAATCCCTCATAATCAATTTACGAAGTGGTTTGCGATTTTCTTAACTTTTAATGTTGTTTGTTTCAGTTTCCTAATTTTCTCAGGTTTCTTGAGTACATTATGGTTTGGCTGGAAATAATTTACTAAGTTTGAAAGGATTTTATTAATTATGGATACAAAGCAAGCTGTTTTAGATATTTTAAATGAATTAACTGGTGAAGATTTAAGTGACCAAATGGATGAAAACATTTTTGAAAATGGATTGTTAGATTCTATGGCAACTGTACAAATGTTACTTGAATTACAAGATAAATGTGATGTTACTGCACCAGTATCAGAATTTCACCGTGAAGATTGGGATACTCCAAACAAAATCATTGCAAAGGTAGAAAGCTTAAGAAATGAGTAATAAACGCAAACTGTGGCAGATTTTCGGCCCAGTTCTCTGTGCGTTCATTTTGTTAATAATCTTATTTTTGATTCCATGGCAAAATGGTGAAAAGTCAGATAATGCTTTGTTTAAAGCTTCTGTCTCACAGTCACAAACTGTTTTTAAGGGACAATCAATTAAGCAAGCTGCTTTTGAAAAAAACTACGTTCCATTTTATGGTTCTAGTGAGTTATCAAGAATGGATGCCTTACATCCAAGCGTTTTAGCTTATAAATATAAAAGAAATTATCGACCTTTCTTATTAGGAGGACCGGGAAGTCAATCACTAACCCACTTTTTCACTATGCAGGAAACAGTAGATCAACTTTCTAACAAAAAAGCTGTATTTATTATTTCACCACAGTGGTTTACTAAGCAGGGACAAAATCCGGCTGCTTTTGGAATGTACTTTTCTCAACTTCAAGCTGTTGACTGGATTTTAGGTGCTAAGGATAGTGTAGCTACACGCTATGCGGCACGTCGCTTGCTTGATATGCCAGCTGGAACTGCTAGTGAAACAACAAAGTATGCTTTGATGACATTAGCTTCAGGGCAAAAATTGTCTAAGTATCAAACCTTGTATTTAAAAGCTAGACGTCGAATGTTAGCTAATGAGGATAACTTCTTTTCTTCTTTGGGAATGACTAATAATATTCCAAAGATTCAAAAAGAAGCCGGTAAATTACCAGGTACTTATGCCTATGATAATTTGCGTCAATTTGCTAATGAACAAGGTCAGCAAGGAACGACCAATAATAAATTTGGTATTTCTAATGGATTTTTTGATAAAAAGTTAAATAATAAACACTTAAATAAATTAAAGAATTCACAAAAAAACTTTGACTATACTAAGTCACCAGAATACGCAGATTTTGAATTAGTATTAAATGAACTTGCTCATGAACATGTAAATGTCTTGTTTATTATTCCACCTGTTAATGCCAAGTGGGCTAAGTATACTGGCTTATCTCAAAGCATGTATCAAGAATGTGTTGCAAAAATTACGAAGCAACTTACTTCCCAAGGCTTTAATAATATAGCTGATTTATCAAAAGATGGTGGAAAGAAATTCTTCATGGAAGATACTATTCACCTTGGCTGGAATGGTTGGTTAAAAGTAGACCAATATGTAAAGCCTTTTATGGAAGAAAGGAATCATCCAGTTAACTATAAGTTAAATAGCTACTACTTTACTAAAGCTTGGGGAAACAAAACTGACGTAAAAATGCCAGACACTAAAAGTAAGGCAGCAACAAATATAAAAAAAAACTAGCACAAGCTGGGATTAAAGGTAATGTTTTAGTAATTAAGAACAATAAGGTAGTTCTTAATGAATCTACAGGATATTCAAATATCAGTAAAAAAATTCATAATAATTCTAAGACTGCCTTTTTCATCAATTCTGTTAATAAAGTTTTTACTGGTACTTTGGTTTTAAAACAGATTGAGAATAATAAGCTTAGCCTTAACGATAAGTTATCAAAATTTTATCCTCAAGTTTCGCATGCTAATCAAATCACGATCAGCCAACTTTTGACTATGGAGGGTGGACTGAGAGGAAAAAATGAATCAGCTTATGGAACTCCTGTATTTAACAATAATCAGGCAGGAATTAAATATGATATTAAACATAATGTGATTTTTGATAAGCAGCATTATAATCAACGCATGTATTCATCAATTAATTATATTTTGTTATCTGGTATTTTAGAAAAAGTAACTCATCGTTCTTATGAAAATCTTATCAAAAATACGTATATTAAAAAGCTAGGACTTTCTAATACGGTTTTTTATTGGGATATACCTAAAAATAGACATATACAGGTTGCAATTCCATATACAAAAAATACCCAAGGATATTTAAGTCCGCATTTTATTCCGGTAGACAGAGTACATGGAGATTTAGGAGCTGGAAGCTTGGTGATGTCTAATGATGATCTTTATCGAGCTACTAGTGCAATCCTGAATGGAGAAATAATTGAACCTGCTTCTGTGCAAAAGGCATATGCCCCCTCTGATCCTGCAAATTATAATGCTGGTTTTTATAATTTCCCTGACTTTCACTCGACAAATGGATCGGGCGATGGTTATACAACTTATTGTAGAATTTCAAATGACACTAGAGATGCATTAGTAGTTCAGTCCAATTATCCCGTTAAGGATTATTATAAAATTAGGCAACTTTGTAATGATCTCATGGAAAGTTTAATAAAGTCGGATACATAGAGATGAAAATTTAGTTTTTCATCTCTTTTTTGCTCTTTAAGCATTCTTAAAACTGGTTGTTTAAGAATGCTTGCTGTGCTAAGATTTACCTGTACCGTTGTATTGAAGTGCATTTTCTACGGTAGCGAAAATGTGCTTTCTTATTTGGTCAGAATAGCGGTACGTAACACTGTGTGAGCCTGATTCCGATGTTGGTGGAATTAGGCTTTTTTATTGCAAAAATAAAAGATCGCTAGTCAGCGATCTTTTTCTTGTTATAGGCATTAACGAAAGCAAAAATTAGGACAGATATCAAAACTAAAATAGTACAGAAAATAAATAAAACTAGGTATGAGAAGTTATCTATTACCAAAGCACCAATTAGTGGCCCTAAGGCACGTCCAGCTGATGTAACGGATTGAACAATACCTTGATATTTTCCTTTATCTTCATTGCTAGCTCGGTCGTTTACAAAGGTTGAAACGGCAGGAAAGGCCAAAATTTCTCCACAAGTAAGGACTGCCATGGCTAAAACAAAGTTGAAGTAGTGAGTAGCACCAATTAATAGCAAGAATGCTAGTCCAAATAAGCTAAAACCAATATAGAGTCTGCCATGCAGATGAAGAGTTAGCCAATCATCAAAATGGGTAAGTAATGGTTGAAGTATGACAATTAAAACAGCATTTAGAGTCCATAATAGACTGTATAAGCGAACACTCATGTGCAATCCGAGCATATAGGAAGAAATGTTTGAGTTCCATTGTTCATAAGCAATCCAAGCTGCTAGGACGCAGATCAGAATAGAAAAAATAGCTTTTTTTGCGCCATAGGGAATTTGTTCTTTATATTCAGATTCGACGACTTTTTTATTTTTAGAAGCATGTGCTTGATTTAAACCACGATACTCCAGAAAGATTACAATACTCAAAAACACAAACATAATAAATGCAAGTAAGAAAATATAAGTAATGCCAAAAGGTAAAATAAAGCCGACCATTAAGGAGCCAAAAACTAGTCCTAGATTTTGAGTGAAATATAAAACGTTAAAAACATAGGAGGCATTTCGACTGCGGATTAGTGTGGCAATTGAATTTAAACCAGTGACGACAATTCCGTTACCTAATCCAAGAGTAATCAATAAAATCGGATAAGCAGGCCAGCCATGAAATAAAACTAATAAAAATGTAGATATTGTAGAAATAGTAACGCCCGTTAGGAGTGTTTGGTAGGGATGCCATTTATCAAATAAAAAACCACCTAGTGCGTTTCCTATCATTGTAAATGCAGAATTAATGAAGAGAACGATTCCGGCAACAGTTAGAGTTTCATGTAAATAATTATGGATGTAAATAGTAGTTAAAGGCCAAATAAAACTAACGCCAGTATTGATAATTAATGAACCAGCAAATAACCAGATTAACTTGATTGGGTCTATTGCGTGCTTTCTTAACATGTTAATCCTCCCTGAAATTAGATTTGCAGTATAAAAAGAAGCTGACGATTGTCAGCTTCTTTTTATTAATTACTCTCATTTTGACTGAAAATAAGATTTTACGCAATGCTTATTAAGCGTCTCCATTCATCCAGCTACTGTTAAAATTTCTAAGAACTTCGTCAGCTGGAAATGCGTCTTTACCAGTATGTTTAATTGCTTCTTGAATTTGCTTTTGAGATAAATGATCGCATACGTAATTCTTAATAGCTTCATTAATTACTAAGTTCCAATCTTTATCAGAGCGATTTAAATAGTAATTTAATAGACGATTATTTTTATCGGTAATAGAAAAACTTCGTTTAGACATAATTTTTCTCCCTCAATATCTTCTCTCTAATTATAGCATGTTCTTAATTTGACTAGTTGTTATAAAGGCTTATAACTTTTAATCTATTTTTTAACAAAAATCATGGGTTTATAATGATTTTTAATTTAAACTAAGGAGTAGACTATAAAATTTAAGGACATAAAAAATGGAAAAAATAATTTTTAAAACGGTTGTTCGACTTAGAAGATTAGCATTTTTTAGGGTAGCTGACCGAACGTTGATGATGTTAATGCCGTTAGCAGTAGTGGGGAGTATTTTTCAATTTTTGTGGCAGAGTGTGTTTTCACCTACAAGTTTAATATCAAATATTTTCTATTTTGATAAATGGCTGCCAGATCAAATTTTTAATGGTGCATGGTATGCTTGTCAAGGGGTTACTAGTGTAGTATTTGGTACTTTTGGGCTTTTTACAGCATATTTTTCAGCGCAATATACAGCTAGACTTTATCAAAAAGATGCCCAAATGGCTGGAGTATCAGGGATGCTAGCTCTTCTTTTGTGTGCGTATCGTTTTAGAGATATAAAAAACTTTCAATTATCATTTAATTGGCGTTTTTTGAACATTAATAGTTTTTTATTTGCGCTATTAATAGGATTTGGTACTGGTTTAATTTTTAGGTTTTTAGGTGTTGAATATCATCACCAGCATGCGGAAAGTGCACAACTAATTAAAAAAAGGGCGTTTAATTCATTTCGACCAATGCTTGCTACTTGGGTAATTGGACTAGTGGTTGGAATTTTAGCTAGTTTAGTTCATGTGCGTGTTGTTGCTACTAACTTTTATCAATTTTTCCAAAATCAGGGACAAAATAATTTGAATTTAGGAGTTTTCATTCCATTATTGCTATTAGCGTTGCTGTTAAATTGGCTTGGGATTGGTCAACCATTGGCCTCTTTAACTACGGGTAGCGATAATGCGACTAATGTTGCCAACCTAAACTATGCTTTAACTCATGGTTCAAGTTTGAATGTACCAAATCCTTATGTGGGAAATTCTCTGTATCAATCTTATGGAAGATTTGGTGGCAGTGGTTTAACTTTAGTCTTATTAATTGGTATTTTAAT
The DNA here is from genome assembly GCF_001436695.1 of Lactobacillus taiwanensis DSM 21401. GTDB lineage: Bacteria > Bacillota > Bacilli > Lactobacillales > Lactobacillaceae > Lactobacillus > Lactobacillus taiwanensis. The sequence goes on from NZ_AYZG01000028.1 coordinate 10,085, forward strand.
TTACATCAGAAAAAATAGCATTGCTAGAATAGCCCGCTGGAGCTTTATTCCGACTTTATTTGGTTCTAATCAAGGAGCTTTGATTGGTATTCCAATAATGCTGAACCCATTATTTTTAATTCCATATGTGTGTTTACCTGTTGTAAATATGCTTTTAGGTGCAAGTATGATTGCAATTCATTTGATTCCCGTCTCTGCATATAATGTTTTATCTGGCACTCCTGGTCCTTTAGTTGCCTTTATTGCTACAAATGGTACTTGGCAAGCTTTAATTTTTTCAATGCTCTTATTTGCTCTTGATATTTTATTATATCTTCCAATTGTTAAGATGGCTAAGGATGTTCAAGATGAAATAGATTTACTAAATGATGAGGAAGCAGGGTATGAGTATGTTAAATAAAAAAATAATATCGAAAAATCGGCTGCTTTTATTAGGTACATTTATTTTCTTAATAGTTTTAGCTATTCCAACTTTTTTTTGGATTAAGAATGCTAACAATGATTTAGCTGAACGGCGAAAGTCACAAATGTCACCGGTAATCATGATTCCCGGATCAAGTGCGACTACTGAACGTTTTAACGAATTAGTTAATTTATTGAATAAAGATACTTTTAAGAAACATAGCTTGTTAAAAATTCAAGTAAAAAAAGATGGGACATTAAAGTATAGCGGAAAGATTAATCGTAATGACAATGAACCATTTATTGTGGTTGGCTTTGAAAATAATCATGATGGTTATGCCAATATTAAAAAACAAGCAGGATGGTTCGATGAAGCATTTGCGCAGCTCAGTCAACAGTATAAATTTAATAATTTTAAGGCGTTTGGTCATTCAAATGGTGGATTGATTTGGACTTATTGGTTGGAAAATTACTATGCGGACTATAGTGATGAAATCAAAATAAAGAAATTAATGACTTTAGGTACGCCGTATAACTTTAATGAAAGCAATGTTGATCATAAGACAGAAATGTTGAATGATTTTATTAAAAATAGAAAGAAAATACCTAAAAACTTGGATGTATATTCTGTTTCTGGCGGAGAAAATTATGAATCTGATGGCTTAGTTCCTGAAAGTAGCGTAGCTGCAGGAAAATATATTTTTCAAAATCAAGTAAAGCATTATACAACTATGACTATTACAGGCGCTGATGCACAGCATTCATCGCTGCCACAAAATAAACAAGTAGTTCAACTAATTGAACAGTATCTACTAGAAAATAATAATGGAGATAATACTCCTGCTAATGAACAAAAGCCAAAAGAGAATCGAAAAAATAGAAAGAATATAAATGATTAAATTCTTTGAAAATTAATAGAGATAAATAATTATTCAACTTTACTATCATATTAATTCACAAAGATTTTAAGCGCAATGTGTTTCATAAAGCGCGTTGCGCTTATTTTATTCACAAATTAAAATAATCTGTGGAAAAAATATGATATAATATTTGGCTTTTCTGTGGATAACCTGTTATAATTAAAGCTGTGAGTAGTTAGCACTTAAAACTAATGAGTGCTAAAGTTTTTGAGAATATGAGGAGTGTGTAAAGCATGGCATACTTTGACAATGGAAATTACAATTTTGATGATTTGTTTAATGAATTAAACAGAGATTTTTTCAATGATGGAAGAATGACAAATGGTCAACAACCAATGAGATATAGTACCGGTCAAGCACCACAACAAGGTGCACAAAATGGTCAACAACAAAAGGAGAAGCCAATTGGTGTTGATTTGACTGAACAAGCTAAGAAGGGCAAATACGATCCTGTTATTGGACGTACTGCTATTATTGACCAAGTTATTGAAATTTTGAGTAGACGTAAAAAGAATAATCCTGTTTTAACTGGACCTGCTGGTGTTGGTAAGACTTCAGTAGTTGAAGGATTAGCTCAAAGAATTGTTGATGGAGATGTTCCTGAAAAGCTAAAAAATGCTCATATTATTGAATTGAACATTAATGAATTAGTTGCAGGTACTTCTCTTCGTGGTAGTTTTGAAGAAAAATTAAAGAAGATTATTGATAAAGCTAAGGGTGACAAGAATGTTATTCTCTTTATCGATGAATTACATAATATTGTTGGTGCAGGTTCAACTGATTCAGAAAATAATTCTGGGGATGCTGCTAACATCTTAAAGCCAGCTTTAGCAAGTGGTGAAATTCGTGTAATTGGTGCAACTACTACTAGTGAATACCAACAAATCGAAAAGGATCCAGCTTTAGCTAGAAGATTCCAACCAGTACAAGTTCCTGAACCAAGCATTAAGGATGCTATTGAAATTTTGAAGGGCTTAGCTCCAAAATATGAAAAGTATCACAATGTAAAATATGATCCAGAAGCTTTGAAGTTAGCTGCTGAACTTTCTAACCGGTATATCAACGATCGTCACTTACCAGATAAGGCAATTGACTTGATGGATGAAGCTGGTGCTAAGAAGTCTTTAGGTATGGATCAAAAGGATGAAACTTCAATTAAGAATAAGATTCATGCACTAGAAGGTAAAAAAGCAGAAGCAGCTAAGAGTGAGAAATATGACGAAGCTGCTAAAATTAAGAAAGAAATTGAAGATCTTAAGAAAGATCTCAAGAATGCAGGTAAGGCTAGTGAACTTAAAGTTACACCAGAAGATATGTATGCTTTAATTCAAACTAAAACTGGTATTCCAATGAGTGAAATTAATGCGAATGAAGCTCAAAAGAATGCTAACTTAGCTTCTGACTTGAAGAAGGTTGTTATTGACCAAGATAAGGCAATTGATATCATCACTGACGCAATTGCTCGTAAACAAGTATTTAAGGATTCAAACCGTCCAACTGGTTCATTCTTGCTTACTGGTCCTACTGGTGTTGGTAAGACTGAATTGGCTAAGCAATTAGCAATTAAGTTATTTGGTAAGGCTGACGCTTTAGTACGTTTGGATATGTCAGAATACCAAGACCAAATGGCTGTTAACAAGTTAATTGGTTCAGCACCTGGTTATGTTGGCTATGGTGAAGGTGGTCAATTAACTGAAAAGATTCGTCATCAACCATATTCTTTGATTTTGCTTGACGAAATTGAAAAGGCAAATCCACAAGTCTTTAATGCATTACTTCAAATTATGGATGATGGTCGTTTGACTGATGCACAAGGTAGAACAATCTCCTTCAAAGATACAATCATTATCATGACTTCAAATGCTGGATACTCTGATAAGTTGCTTAAGGGAGACGATCAAGATGCTTTACGTAAAGCACTTGAAGTTTACTTCAGACCAGAATTCTTGAATCGTCTTGATGCAATTGTTCCATTTAATTCATTAACTAGTGAAGATATGCTCAAGATCTTAGACCTTTACTTAGTAAAGATGGAGAAGTCTCTTGCTAAGAGAAACATTAAGCTTCATGTTACCGATGATGCTAAGAAGTACTTGGCTAAGAAGGGCTATGATAAGGAATTTGGTGCTCGTCCATTGAGAAGGGTTGTTGAACAAGATCTTGAAACCCCAGCAGCTAAGTTGATTGTTTCTAAGCCAGATACTAAGGAAGTTAAATTCACCATTGATGATAAGCATTTATACTTAAATGGTGAAATTCTTGAAGATGTATTGTTTGACAAGGAAACTCGTGAACAAGAAAAGAAAGACATCAAGGAAGCTGAAAAAGCTGACAAAAAAGAAGAAAAATAGTTAACAATGTTGTGAAAAAAGACTACGAATTTAATTCGTAGTCTTTTTTTAATTAATTTTAATTATAGGGTAGAAATAGCTATAAAATCAGGTATAATAATTAAAATTAATTAAGGAGAGTTGGAATGAAAAACTTTTTTAAGAAAGTTCCAGTAAATACTTTTTTAAAAGCAGATTCTCGCTTAACTAGACATTTAAATGCTCGTGATTTAGTTGCATTGGGAATTGGAGCAGTTATTGGAACAGGAATTTTTATTTTACCTGGTCATGAAGCAGCACAGCATGCTGGTCCAGCGGTTGCTATTTCTTTTTTATTAGCAGCAGTTGTTTCTGGTATGGTAGGGATGGCCTATGCTGAATTTTCTTCTGCGATGCCAGTAGCGGGATCCGCCTATTCTTTTGGTTCAGTAATCTATGGAGAAGTAGTAGGGTGGATAATTGGATGGGGATTATTATTAGAATATTTTTTAGCTGTTTCGGCTGAAGCGACTGGTTTTGCTTCATATTTTAATAATAATATTTTAGCTCCAATTGGAATTCATTTGCCTAAAGCACTTGAAGCTGGTCCTATGGAAGGTGGAGTAATAAATATCTCTGCCGTTTTAATTGTATTAATTGTTGCACTGATTTTATATCAAGGTGCTAACCTGTCTAAACGCGTGGAAAACATTGCTGTAATGATTAAGGTTGCAATTATTATTTTGTTTATTGTAATTGGGATGTTCTATATTAAGGCAGATAACTACGTTCCCTTTTACCCTAAGAAATTCCAAACACCACCGTTAGGAATTGGAGGAATATCTACGGCGGCGGCCACGGTATTCTTTGCATTTATTGGGTTTGATGCGTTAGCGGCAAATAGTGCTGAAACGAAGGATCCTGAAAAAAATGTTGTTAAAGGAATTATGGGAACAGTAATTATTGCGGTATTACTATATGTAAGTTTTTCTCTGGTTTTAACTGGAATGGTCAATTACAAGCAATTAAATGTTGACGATCCAGCAGCTTATGCACTGAAAGTAGTTGGCTTAACTGCGTGGAATAAATTGATTACCATTGGAGCATTAGTCGGAATCTTTACGGCAATGATTACTATGTTACTAGGTGGATCAAGATTGCTGTATGCTTTAGGAAGAGATGGGTTACTACCTGATTCCATGGGAAGTGTGCATGCCAAAAAGATGATCCCAGATCATGCAGTAATTGTTTCTACGATAGTAGCAGCTGTTTTTGCCGGATTGGTTCCTTTAATGGAATTAGCTTCATTAATTAATGCAGGTACGTTAATTGCATTTGCTTTAATTTCATTTGGGATTATTCCTCTACGGCATCGAAAAGATATTGTGAATGATGGATTTAAAATGCCACTTTATCCTGTCCTGCCTGTAATCGCTGGACTATTAAGCGTATATTTCATTTGGATGCTACCAAAGACAACCAAAATTATGGTAGGAATCTGGCTAATTGTAGGAATAATTGTGTATGCAACATATGGTATAAAACACTCTAAATTACAGAATTAATCAAAAAGGCCTCAACTTGAGGCCCTTTTTAGCACTCTAAAAAAATATTGCTAATTTTTGCAAAAAAAGGGTTGACGAAAAGTAAAAAAGCCTGTAAAGTAATACATGCTGTTTGAGGCAAGCG
>NZ_AYZG01000029.1 GCF_001436695.1 Lactobacillus taiwanensis DSM 21401
TCAAACAGCGAAACTTTCCCAGTTTACAACATTAAAGAACAAAAGGGCTATGACAGCTATGTAAATGGTGTTAAGGCAACCGAAGTAGCAGCAGTAACGGTAGATCCAGATTCACAAAACATTACTGATACCATTACTTACGTAAAACAAGCTGCAACTCCAGTGCCATATGATCCTTCAAACAAGGATATGAATAAGTCAGTAACCCGTACCATTAACTACGAAGTACCAGCAGGGCATGAAGCAATTGCCCCTGTAACACAAACTGTAGAATACACTCGTGATGTTAACGGTGTCGCAGGTTACCAAGATCCAGTGACTGGTGATATTACTTGGAATCCATGGCACGTTAAGAGTGGTAAAGCAGAATTTGCTTCAGCTAGTGTAGAACA
>NZ_AYZG01000030.1 GCF_001436695.1 Lactobacillus taiwanensis DSM 21401
TAGAGCGCACGCCTGATAAGCGTGAGGTCGATGGTTCAAGTCCATTTAGGCCCATTCAAAGCAAAAAGCTTTGATAAAAGGCAATGATGGGGGCTTAGCTCAGATGGGAGAGCGCCTGCTTTGCACGCAGGAGGTCATCGGTTCGATCCCGTTAGCCTCCATTGAGACATAAGGTCTCAAGGGTTAGTACATTGAAAACTGAATATAATCTAAAGCAAAAAACCGAGACAATCGAAGA
>NZ_AYZG01000031.1 GCF_001436695.1 Lactobacillus taiwanensis DSM 21401
TACCCTCAAAACTAAACAAAGTTTCTCAGTGTGCTTCCGCTTGGCTTTCTCGATGACTTCTCTTAGTGCTCTCGCACTCTCCATCATCTTTCGCCTTCCTTAGAAAGGAGGTGATCCAGCCGCAGGTTCTCCTACGGCTACCTTGTTACGACTTCACCCTAATCATCTGTCCTACCTTAGACGGCTGACTCCTATAAAGGTTATCCCACCGGCTTTGGGTGTTACAGACTCTCATGGTGTGACGGGCGGTGTGTACAAGGCCCGGGAACGTATTCACCGCGGCGTGCTGATCCGCGATTACTAGCGATTCCAGCTTCGTGTAGGCGAGTTGCAGCCTACAGTCCGAACTGAGAACGGCTTTAAGAGATCCGCTTGCCTTCGCAGGTTCGCTTCTCGTTGTACCGTCCATTGTAGCACGTGTGTAGCCCAGGTCATAAGGGGCATGATGACTTGACGTCATCCCCACCTTCCTCCGGTTTGTCACCGGCAGTCTCATTAGAGTGCCCAACTTAATGATGGCAACTAATGACAAGGGTTGCGCTCGTTGCGGGACTTAACCCAACATCTCACGACACGAGCTGACGACAGCCATGCACCACCTGTCTCAGCGTCCCCGAAGGGAACACCTAATCTCTTAGGTTTGCACTGGATGTCAAGACCTGGTAAGGTTCTTCGCGTTGCTTCGAATTAAACCACATGCTCCACCGCTTGTGCGGGCCCCCGTCAATTCCTTTGAGTTTCAACCTTGCGGTCGTACTCCCCAGGCGGAGTGCTTAATGCGTTAGCTGCAGCACTGAGAGGCGGAAACCTCCCAACACTTAGCACTCATCGTTTACGGCATGGACTACCAGGGTATCTAATCCTGTTCGCTACCCATGCTTTCGAGCCTCAGCGTCAGTTGCAGACCAGAGAGCCGCCTTCGCCACTGGTGTTCTTCCATATATCTACGCATTCCACCGCTACACATGGAGTTCCACTCTCCTCTTCTGCACTCAAGTTCAACAGTTTCTGATGCAATTCTCCGGTTGAGCCGAAGGCTTTCACATCAGACTTATTGAACCGCCTGCACTCGCTTTACGCCCAATAAATCCGGACAACGCTTGCCACCTACGTATTACCGCGGCTGCTGGCACGTAGTTAGCCGTGACTTTCTAGGTAATTACCGTCAAATAAAGGCCAGTTACTACCTCTATCTTTCTTCACTACCAACAGAGCTTTACGAGCCGAAACCCTTCTTCACTCACGCGGCGTTGCTCCATCAGACTTGCGTCCATTGTGGAAGATTCCCTACTGCTGCCTCCCGTAGGAGTTTGGGCCGTGTCTCAGTCCCAATGTGGCCGATCAGTCTCTCAACTCGGCTATGCATCATTGCCTTGGTAAGCCGTTACCTTACCAACTAGCTAATGCACCGCAGGTCCATCCAAGAGTGATAGCAGAACCATCTTTTAAACTCTAGACATGCGTCTAGTGTTGTTATCCGGTATTAGCATCTGTTTCCAGGTGTTATCCCAGTCTCTTGGGCAGGTTACCCACGTGTTACTCACCCGTCCGCCGCTCGCTTGTATCTAGTTTCATTTAGTGCAAGCACTAAAATCATCTAGGCAAGCTCGCTCGACTTGCATGTATTAGGCACGCCGCCAGCGTTCGTCCTGAGCCAGGATCAAACTCTCATTTTCCTTTTTGAAAATGAGCTTTTTATCGTTTAGCTCTAAAACTTTCTTTGAGTTATCTCAAATTTATTGCTTGCGAATTGACTTCGCTTTTGTTTGGGATTTTTATATCCCGCACACTTTCAGCGAAACTTTGTTCAGTTTTCAAGGTACTACCGTTGTCTCGTGACAACTTTTATATTATATCATGTCTTTT
>NZ_AYZG01000004.1 GCF_001436695.1 Lactobacillus taiwanensis DSM 21401
AATCCAGCAGAAGGCATCAAGAACAAGAGTGACTTACCAGATGGCACTAAGTACACATGGAAAGACACCCCAGATGTAACTAAGCCAGGTGAAAGTACTGGTGTGATTGTAGTAACTTACCCAGATGGCTCAAAGGATGAAGTAACTGTGAAGGTAGTTGTTAATACAAACGATGTAACACCAGAAACACAGCCAATTCACACTACTCTAGGTGTTCTTCCAAACCCAGCAGATGCTATTAAGAACAAGGATGAAATGCCAGTAGGTACTAAGTACACTTGGAAAGAAGTACCAAATGTCAATACACTTGGTGAACACACTGGTGTCATTACTGTAACTTATCCAGATGGTTCAAGTGTAGACTTAACAGTTAAGGTATATGTCGATGCTGTCGCAAAGGAAAACAACAGCAACAACACTGCTCAAGTTATCACTAAGCATGTTGCGGAAACTAATGAAAAGAAGACTTCTGCAACTCCAGCACAACAAATTAACCATTCTGAAAAGGCTACATTGCCACAAACCGGTGCTAAATCAGAAAATGCAGCTGGTATCTTAGGCTTAGCTATTGCTGCAGTAGGTAGTCTATTCGGATTAGCTGCTGATAAGAAGCGTAGAGACAAGTAAATATTGTAAAAGTTTGATTTTCTAAATATAGACAAAGAAAGAAGAGACTAGAGGCCTCTTCTTTTTTGTTGCAGAAAAATAAGTATTTTTATTTAAATACTTATTGGCACAATTATATGTAAGCGTTATTATAGTTATTGCAAATAAGCGGATTTACTGATGGGATCAGGTCTGAGCTACTACAAATAAAGATGATATACGTAGATAGGTATATTCTAGTTTGTGGTAGCTTTTTTCTATATAAAGGTGATTCGTCGGATGATATTTCTTAAAACATTTAATAATAGTGCACCCTTGGTTCAGGACGATCAAGGTCAAGAACAAGTAGTCCTAGGTAAAGGCGTAGGCTTTGGCTTAAAAAAGGGTGATGAGATTGATGAAAGTAAAATTGAAAGATGTTTCATTGCAAACTTTCATCAAGATGAGGTTAACCAAGTTAAATAAATGCTTCGACTATCGATTTAACTAATAAGGTGATCCAGATGGTGGAGCCGCTATTGAATGTGAAGCTCAACGATTTTCAATACTTGGCTTTAGCAGATCATATTGATTTCGCTCTTTCCAGAATTGAAGATAATATTGATATTAGTGCTGCAAGTACGCGCTGGGAAGTTAAGAATCTTTTTCCTAAGGAATATAAAATTAGTGAAAAAGTTATTGCTTTAATTAATAAAGAAATGAATGTTAACTTGCCAGTAGATGGGAAAAAGGCAAATGATGATGCCTTAAAAGACACTGATGGTGTTGTAACTGTTGTTAAAGCAGGTGACTTTTCTGGCGGAGGTCAAGTAGCCGATGACGATCTTGAAGATAGTAATATGAGTGTGATGGATAAAGCTATTGACCTTATTTCAGGTATCTTTACGCCAATCTCATGCTCAATGGCAGCTGCTGGTATGATCAAGGGATTAACTGCAATGTGTGCTTCCTTTGGCTGGCTTGTATGACCGTTATGATATTCCAATGATGGTTGTTGAAAGTGGCCTTGGCGCAGTGGATAAAATTAGCGATGATGGCGTTGATTTGATTGTCTACACTACTTGGGGTTGTATTGACTTAGTTAGTGCCGGAACTGGTCAAATGTCAAAGCGCTATGGTTTTATCAATGTTGATCGAGACGATGAAGGAAAAGGCATTCTGAAGAGAATGCCGAAAGATTCATTCTATTGGTACAAGAAAGTAATTGAATCTGATGGTAAAGATCTAGACTAATTTGAATTTTAAGAATACTGCTCAATTTAACGTCAAAATTGAGTAGTATTTTTTTATCAAAATTACAATGATTACTTATATACCTATGCTATGATGGTTTAGATTAATTATTATTTGTGAGGAAGAAGTTGGATGGATAAGCAAGCTACTAGAAGTAGACTATGGACAATTTTAGCTGCATTGGCAGCTGTAATGTGGGGAATTTCAGGTTTATTTGCGGAATCTTTATTTAAGATTAGTTCTAGAATTACACCAATTTGGCTAACGCAGGTTAGATTAATTATTTCTGGGATTGTCCTATTAATCATTGCGTCAGTTTTACATCAAAAACCATTTTTTGTTTTAAAAAATAAGAAAAATACCTTGCGTATTATTGCCTATGGTATTTTTGGCTTGCTACCAGTACAGATTTTTTATTTTATTGTCATTGAAATGGCAAATGCCTCGATTGCTACAATCTTGCAATTTATCGGGCCTTTTTTCGTCCTTGCTTATTTAGCGATGACCCATCAGCAGGTTTTAAGAAAATTAGATGTTCTAGCAGCAATTATGGCGTTTATTGGAGTATTTTTGCTGTCGACACATGGAAATTTTAATCATTTAGCTATTACTCCTTTAGCATTGTTTTTTGGTCTATTATCTGCTTTAGGTGAGGCAAGTTATACTTTGATTCCAGTTAAAATTGTAAAAAGAATTTCTAGTTTAGTTTTGACTGGGTGGGGGATGATCTTTGCTGGTTTTGGTTTGGTAATTGTTCATCCAAGTTTTCCTGCCATTCCAGTCACGCCAAAAGTGTGGTTCTGGGTTGGGGCAATTATTATTATCGGAACGATTCTACCATTTCAGATAATGGCGAATGCCTTACGCTATGTTAAGCCATCAACTGTTAGTTTACTGGACGCCTTTGAGCCTTTATCGGCTACTGTTGGATCAGTTTTAATCTTTGGTTTAGTGATGTCAGGGATGGACTGGTTAGGTACAGCCTTAGTAATTACAGCAGTTTTAGCTTTGAATTTTACTACTAAAAGAAAAATTAAAAAAACTGAAAATAAATAATAAAAGAAAAGCTGGTAATATCTTCGTTTGAAATGAAAATATTACCAGCTTTTTTGAAGTTTTTATAGTTCATTTAAGATCATTTCTTGCTCAATAAATTTATCGAAGTGAGGGAACAAGAAAATAACGTAGCCATAACCATCAGGTTTAATAACTTGGTCATCTACTAATTTTCTGCGATAAACAGCTAAATAATTTGTACTTTTATTCATTATTTTACCAATTTCTTGGCCTTTAACTCTAGTTTTTCCTACTTTTACCATTGCTTGCACGAACTCTTTTTCTTTGAAAGATATGTTTGTAGCCAAGTTTAATGGTTTCTAAATCTAGTGAAATAAGATTATTGATTATTTGGTGAGATAAACTAGGATTGAAAGGATTGTTGTCCATACGTTTCACTTTCTAATTTTATAACTAGTAGATTATTTTCTTAAAGAAAACAAGTGTATTAATATCGACTTTTTAATAAAATACAAATTTTATCGAAAAATATTTTAATTTTATATTGTTTTTTTCATTTCAATATCATATAATCAAAAACAAGAAATTTAAGTCAGCTCACAAAGGAGGAGAACAAATTGAAAAAAGTTAAGTGGTTAGGAGCAATTACAGTATTGTCTGGTGCGGCATTGACTTTAACTGCTTGTGGGAATAACAACAATAATAATGCTAGTGATAAGAAAGTTAGCTTTAAAGAAGCTGTTCCTAAGAAACAAGTTAAAAAGGGTGGAACATTAAAATACGCAGTTGAAAGTGAATCACCTTTCACAGGTATTTTCTTGCCAGAGTTATCAGATACGGTAACTGATAGTACAATTCAAGAACCGGGCTTAGAGGCATTATTTTCAACTGATGATAGCTACAAGATTAACAACAAGGGTCCAGCTACCTTTAAGTTAGATAAGAATGCCAAGACAATCACTATTGAAGTGAAAAAGGGTGTTAAGTGGTCTGACGGTAAACAAGTAACTGCTAAGGATCTTGAATATGCTTATGAAATTGTTGGTAATCCTAAGACTAAGACTTCAAGATATACAGATTCTTTAGCTAACCTTGTTGGTTTAGAAGAATATCACAAAGGTAAGACTGATAAGATTTCTGGTATTGAAATGCCAAATGGTGAAGATGGTCGAAAGGTCGTTCTTCATTTTAAAGAAATGAAACCAGGTATGCTTCAATCTGGTAATGGTTACTTCCTTGAAACTGCAGAACCATACCACTATTTGAAAGACGTTCCATTTGATAAACTTTTATCAGATGACAAGGTTCGTAAACAACCACTTTTCTTTGGTCCATACAAGGTTCAAAAAGTTGTTCGTGGTCAATCAGTTACTTATGTACCAAATGAACATTACTGGCGTGGTAAGCCAAACTTAGACAAGATTACTATGGAAGTAATCGGAATTAACTCTGTTTCTCAAGCTATTAAGAGTCACAAGTTTGATATTACTGGTGTGCTTAACGCTCAATGGAACAATGTTAAGGATACTAAGGGCGTTAACTTCATTGGTAAGATTCCTTTATCTTACAACTACTTGGGCTTTAAGGTAGGTAAGTTTGACAAGAAGACTGGCAAGAACGTTGAGGATAAGAACGCTAAGATGAATAATGTCTCATTACGTAAGGCGATGGCTTATGCAATGAATATCGATGCTGTTAACAAGCGTTACAATAATGGTTTATCATTTAGAGTTAATACTTTGATTCCAGCACAATTTGGCGACTTCTCTGATAAGAGTATTAAGGGTTACCCATACAACTTGAAGAAAGCTAATGAATTATTAGACAAGGCTGGTTACAAGAAGCATAAGGGTGAAAAATACCGTCGTCAACCAAATGGTAAGAAGTTAACTATTAATGTTGCAGTTCGTGGTAGTCAACCTAATGCTGAAAAGATCTGGACTAACTACATCCAACAATGGCAAAAGATCGGCTTAGATGCTAAATTTGTTGGTGGTCGTCCAATGGAATTCAACTCTTGGGTACAAGATGTTCAAGCAGATAGTCCTAAGATTGATGTCTTTGAAGGTGGTTGGAGTTTATCTTCAGAACCTTCACCAAACGATCTTTACAGTGAAGGTGCTCCATATAACATGGCTCGTTTTGTTTCTCCAACTCAATCTAAACTTCTTACTAACATTGATTCAACTAAGGCCTTCAACCACAAGTACCGTGTACAAGCATTTGATAAGTGGCAACAGTGGATGTATGACAATGCCTATGTTGTACCTACCACAAACAGTTGGTCAATAACTGCAGTTAACAACAAGCTAACTGGCTGGTCACTTAAGCCATCAGCAAGCAACAGTAGATGGTACGATGTTGGCTTTGCTAAGTAGTAAAAAATAATTTATTCCATACATATAATCCTCATACATTAACACAAATTCTTAAATAATATTTCCTTAAATTAAATTTTCATAGTTATATTTCTACAGAAGGCTCTACTTTCGTTAAGTAGAGTCTTCTTTTTGTATCAGTAATGATAACGATTACAAGTGCAAACTATCATAATTGAACTATACCAATATTTAATAATTAGCTAAAATCACTACTATATTTAGCTTTAATTTATATACCAATTAGGATAAAATATAAACATTGTGAATTCTGGAGGAATTAAATGTGAATAATTTTTTAATAGTTAGTCATGGTGAATATGCTAAGGCAACTTTAGCTAGCTGTGAGATGATCGCAGGGAAGTTGCCAAATATAAAGGCAATTGCTTTTAAACAAACAATGAACCAGGACGAGTTACTTAATGAGATTGAAAAGGTTGCAGAAAGCTTTGATAAAAAGCCGACGATAATTGTTGATATTGCTGGCGGAACGCCCGCAAATGCATCTTTGCGCTATCATCAAAAGCACCCCGAGGTAAAAGTATATAGCGGATTATGCTTACCGCTTTTGCTGGCTGCTGTAATGGGAACACCGATGGAAGAAGCTATCAAGCAAGCCCAAGAAAACATAGCCCCGGTTGGAGAAAATTTAGATATTAAGAAGACACCGGCTAAAGAAAAAAATACTGAAGAAACAAAGCCCAATGAAAATGCGGAAATTGAGCCACAGACGATGCACAATGTGCGAATTGATGAACGACTTATCCACGGACAAGTTGCTACAATGTGGACAAATGCACTTCGTTTAACACGAATTATGGTAGTTGGGGACGATATTGTTAAAAACGATATTCAAAAGACTGCTTTAAAAACAGCTTGTCCACATGGTGTGCACCTCAGTATTTTAACTGCTAAGGGAGCAGCCAGACGAATTAATTCAGGTAAGTATCAAGGTCAAACTGTGCTAGTTTTGGTAAAAAATCCTAGTGTCTTACGTCAAATGGTTGATAATGGCGTGAAGTTGCCTGAGATTAACGTCGGCAATATGTCGACTAAAAGCGATTCACGTCAGGTTGCTAAGAGCGTGGCTGTTACTGCTGAAGATGTTGACGACTTTAATTACTTAAACAAGCAAGGCTGCCATCTATATCATCAAATGGTACCCGCAGAAGATAAAGAAGACTTCATGAAATTATTAGAGAAATAGAGGAAAAATAATGACAATACAATGGTGGCAGATTTTACTGCTGACAGGATTAGCTTTTTGGGCAATTATTGACCAGCTTACTGTAGCTGTGTTGAATAATCCATTGGCAATAGGGATGATTTCTGGAATTATCATGGGAGACATTACGACTGGATTAGCAGTTGGTGCAACTCTCCAGTTAATGGTGTTGGGTGTTTCTACTTATGGCGGAGCTTCAATGCCGGATTTTATGACTGGTGCAATTGTTGGTACTGTTTATGCTGTGATTTCAGGAAAAGGTGTTCAGTTTGCAATCGGCTTGGCTGTTCCAGTAGGACTATTGATGGTTCAGCTAGATGTTTTGGCTCGGTTTGCAAATACAATTTTTCAACATCGTATTGATACTTTTATTAAAGAAAATAAACCAAATGCAGCAGCACGTAATGCTTTGTGGGGAACTTTTACTTGGGGATTTTCACGTGCATTACCCGTCTTTATCTTGCTTGTGGTTGGAAATGATGTTGTAAAAGCAATTTTACGAGTTATTCCTGCTTGGTTAACTGATGGTTTAAAAGTTTCAGGACATATTTTGCCAATTGTTGGTATTGCAATTTTACTTAGATACTTGCCAACTAAGAGATTCATTTCATATCTAGCAATCGGATTTATTGCAGCGGCTTATTTAAAGATGCCAATGCTTGGAGTTGCCCTTCTTGGGGCAGCGTTAGCTTATATTCACTATACTCGTGAAGTGGAAAAGTTAGAAATGAAGCAGACAAATACAGAAAAGCAAAATGAAGATGAAGAGTATACGAATGATGAGGGAGAGTATGAAAACTAGTTCAAATAAATTAACAAAAAGAGATCTATTTCGAGCAAATTGGCGTTGGTTATGGGCTAGTCAATTATCTTGGAATTATGAAAAAATGATGGCTCCAGGTTATTTTTATTCTGTTTTGCCTTTTTTAAAGCGGTGGTATAAAGATGATGAATTAGTTGAAATGATGCAGATGCAATCGCAATTCTTCAACGTTAATGCCTTTGATGGAAACTTTATTATTGGGATGGATTTAGCAATTGAAGAAAAGCAAGGTAGTAAGGCTAAAGATACAATTGCTGGATTAAAGACTGGTTTGATGGGACCACTTGCGGGAGTGGGAGATACGATTTTTGGCGCAATTATTCCAACAATCTGTGGATCAATTGGGGCATATATGGGATTAAGAGGAAATCCATTTGGTGCATTTTTGTGGATAATTGTTAACTTGATTATTTTATTCACAAGATTTAGCTTTTTAAACTTGGGTTATTCACAGGGAGCAAAATTAATTGATTCTGCTTCAGGTAAGTTAAATGCAATTACAGATTCTGCAATTTTGCTTGGGGTAACTGTTGTCGGAGCTTTAGTGCCGACAGTAGTCAATGTTAAAGTCCCTTTTGTTTATCGAGCAGGCAAAGTTACTTTAAAGATGCAAAGTATTTTGAACCAAATTATGCCTTCTTTAGTTCCGGTATTATTAGTAGCTTTAGTTTATTGGCTCTTAGGTAAGAAACATGTGACGTCCACTAAGATGATTTGGTTTGTTTTGATTTTAGGAATTGTTTTAAGTTACTTCCATATCTTAAGTGCCTAAAGCCAGCTTTAATATTTTTACTGCTGAAATGGAGACTATTGTTCTATAATTAAAAGTAACAATAAAGATTTATAAAGGGACTTTTATGAAAGAAAAAGAAAAGAACACCATTATAGGACAATTACTTACTTTAGATTTATTTGCAATTATTTGTGGTTATTATTTTATTGATACGATAAATATGTTTGTTAAGCAGCAAGACTGGTGGTATGACTTACTGGTAGTGTTAATTGTAATCTGTGAGATGATCTACAATTGGCTTCAGTTGCTAAAGTATAAGGAAAAAATACCAAATTTAGTAGTTATCTTAACTAGTATTACCTTAAGTGCAATTCTGAGCGGAGTATACTTTAGTGTAATTTGGGTTAATATTCAAAATAAACAAAATTATCAAAACAATATAGTTCTAGCATTAATCTGGGTATGTATGCTAGTAATTGGCAACATAGTTTTGTGGAATAGATATAAGAAAAATAATTAAAAAATGCATTATTACTAGTTTGAAATTAGTAATAATGCATTTTTATATTTATTCAGAAAAATTATTCTACAACATTTCTTTCAAATGGATCGTCAGAAATTCCTTTTTCTAAAATATCTCTTGACCACTGTTTAGCAGAAAATAGGGAGTGATCACGATAATTGCCACAAGATTCAATAGTAGTACCAGGAACATCTTCCCATTGAATCTTGTCGCGAATTTCTTCAAGCGATTCTTTAAGTGCCTTAGCTACCTCTGTAGTGGAGGGGGTACCCCAAACTAAGAGGTGAAAGCCGGTGCGGCAACCAAATGGGGAGCAATCAATGTAACCGTCAATGCGATCACGTAACAATCCAGCTAATAAGTGCTCAATAGTATGTAAGCCCCCAGTAGGGATGGCATTTTCATTTGGCTGAACTAAACGAAGATCAAAATTACTAATTTTATCTCCTTTTTGTCCTTCTTCAACAGTAATTAAGCGAACGTAAGGCGCTTTAACTTTAGTGTGATCTAATTCAAAACTTTCAACTTTGCCCATAATAAATTTCCTCCGTATAAAATTTTTTTATTTCCAAATTTTATTAGCAGTATCAACGACTAGTTTTATTTTTTCCCATTGATCAGCTTCAGTTAGAATATTGCCTTCTTCTGTTGAAGCAAATCCGCATTGTGTACTAAGAGCTAAATTAGTTAGAGGAACTAGCTCGGCTGCTTCATTGACTCTTTGAATAATTGTATCAGGATCTTCTAGATGTCCATTTTTTGATGTAATTAATCCTAAAACAATTGTGACGTTATCACGATTGTTCCAGATCTTTTTGATTGGTTCTAAATCTCCAGAACGATCATTGTCATATTCTAAGAAAAAGCGATCATAATTTAGCTGGGCTAGGTACTTAGCAATTGGCTCATATCCACCTGAGAAAAGAAATGTAGATTTAAAATTACCACGGCAGATATGTGTAGCAACAGTTAGATCATCTGGCAGATTTTCTAGCGTTTTATTGATTACGTAAACTGAATCTTTTGCTAATTGAACGTATTTTTCATGTTCTTTAGGATTATTTTCAGTTTCATTCAACTTACTAATTAAGAAGGCCCAAGTTGTGTCATCAATTTGAAGATAACGACAGCCTAAATCATAAAATCGCTTAATTGTCTTGTGATATGCCTTTGCTAGATCATCAAGATAATCCTGTTTATTCTCATAAAAGTTAGGCCAGTTGTCTGAACGGTTATCTCTAAAAAGTAGAGTAGGTGAAGGGATCGTTTGCTTAGGAGTTACGTTAGTATGTTCCTTAACAAACTCAAATGCTTTAAAGAACGGATGATCGGGATTATAAGCTACTTTGCCAGCTAATTCTGCATTGTCGGTTCTAGTTTTAGCACCATGGAACTTATAGCTTTCTTGATAGTCATATTTTGCGACGCCATTTAAGCCCCATAAGAAATCAAGATGCCACCAGCTACGACGAAATTCTCCATCCGTTACAGCCTTTAAGCCTAAGTCTTCTTCTGTATGGATTAATTTCTCAATTTCTTGGTTTTCTATTTGAGTTAATTCAGCTTGCGAAATATCGCCGTGATTAAACTTATCTCTGGCCTGCTTTAATTCTTTTGGTCTTAAAAAACTGCCCACAATATCGAAATGTACTAATTCTGTCATAGTAATCTACCTCCTAATTTTAACTAAATTTTTCATTTAAATGTTCTTTGAGGATCCACTAACAAAAGGGATCATGTTCAAGTAGCACATTCGATTAAATACCCGTTCGTTAAAAACAATACACTTATTTTTCATAATGATCCCTCCTTCAACAATAAATAAGCAAAAGAAAAAGCGTCCTTAGTATAGCTATTACACTACACTAGGGACGCTTATCACGTGTTACCACCCTGTATTCAAACTGACTTTACAATCAGTTCCTCGTTAAGTACTCCAAAATATGGAAGACTCAGACGTGATAACGTACGTCAATCGTAAATTGCTTACTTAATTAGCTCGCATTTTATTCTAAATCCAAGACCATATTCATCACTCTAGTACCATCGGTTTTCACCAATTCCGACTCTCTGTGAGATACTTTAAGCAATTACTCATCTCTTCTAAGTTTTAATTAATTTTGTTGTCATAATAATACAACTTCTAAAAATTAATGTCAAGAATATTTAGAAAAATTATTCAACTTCAGTATCTACATCATCTTTTTGATTATTAAAAATACCCCAGTCTAATTCTCCAGTTCGCTTAGCGGTAATCACACCAGCAACCATTGAATCGTTAACGTTAAGAGCAGTTCTTGCCATATCAACGATTGGGTCGATAGCAATTAAAACTCCAAGAACTGTTACTGGTAAGTTAAGTGCACCAAGTACCATTAAGGTAGTAAATGTTGCACCACCACCAACGCCGGCAACACCGAAGCTAGAAATAACGTCAATTACAACTAAACTTAAGACAAATTGCCATGAGAAGATGTTAACTCCAACAAGTGGGGCAGTGATTGCCGCAACCATGGATGGATAAATACCTGCACATCCATTTTGACCAATAGTTAGACCAAAGCTAGCGGCAAAGTCTGCAATGGTATCACTTACTCCCATTGATTCGCATTGAGTACGTACATTAAGTGGTAAACTACCACCACTAGTTCTAGAAGTAAATGCGAAAACTAAAACGGGCCATGCTTTCTTAAAGTAGGTAACAGGATTAATTCCATTAATTAAAAGTAAAACAGCATGTACGATAAACATAACAGCAATTGCAACATAAGCAGCTACGATAAATACAAGAAGTTTACTCATTGTTGCGAAACTGTTAGTTGCAGTAGTTCTAGCAATTAAAGCAAAAATTCCATATGGAGTGAGTTCAAGTACAATTTTTACTATACGCATGATAATTGCGCGTAATGCTTGGATACCACGTGCGAAAGTTGCAGCGACTTCAGCTTTTTCTTTCTTAACTTGTAAGAATGCAATTCCGACAAAAATAGAGAAGATGACGATTGCAATTGTGCTAGTTGAACGCATTCCTGCAAAGTCTGCGAAAATATTTTGTGGGAAAAACGAAGTGATTTGTTGTGGTAAAGTTAGACCTTTCAACTGTTCTTGGTGGTCCTTAATTGCACTAAGAGCAGTTGAAGAAGCAGACATTCCTTTAGCAAAACTAGCTCCGCCCAAGTTAAAGATTGCGACACTGCTAAAGCCCAAGAATGAAGCAACAGCAGTAGTTCCTAGTAAAATGGCTAAGACGCTAGCTGCAATTTTTCTAATCTTAGTCGTAACCTTTAGTTGAGTGAAGGCACCAACTAGTGAAACGAAGATTAGCGGAATAACTAGCATTTGTAATAATGAAACATAGCCATCCCCAACGATTGAAAGCCAATCGATACTATTTTTTACAATATCGCTTTTGGCACCAAATATTAATTGAATAGAAACCCCAAAGACGATTCCGACGACTAATGAGAGAAATACTAGCTTAGTAAATCCCCAATTTTTTCTATGTAAGTAGGCCATACCAGCTAGAATAGCAATGGCTACTAAGACAGTGAGAGTAGTTTGCACTTTCTTCAACTCCAATTCTAAGCAAACAAAAAAGAGCCATTGGCTTATGCCAACAGCTCTTAAGAAAAATCATAGTTATAACTTTGAAAAGTTAGTTTCTAACTAGAGAAATTCTTGAAGTGAACTAATGACTGTACGCCAAATAATTGCCAAATTTTTTGACAATTACAACAACAAGAATTTGTTTGACGTACATTAAACATAATCATTAGCTCCTTTCTTACTTTTCATAAGTTATAATATCTCATAGCTTACTTTTAGTCAACAGTTAATTTTAAAAAGAAAGCAATATTCTATAAATATATATTATGAAAGATTTACATATAAAAATATATATATTTGCATTGCAAGCCCTTTCTTAAGTGAGTATAATCAAATTGAAGAGTTATTGATTAATATGAGGTGAAGTAAAATGGCAGAACCTAAATGGTTAAAAGATTTAAAAGAAGAAGATTATCTTAAAGAAGATTTCGATGCAACTGGAAAGTCACGTTATACTGTGGACGGTATCGATAAAAATGATCCAGATTGGTTAGATAAAGCAGCAAAAAAAGTAAATGCTGCTGAAGGAGACGATTATGTAAAGCTTGATGCTGGACTTCTTACAGTTAACCAAATTAATTGGATGCTTCGTCGTGCTTTTGGTGAATTAACTTATGTTGATGATAATAATCAATTTTTATGGTATAACAAACCAACTGATCCAAATAAAAAGATGTTAGCTGGTCGTACTCCAGACCAAGTTGGTGATACAATGGGAGCTGTTCACCCTGATATTCGTAACGTTATTCCTGAAGCAAAGAAAGTTATCTATGCTTTAAGAAATAAAGTCGGTGGACATGATGAAGTTAAAATGCCTGTTCCAAATGGTAATCGTCATAAGTTGATTCTACATGATTATAAGCGAATTGAAGACGAAGAGGGTAACTATGTTGGTACTTATGAATGGGTACAAGATATATATCCGTTTGTAAAATATTTCTGTGAAACTACTGGACAAAAACTTGTTGATGATCCCGATGCTACAACTGGTGCAACTTATAAGAGAGATACCATTGATACTGCAACAGGTGCTTCTAAACATGAAGAGCCTGTAGAAGAAAAGAAAGAAGCAAGACCTGATACCAATTCTGGCGCTTCAGAATATTAATTGAATAATTTTTAGATTTTAAAAAGTCTACTTTTTTGAAGTAGGCTTTTTGTGTTCGATAGCTAGCTGATAAAGAAATATAAAAAATACCTGATATATCTCTGCTTATGAAGCATTGATATATCAGGTATTTTCAATTATTAATGTATTTAATTGTTTTTAATAAAATGTTTTAATTCTTCTTGAGAAAAATATGTGGCATCATCCTCAGTTAATTGTTTTAATATGAAGTCATCACTAGCATTTAATTTTCTACTGAGGTTAATCATCTTTTTAATAGCATTAATTCGGTCCTCTTCTTTTGCAACTTTTGGATAAAGCTATCATTTGTATTAATTTTACCACCCACTAGATCGAAGAATTCGTGTAGACGTGGCGTGATTTTTCCTTTTGTCCCATTTGCATTAAGCAAAATTAATTTTTGGCCAATATTTAGTGGATCGTGCTTGAATCCCTTGGTGCTCCAAGCCGTATCATAGCGATACTGGTCAAGTCCGAGAGGATCAGTTGGCAGAATTAAAATTAAGTACGTAGTAGGCAAATTGCGATAATTTTTGCCTTGCATAAACAGACTTTGATTCATCATTGAAAAATAATACCGCATTCGCTAAAAAGGAGTTTTATTTTTTTGAAAAAAAGCATCCCTCAAATAATTAAGGGATGCAGTAATCTATTTATTTTTTTCTTGTAATAAGTCTCTGATTTGGCGAAGATATATTTCTTCATTAGTTGATGTAGGATAGTCTTCTTCGACTTCTTTTTTAGGAGTGATTTTGTTAACAAGTTTAACTAATAAGAAAATAACTAACGCAATAATTGAAAAGTTGATTATTGCATTGATAAAACTACCATATTTGAATGTGGCTTCACCAACTGTGAATTTTAAGTTGGAAAGATCAATTCTCCCAATAAATAAGCCGATTAAAGGATTAATTCTTTTTTCTTCGTTTAAGCTCATCTACTGCAAGTCCTAATAGACTTCTCAATTTTCAGGATAATGTAATATTAAGACTGCGTAGTCTTTAGATAATAGAATAATCAAAAAGCTGACTTGAGCATTTTTACTTAGTCGGCTTTTTAAATTATTTTTTACGCTAAAAAAAGTATAAAAATAGCTTTTACAAAGCTGATGTAAAAAAGTTATAACTAGTTCTTAATATTAATAATATGTTAGATATAAGATTAAAATTTTTGCTTTTATCAGAAATGATTAATTTATTTTTATAAAAATGATTGAAAAATGAAAAAATGGATGTATTATTTAATCAAACCCTTAAATAAAAATCTTAAGGATTAAAAAATAGAAGATATTTTAATATAAGGATGTCTCATTATGAAGATCAAAGATAAAAGTCGTAAATTTGATGAAGAAAAGAATTTAAATAGAGAGTTACCAGCTGCAGAGGGTTGCTGTACTAATGACAGACCTGAAGAAACAGACGATTGCTAAATTCAGATTTTATTTTAATAATAATTATTAGCGTAGTATTTATGTTTAATCATATATATGTTATTTATGGGTCGCCGAATAGCATTACAGCTTTTCTGATTCTGCTTGTATTGAATTTGGGTTTAACATCTATTGCATTATACATTGATGTTTGGTTATGTCCATTGATACACCTTATGTATGACCTAGAAGTTATAAGGAGACAAAAAGGAGGTAAATTATGACTTTGTTGTCTGTAAATAATATTTCAAAAACATATCGAAAAACAAAAAAAAGAGCGGTTTCTGATGTTTCTTTTAAAGTAAACGCTGGTGATATTGTTGCTTTTCTTGGACCAAATGGCGCGGGAAAAACGACAACTTTAAAAATCATTCTTAATCTGGTAAGCCCTGATAAGGGAAGTATATTTTTCGATGGGAAAGATATTACTAATAATAATTTATTTCTTTTAAAAAATACGGGGGTTTTACTGGAAGGATCTAAGAATATGTTTTGGGCTTTATCTCCTATGGAAAATTTCATTTATTGGGGTGGTCAACGTGGGCTTAGCAAAAAAGAAGCAAAAAAAAGAGGAGAAGAGCTATTAAAAACATTTGGGTTACTAGATAAAAAATATACATCAATCACTATGTTGAGTCGCGGTATGCAACAAATTATTGGGATCTGCTGTGCCATGATTGCAAAACCCAGACTTTTAATTTTAGATGAGCCAACTTTAGGATTAGACATTAATGCGACTCAAATAATGACTAATAGTTTAAGATTATTGTCTAAAAGCGGAGTAGGCATTTTAATTACGACCCATCAACTAGACTTCGCACAGGAAGTAGCTAATAAAATTTTATTAATTAATCACGGTAAGCTTGTCTTTTCAGATAGCGTAAAAGATAGTTTGGAAAGATTAAATAAACGAATTATTTTTGAAGTTGCATTTTCTAGAACTCTTACTGCTAAAGAAGTAGAAAAGTTATTAATTTATTGTGAAGAATTGAAGAAAACGGATAAAATATATCGCTTAAGTGGTAGAGAAAAAACAAAATTAACTGAAATACTTAAAATGCTGAGTGAATTACCTGTGATTAAAATAGAAACAGTAACTAGAGGCCTAGACGAAATATTTAAATATTATATTGGGAGGAATAATGATGACTAGTTTTAAAGCAGAGCTTTGGCGACAGTTTTATTTATATAAAAGATATACCTTTAACTATATTTCAGACTTCTTCTTGTTAATTTTAATGTTTATGGCTATTTTTTGGGGAGGAAGTCTTGTTGGTGGAGGTGTACTTGGTAAGTCATTAAATGCACTAGTAGTTGGATACGTTTTATGGAGTTTGATTCAAAATACTATTAGTCAAATGGGAACTACTGTAATGAATAATGCCAAAAGTGGTATTTTAGAGCAACAATATTTAATGCCAATTTCTTCCAAAAGGTTATTTTTAAATAAAAGTATTGTCAATATAATTGTTTCGCTTGCACAAGCAATTTTGATTTTGATCGTAGTTATGTTTTTTACTAATCATTGGATAAAATTCCCACCAGTGATGATTATTCCATTTCTATTAGCGCTGGTTGTAACTGTAGGACTAGGGTATCTAATAGTTAGTCTAGTATTACGTTTTAAAAGAATAGGGAGTACATTAATAATTTTTCAGTATATTTATTTGGGTGTTTTATTAATTAACTTTGAAAACTATAATGACATTACTAAGTATCTTTCGTGTCTTTTACCAATTTGCCCAATGGTGAGCTGGATGAGGCTAGCTATTAATAATAAACCATATAATATTGCTTTTTATTTTGGTGGTTCATTGTTTAATGCCATCCTATGGGTGTTAATTGGGCTTTTTGTTTTTAGGCTAACAGATAAATATGTAAAGAAAAATGGAACTTTGTCTTTATATTAGTAAGTTGTGCACCAAGTTAGAAATTCTAAAATTCAATGAACTCAAAAAGCATTACCTAAATCGCAACAAAAGGTAATGCTTTTTTTATCGCTCGACGCCTACTAATAATTTACTAAAAACACGTAGATATAAAAAAGAGCATAGGTACATTACATATGTACTTATACTCTTTGGCAGTAAAACACCTTGAACTAACAAATTTTAAAATATACATAGGAATTCAAATTTATATGATCTACTTGGACATTAAAAATTGTTGTTCAAAATAAACAAATTATTTTCTTTGAAGTGGACATTCCTTTAATACTTTTTAATATATATTCACGCGTGGTGCTAGTTAAATCTCTCTAGACAATAAGCTAAATTATAGGCAAGTATGGCAATTTCTAGGCGAACTTGAAATCCTGTTAGACTACGAGTTCGATTATTTTCAGCATTATAATATGTTAAAGGTGCAAAATCATTTTCAATTGTTCTACAAATAGCCATTAATAGATGATTATTGTGCTTCTTGGCCTCTGCCATATTCTTATGATAAGGTGTCCAAATTGTATAGCCCATTTCTTTTAGCTGATTATGTAATCTTTTACCTAAGTAGCCTTCATCTGCAAGGAGATAACGATTGGCTGGATGAGCGTTGCTCATTGACTCAACTGTTTCTTTAGCATCATGCACGGAAGCTTTAGTAACTACATAATCAAGAATGTAATCATCGCCACTGACAATTGCGTGTACTTTGAAGCCATAATAGTAAATCTTCTTAGTAGCTTTATACCCAATATCCGCCTAGCTATGAAATATTTTGGCTCAATAATTACGAATCGGCTGACATACAGGTACTGGAAAGCTATCAAGAATCAAAAATTGTCCGCTTAAATCAACGTTTTGATTCATCTTGTGATTCAATCTCTGTTTTGGCTTGCCAAATGAGCAAAGCTAGGAGAAAACTGTCAGAAATCCTAGTATGATTAAAATTTCATCGATGTGCAAATTTACCAGGAACGTATAAGTTATACCAACGATGACAAACTATGACTAAATCTTTAAAACTAACTTGTAAATGATAGCTAAAACGCTTTAACTAGCACTATGCGTAGTTACTTATTTTTTTCTTGCAATAAGTCACGAATTTGGCGAAGGTATATTTCTTCGTTAGTTGGAGCTAGATCATCTTCTTCCACTTCTTTTTTAGGGGTTAGTCGATTAACTAATTTAATTAAGAAAAAGACAACTAGGGCAATAATTAGAAAGTTGATCACAGCATTTAAGAAGCTACCGTATTTAAATGTGGCTTCACCAACTGTGAATTTTAAGTTTGAAAGATCAATTCTCCCAATAAATAATCCAATCAAAGGATTAATCAAATCTTTGACTAAGGAATTTACAATTGCTGTAAAAGCTGCTCCTATAATAACTCCAACAGCTAAATCCATCATATTACCGCGAGAAATAAATTCTTTGAATTCTTTAACCATATGATATCCTTTCAAAAATAGCTATTAATTAAAAAGTATAGCGAAAGAAATTCAGTTTTTGCTAGTAAAATGCTTTCAAAGAGTAATGTATGAATATGCCTACCTGATAAAAAATATCCTACTAAATTTCAAGATTGATAAATCTTGATTTAGTAGGATATTTTGTTTCTGAACTTTCTCAGAACAATTTTTTAAAGCTTAATTTTTCTTTTTCCGTTTGAGATCATTACCGATTAAGCCTAGCAATAGGGATGCGGCACTGAAAGCCAATCCTAAGAGACTAGCTCTATTCTTTGTAGTTCCGGTCTGAGGTAAGATGGTTTGCTTATCTTCTTTTATTGAGACAACTACATTCTTCTGATGGGGTATTTTACCTTTTGAAGCAGATTGAATGGGTTTAGTAGGTTGAACAGATTTGGTAAGCTCAACTGGTTTAGTAGGTTGAACAGGCTTAGTAGGCTCGACCGGTTTAGTAGGTTGAACAGGCTTAGTAGGTTCGACTGGCTTAGCTGGTTCGGCAGTATAAATTACTTTAAATAATAAGTCAGGACTACCATGAGAAACAACTTGTTGATCAATTTGTTTGTGATCAGCAGTATAACCAGCAATAATCGGAGATTCAACTAATTTGAAAACATTAGAATCGGGTGTCCATTTTTCCAGACTTTTAACATTAGTTACTAAGTCAAGTTTACCAGTTTGTGAGAAGCTGGTTGAAGAAGTGTAGTTTGGAGCAGCTTCTTGGCCATTGTCATACATATAGATAATAGTTTCAGTAACAACCTGAGAATTACGTAAATCTTTAAATCTATGAGTAAGATGAACTTCGTAATTTTGATCATTAGGCTCTTCGTCATTGTCAAAGATCAGATTTTGTTGGTTCGTTGAATCAGAGACTAGAGCATAATGTTGAGACAAATATTTATCAATTGTGTCTTTAGTAGAATAATTAGCGCTAGTATTTGGTTCACCGGATAATTTCTTAATTTCTAAGACTTTACCTGTAGTGTCATCTATATAAGTTACAGTGATATTTTCACTGAGTGCATAAGGAACTTTGACTGAATAAGTACTATTGTTTTCAAGACTAGCAATTAAGCTTTGATCATTAGTTGCATCAAAATTCAAAGGAGAGATTTGGTTATTACTAATTTCAAATTTCTTAGAATTAGGAGCTACTTGTGTAATACTTTGTGGATTAATTTTGTAGACATTCGAAATTACAGCAGGGAGTGAGAGTACTTTACTATTATTTTCCACAGTCCAGTTATCCCAAGTAGTTTGGTTAGTAACTAAGTCTTTTTGTCCTGTTCTAGTGAAGTTAATATCACCTAGATTCAAAGTATCAAAAGTTTGCCCTCGTTTAGGACCATTTTCTGCATAAAGAATAGCTTTTTCTGAAATGGTTTTATCCTCAGTAATCGGTTTGAATTCATGAGTGAAATGAAGAACAAAAGCTTGATCTTTAGTTTCATCGTCATCAAAATCACCATAAGAAATTTTGGAATAGTCGGTATTATTGATTGAACCAATACCACTAACACCAGCAAATTTGTAATGCTTACTGTTTAAAAAGTTAACAATCTTATCAGCACCTATAAATGAAATGGTTTGTTTAGAAGATCCATCACTTGGATTGGTATAATTATCACTTAATAAAGTAGGTTGATTATTTTGACTTAAATAATTATCTAAATATTCTTTATCAGTATCGTCGTAGAAACGAAGAGTAGCTTTTTCTGGAGCATAATAATTTACGGTGTAATCTAAAGGAACATTATCTTGAGTAGTAATTGTTCCCTTAGAAGTAATATTTAAGTTAATTGCTGGAATACTTGTAGGTGCAACTAAGGTATAGGCTGAATCATAAGCTTTTGGAGAAATTACTTCATCAAACGAAGAATTAGCTTTCCAGGGATCCCAAGCGATTTCATTAGTCACTAGATCTCTACTTCCCTGACGAGTGTAGGTAACAGTTTGACTATAGAGAGCAGCTGCTTGTTGACCGTTTTTGGTTCCGTTAGCGTAAACATAATTAATCTTTTCAGTTACTGAAGATGTCTGTATTTCTGGTTTAGCACTGATACCATGATAAAGGTAAACATAATATTTTAATGAATCATTTGAAACATCTATATTGTCATTATCGTAGTTAATAAAGTTTTGTTTAGTTGGATCAAAGTTGAGTAAAGGTTTAACACTATGTTGACCTTTAGTCGCACTTTCATCTACTCTATAACCCTGACTTTCAAGAGTCTTAATTATATTTGGAGTCGGATTAGTTATTGAACTATTAGGAGGAGTAATAATCTCTCGACTAGTGTGGGCAATTTCCTGATCAGTATTTTCATCAATAAAGTAAATATTAACCATTAAGTCTACTTTTGGATCAAACTTGAAATTAGTATAAGTTTGAACAAAAGAATTAGTAGTTCCAGAACCATTTAAATTCCATTCGTTTTTTATTGGGGTAGTGATAGATGGACCATCGTTAGGATTATTAATCCAGTATGGAATATAGTTAGTATCAAGTTGTGTATCTAGCTGAATGAAATATGGGCCTTTCTCAGAATAATCTTGGCCGTTAACAGTAAAGGGCCCCATTTGATCAATAATAATTTGGTGATTATTATCATAAATTGAATTTTTTAAGAAATTTTCAAAATTAGTATCTTCTAAACTTGGTTGATGACTAACAATCTCATTATAGTAATCGTTAATATTTGTTCTTTGACCATCTGCATTGATTATTTTTATATCATTGGGAATTTTAAACACCTTAATAGTTGATGGAAGAATTTTTTGATGGTTGCTAAATTTAATATGGACTAAAACGTTGTATAAAGGATCTAATGGAGAATTACCATTAGCAACTGAACCATAGTTCCAGTCAATTCCATATTGCATTAAGCGAGCATCTCTTTGTTGGTCAGCTGGAATGTCGGCTGCTGCGCTAGGCTCAGGACCGGTATAATTTGCACCATTTTCAGTATATACGCCGTTAGTACCAGGATTACCATCTTGACCTGGTGTCCAAATAACTTTAGGCCCCATGATAAATCCGTGTAAAATTTCACCCTTTACAACTTTATCTTCATAAGGATTAATTTTAATTGGAAGAGTTTGTGTATAAGATTGGCTATTAGGTAAAGTTACAGTAATTGGTAAATTGAAATCCGGATATGCTCCATTTTGTTCATGGTATGCTTGGGCAGCTGAATTAACTGCCACAAATGGAAAAGTTGCATCAAAACCAGACAAAACACCATTGTCACTTCCCGTATAGGTAAAGGTGAAGTCTTTAGTACCGGAATTATTATTAACGCCAACATCAAAATTGCCAATTTTAGTTGCATTAACATCAAATTTTAGCAAGTTATCAGAATCTGCTACTGAAACGTTGACTTGCTGATTATGATTGATAATGATTGGATGACTTGAATTGTTAGCAACATGAACGTTAAAGCTACCTTGAGTTACGTCAGCAATGAGAGAAGTATTGGTTGAGCTTCCTGTAATCTGTACTGGAGCCGTAGTTTCTTGTTGTAATGTTGGTTTATCATTTTTTAAATTATTGGTCGTATTTTGCTTAGAATTATTTTCATATGAAGGATTAGTCTCATTGTTTTGAGAGACTGTAGTATTGTTTGCAGTATTTGCCGTTTCTGATTTTTGAATAGTTAAGGTTCGAGAATTATCAGGATTGACAGAGTTTTGATTAATAGTTGTATTTTGTTGAGAATCGTTATTAGCTTGATCCGCGGCTTGTACAGTTTGTCCACTTTCTAAAAAGAAGATGGTACCTAAAGCAACAGTAACTAATCCAACTGAAATTTTTCTAAAACTAAACTTTTCCTTCCCATTAAGTTTAGTAATAAAAAATAAATCATTTTTATGTTCCATTTTTATTCTTTCCTCGATTGTGAATGTTTTTTAATAAAATAACATTTAGCTTTCTAAAAGAACATTATACTCCATATTTAAATAATGGATTATTAGATAAGGAAAACAGTCTGTTACTAGTAGGGAAAAAGACAAGCTAAAGGTAAAAAAACGACTTAAAAAATTAAACATAAAGATAAAAAATACGTGGCTTATTGAATCATAAAGGCAAAAAATTATATAAAAATTTAGGTGAAGATGATTATCATGATAAAGAAAGCGCTATCTGAATTTTAAATGACACCTACCCGCATATTTAACGAAAATTGTAAACTCTTGTTTTCAATTTGTTAACTACTATACTAGATACAGATGCTTTTTTGAAAAAATGCGGATAAGGCACAATATATTGTGTGACCTAATATAAAGAAAGAGGAGTTAATAAATGGACAATTCCACATCATTACAGGAAGATCGTAAAGAAAGAAAGGATAACTACTTTGTTTGGCTTTTTAAGCAATTACACGGTTGGCCAGTTCAAAATTATATGCTTTGGTTCTTTGCTTTTGGCTTCCAATTAGCTATTTTGATTCAAAATAAGATTACTACTTTAACAGTAATTACTTTTATTGGTACATTGCTTGGGACTTTATGTGTTTTAGCTATTAATGCAACGAAAGCAATTAATGGATGGTTAGGATTAATCTCAGCAGCTTGTTTCATTTATGCAGGACTAGCCGCTAAGAATTATCTTTCAATTTTTGAACAAATTGCCTATATTTTAACTTTAGACTTACCAGTTATTATTTCAGTTAGATCTTGGAATGATGATACTAAAAATCACTTACGTAAGTTTGGTACTAAAGAATGGATTGTTGCTATTGTTGGTACATTAGTTGTTTACGCTGTATCTGGTTACTTAATCGGTAAATTTACTAATGATCCACGTCCTTGGATCGATGCTATCAGTTTTGCAATTTCATTAACTGCTGGTATTATGTGTTTCTTACGATACAACAACCAATATTTCTGGTGGACTGCCAGCGGAATTTTTCAACTAATTCTTTGGGGCATTACTTATGCACAGGGAGATGCAACTTTAGCAATGGCTGTTAACTCCTTAATTTATGTTGTTAATGATGTTTTAGCCTTTACTGTTTCACCATGGTTCAATATGGGAAGAAAGCGTGAAGGATTAAAGTCTATTAAAAATTAATAATAATCAAAAATAAGTTAAAATTAGCATGTCGACTTCGACATGCTTTTTTGTTTATGAGGTGTGAAAGATAAGATGAATGAAAATTGGATAAAAAATGGTCAAGAGGCTGTGAATGATGATGACTATGTCAAACTAAATGCAGGCTTAATGAAAGTGTCTGATTTAAATGATTATTTAGCATCTTTTCCTAGCAGTCTGCTTAGCTTTAATAAGCTCGGAGAGTTTGTATACTATAAGCAACTGCCGGAAATGAATTATAATCCGCCGGAGCTTGGAGAAAATATTACTGCATTAGCTAAAACTGAAGATGAAAAGAAACAATTAACAGAGATTTTCCACAAGTTGAGCACAGGTGAAGCAAAAGAATTGCACTTTGCGGATCAAACTAATACACAAAAGCGTTTTATGGTGGATAGTTACCGAGCTATTTATAATAAGGAGCATCACTTTATCGGAATTAATGAAAGTATTCAGGACATTTATCCACTGGTGGAATATTATCTAAAGGAAACAGGGCAGAAATTGATAAATGATCCCGATAATCCAAATGGTGAAGTATATCGTAATAATCAGCAAATTGACGCAGAAAGTGGAGCTTCTGAATTGTAGGAAATTGACAGGATGTTATTTTTCCTTAAAATATAATTAAAAATAGCTAGGGAGTGGTTTTAATGACTAAGATTGATCAATCATATATTCAAGATAAATTCGTTGAGTATTGTAAAGTAAATACTCGCTCTGATGAGCAAAGCACGGCTGTACCTACAACGCCTGGACAGGTTGACCTGCTTAAAATTATTGAGAAAGAATTAGAAAAATTAGGCTTAAAAGATATTTCTTTTTCAGAAGAAGATTCATATTTAGTAGGAAAGTTATCTAGCACAACTAATAAGGAAGTTACACCAATTGGTTTTGTGGCACATGTGGATACTGCAGATTTTAATTCAGAAAATATTCGGCCTCAAGTTCATAAAAATTATGATGGAAAAGACATTTCTTTAAAGGAAGGGCGCATTTTATCAACAAGTGAATTTCCTAGTTTAAATAAGCATATAGGAGAAACTTTAATTACTGCTGATGGAAGCACATTGCTTGGAGCTGATGATAAGGCGGGAATTGCTGGTTTGCTTGGAATGCTTAAATTTTTGAAAGAAAATTCAAGTATTGAACATGGAGACGTTTGGGTGGCTTTTGGTCCAGATGAAGAAATTGGTAAAGGTGCAGCTCGTTTTAATGTAAAACGATTTCCAGTTGAATTTGCTTATACGTTAGATAACGGAGATCCAGGTGATATTGCTTTTGAAACTTTTAATGCTGCAGCAGCTACTGTTGATTTCCATGGGACTGTAGTTCATCCAGGTGAAGCATATGGCTTAATGGTTAATGCAGCTTTAATGGCCAGTGAATTTATCCAGGGATTACCAGCCAGTGAAGTGCCTGAGAATAGCAGGGACTTTGATGGTTATTTTATGATTTTATCTAATATCGGTAATGTTGATCATGCTGAAATTCAGCTGATAATTCGTGATTTTGATACGAATAGTTTTGAGCAAAAGAAAAAGTTAGTCACAGGCTTGGTGGGTAAGTTAAATCAAAAATATGGCTTAAATCGAGTTAGTTTAAAAATGCATGACCAATATCGTAGTCCTGGTGATTTAATTAAGCAGCATCCGTATGTTGTAAATTTAGTTTTACATGCTTATAAAACTTTAGGACTGAAGCCTAAAGTTATTCCATTTCGTGGTGGAACAGATGGTGATTTTATTTCAGAAAAAGGAATTCCTACACCTAATTTATTTAATGGTGGAGCAAATTTCCATGGACCATATGAATATGTAACGACTGAAAGTATGACACTTTTAGCTAAAACTTTAGTCGAAATTGCTAAGCAACATGTGCTATTAAACAATCATCGTGATGAAAGTCCTTTAAAGAGAAAGTATTAGTTGAGATGAATTTTTATACCATAAATTATATTCAAAGTCATCAAAATACAGACCGGACAGCTTTATATATTTTAATGATTGTAGCTGCTAGCGCGATGATTATTTTTGCTATTTTATATTTACGCAATCGATTCAATACTCGATATCGAGATTTAGGAATAATTGCACTTTTATTTTTATTATTATTTACAGGTACTCAATATGAAAAATATCTGCAAAATAATGAGCAAAAATCAAAAGCAGCTCAAATTGTTCCTTTTATTAAGTCAGTTGCCGATGATGCAAATGTAAAAGAAAGTGATGTAATGGTTAGTTCAACAACACTTCAGAATGGCATGATTGTTCGAATCGATTCAAAAAATGAAGATTATCAATTGAATTTGAATGAAGACAATAACAGTTATACTTTAAATCGTGCTCACGTAATTGATCATCATGCATATGTACAGAAGTAGGTCAGAAATGGATTATACACAATTATTTATTAAATTTGCTTTAGGGATATTAACCTTGATTATTCAGATTAATGTTTTTGGTAAAAGTAATTTGGCTCCAACTACTGCTCTTGATCAATTACAGAATTATGTGCTTGGTGGAATTATTGGTGGCTTAATTTATAATCAAAATATCACTATTATGCAATTTTTATTAGTATTAATTGTTTGGACTTTGGTAGTTTTTATTTTAAAGTTTGGGCGAGAACATAGTAGTTGGATTCGTAATTTAATTGATGGAAAACCAGTTCAAGTAATAAAAAATGGACATGTTTTAGTAGGCAATTGTATGAAAGCAGGTATTTCTGCGAATGAATTAATGTTTAAACTTCGAAGTCGAGGAATTTATTCTGTTGAAAAAGTTAAAAATTGTATTTTTGAACAGAATGGTCAATTAACAGTGATTGAAAACGATGAGGCAAATATTCGTTTTCCAATTATTAGTGATGGACAGATCAATGAAGATGTTTTGGACTTAATCCATAAATCCAATGCTTGGCTTGAACAAGAAGTATCAAAAGCTGGTTATAATAGTACTGATGATATCTTTTTAGGAGAATATGTTAATGGGCAACTGCGCCTAATAGGATATTCTGAAAAATAAAGAGGAAGACAAGATCATGAAGAATTTTGAAGAAATAAAAAAATGGCTAGCTGAAGCAGATGCTGTAATTGTTACAGCAGGTAATGGTTTTGCACAAATGGAAGGTCTTGATATGTTTGATGATGCGGCCTTTCCGATTGAATGTAAGAAAATCAGCGAAAAATACCATGTAAAAACAATTGCGGATGCATTAGATAAAAACTTTGATTCTTGGGATGAAAAATGGCAATTTTGGAGTCAGTTAATCAATGAATATTCAGTTGAATATGAACCGAGCAAATCAATGAAAGAATTAAAGATATTATTGACTGATAAAAATTATTTTATTGCTACTAGTACCTTTGGACATTTTTTTGAAAAGGCTGGCTTTGACCGAGAAAAGATTTTTGATGTTTTTGGCGATTGGACCAGAATGCAGTGTTCTAGTGGTTTAAATCATGGCACTTATTCTGATCTTTCAGTAGTAAAGAGATATATTAATGGTCAGGGTGAAATTCCACGATGTGAAGATTGTGATTCACCAATGGAAATTCATATGCCGCTTAATGCTCACTTTTTCCCGGATGAAGATGCTAATACTAGATTTCGTTGGTTTTTAACAAGAAACCAAACTAAGAAAGTTGTAGTTTTGGAGTTGGGCGTCGATCCAACTAGTCCTCAACTTCTTGATCCAATGGTAAAATTAGTAGAACAATTTAAAGATTGGCACTATATAGCGGCAGATTTAAGTCAAGATGACTTACCTGACTCTATTCAAAAAAGAAGTGCTGGATTAGGGATGGCACTTCCTGAAGTGATTGAAAAAATTTCTAATTAATGAAAGGTATAAAATGAGTATTTCAGTTATTCAAGGTGTTTTGCGAATTCCAGCTGCTCAAGAAAAAATTCGTCAAAAAGGAATTGAAAAACCAAGTTTTCCAGAAAATTACACCTTAATTGATGTAGAAACTACAGGTCTTAGCCCATATCGTGATCGTATTACTGAAATGGGAGGACTAAAAGTTCGTCATGGTGAAGTTGTAGCAACTTTTTCAGAATTGGTAAAATTTCCTGATGGTAATAAAGTTCCTGCTTTTATTACGAAATTGAATGGAATTGATGAAGCGGCAATTGAAGAAAAAGGTCTGCCAGTTCAAGAAGCAATTAAAAAGTATCGTGAATTCATTGGTAGTGATCCAATTGTGGGTTATAACGTCAACTTTGATTTGAATTTTGTTTATGACTTAGCAGAAAAGTATCACTTAACAGTTTTAAATAATGATTATGTGGATGTATATCGTCTCGCACGTAGTTTTTATCCTCAAGAACGGCATAATCGCCTGCTTGACTGTATGCATCGATTAAATATTGCGGAAGAACAGGAACATCGCGGCCTAGACGACTGTCTTGATACTAAAAAAGTGTTTGATGAATTTCATAGATTATTTAAGCAAGATCATATGTTAAGAGCACAAGAAGCAGTTAAGACTTTAGACTTAACAAGCGAATGGCCTGATATGGTTAAGCAGACACAAGTATTTCGTAGTCCCTTTAATCACAAGAATGTTGTCATTGCTGGTGATTTAGCTGTAGATGAAGATGAATTAGCAAATGTTGTAAAAAATTTAGGTGGTTTTATTCAAGAAGAAGTTGGTCAAGATACTGATTATGTTTTAGTAGGTGATCATGATTTCTTTAGAACAGATATTACTGAATTGAATAAGGCGAGAGCTTTGAATAAGCAGGGGCAGCATATTAGAACTTGGTCTGAAAAGTTCTTTTTAAATGTTCTTGATAATTGGGCACGTAGTTAATGATTAACCAAAAAGGAATCCTAGAACAGGATTCCTTTTTTGATGTGTGGGATAGTAGTGTGAACTAACCAACTAATATTAATTGCTACGATAATAAAGGTAAGAATTGTAATTACTTCAAAGCTTGACCAGATAAGGCAAGAGATTGTGCCAATTAAAGTAGTTGTAAAGAAAATAAAAATAGTAGATTTCTTTAATTTGAATTGTAGTTTATTATAGCGAGTTGAAAAGAATAAACCTAAATAAAATAGTCCAATTCCGCAATATAAACATAGTACTGCAAACCAAGAATTAGCATCAGACTCGTGGATAAATTTAATACTTACTGTAATTAGACTAATTCCGAAAATGATCAAGTAATGTAAATAAATTAAAACATTTCCTGTAACGTCGTCTTGGTCTTCATTGGTTAACTTATCGAATTGTAAGGCGTAGGTGAAAAAGAGCAAAGCAACAGTTAAAAAGATAAAGATTGAGTAAAATGAAAAAGTATTGGGACGAAAATAATCCGCAATGCCAATAATTGTTTCGCCGAAGATAATAATAACTAAGAGATTTAGCCGTTCGAGTAAGTGTGGAAAAATAATTGGATGTTTAATAGTATATTTAGTAGTTAAGGATGGCATTAACCAACTAAAAATGATTCCGGTAACTGCTAGGGCAAAACCAGGTGTATTATCAAGAATCCCTCCAATGATTAAGGTGATAGATCTAAATATTAAGATTAAGAAAAATGCCCGGGAAATACTTTTATCTATATTGTTTTTTACTTGGAAGTAGTTAATTAGATAGTGACTTGCTAAAGTAAGCGATAGTAAACCAGCGGAGATAAATAGAACTTTCATTTCTTTTAAATTATTGGTATCAAATGAATTAGACATATAAAGCAGAATCATCATATCAATAAAATAAAAGGTAATATCAGCCCAGCTACCAATACCGTATCGATTCGTAAATACAGTTTGCACCATCCAAGAATTGATAAAAATAATTACAATTAGAGCAAATAAAGCGAATGAAGTAGGAGATACTAATCCATGTTCGAGATGATGGAGTATTTCAGTTGTCTTAGAAATCATGTAGACAAAAACGAGATCATAAAATAAAGCGATTTTTGAAACTCGTTTATTTAGAATTGCTTGCATAAAAGGCTCCTACTTTACTAAAATTCTTCGTGTTCATTAGGATCAAATCGTCTTGCAGAAATTTTATCTAAATCAATGATGCTTTGAATTTCTTTAGGAGTTAATTTGAAATCGAAAATATTTAAATTGCTGAGTTGATGTTCATAAGAACTAGCTTTTGGAATTGGAACAACATTAATTTGAGTTTCCCAGCGTAGAATTATTTGGGCAGGAGTCTTATGGTATTTTTGTGCTAAATCAATAATTTCTTTTTCTTCAAAAGCTTCTCCTCCTCGTTGAAGTGGACTCCAAGCTTCTGTAATAATGTTGTGTTGATCATCGTAGTCACGTATTTTTTTACTTGACCAGTAAGGATGAAGTTCAATTTGGTTAACAGCAGGCATAACTCCAGTTTCACGATATAGGTAATCAATATGTTTAGGTTCAAAATTAGAAACACCAACTGAACGAATTAATCCCAGACGCTGTGCATCAATCATAGCTTGCCAAGCTTCTAGGTAGTGGTTTTGCTTGGGATTTGGCCAGTGAATTAGGTAAAGATCGTAGTAATCAAGTCCCGCACTGTATAAGGATTCTTGAATTTGTTCTAAGGCTTCTTGATATTTATGATGACGACCTGGTAATTTAGAAGTTACAAAAATGTTATCACGGCTAACATTACTATTTTTAATAGCACGACCAACTGCACCTTCATTTTCATAATTAACAGCAGAATCAAGAAGCTGATAACCATTCTTTAATGCAGCTTGAATTGCAAAAACTCCACGTGAACCATTTAACTTATAAGTTCCAAAGCCGATCTTAGGAATTCGATTGCCATCATTTAAATTAAAGTATTCCATGTATAAATTCTTCTTTCTATTTATATAAATCTTTCAAGATTATTGTAACAGTCTGGCTTAGTAAAAACTTATTAATTACATTGCAAACGTACGTTCAAATATCTATACTGAAAGAAATAATGTTAGGGGAATTTATAAATGGCAAAAAGAAGAAAATATCGAAAAAAACACAAAAACACAGTAGCTAGCTGGGTTCTAGCAATCATAATTATCCTTTGGGGTGGTTGGTTTAAATTACATTCTCCTCAACAGAATTCAAATCAAACGCAAGATAATAGTTCTCAGCAGGTAGTGAATAAGGCTACGACTGCTGATACTAATTATGGTGGTTTATCTAATGCAGATTACCAAAAGCTCGCTAATTTGAATTTTAAAAGTGGAGATAAGGCTTACGTATATGTAAATAATAATAAATCGACCTTGATTAAAAATGCCTGGAAAGTAAATCAGGTAATTTATTCTAATTTAGATAATTTGAATAGAACTTCGCATTCAAATACCGCTTTTTTAGAACCAAAGAATGTAGCGAATGACTCATTGCGAGTAAGACAGTTCATTAATCCTACTGCTTGGCATTCTAATCGTGAAAACGGAACGCAGATTTATAATCGTGGACATTTAATTGCTTATTCTGTTTCAGCCGGGATTGATCAAGATGGAAATTATAATCCTAACAATCAGTCAGGAGATCAAAATAATCCTAAAAATTTATTTACGCAAACTGCTTTTTCTAATCAAAAGATTCAGACCATCTTTGAAGGAAAAGTAAGAAATGCCTTGAAACAAGGAAATAAAGTTATTTTTCAAGCAACGCCAATTTTTAGAGGAAACGAATTAATGGCACGCGGGATTAACTTACAGGCGATTAGTTTAACTAGTAATTTAAACTTTAATGTTTATCTTTTTAACGTTCAGCCAGATTATGTATTTGATTATAATAATGGTAGGGCTAAAATAGATCGTAATATGATAGTTGATCAATAATTAATTTTTAATACTAATTAGGAGAAAATAATGAATAAAAGCAAAGATAATTGTACGGCCATGATTGTAGGTAAAAAAGCTACGATAGATGGTTCAACTATTATTGCGCGTGATGAAGACGGGTATGGCGGCATTAATGAAAAGCTTTTTGTTGTACATGAAGCAAAAGACTATGATGAAGAATATGTTTCAAAATATAATGGCTTAAAACTTCATTTAGAAGGACATGGCTACAGATGGACTGCTACGCCGACAGCTGATGAATCAGAAGGCCGCTGGGATGAACAGGGAATTAATGAGTATAACGTCGCAATGTCCGCAACAGAAACTGAAGCGACCAATGCTCGTTGCTTAGGACATGATCCATTAGTAGAAAATGGTGTAGATGAAGATTCAATGGTCTACCTTGTTTTACCATTTGTTAAAACTGCTCGCGAAGGGGTGGAACGTTTAGGTAAATTAATTGAAAAATATGGTACTGGTGAAAGTAACGGTGTTGCATTTTCTGATCATAATGAAGTATGGTATTTTGAAACCGGAGCTGGTCATCAATGGGTAGCCCAAAGAATTCCAGAAGACTCTTATGCAATTTGTCCTAATATCATGGTGATTCAAGATATTGATTTTGATGATCATGATAACTTTATGTATGCTTCTACAATTCGCGAATTTGTAGAAAAGAATCATCTGAATCCAAGTACTGATGGTAAGTGGAGTTTTAGAGATATTTTTGGTACTAAAGCTGAGGCTGATAGCTATTACAACACTCCAAGAACTTGGTATGGTCAAAAGTTGTTTAATCCAAGTATTGAACAAGATCCCTTAAGTCAAGAGATGCCCTTTATCAGAAAACCAGAAAAGAAGATTGGTGTAGAGGACGTAGAATTCTTTTTGTCAAGTCATTATAACGGTACTGAATATGATCCAATGGGATCTTTTGCCTCTGGCGATGATAAGAAGCAAAAGATGTTTAGATCAATTGCTTTAGATCGAAATCAATCTAGCTGTATTTTGCAAATTAGAAATGACGTTCCCCGGGACATGGCAGGTATTCAATGGGTTAACTTTGGTTTTTATGCTTATAGTCCTTACGTACCTTTCTATATAAATATTGATGACACACCATTAAATTATCAAATGGCTAGTCATATGGTTACTCCAGATTCTAGTGCATATTGGTTGTATAAGAGTTTGCAAGTTTTGGTAGAGCCAAGATATCATCAGTTTATTTACCAAGTTGACAATTTTAGAGATGAATGTCAAAGTTACGCTGTTAGCCGTATTTCAGCAACCGATGAGAAAGCAAGAGAATTGTCTGGAAAAGAACAAACTAAGTATTTAACGGCTGCTAATGCTGAAACGGCTGCGTATATTACTAATGAAACTAAGAAATTGATAAGTGATTTGACGAGACAAGCACTAAATTCTTCTAAATTTCAATTTGAACGTGGCGATAATTTGTAATTTTTTGAAAAACACTGCACAAGATGTAGTGTTTTTTATTGTTCGGCTTTCTTTATCTTGTATGTTAGTAAAACAGATTCCAAGGAGAAATCTAAAAAATGCAAGAAGGAAAATACGATCTATTTATATTTTTATAGATATATTGTTCCTGAAACAATATCACTATCCACATCTTATCCACAAAAAAGCAGCAAAAATTCACAAAGTACGAATTATTTATTGAAAAAATATTTGTGATTTTGTTGCTTTTATCATAAAATTTGTGATGTAATATGATTTAAATCTAAATGTAGTAGTGAGAGATATATGAACGAAGATAAATTCATTCAGGTAAATAACCTAGAAAAAACTTATGAGAATGGTTACCAAGCAATTAAGTCTGTCAGCTTTTCTGTAAAAAAGGGCGACTTAGTGTGCTTGTTGGGTCCTAGTGGTTGTGGAAAAACTACAACTTTAAATATGATTGCTGGACTATTGAATCCGACTGGTGGAGACATCATTGTAAATGGTAAGTCTCTTCTTAATGTTGCGCCAAAAGATCGTAATATTGGCTATGTATTCCAAAATTATGCCTTATACCCACATATGACTGTTTTACAGAATGTAATGTTTCCAATGACAGTGGGAAAGAACAAGAAGCCAAAAGATGAAGCTGAAAAAATTGCCCAAAAATTTATGAAATTAACTCATATTGAAGAATTAGCGGATCAAAAACCGGGCAATCTTTCTGGTGGACAACAGCA
Source organism: Lactobacillus taiwanensis DSM 21401 (assembly GCF_001436695.1). Taxonomy (GTDB): domain Bacteria; phylum Bacillota; class Bacilli; order Lactobacillales; family Lactobacillaceae; genus Lactobacillus; species Lactobacillus taiwanensis. The sequence continues at coordinate 33,204 of NZ_AYZG01000004.1, forward strand.
GCGTGTCTCGATTGCACGTGCATTAGTGCAAGAACCACAAATTTTATTAATGGATGAACCATTAAGTAACTTAGATGCCCGCTTACGTTTAAAGATTCGTGAAGAAATTCGTAATTTGGTTAAAGAAGTAGGAATTACTACTTTATTCGTTACACATGATCAAGAAGAAGCCCTCTCAATTGGTGATAAGATTATTCTTTTCCATAACGGAGTAATTCAACAAGATGATAAGGGGCAAGACCTTTATCTTGAGCCTAATAACCAATTTGTTGCTAACTTTATTGGTAATCCCGTAATTGATAATTTTGATGTGAAGGTAACAGACAAGAAGATTAGTGGGACAGACTTTGAAATTCCAGTTGAAAAATTAGATAGTACAAAATTTAGAGGCGACTTAGCAGACGGAGATTATACACTAAGTATTCGTCCTGAAAACTTAAAGTTAAGTGATGAAGGCGAACTTTCCGAAGTAATTGATGATGTCGAATTAATTGGGCGCGAACGAGTATTGAAATTTACTCATGCTGGAACAAATCAGCGTGCATTGATTGATTTAGAGCAAGAAATAAAACCTGGAGATAGCGTGAAATTTAAGATGAACTTAGACCGCGTTTACTTATTTAAGCCAGATGGGGAGCGAATCTATTAATGAAAGATAATCAGAAAAAAGCTTGGTTATTTTTAGCACCGGCCATTATTTGTGTTACAGTATTTAGTATTTGGCCAATTCTACGTGCTTTTACGATGAGTTTTCAGGGTGGTCCATTAATTGATCTTCAATTTAATGGACTCTCTAACTATCAGTATATTTTTAGCGATCCAGAATTCTGGCGTGCAATTATGAATACGGCTATTTATTCATTTTTAGCTGTACCAATTGCCTTAATAATTTCTGTTGTGTTAGCATGGTTTATCTTTTCAAAGATTAAACATACTGCCTTCTTTGAAACTATGTTTTTTATGCCATATGTTACAAGTACGATCGCAATCGGAATTGTATTTCGCTATATCTTTAATGGTGAATACGGTTTATTGAACTTCTTATTAAAACTTGTTCATTTACCACAACCTGATTGGCTAGATAATCCGAGTCTAAGTCTTGTTTCATTGATTATTTTTGGTATTTGGTCATCTTTGGCATTTAACATCGTTATCCTGATGGGTGCGCTAAGAAACATTGAACCAAATTACTATGTCTTAGCTGATATGTATGGTGCAACAAGTAGGGAAAAGTTCTGGCGTATAACAGTGCCACAGTTAGTCCCAACTTTAGCCTTTCTTTTAACTGTTAACTTAATTGGAGCATTTAAGATCTATACCCAAGTTTATGCATTATTTAATGGACAAGCTGGTGTAGGTAATTCAGCAATGACGGCAGTTTACTATATCTATAATAAATTCCAAATTGTTGGTACACCTGGTGTAGCGATGGCTGCAACAGTAGTCTTGTTCCTATTTATATTGTTCGTAACTTTCTTACAGAGAAAATTAATGAAAAAGGTGAACAGTTAGAATGAAGAAGAAAAAACTACGTTGGGGAATGATTTTTGTCTATCTATTCATTGGAATTTTTGGCATTATAACTGTTTTCCCATTTATTTATATGATCTTAGGTGGGTTAATGTCCTATCAGGAAACTACTACTATTCCACCAACTTTAATTCCAAAGACTTTGCGGTGGAGTAACTATCAAAAAGTATTTGAGCAAGCACCATTTGCAAGATATTTCTTAAACACATTTATTACAGCAGCAACTACAACAATTGTTACATTGTTTACTTCAATTCTCGGTGCATTTGCAATGACCAACTTAAAATTTAAGGGAAAAGGATTTATTCAGTTAATTTTTCTTTCACTCTTAATGGTTCCGGGAGAAGCAATAATTTTTACCAACTACAATACAATTGCTCATTTAGGCTTATTGAATACATATTTAGGATTGGTTTTACCGTTCTTAACTTCTATCTTTTATATGTACTATTTACAAAGCTACTTCACAGCAATTTCACCAACAATTTATAAAGCAGCCATGATTGATGGAGCTTCTGACTGGGAATATATTTGGAAGATTCTGGTTCCAATGTCTAAAGGTGGTTTAATTACTGTTGCCTTGCTTAGCTTTATTTCAGGATGGAACTCTTTCCTATGGCCATTATTGGTAACAAATGAAGACAAGATGCGCTTATTGAATAATGGTTTAGCTGCCTTTGCATCTGATGCAGGTGCTCAAACGCAACTTCAACTAGCAGCAGCGACTTTAACAGTAGTACCTGTTTTAATTGTTTACTTCATTTTTAGAAAGCAAATTATTCGAGGAGTAGTACGTAATGACCTCAAAGCCTAAAACGACAGTTACTTTTTATAATGGGTTAACGACTATTGGCGGCCCAATGATTGAAGTAGCTTATGATAAGTCACATGTATTATTTGATTTAGGAGAAGTGTACCGTCCAGAACTCGGACTAAAAATAGAAGATGAAGATTTTTCAACTCTTCTTAAATATCAATTGATTGGTGATGTGCCGAATTTCTATGATCCAAAGATTACGGGAAAAGAGATAGATCATGAACGGTGGCAGCACAGCGCAGCTTACATTTCTCACCTTCATCTAGATCATAGTAAAGCTATGAATCTTTTAGCGCCAGAGATTCCATTATATGCTGGTCCATTAACTGCGGCCTTGTTACCAGTGTTGAATCGGGATGGAGAATTTTTATTACCAGCAGCTGATAAACCCAAGAATTATACTCGTCCTATAATTGCTGCTAAACTAAACGAACCCATTAAAGTTGGAGATATAACTTTAACCGTTGTTCCTAGTGATCATGATGCTTACGGAGTAACTGGGTTAATCATCGAAACACCTGATAAAACAATCGTTCATACTGGGGATATTCGCTTGCATGGCTATCATCCCGATTGGGTGCGTCAATTTATGGCGGCCGGTAAGGGATGTGATATGCTAATTATCGAAGGTACTGGTGTTTCATGGCCAGAACGTAGCGAAGAGGATAGTGAAGAGTTCAAAGGCGTTAAGAATGAGGTTGAACTTACTGAAAGAGTAGTTAAATACCAAAAAGATAATCCAAAGCGTCAGTTAACTTTTAATACTTATCCTACAAATGTAGAGCGAATTTTGAGAATTATTTCAGATTCGCCTCGAAAAGTAGTACTTCATGCTAAACGTGCTGAATTATTAAAATTAGCATTAAAGCAGGATGTTCCTTATTACTACTTACCAGAAGATGAAAAAATTGATGCGCTCGATCCAAATCTTGAGGTAAATTATCAAGATCTTTTAAAAGACGATCATCAATATTTCTGGCAAGTAGTTGATCATTATGACCAATTACAAGAAGGTGGTTTATACATTCATAGTAATGCTGAGCCACTAGGGGATTTTGATCCAGCATATGCTCCGTTTATTGAAAATATTGAAAAGCGTGGAATTGAGTTAGTAACTTTGCGCTGTTCAGGACATGCGGATGTAGCTGAATTAAAAGAAATTATTGCGGGTTTTGAGCCAAAAATCTTGGCTCCAGTGCACACATTGCATCCTGAATTAGAAGAAAACCCATTTGGAGAACGGATTTTACCTAAGCGTGGAGAAGCTTTTACGCTTAGCTAAAATTAAAAATTATTTTGTTGTTTGTTTTATTGGGAGGAACATATGAAGTTCACTAAAAAATTTGCAGCAGTTGCAGTTGCTGCTTTAGCCCTTGTAGGCACTACTGCTTGCTCAAATTCTAAGAGTAATGATAGCTCAAGTAGTAAGTCTGCTGATATTCCAACTAAGATTACCAAGAAAACTACTGTTGTTTTCTGGCATGGTATGACTGGAACTCAGGAAAAGACTTTACAAAGCTTGACTAAGGATTTTGAAAAGAAGAATCCTAACATTACTGTTAAGCTCGAAAACCAAGGTAAGTATAATGACTTACAAGCAAAGATTAACTCAACTTTGCAATCACCAAATAACTTGCCTACGATTACTCAAGCTTATCCTGGCTGGCTTTTAAATGCCGCTAATAGCAAACGTTTAGTCGATATGACCCCTTACATTAACAACAGTAAGATTGGTTGGGGATCAGCTAAGAAGAGTGACATCCGTGAAGAATTATTAAAGGGCGCACAAATTAAAGGTACTCAATATGGTATTCCATTTAATAAATCTGTTGAAATGTTGACTTATAACAAGAATTTATTAGATAAATATGGTGTTAAAGTGCCAAAGACAATGTCTGAATTAAAGGCAGCATCTAAGAAGATTTACGAAAAGAGTAACCACAAGGTTGTTGGTGCTGGATTCGATTCACTTTCAAACTACTACGTTTTAGGTATGAAGGATGAAGGCGTAAACTTCTCTAAGAACATCAACTTTACTGGTTCTAAGTCTAAGAAAGTAATCAACTACTATGCTGATGGTATTAAAGCTGGTTACTTCAAGACTGCTGGTTCAGCTGGTTACCTTTCAGGTGATTTTTCTAATCAAAAGATTGCTATGTTTGTAGGTACTAGTGCTGGTGAAGGATTCGTTAAGATGGGTGTTGGCAACAAGTTCCAATATGGTGTTGCTCCTCGTCCTTCTAAGTATAACATGCAACAAGGTACTGATATTTACATGTTTAATAAGGGTACTGCAGAGCAAAAGGCAGCAGCCTTCATGTACATTAAGTACTTGTTAGGTAAGAACCAACAATTAACTTGGGCTGATAAGACTGGATACATCCCTGTAACTAACAATGTAATTAATTCTAGTGCTTACAAGAACTCAACTAAGTCTAAGGTTCCTGCTCAATTAGACAAAGCAATGAAGAACTTATACAGTGTTCCTGTAGTTAAGAACAGTAATGCCGCATACACTCAATTGAATTCAATTATGCAAAACATCTTTGCACAAGCAAAGAAAGGTCAAAGCTGGAATTCACAAATTGATGCTGGTAAGACTAAGTTCCAAAGTGCTTGGAATCAATAAAAACAGAATATTAAGTAAAAAATGAGGACTGTCGTTATGACAATCCTCATTTTTTATATAGATATTTTTAGAAGAACAGAAGAATGAAGGCAATTAGTGCAGGCAGCATTTGAACAACAAAAATCTTTTTACTTGCTGTAAAACCACCAAAGATAGCGACAACTATAACAAAGGCAAGTAAAAGTTGCCATACAGTGATTAAAGTTGGCATTCTAAAGAAGAAAAATACAATTAGAATTAAAAGTCCTAGCATACCATTATAGATACCTTGATTGGCTAAGGCGGTTTTAGCAGCAGCTTGTTTAACAAAATTTATATCCATATCAAAAGATTTTGCTTGAAGCTCTGGTTTACCAAAAATTTCTAACCACATAATTCCAATATGTTCAATTCCTACAATAATTGTTAGAAGAATTCCGATATTTCTTAAAATCATTTTATAATCTCCCTTATTTAACTATTCAGATAGATTTTACTTATTGTTAGCATAGAAATCAAATGGTGTAACAATCGGTTTTATTATTGTTGCAAATGCGACAATAATAAAATATACTAGAAAAAACAAATAGGAGGGGATAGACAGAAAGATGGCAGAAGAAGATATTTTGAGGAAAATTGGCTCAATTTCACGGGCCTTAGATTCAATTGCGAATATTGAGTTTAAAGATTTGGAATTGAATCGCGGCCAATACTTATATTTAACTCAAGTTTTTGAACATCCAGGGATTATATCTGATCGACTAGCTACATTATTAAATATTGATCGTACAACGACGGCCCGCGGAGTTAGAAAACTTGAACGAGCCGGACTTATTTTTAAAGAAGACGATGAAGCTAATAAGAAAATTAGGCATTTATTTGTAACAGATGCAGGCAAAAAATTAGCTGAAGAAATAGAAAAAGAAAATGTCTATTCAAATACGTTAGTAACAAAAGGCTTAACTAACGATGAACAGGCTCAATTACGAAAATATCTAAGCATCCTTGAGAAAAATGCACGTGAAAACTGGAATTTTGTAAAGAATGGTGGAAAGAGGAAATACTAAAATGACCCAACAATATGAGATTAAAGAAGTATCAGTAGACAATATTAAAGAATTACAACAAATTTCAAGACAAACATTTTTAGAAACATTTGGATCACAAAATAGTGCCGAAGATATGAAAGAATTTTTGAATACAGCATATGCAGAAGAGAAGTTAAAAGATGAAGTTGAAAACACAAATAGTAATTTTTACTTTTTAACTGTAGATAATAAAGTGGCTGGCTATCTAAAGGTGAATGAAGGCCATGCTCAAACAGAACAGGTGGTTGCTAATGCTTTAGAGGTTGAAAGAATATACTTGAAGCAATCTTTTCAACATCAAGGATTAGGATTAGTTCTAATCAAATTAGCTGAGAAAATAGCTAGAGAAAGAGAGAAGGATAATATGTGGCTTGGGGTTTGGGAGAAAAATTATCAAGCCCAAACTTTCTATGAAAAAGATGGTTTTAAAAGAGTTAGTCAACACACTTTTGTGGTTGGAGAAGATCCACAGACAGATTTGATTTTAGTTAAGAGGTTGAAGTAATGAAATTTTGTTTTAAGACAATTGAGGAAATGACTGGATACGAGGCTTTTTGTGTCGAAAGACTAAGAAGTGAGGTTTTTGTTAGTGAACAAAAAATTACTTTACCTGAAATAGATGATGAAGACTTTCATGCAATTCATGTTTTTAGTTTAAATGACGGAAAAGATAATGCATTAGCTACTTGTCGAATTTTTAAAGATGAAAATGGAGATTGGTATTTGGGCCGAGTTGTAGTTTCAAAAGATGCAAGAGGAATGCATCTGGGAAGCAAGATGATAAATGTGGTTCATGAGTACTTAAAAGAAAAGAATGTTAATCGAATATACTGCCATGCTCAAATGACTGCAAAACCTTTCTATGATTGTCTCGGCTATCAAGTTAAAGGTGACATATTTGATGAAGGCGGTGTAGAACACGTATTAATGTATAAAGATCTATAGATAAAAAAACACCTCGGAAATATTCCAAGGTGTTTTTACGTGTCTTAATTTATTTATTCATCATCGTTATGGTTAGTGAAGTAGCGGTAATCTTTACTCTTGTCAAAAATTACACCACGTGCGTTTTCACCGTTTGAAACGCTAAATACTGCGTCTGGGTATTTTTCCTTAACTTCTGCTTCCATGTATGAACGCATCATAGCGTTGTTTGAAAGAACTGAACCAGTTAAAGCAACGCGCATTGGCTTAGGATCTTCGTAACGGTCTAAGCACATAATAATATCGCGTGCCAAAAGATGAGCTTGATCTTCAATGATCTTACGCGCATCCTCATCACCGCTATCTGCTAACTTAGCTACTTTAACAGCCTTTGAAGCAACTTCTGGACTAGTTAGATTGTAGAACTTGGCAGGAACTTCGCCCATGTTGTCAACATCAAATTCTTTTACGAATAAATCAATTAATGAATTCTTTTCACGCTTGTCCCAGCTGAGGAGAGCTGATTGAAGAGCTGCCTTAGTAATAGCGTAACCACTACCTTCATCTCCAAGTAAAGAGCCGTAGCCACCAACAGCGATTAAAGAGCCGTCTTGACGACCATTAACAACAGAACCAGTACCGGCGATAACTAAAGCACCATCTGCTCCTTCAAGTCCATTATAAAGGGCAAGAAGTGAATCAGTAATAGCACGAGTTGGAATATTACCAACCATTGAAGAAATCGTTGCTGCAACTTCAGGTGCATTACCAACAACAGATAAACCAGCGATTCCGGCTAAAACTTTAATACAGTCGCCATCAATTTTATCACGCAATTCATTAACTGCTTGAGCGATATTTTTAATACCAAGTTCGTAGTCGTTGTTGATTTGACCTGGACCAGATTCTGCACGACCTAATTCTTTACCATTTTCATCATAAGCGATTGCCGTAGAGTGAGTACCACCTGCGTCAATACCAATCATATATTTCAACATAACTAATAATCCCTCACTGTAAATATTAATACTGAAATTATTGTACTAAAAAAAGTAGCATTTGTGAACGCATTCAGCAAATCCTATATAAAGAAAAGATAATCTTAAAAAAATAGAATAATCCCTGATCTTTAAACTTTTTTAGATATTAGCATGATAAAATAAAAAATATGTGATTAAGGAGATTTTTAATGAAAAATAAAATATTTTTAGGGGCGATTTTATCCTCTTTTTGTGCATTAGCTTTTTATATGACTAGTATTAATCATATGAAGACACAAACTTTAGAAATTTATGGAAATTCAACAGCCAAAGTAGCTCAAAAAAGTAAAATGAAAGAGGGCACTAAACAAACTCGTATTACTAGTGGAGAAAGTGAACTTGGAGAGGCCGCTATTTCAAGAAATAGTAATAAAAATTTAGCGAAAGCCATTGTTAAAGCTAGTTCAAACGTTCAAGGAAGCTATCAAGTAAGTGTAAAGGACTTAAATAATCCTAAAATATTTGCTGATTTAACAAATACTAGTCAAGATAATTTAAATGCTGGAAATGTTTTAAAGTTATTTGTGTTGCTGGCTTATTACAAGGCAGTTCAAGATAAAAGCTTAAACTCGGCAACTCCTTATAAAGTTAAATCAAGTGACTTAAGTAATGGAGATAAGGTATTAAAGGCCGATATGTCATATTCTTATACCTATTTACTTGACCTAATGATGCGTCAGCAAAATGATAATGCTGCTAATATTATTTTAAATAAAATAGGTAAAGATAAAGTAAATCAAACGGCAAAAGATTTTGGTGCAGGTAAGACTGAAATTACTGAGAATTTTGGTAAAGATTTTTCTGGAAAAACGAGTGCTGCTGATTTAGTTACTATTATGAAAAAACTATATCAAAGAAAAGTATTAGGTACAGATATTGATAATAAAATTTTAGGACAACTAGCTAATTTTCCAGAAAAAGGACTTGCTAAGAATATTAATGGGACAGTTTATAGGATAGCTGATAAAAAACAGGGAGTTGCCTTAGTTCAAGAAAATGGGAAAACCTATGCTATGGCATTAGTTAGTGAAGAGGGTGCTGATTTAGCTAAAGTTGGGGATGCAATCAATGATTGGATGGTTAAACAAAAATAGTTTAAAAAAGGAGTTTTGGTACTCCTTTTTCTTTTGCTCAAAAAAGTAGATAATTTTCTACATATTGTAGATTGTTTTCTACACATTGTCGTGTTAAAGTATATGAGTATACAAAAAGAAGGTGATTATCTTGGCTAAAAAGAGAGCTCTAGATCGTTCCAAAGTAATCGATCAAGCAATAGCAATTATAAGTGAAAAAGGATTAAGTGAACTAACAATGCCAGCCTTAGCTAAAGCATTGGGAATTAGGTCTCAATCTTTGTATCACTATGTTGCTAATCGAAATGATTTATTAGTTTTAGTTTGTGTAAATAGGCTGCAAGTCCTAAGACAGCATTTAACTAAGAAGATAATAGGTCATTCTGGGTTGGACGCTTTGTTTAGATTTGCAGATGAAATACGTGATTTTTTATTACATGATAAGGCAATTTCTAGTATCTACTATGGGTTAAATGAATATGTTCAAAATGAACAAATTCGTGAAGAAGTTATGAAAATAGTAGATTTAGGAGAAAAGCTTGATGTAGATAATAAAAATATCGTTTCTCTCCATAGTTTACTTGGAGCAGTCTTAGGATATGTTTTCTTAGATCGGTATGTGATTGATGAAACAAAAAAAGATGCTGATGATAATTACCATGAGATGCTTTTACGACTTGTAGCGCCAAAACTTCAAGTTGAAGGTACAAAATAAGGGGAAAGGAAAGTAGCACATGAAATTGCTGAAAAATCATCTTGGTGCTTTGATAGCATGGATAGCAATTTTGCTAATTGCTGTCTTCTCGTTGCCAAATGTGGATGCATTGACACGTCAGCATTCAGAAATTTCACTTCCTAAAGATGTTCAAAGCTCTATTGCAACGAATATCGAAAGTAAGTGGGGGCATGGACAAGATAATACCTATGTTGTAGGGGTAGTTTTTAATAAAAAACATGGAAAACTAACCTCGAGTGATAAGGAGAAAATTGATGATACAATCCGCTTTTTAAAGGACAATAAGAAAAAGCTGGGTATCAAGTCAATGATGACTCCGAATGATAATTACGCAACAAAAGCACAATTGATTTCCAAAGATAAAACGACAGAAATTGTGCAATTAAATATTGCTAATGATCATTCGACTGTTTCTAACGTTAATAAGACTTTAACAAAGGCTGTTAAAACTCCAGGAGTTAGAACGTATGTCACTGGGGTAAGAATTCTTGAAGATGATTTTTCTGCTTCAGTTCAAACAGGTATTAAAAAGACTGAATTAATTACTATCTTTTTTATTTTTATTGTTTTAGTAATTGTATTTAAGTCACCAATTGTACCAATAATCTCATTATTGACAGTTGGAGTTTCATTTATTACTTCATTTTCAATTGTTACTAACTTAGTAGAGAAAGTTAACTTTCCATTTTCAAACTTTACTCAAGTCTTCATGGTTATTGTGTTGTTTGGTATTGGTACTGACTACAATATCCTGCTGTATGATAAATTTAAAGAAAATTTGAGTAAGGGGATGTCTAACCAAGAAGCGACAAATGACGCTTTGCGCAAGGCTGGTAAGACCATTCTTTATTCTGGATCTTCGATCTTAATTGGATTTAGTGCATTAGGTTTAGCTAACTTCTCAATTTACCGTTCAGCTGTTGGGGTTGCTGTTGGGGTCGCTGTATTATTAGTAGTACTTTTAACTTTAAACCCATTCTTTATGGCTGTCTTAGGTAAGAAATTATTCTGGCCAGTTAAGAAGTTTGAAGGTGAAAGCAACTCTAAATTATGGCATGCTCTTTCTAAGGGAAGTCTAACTCATCCAATTGTTTACTTAGTTGTAATGGCTGTTGCAGTATTACCATTCTGCTTGTTCTATTCAAATAATTTGAACTATAACGATGCAGATGAAATTTCTGATTCTACTCCTTCCAAGGCTGGTCTACTTTTATTGCAAGATCACTTCTCTGAAGGCACGCCAGAATATTCAACCTTATATATTCAAAGTGGTCATAAGCTCGATAACGAAAAGAGCTTGAAAGAAATTGATCAGATTGTTAAAAAAATTCAAGCTGATCCAGATGTAAAATTTGCTTCATCAGTAACTGAACCAAATGGTAAGTCAATTAGACGACTTTATGTTGATAATCAATTGGGAACTGTTAATTCAGGTGTTAATACAGCTAGAAATGGTTTAGGAACTTTAAGTAACGGTAGTAGACAAATTACTAATGGTGCTGTTCAACTACAAAATGGTGCAAACCAACTTTCTAACGGATCTGGCCGTCTGCAAGCTGGTGCAAATCAATTAGCTAGTGGAACTACACGTCTTCAAAATGGTGTAGAAGCTCTTAGATCAGGAACTATGCGTTTAGCAACTGGTGCTGGTCGTTTAGAGAGTGGTACCTTGAACTTACAACAAGGTGCTGTACAACTTGAAAACGGAACTATTAAGTTGGCTAATGGTGCTGCAAGTTTACAAAGTGGTACTCAGAGTTTGCAAAATGGTACTCAGGCCTTAGTAAATGGTTTGAATACTATGAGTGCGCAATTATCTGGACAAATGAATAGTGCTACTAAGGCACAATTAGATGCTCTTCAAAAGGGATTGCCTCAAATTAACAATGGTATTCAACAATTGAATCAAGCATTGGGTCAGTCATCAAGTTCTGTAGATACTGCTGGTCTAAAAGCTAATTTAACTGATGTTGGTACTCAAGCCAAAACTATAGGCGATAATTTAACTCAAGCAGGTAACACTTTAAAAGGGTTACAGAGTGCGGGTGCTGGTCTTAGCGATAGTGAAAAAGCTGAATTAACACAAGCTTATGCTCAAGCTATGGATAATGCTAAATTAAATGACCAACAAAAGCAGGCTATGAGTGCAGCTTTTAGTCAAATTTTAGGTAAAGTAGAATCTGCTTCTACTCAAAAAACTCAGAATCTTACTTCAAGCTTACAAAGTGTAGCTGGTAATATTCAAGCAGCTGGTGAAGCAGATAAGAAACTTGGAGAGTCAGCAAATAATGTAGGAAATACTCTACAAACTCTTCAAGGTTTAATGGGTCAAGTTGATAACTTGAAACAACAAGTAAACACTTTAGCTACTGCATCAAACACTGCTTTACCAGGCGCAACTACTGCTTTGAACCAATTAAGCTCAGGCTTAACCCAAGTTCAAAGTGCAGTAGCTCAAGGTGCAGCAGGAGCTAGTCGCTTAAATGACGGCGCAGCTCGCTTAAACAGTGGAGCAGGCCAACTTGCAAGTGGTTTACAAGCAGGTGTAGCTGGTTCTAGTCAGCTTGCAAACGGCGCAGGTCAATTAGCAAACGGTGCTGGTCAATTAAACACTGGTTTGCAATCTGGTTTAAACGGTACTAACCAATTGGCAAATGGTATTGGTCAATTAAACAGTGGTGCTGGTCAATTAAGCTCAGGTATTGGTCAACTTAATGGCGGTGCAAGCCAATTAGCAAATGGTGCTGGTCAAATTGTATCGAATAATCCGAAGATTACTGCTGGAATTGATAAAGTAAACAGTGGTTTAGGCGCTGGTCAAGAATACTTAACTGGCTTAGCTGATTCAGCGGCTGGTAAGACTTTCTACATCCCGGCTAAGATGATTCATTCATCAACCTTTAAGCCAGCTCTTGATAATTACATGAGTTCAGATCTTAAATCTACTAAGATCATCATCATTCTAAAGATGAACCCTGCTTCAACTGAAGGAGCAAAGAAGGCTCATGAAATTAGCAACATGGTTAAGAAATCAGTTAAGGGGACAAGTCTTGCTGGTTCAACAGTTGCAATGGGTGGACAATCTGAAAAGATTTACGATACTCAAGAAACAGCAAGTAGCGACTTCTTAAGAACTGCAATTATTATGTTAGTGGGTATTGGTATTGCTTTGATTTTTGTTACTAGATCAGTATTACAACCAATGTTTATCCTAGGAACTTTAGTAATTGCATACCTAACTTCTTTATCAATTAATCAATGGATTGTTAAGGCCGTTTTAGGTAGATCATTATTGGCTTGGAACACCCCATTCTTCAGTTTTATCATGATTGTTGCTTTGGGTGTTGACTACTCAATCTTCCTGATGATGCGTTATCGTGAATTGGGAGAAGTAAACCCTGGCTGGAGTACAAGTCAACGAATGCTTGAAGCCTGCGATATTATCGGAACAGTTGTAATCTCCGCTGCGGTTATCCTTGGTGGGACGTTTGCTGCTTTAATTCCGTCTGGCGTTCCAACTTTAATTGAAGTTGCATTATGTGTGGATATTGGATTATTACTCTTAGTATTCTTACTACCAATCAATATGTCTGCTGCAATGAAGATTACATACGAAGGCTTAGGCAGAAAAAAGAATAAAAAGGATACTGAATAGGATTTAGCGTTCAAAAAATAAAAGATTGAAGTTATTCATTTATGATTAAGGATTAACTTCAATCTTTTTTCTTTATATAAGTTAATTAGATATTTTATTTAAAACAGCTGCAATTCGGTCATGATCATTATCTAAGGTGATTGGAAAATCAACTTTATTTTTTAGCTGCCCCCTTTATTAACTCCTTTAGGGATAATTTCTAAAAGATGAGAGGCTTAACACTAACTATTTTTTCTCTTTTACAACTAACGAATTTTTATTAAGAGAGGAAAACCAATTGTAATCACTATAGACATCCCAAGCAAGATCTGAGGTCTTAAGAGATTCTACTTCATTGATTAATTTAACTGCTTCTGCAGCATCAAAAAATTGTGAATTAAGAGGTCGTCCCATTTCATCTAAAACTAAAGTTCCATTATACGCAATAATTGGACAAAAATTAGGCATTTTATCTACAACGTTCATAACCCCTTTTGGCATGCGAGCAGAGACAGGAATGAATAAGTCGCCAGCAATAATCTGTTTTTGAATTGCATCTATGGTAGCAGGTGAAACATCGTCTTAAGATATAATTAGCGTTCCGTCGATATCGCTAAAAATAGGTTTGGCTGTCATGAAAATTTTTTCTTTTAAATAGCTTTATCTTTATTATTATAATACGATAAAGATAAGAACTGATGAGTATTATTCGCCTTTGCTTATTAAATAAAATAGTGGAAAAATATAATTAACGACTATTGATAATTGAAATAGATGAGTGAAACTATGACAAAAAAATTGAGAAAAGTGGTATTTATCATCGGTGGTATCTTAGTAGCAGTAATTTTACTCTACTTGCTCTACCGTGATTATCGCCCTGAAATTGATGTTTTAATGCATCCTGATAGCCATACTAAAACGAAATTGCTCTACTTAATTCGCCAACATGAAGTACGCGATAGTCTATTTTTATTGGGACTGATAGCAGTTCTAAATGCTATTCCTGGTATGTCAAATTCCGTTTTTTGTATTTTGGCAGGACTTTGTTACGGGCCGTGGATTGGGTTAGCAATTAATTGGGCTGGAAATATTTTAGGAAATTGTATTGTAGAAAGTTTGATAAAAAGAGTTGATTTTTCACATCGATTTAAGAAAAATAAGTTTTTAAATTGGTTAATGAATCAAAAGCATCCTAGTTTAGGGATGACTTTAGGTTTTATGGTGCCTGTGATCCCTAGTGTGTTGGTAGATTATACAGCAGCTAGATTGGGCACACCTGCTAATAAATTTTTATCAATGGTAATCGTAGGGATGTTTCCTACTTCATTTATTTATGCCTTTGGCGGGGATGCAATTTTCAATGGTGATTTCAAAAAATTAGCTGGTGCTTTGATTGGAATAGCTATTTTATTTATTATGGCTTGGTGGTTAGTCGGCATGGCATCTAAAAAGAGACAGGGAGAAGATTAGCTCTTTGCCTCTTTTTTGGTTTAATTAATTTAAATGCTATAATAAGCTAAAAAGTTTATGAGGGAATAAGTATGAAGTGTCCAAATTGTGGAGAAGATGTAAAATCTACAGATAAACAGTGCCCTAATTGTAACTTTGATTTAGAGAAATTTAGAAATGAATTCTTTACGGGACAGAAAGTAACTCGTAATGAAGAAAACAATGATAAGCAATTAAATAGGAAAACTAGATCGGTTAAAAAGATTGAGCCCAAAAAGCAGAACTCTACAATTGCTACGATGATTAATTGGATTCAAGTTAATTCAATGATTGTTTTTGTTGTAGGAATTATTCTTTTGATTTTAACTAGTTTTTCTCCAGCCTTAGGTTGGTCATGTTTTATTGCACTATTAATTTGGTTGTTTATAGTTTGCGATAAAAATAAGGGTAACACTACAGAGCAGTATACAGTTGATAAAAGGTTAACTGAACATGTAAATAAAGTTGGTTCTGATGTAGTCAATTCTTTTGAAGAAGGCGAAAATAAGGTAAAAGCACGTAGACAAAAGATTGATGATAAACTGGGGCGTGATCCAGAAGCAATAAAGAAGGTTGTTAAACAAAAAAGGACTGCTACTCAACTAGGTGTAGTTCTAATAGCAGTTTTAAATTTGTTACTAGTTTTTAGTGGCCCGTTTTCGTCGGGAACTATGCAAGGCTACCAAGCAGTATCAATTTCTAAAACTCTACTTTCACTTGGAAGATTTAGTGGCAAATATATCTTTATTGGGTATGGAATGTGGCTGTTACTAGTTAGTGTGCCGATTGCAATTATTATTTTGACTATTAAAAATGGTAAGAATAATAAGAGAATAGTTTTCCTCTTGTCTTTGATAGAATCAATTGTGCTAGTAATTTGTGCGGTTGAATTGATTTTTATGAATGCTGGTTTATCGGTAGGAATAACTAATAACGCAGCAACTAATAGTATGGAAATTCAAAGAATTGTAGCCAATGCAGTTTCTTTTGGAGTATCTACGTACTTATTGTTCGTATCAAGTATTTTGTTAACGATAGTTGCTTTTCGTAGTATGAGACAAAAATAAAAAGAATTGGGTTAGACCCAATTCTTTTTTTGTACTGCTAAAAAATTATTTTGATACATCAATTACTAAATGTTCATTTACAAATGACATTAAGCCAAGCTCACTTAGTTCACGACCATAACCAGATTTCTTTACTCCGCCAAATGGTAATTCGGGAGCAGTAATCCAGCGCCCATTAATTACAGTCATTCCAGTCTCAATTTGGCTAGCAACTTCTTGAGCGTGACTTACATTTGAAGAAATAACACTTGAACCTAAGCCAAAACTTGAATCATTAGCTAATGAAATGGCTTCTTCTTCATTTTTAACTTTAAATACTTCAGCCACAGGACCAAATAATTCTTCGTTAAATAATGGATTCTTTTTATCAATATTAGTTAAGATCATTGGGCGGAAGAAAGCCCCAGAACTTTTAATTTCAGGATACTGATAATTAACCATAGCACCGTGCTCGATGCCTTTCTTTACCTGTTCAGCTAATTTGTTAGCAGCTTTTTGAGAATTCATTGGTGCAAGAGTAGTAGATTCATTTAGAGGATCTCCTGGTCTCAGACTAGCAAAGGTATCATGTAGAATGTTCATCACTTCGTTATATAGAGACTCAACAACAATGATTCGTTTAGAAGAGGTACATACTTGACCACAATTGTATGTTCTAGCATCACCTAATACATTTCTTAAAACATCTGGATCTGCATCAGCCAAAACTATAAATGGATCGTTTCCACCCAATTCCATAGTAGACTTTTTAATGTTTTTTCCTGCGGCTTCAGCTACGCTACTACCACCACGTTCTGATCCAGTAACAGCGACACCTTGGACGCGTTTATCAGCAATTACATCACCAATTTGATCATAAGAAAGAAATAGATTTTGTAAACTACCTTTTGGAGCACCAGCTTCTTCAATAATTTTTTCAGTTAATTCTGCGGATGCTGGAACATTATGAGCGTGTTTTAAGATAATTGGATTTCCAACCATAAAGTTAGGAGCAAAAACTCTAATAACTTGATATAGCGGAAAATTCCAAGGTTCACAGGCCATAATAATTCCTGTTGATTGTTTTAAATAATAAGCTGATCCTAATTCCGACTCTAAAGTGGTGGGTTCTAGCATGCTAGGAGCTTTATCAGCATAATAGTTACAAATATTAATACATAAATCTACTTCTTCAAGTGATTCTTGGTATAGTTTTCCCATTTCTAAAGTCATGGTTTTGGCCATTTCTTTACGATGTTTGCTGAAATTGTTTGCAATTTCATGAAGTGATTTGCTTCTAGTAGCCGGGAGTTGATTATACCAAGTAAGGTATAACTTTTCACCCACATCTAGGGCTTGATCTATTTCTTGTTGAGTAGCATTTGGATAACTTTTAATTAATTGATTTGTGTATGGATTAATTGATTCATATTTAGACATAAAATTTCCTCTTTTCAATATATTCATATTATAAAGCGCTTACTTTATAATATCTATAAAAACCACTTCTTTTTAGTAAGATGATAAAAGAAGTGGTTCAATTAATTAAGACTGCTAATCTTTTCTAAAAGGACACGATTATTATTAAGACGAGCAAAAGCGGCTGCGTCATTTAGATACTGAGTAGTTTCTTCTTGAGTCCCGTCTTCTGCAATATTATTTTGTGCTAATTGATAAAGAATTCGAGCAGCAAAATAAATTACATGTCTTTTCTTGCATAAATCGTATCCCATTTTTAATAGCTTATCGGATTGTTGATAATCTTTGTTGCGACCATAAAATTCACCACCATTACACAAAATAGAAAGAAACTGTAGCAAGGAGTCTTCATCTTCAAGATCAACATTAGAAATTGAATTCAAAATAATGTCATAATAATGACGAGCTTTGTAAACGTCGTGCTGTAAATCGTAAACTCGACTACATCCTTTAAGAGCAAGAAGATAGTAAATTTTATTTTGCTTTGATAACTTTACATCTAAGATTGAATTGAAATAATATAAAGCATCAGTTTCCGAATGATCAAGTTCTAGAGCGATAAGAACGCGTAAATAATAATAGTGGAGAGTATCTTCTTGACGAACTAATTCTTTTTTATTAATGCTGCCTAAGATTTGAGCAACTTTTGGAAAATCAAGTTGAATAACAGCAAAGTCTGCTTCAAATAATTTATGGGATGTTTTTTTATTAGAATCTACATCCATAATATCTGCTACATTAATATTCATGCGGTCGCAGAGACTGTTTAAGATTTTTAAAGAAGGGATATGACCATTATTTTCAAATTTACTTAATGTAGATTGAGTACAAATGCCATTGCATAATTCGGTTTGAGATAGACCTAATTTTTTACGAATGGAAATAAATTTGTTAATATTAATCATTCTTTTTCTCCTTGATAGTCTGGAATAGAAAATCTAAAGATTCATCCAAGTAGTCTTTGGCATAATCCATTGCGTGGCGATGCCCTTTGATGACTAATAATTCAACTTCATGATCTTTATTAGCTAAAAACGCAATAAAGTTTAAAACACCATCTAGAGGAACCAATTCATGGGCCGAGTTAATCATTTTTAGGCGTCCTAATTTACTAAAATCATAATTTTGAGCATCCATTTGTTTATAGATAACTGGATCATCCTTACCTGCATAGGTCATGACAAAGAACTTATAAAAAGATTCAAAGATATCATGCAAATCAGTTAAGTGTAATTCATTGGCGCCATATCTTGAAGGTATAACTTTTTGATGATTCTTCATCCAATTAGAAAAGTCCACTGATGCAGACCAAGTTACGGTAGGAAAACCATATAACCCAGCAATATATAAAGCTTGAGTTCCGCCTACGCTAGCGCCAATCTGAACAATATTTTGTTGATCATCGTCATCAGTATATTCTGAGTCTAAAAGCCATTCTACAAATTTTTTACTATCATTATGAGCAGCTGGAAAAGTGAATGTTGGTGCAAGACGATAATCTGGGATTAGAGTCATAAAGCCTGCGTTTGCTAACTTTATCCCCCAATTTTTGACATCATTCTTAGAGCCTGCAAACCAACCTCCACCATGCCAAAAGATTAGAATTTTAGTTTGTGAGTTAGTATTATTTGGAAAATAGATATCCGTTTTTAAATTGTTATTTTCATCGTAAATTATATCTTTTTTTATAACAACCATAATTAAACCTCTTAGTTATTTTATAGCACATTATTATTATAGAATAAATTTTTAGAGCTTATTCATTTATTTATTGATAATTCTTAGGCTACAGCGCCTATTTTGCCTTGTTTTTGTTATTATTAATTTAACATACCAAGGAGGACAGAAAAATGTCTACTAAAACGAGTCGGAAATTAATCAATATTTTGACTATTATCATTACAATTATTCTGATTATTTTGAGTATTTATTGGTACAAATTAGGCATTTTTACCAGTCAAGAGAAAATGAAAGCTTATCTAGCAAATAAGCAAATAATTGGACCATTAATTTTTACTTTAATTCAAATAATTCAAGTTGTAATTCCAATTATTCCAGGTGGAGTTTCTCTGCTTGGAGGCGTCATATTTTTTGGACCAATTTGGGGTTTCGTTTATAATTACGTTGGAATTTGTATAGGATCTATTATTTTATTTTTCCTAGCAAGACATTACGGCAAACCATTTATTTTGCATTTAGTTTCAGAAAAAACTTATGAAAAATACATGAAGTGGACAGCAAATCAGAAAAAGTTTAATTGGTTCTTTGCACTTTGTATTATTGCGCCAATGGCACCTGATGATATTTTATGCATGATAGCAGGCTTGACTGAAATGAAATTTTCTACGTATGTATGGATTATTTTATTAGGTAAGCCTTGGACTATTGCTGCATACAGCTTAGGCTTAATTTACGGCGCAAAATGGTTAGTGAAGTTAGTAGGCAAATAATGCTGGAAAGTAAAAGAATTGTTTTAAGAAATGTTGAAATGACAGATGCAGCTATACTTTTAAAGTGGGGACAGGATAGTATTTATCATAAAAGCGCTGGTTATCAATATTTAGAAGATTTAGATGCCGCTAAGAAAAGTGTCTTACAGTATCAGAATAGATCTTACAGCTACGGAATAGTTTTGAAAGAAAATAATCGTTTAATTGGCTTAGTTGAACTATATGAGCGTGGATTAGATGAATATAATGGGCTTTTGATGACTAAAGATTTAGGCTTTTTATTAGATAAGGATTATTGGCATCAAGGGCTTATGACAGAAACTTTAAAATTGATAATTAATTATGCTTTCAAAGACCTGAAGCAGAATCAACTCTGGGCTGGGACATTTGTCTCTAATACAAATTCTCAAAAACTTTTGAAAAAGTTAGGTTTTAGATATGTTTATACTACTGATTATTCAGCTGTTACGTCTCTATTTAACTATCAAGAAAAATATTATTTATTAACACTACAAGATTGGCATGATATAATGCAAATAAACATGAAATCCTAAGACTAATTTCAGAGAGCTCATGGTTGGTGTGAATGAGTAAATAGTCGTTTCCAGATTTCGTATATGGGTAGGTAATTCTACACGGCTAGCACCGTTATCGCTATTTGAGTGTGGTATTTTTAACCAAATTTGGGTGGTACCGCGAACCGTGTAAGCCGATTCGTCCCAGTAGTAGGGATGGATTGGCTTTTTTTATATTTAGGAGGAAATATGTTAGATATAAAAGTAATCAGAGAAAATCTAGATTGGTCAAAGAAAAAATTAGCTACGCGTGGCATTAAACCAGAAGAATTGGATAAATTAGTAGCAATTGATAAAGAAAGACGCGAGGCTTTAACAAAGAGTGAACAATTAAAGCAAAAGCGTAATGAAGTATCTAATCAAATCGCACAAGCTAAGCGTAATAAAGAAGATGCAAGCGAAGCTATTAAGGCAATGCGTGAAGTAGGTAAAGAAATTAAAGATTTGGATAAAGAAGTAGAAGATCTTACTCAAAAGCAAAGTTATATTTTGCTTCGTTTACCAAACTTCCCAGCAGATTCTGATCCGATCGGTCCAGATGAAAGCTACAATGAAGAAGTCCGTAAATGGAATGAACCAACTAAGTTTAATTTTGAACCAAAACCTCACTGGGAAATTGGTACTGAATTAAATATTCTTGATTGGGATACTGCAGCTAAAGTTTCAGGTGCGCGCTTTGTTTACTATAAGGGTGCTGGTGCTTTACTTGAACGTGCAGTTACAAACTTCTTCTTAGATGAGAATACTAAAGATGGCTATACAGAAGTAATTCCACCATACTTAGTCAATGACGCCTCAATGCAAGGAACAGGCCAATTCCCTAAGTTTACTGAAGATGTTTATACTATCGTTGATAATGACGATCCAGATAAGCCACGTGACTTAACTTTGATTCCTACTGCTGAAGTACCTTTGGTTAATTATTTCCGCGGTAAGATTTTAGATGCTAAGCAATTGCCGATTAATGTAACTGCATTTTCTCCAGCATTTAGAAGTGAAGCAGGTTCTGCTGGACGGGATACTCGTGGATTAATTAGAATGCATGAGTTTAGAAAAGTTGAAATGGTAAAAGTAGTAGATGAAGATAGCTCATGGGATGAGTTAGAAAAATTGACTCACAATGCTGAACATTTACTTCAAAAATTAGGTTTACCTTATCATGTTGTTGCATTATCAACTGGGGATGCAAGTTTTACTAGTGCCAAAACTTATGATCTTGAAGTTTGGATGCCAGCACAAGATAAGTATCGTGAGATCTCAAGTTGTTCAAACTGTACCGATTTCCAAGCACGTCGTAGTATGATTCGTTATCGTGATGAAAATGGTAAATTACATTTGGCTCATACCTTGAATGGTTCTGGACTTGCTGTTGGTAGAACAGTAGCTGCAATTTTAGAAAATTATCAAAATGAAGATGGAACTGTAAATGTCCCTGAAGCATTGCAACCATATATGCAGGGTATGAAAGTAATTACCAAGGAACCAAAATTTGGTGAATAATTAAGATTAATACCAGTCTTTTGTTAGATAAAAGACTGGTATTTTTGTTTTATATGGATAAATAGCGTTTTATAATTTAGCACTCTAGAAAAATATTGCTAATTTTTATATAAAAAGGGGTTGACGAAAAGTAAAAAAGCCTGTAAAGTAATACATGCTGTTTGAGGCAAGCG
>NZ_AYZG01000032.1 GCF_001436695.1 Lactobacillus taiwanensis DSM 21401
TGAGCGAAAGTTTAAGTAACTCAGTAAGCATGAGTGAAAGTTTGAGTAACTCAGTAAGCATGAGTGAAAGCCTAAGTAACTCAGTGTCAATGAGTGAAAGCTTATCTAACTCAGTAAGTATGAGCGAGAGCTTAAGCAACTCGGTATCAATGAGTGAGAGCTTAAGCAACTCAGTAAGTATGAGTGAGAGCTTGAGCAACTCAGTAAGTATGAGTGAAAGCTTGAGTAACTCAGTAAGCATGAGTGAAAG
>NZ_AYZG01000005.1 GCF_001436695.1 Lactobacillus taiwanensis DSM 21401
CTTTCATAGATAGTACTTTATATATTTGTACTGTCTACTAAAGTAGGACTATATCAGATGGATGATAAATCGGTATTTTTATTAGTAAATTTTATCCTACTTAAAATTTAAAACCCATAAGAAGATAATAAATACTACAAATAGTACCCACATCATTGGGCTAACTTCTTTACCACGTTTTGCAGAAACCATACAAATTGGGTAAGTAATCATTCCTAATGCCAAACCGTCAGAAATTGAGTAGGTAAGTGGCATACCTAGTAGAATTAAGAAGGCAGGAACAGCAATTTCTAACTTATTCCAGTGAATATGCGCAGTGTTTTGTGCCATTAAAACTCCAACAATAATTAAAGCAGGAGCAGTTACTTGAGTAGTGAAGACGCCAAGCAATGGACTAAAGATCATTGAGATTAAGAAGAAGATAGCAACAAAGACAGCAGTTAAACCAGAACGTCCACCAACTGCAATACCAGCACTTGATTCAACAAAGGCACCAACAGGTGAAGTACCGAAGATTGAACCAAACATCATAGCAGTTGAATCAGCTGCGAGTGCTTTACCAACACGTGGCATTTTATTGTTTTTCATAAAGCCAGCTTGTTGAGCAAGACCAATTAAAGTACCAGCAGTATCAAAGAAAGTAACAAGTAAGAAGGTTAAAACGACAACCCACATTTGAAGTGAATTAATGTCCTTAACGTGGAAAATTGCTTGTCCAAAGGTTGGTGCAAGGCTTGGCGCTAAAGAAATAAACTTATGTGGTACAGCAATTTGACCAGTACAAATACCGAAAATTGATGCTGCAATCATTCCGATGAAAATTGCACCTGGAACGCCTAAGATCATTAAAATTACAGTAACGATTAAGCCAAAAATCGTGATCCAAACAAGTGGATTATGAAGTGATCCTAAACCAACTAAAGTCGACTTGTTAGCAACAATTAAACCACCATTTTGTAAACCGAGGAAGGCAATAAAAAGACCGATACCTGATGAAATGGCAAATTTTAAGTCTGAAGGAATTGAATCAATAATCTTTTCTCTTAACTTAAATAAAGTAATTAAAATGAAAATAATTGATGCAACGAAAACACTAGCTAACGCGGTTTCCCAGGATACTTTCATACCAATACATACTGTATAAGCAAAGAAGGCGTTAATACCTAAAGCAGGTGCTTCACCAATTGGATAATTAGCTACAATACCCATGATTGCTGTACCAAGAGCGGCAGCTAGGGCAGTAGCAGTGAAAACAGCTCCCGTATTCATGCCACTAGCACCAAGAACACTTGGATTAACAAAAAGGATGTAAGACATACTAATAAAGGTAGTTAGACCTGCAATGAATTCAGTTCTAATATTAGTTCCCAACTTTTCTAAATGAAAGTAGTTTTTTATAAAATTCATTTTGTCCTCCAGACATAATGTTCGTTTTTTAGCTTTAAATAAGCAACTTTTACAGTGTAGCATTCAAATAAATAAATGTAAACACGAATTTTAATTCGAGAAAGCGCTAAAAAAGCTATGTAGAGTGTTTAATTGGTACTTAGTGAATTATTTCATAATAGCTTTTATTTAATAAATAGATTAAACAGTCCTAAAATTAAGATAGATAGAAACCTACTGAATGATTGGAGGAAAATTTGATGACAACTTACTATAAGGGCTTTCCACAAAGTACTAGAGAAGAAAAATTACATATGGTTAATTTGAATGAACTAGAAAATGAAGCAAAATATGTAATACCAGAAGCAGCCTACTACTACATAGCTAGTGGGGCTGAAAACGAATGGACTTGGCGTAATAATACGCAGGCATTTAATCATTTTCAAATTGTTCCTCGTGCTCTAACTGGAATGCAGGATCCGGAATTAAATACTGAATTTTTAGGGATGAAGTTAAAGACTCCTGTTATGATCTGTCCAATTGCCTGTCATGGTATTGCTAATGCAGAAGCAGAAATTGATACTGCTAAGGGTGCAAAGGCTGCAGGTTCCTTGTTTGGAATGAGTACATATGCTAATAAGAGTGTTCAAGAGGTTCAAGCAGCAGTTGGAGATTCTCCTCGTTATATGCAGTTGTACCTAAGTAAAAATTGGGACTTTAATAAGATGGTAATTGAAGAATCTGTTAAAGCTGGTTTCACTGGTTTCTTCTTAACAGTAGATGCACTAGTTAGTGGTTATCGTGAAGCAAACTTGCGGACTAATTTCACTTATCCTGTACCACTTGCTTTCTTTAATGAGTGGAATGGCGGAAAAGGTGAAGGTCAAAGTGTTGCTCAAATGTATGCCTCCTCTGCACAAAATATTGGACCAGACGATATTCGGAAGATTAAGGAAATTGCCGATGTGCCTGTAATTGTTAAGGGTATTGAATGCGCAGAAGATGCAATGCTTGCAATTGGTGCTGGAGCAGACGGAATTGTAGTTTCTAACCACGGAGGACGTGAAGTTGACGGAGCTCCTGCTACAATTGATGTTTTGCCAGAAATTGCTAAAGCTGTTAAGAGTTATGACCACCGTGTTCCAATTATTCTTGATGGCGGTGTTCGTCGTGGTTCTCATGTCTTTAAGGCATTAGCATTGGGTGCCGACTTAGTTGGTATTGGACGTCCATTCTTATATGGTTTAGCACTTGGTGGTGCCCAAGGTGTTCAATCAGTTATTGAACAATTGAATAAAGAATTGTTAATTGATATGCAATTAACTGGTTGTAAAACAATTGAAGATATTAAACATGCCAAGATTGATCATATTGACTATACAGCTGATTGGGGAATTTCTTCAACGAGTAAGAGTGTTATGAAGCCATATCCTGTTACTAAAGAAAATCAATTAACTGGTGAAGCAGCCGATGCCGTCAGCGGTGCTTCAAGACATTAGTTTAATGGGATGAATATATGAAAAAACTGCGATCCAACACGATCGCAGTTTTTGCTTTATTTAACTAAATTAGGTTTCCAATTTTCGTCAAGCTTACCCATTTCTTTGAGTTTAGCAACGATTTGGTTCAAGACTTCTTGACGATCTTCTTCACTAGCCATGAAGTCTAATTTATCACCATCAATAGTCATTTTTGGTGAATAATCATACTTCTCATACCATGGCTTGTAGTAGCGGAGCAGGCGCTTGTAATAGTCTTCTAAACTTGGATCATAACTCAATTGTTCATAATTACGACCACGTTTTTGAATACGTTTAAGCATGGTATCGTATGAAACATCGATATGGACAAGCAGATCAGGATTCTTTTTAGGCATCCGATCTAATTCACTCATCATATTATGTAGAAGTTCGTAATATGTATCTACTTCTTCTTTAGTTGCACGACCAATATCGGCATTCATTTGGAAGAAAAGTGCGTCTTCGTAGATAGAACGATCAAGTACGTTATTATCATCAGTTAACGCTGCTTTAATACTTTGGAAGCGAGTATTTAAGAAATAAACTTGCAATAAAAAAGCGTACTTTTTGGGATTTTCGTAGAATAATGGCAAAACAGGATTATCGTCTACACTTTCATAAAAAGGATTAGTACCTAAATATTTAGATAGAATACCTGTTAGACTGGATTTTCCGGCTCCAATGGGACCACTTAATACAATAACTGTCATCACGTTCCTTCTATTCGTTAACTAGTTCAAATTACCTATCTCAGCAAGTTTTTGATCGATTGTGCTAATAACTTCTTTTCGTGCATCTTCATCTGCGACGAAATCATACTTGTCGCCGTCAATCATCATCTTTGGGGATGCATTATATTTTTCATACCAAGGCTCATAATAGGATAAAAGACGTGCATAGTAGTCTTTTAGATCTGGATCAGTTGATAATTGCTCAAACTTCCGGCCCCGCTTTTGAATGCGGTAAAGCATGGTATCAAGAGATACATGAATATAGATTAGAAGATCAGGTTTCTTACTTGGATTACCTGGTGCTTGTTCCATCATGTTCTCAAGTAAGCTGTCATAGATCTTAAACTCAGTAGGATCTGCAATACCACTATCAACATTCATTTTGAAAAATAAAGCATCTTCGTAAATGGAACGATCAGACACACTGTTGTGATCGCGAATAGCTTGGTTGATTTGAGCCAAACGGTGATTTAGAAGATAGGTATTTAAAAGAAAAGTATAGTGTGCCATGTCTTTATAATAAAGTGGCAAAATTGGGTTGTTATCTACGCCTTCATAAAAGGCTTGGGTGCCTAGATGTTCTGCAAGAAGACTGGTTAAACTGGATTTTCCGGCTCCAATAGGCCCGCTCAATACAATAACTGTCATCACGTTCTTTCTACAATATATAGTTTGCTTTAATAGTGTAATTCAATATCTGGTATGAAAACAAGTGGTTTTTTAATTTGCTATAAAAGAAAAAAGTCAAGCGAACACGCAAAAAAATCGCAAAAAAGAAAAAACGAACTAATCTAAAAAAGATTAATTCGCTAAAATAAACGGTTTTAAATGAGGATTAATTTCTGTATTTTGGATCAAGCTTTGCAGCAGCTACTTCGTCGCAAATAATTGTTACATCTGGGTGATCTTGTAAGATAGATGCAGGAACTTCTTCAGTAACGGGACCTTCGACTAATGCCTTAACAGCATCTTGTTTTGATTCACCGAAAGCAAGTAGAACGATCTTTTTACTGTTCATGATTGATCTAATTCCCATACAAATAGCTTGACGAGGAACTTCGTCTTCATTATCGAAGAAGCGTGAGTTTGCTTTAATAGTACTTTCAGTTAATTGAACTTTATGGGTTAAGCTGCCAAAAGGAGTTCCCGGTTCGTTGAACGCAATGTGTCCGTTTCTACCAACACCTAAAATTTGGATATCAATAGGATTTGCAGCGATAATGTCGTTATAACGATCAACTTCTTCATCGATATCCTTTGCCATTCCGTTTGGAATATATGAGTGCTTGAAAGGTTTCTTATCGAATAAGTGCTTTTGCATGAAGTAGTGATAGCTTTGGTCATTATCTGGATGTAAGCCATAATATTCATCTAAGTTGATACTTGTCATGTCAGAGAAGTCTAAGTCGCTGTCGCACATATCGTCATACATTGGAATTGGAGAAGAACCAGTAGCTAAACCTAAAACTTTGTCACCATTTTCCATTCCCTTTTTAATAATTTCAAATGCCTTAGTGCCGCCTTCAATATTATCTTTAGTTACGATGATTTTCATAATATATACCTCCTCATCCATTGGTCTAGTCCATTATAAAATATAAAATTGGTCTAGTCAAACTAAACCGCTAACATTTTTAATTTTATTTTTTTCTGCGGTAAAATCTAGGTGAGGTGAGAAGAGATGGAGAAGAGTTTTGAGGAAAGTAATCTATCAGGTTTAGGTATGGGAACTTGGGGAATTGGCGAAGACACTTCAAAGAAAAAAGATGAACTTGCTGCCCTTCGCTATGGCTTAGATCATGGAATTAAAGTAATCGATACTGCGGAAATGTATGGTGAAGGAAAAAGTGAAAAGCTAGTTGGCGAGGCGATTAGAGGCTATGACCGGAGTAAAATCTTTTTAATTTCGAAATTTTATCCATATCATGCTTCTCCAGAATTAGAGCGCCAAAGTTTAGAAAAAAGCTTAAAAAGACTAGGAACCGATTATTTAGATTTATATTTACTCCACTGGCGCGGAGATAAGCGTTTATCTGAAACGGTTCGGGGACTTAAAGAATTAGAAAAAGAAGGACTAATTCGTCATTGGGGTGTGTCAAATTTTGATGTGGCTGATTTAGAAGAACTATTTAGCGTTCCTGGCGGAAAAGACTGTTTTGCTAATGAAGATCTATATAATCTCTCTGAGCGAGGGGTAGAGTACGACGTCTTACCTTGGCAAGAAAAGCACGGCGTTGGCTTTATTGGATATTCTCCCTTTAATTCAGGTAAGGGTGATTCAATCAGAATTACTAATAATCTTAAGATTGTTGCTCGCGCTCACCATGTAACGCCGCATCAAGTGATGCTCGCTTGGACTTTGAGACATGGCAATGTTTTATCGATTCCTAAAGCAGGCACAGTTAAACACATGAAGGAAAATATTGCTGCTCAAGATATTAAACTAACTTCAGATGAAATAAAATTAATCGATAATGACTTTACGCAACCGACTGAAAAGATTCCGCTTGCGATGATATAGTTTGGAAATATTTATAAAATAAAAAAGATTGATTAACCACGTTACTAAAACGTTGGTTAATCAATCTTTTTGCTTTAAGAATTATTTTTTTACGATTTTATTTATATATCTTTATCAACTTTTCGAGATCTTCATTGATTTCTTTAATTTTTTTTTGTGCACAATCAAAATGTTTATTTAAATTTACGAGTTCGTTATTCATCAGTTTAGCCAAAGCTTGTAAATCTTCGCTTTGGTTAGCAGCTGATTTTTGTGAATTAATAATAATCTTTGTAGCTCTATCTGGCAATTGTTTTGAACGATCTTGATCACAATGATTATGATAAGATTCATAAAATTTATCATCCTTTTTAGGTTTGAGATTGCGGAGAAAAATAATAAAAGCGGCTTTTGATTTATAAATAAGTTGATATTATGACTCTTTTAGCGATCATATAAATTTGGATAAATTAATTGTTGTTGAGACTTCTTTCTACTTTGATTTTCCCGTAGATGATTTTTTGCTTTGCTTTTTGAACTTGAATCCAAGTATGATATGACAGATTTCCTTGAACTAAAGAAATCCCATTGTTTTTAAGTCCATAACTCAGATTTTTACCAGCAGGAAACTTACCTTTGGCAGTTTCGTCAGCAAGTTTTTCTACTGCAAGGTCAGCACTCTTGATAACTGAAGTAAGGGTAAAATTGGAAGGCTGACCTCCCTTTGCTTGGTAATTTCCAAGTTTAGTTTGATCTTCATCTGAACCAATTACCCACACCTTTTGTTTTACAGGTTGTGCTTGATTAACCTCTTTGGCAGCTTTGAAGACTCCTTGACCACTTTTACCAGCAACTTGAAAAATCACATCGGCTTTTTTATCATACATTTCCTGGGCAATATCGTGTGCTTTATTAACATCTGAAAAATTACCTACGGTTTGATTTATCACTTTAATATGTTTATGAAGTTTGTGACCAGTAGTGACTACTCCTTGGATAAATCCAGCTTTAAAAGTATTTAGTTCTTTACTATTTTGTCCTAAAACAATGCCAACCGTATTGCTTTTGGTAGTGTAAGCAGCTGCAACTCCTGCAAGATAGGCGCCTTCTTGATTTTTAAAAGAAATACTAGATACGTTTTTAAGCTTAGGTGCATGTGTATCAATGACGACAAAGTTTTTATGAGGATTATTTTTAGCGGTTTTAACAATAGTTGGTTTTATCATATAGCCCACGCTAATAATAGTTGAAAATTTTTTGTCTAATGCGTCATTGATACTTGCTTGATAATCTTTGGAGTCTTTAGGGATAAAGTAGTTATAGCCGTTATTGCCTTCAGAAAGATTATTTTTAGTACCGTAATTTTTTAAACCTTGCCATGCAGATTGATTAAGTGAGTTATCTTTAACACCATTAACATCTGAGATTAAAGCAATATGACTATCTGACTTTTTAATTGTTTGTGTTTCATGAGTGGGTTTAGTACAAGCACTTAATCCTAAGATAAAAGCACCTGTTGCTATTAGTAGAGAAAATTTTTTATTTAGTTTCATTTAAAAACCTCGGTTAAAAATCTATTCTAATTTTAAACGAGAAAAAGGCCATCCTACAAGTCAAAGTAGGGTGGCCTTTAAAAATATTAAACTTATTTTTGAGCTTTCTTAGCTTCAGCTTCGTATTCACGAACGATGTTGAAGTTAGAGTCTTTAGAATCTACATAACCGTAATGTTGATAAATGTTT
Organism: Lactobacillus taiwanensis DSM 21401; assembly: GCF_001436695.1. Lineage (GTDB taxonomy): Bacteria > Bacillota > Bacilli > Lactobacillales > Lactobacillaceae > Lactobacillus > Lactobacillus taiwanensis. The sequence goes on from NZ_AYZG01000005.1 coordinate 7,880, forward strand.
TCAAGAATCTTCTTACCTTTCTTGGTCTTGGCAATATCCTTGAATGCCTTGGCAAGCTTCTTCTTAAATGACTTAGACATATCACTTCTAACTGAAACAGTATCGTTTGGAATGTACTTAGTGAAGTAAATTGGAACAACATCCTTCATTACAGCTGGTGCATCTTTGGCAGCAAGTGGACGAGCATCTGAGAAGATAAAGGCAGCGTCAGCGTCTCCGTTATAAACTGATAAAACAGCTTGATCGTGTCCCTTAACTTGAACTAACTTACAGTCCTTAGGTACGTTTAAGCCCTTCTTGTGAAGTTCGGCGATTGGAAGAACGTAACCAGAAGTAGAGGTTGGATCTTGAACGGCAATTGTCTTACCTTTAAGGTCCTTCCAGGACTTGATCTTAGAACCTTTTTTAACAACGATCATTGAACGATAGCTGTCCATTAATTTATTATTTTGCTTACCGCTTGGTTCGTCATAGCCGTAACGTTGTGCTTGTAGTAAAACATCGGCTACTCCACGCTTGTGGGCTAAAACATAAGCATCAGGTGGTAAGAAACCAACATCAACTTTCTTAGATGCCATTGCTTCAACTAAAGCAGAGTTATCAGTTGAAACAGTTACGTGAACAGGCATGTGCAATTGCTTTTCAAGTAAACCTTGTAATGGTTTAGCCTTAGCTTCAAGTTTAGAAGCTTGAACACTAGGAACGAATTGAACGTTTAACTCTTTAGGAGTATAACCATCGCTTGATTTAGAAGCAGATTTACTGTTCGAGCAAGCTGCAGTTGTTGCAGCAAGTAAAACCATAGTGGCAGCAATCAAAAATTTCTTTATCTTCATTTTTTCCTCCAGAACTATTTAATGAAGTTGACGATTCAAAGATAGCAGACTATAGCTTTAAATTCAATAGAAAAACTGTATAATTTTGTGATATATCAAAATAATTGTTCGTGTTTTATTTTAAAAATACTGATAAAATCAACCAATTAACTATAATAGTAGTGAAATTAGAAACAATAAATCCAGATGAATAACATCTGGATAAAAAGTTATCTAATTCTGAGGTTTAGAATTAAACCAATAAAGAACCCAACGGCTTCAGTAATAAACAATACTTGCGTATTTTGAACAACTTTAGGAAATGATTTCGGCTTTGTTTGAATCTTCCAAAGAAAGCGCATGTTCTTATAGATGGTTGGAATACAAATTAAAATTAAAGCTACACTCCAAGGAAGCACACTAATCCAAATTGCCCAACCAGTTAGGAAAAATCCTAGTAAATAGTTAAACACAAATAAATATAAGCCACCTTTGATTCCAATGTATGAAACTAAAGTATGACGTCCATTTGCAATATCTGCGTCATGATCACATAAATTGTTACCAAGCATTAAAGTAAAGTTACAAATCTCCGGTATTCCAGCAGCTAGAATAATTGGCCAAATAAAGTTCCAATTAAAAGAGACCTTAGAACAAACATTAATATAAACCATTACCAAGAAAATACCAAAACCCATTGCAAAACAAGCCGCAATCTCTCCAAAGGGTCCAGCAGAAATTGTATGTGAACCCGTTGAATAGGAAATAGCAATAGCGTAACAAATAATTCCAATAATCCAAATATAGATATTAGTTTGAAATCCAATTAGAACAGCGCAAACAGCTGAAATGATGAATAGTATCCAAACAAAAGCTAAAACGTGTTTTGGATTAAGATGATACTTACCAACCGGATTCTTCTTATGGTCGCCAGTTTTGGCAGCTTTTTCACGTTTATAATCCCAATAGCCATCATTTACATTCATAAAAATTTGTAAAACAATGGTGGCAATACACATTTCAATTGTGGGGAAAATTCTAAACAATTGAAAATTATATTCGGTATACATCATTCCTAATAAGACCGGAATAATGGAATTAAACAGCGTACGTGGTTCAACTAATTCATAGTAGCCTTGCTTAGCTTCAGCAGACATAGTAAACTTCTTTCTATTTTTTAGATTAGTCCTTGATCCATTAAATAAAGTTGGTGGAAATGTTCATTATGCTTAAAAAGTTCATGTGGATTTCCCTGCATTGTAACTTTGCCATCTTTAAAGAAGAGAACTTCGTTCATATATTTTACACCTTGTAAGTGGTGGGTTACCCAAACGACTGTCTTATTTTTTAAAACTTCAAACACTAAATTTAAAAGTTTTTGTTCTGTAAGAGGATCTAAACCAACAGTGGGCTCGTCTAAGAGGACGATTGGTGTGTCTTGCAAAAGTACACGTGCTAGTGCTAATCGTTCTTTCTGACCGCCTGAAAAGCGTGCTCCAGCTTCAGCTACTTCTGTGTCTAGCTTCTTAGGAAGTGAATTAACAAAATCGGCTAGCTGGACTTTTCCTAAAATTTCCATCATTTGATCTGTAGTAGCATCTGGGTTAGCCATTTTGAGATTTTCGTAAATAGTTGTATTAAACAAAAATGGTTCTTGGTTTAGAACCGAGAATAACTTTGAGCGTTCCTTTTGAAGTTTAAGAACGTTTAAATGGTCGAGTGTCACAGTCCCTTGGCTAGGTTTTAAATCACCTAAGATTAATTGCAAAATAGTACTTTTACCAGCACCTGATGGGCCGATTAAAGCGGCTTTTTGACCTTTTTTTAGAGTGAGCGAAAAGTTTTGAATAATTGGATGATCTTCCTTAGGATAAGTGAATGAAATATCTGATACTTTTAAGGTACCTGCAAAGGCAGGATCAAGATGTTCTTGAGCTGGCAAACGGTTTTCTGGTACTTTTAATTCGTTTAAATGCTTCACTGAATCACTATAGGTATGCCATTCTTCAATTCCCTGTCCAACTGGAATAAAGGCATCTGATAAAGGGAAGAGGGCTAAGACTACAGCTCCAACATAGTTTGCGGCCTCTTGATTGTAAGTGAGTGTTTGGTTAGTAAAATAAAGTAAGGTAACAGCCATTAAACCAAAAATAAACTCAAGTCCAAAATCTCTTGCCCAATCAAACTTTCCAGACTTCTTTTCGTTTTTACTTAAAGACTTTAATGTGTTTTTTGTTTGATTGAAAAAGTCAGCTTTTCGACCAGAAATTTTCCAATCCCCAGCTCCTAGAACTTGATCAGTAAATTCTGTATAAAGCTTTGCTTTTTCTTCTTTTTCTTTAGTACGTACGGCCGCTTGCTTTAAGAGAGAAAAGAAAGGTACTAATACTAGTTCTGCAACTAGTAAAATTGCAATTACTCCAGCTAAGGGCCAAGAAAAGAGCCCAAGCAAAATTACTACGATAAAGCCAACTAAGTAGCTCAAGATCGCAGGAAAGATAGTTCTTAGGTAAAGGTTTTGTAAATGACCAATATCATCAGTAAGAAGAGACAAAATACTGCCTGTTTGAAAATTTGAGCCAACAGCTGAAGTATTTCTTTCAGCAATGTAAAAGAGGCGTCTTCTCAAAGAACTAGTGACGCGTAAAATCCAGTTATGAGATACTAAACGCTCTAAATATCTAAATAAAGGCCGGCCGATACCAACAGCTCGCATTAAAACGATTGGTACATAAATCATCAAAATGTTTTCAGGACGAGTAGCGGCCTTATCGATGGTATAGCCTGCATAAAACATCAAAGCTCCACCGCAAAAGAACATTACAACGCCGATAAAAATTGCTAAGAGAAAGTTCCATTTATATTGTGCTAGGTATGGTTTGATCCAGTGATCATTTTTCCAAGAAAATTTTTTATTCATCATAATAGGTCTTCTTTCAGTGGCTGAGTTAGTTTCTTAAAAGCAGTTCCATTTTTAGCTAAATCAGCAGGTGTACCTTGTTCAACAATTTCCCCATTTTCAATCACTAGACACCAGTCCATGTCATTCAACCAGTGCAAGCGGTGAGTTGTGAAAAATACTAAATGGTTTTCCATTAATTTTTTCATTGGTTCTTTTAATTCGTATTCAGTCTCGATATCAAGGTGAGCAGTAGGCTCATCGAAGAATAGAATCCTGCGATCTTTAGCTAAAAAAGCACGTGCTAGTGCGATTCGCTGCTTTTGACCACCAGAAATACCACGCCCATTTTCACCAATTTTAGTATTCAAACCATCTTTTAAGCTGGCAATAAAATTATTTAAGTCAGTTGCTTTTAATGCTGTATTGATCTCTTCTTGATTGGCATCGGGATTATAGAAGATCAAATTGTCTTTGATACTAGCAGCAAACATGTATGGATCCTGAGGGATATAAGTAATTTGATTTTGCCAATTCTTTTGATTGAGTTGAGTAAGATTTTGTCCATTAACGATGAAGTTATCTTCTTTAAGGTGTGGGGTGAGAAATCCAGCTAAAATTCGCATTAAAGTCGTTTTACCTGCGCCTGTTGGACCAATAATACCAACTTTTTGAAATCCAGTAAGGTTTAAGTTGATATTTTGTAATTCATCAACTGTATGACTGGTTTGCGCAGATGATTTTTTATTTTTAACTACACCAGTCATTTTGGCGTTTTTATTAACAGTAAATTTATTTTGATCAACATGACTATAGTTAAAAGAAAGATCTTTAGCTATAAGCGTACTGCCTTTGTTCCACGTGAAACGTGATAATTGGTCTTCTTGCGGAGTAGTAGGAAAAGACAGGATATCAAAAATCTGTCCAAGTGCGTTTTTTCCATTTAAAGTAGCATGGAAGTCATTACCAAAATCACGGATTGGTAAAAAATATTCAGGTGATAGGATCAATATAACAAGTGAAGGATAAAGAATCAGATTGCCATTGATCAAACCAATTCCTAAAAACATAGCAATCATTGCAATTGATAAAGTAGTAAAGAAATCGAGTGTAAAAGTTGATAAGATAGCAACTCTTAAAACACCCATAGTTTTTTTGCGGTAATTTTCACTATTTTTATAAACAATATTTCCATATCGTCTAGCAAGTCCCAGAACTTTTAAAGTACTTAGTCCACGCAAAGCATCTACAAAGTGATTTTGTAATTTAACGTAACCAGCATATTGTTTAATAGCTTTACTTTGGGCTGCTGTTCCTAAAATAATCATGAACAAGATCAATAAAGGAAAAACTAACAGTAAAATCCAGCCAGAAAGTGCATTTAATGTAAAGACGTAGATTAAAATCACCCACGGAATAATTGCTAGAGCTATTAATTTAGGAAAGATTAAGGATAAATAGTTAGATATTTCATCCATGCCATCAAGAAAGGTCGAAACTAAATTTCCCGTTCCAATTCTTGATACAAGAGCAATTCCTCCATCGTAAGTTTTATTAAGGAGCTGCTTACGCAAGAGAGTAGTTGTTTGATTAGCGTAACGGTTCATGTACCATTTTTGAAACCAATTAATTCCTTGTCTCAATAAATAAAAAATTAAAAATAGTAAAACATCTTGTGTAATATCGGTAAAGGGATGTCGTTTCCAAGAGCCGACAATTGCTTGAGCAAGAAATATTCCTTGCCCCAAAATAGCAAATGCTTGCAAGAACATTAGTCCTGCAAGCATTGCGAGCATGATTTTGGCTTTTGGCAATTTGAAAAGTCGTTTATCAATCATTTTTATTCCTGTTCTAGATTAAGCATTTTGGGTTACCTTAATTCTGCGTCTAAATACTACATATGACCAGATAATATAAGCTAATGCAATTGGCAAGAGGATAAGAGCTACAATCGTCATTACCTCAAGTGTCAATTTGGAGTTAGCAGCAGTCTTAATTAATAGTGAGTGAGCTGGATCAGTAGCGATTAATACACGTGGGAATAGTCCGTTGAATAAAAGTCCAACAACAGCAACTAAAGTCAATCCACTTGTTACAAAAGCAGTGGCTTGCTTATTTTTGATCAAAGCAATATCTGACCAAGCAGTTAAAGCAATAATGATTAAAGTAATAATTGTGGAAGAAATTGGTCTTAGCTTAAAGAAATCAGTTTGGAAGAAGATCAATAAGGCAAAAACAACTTCACCGATATATGCTACAAGATAAAGCTTTTCGTTTAAACTAGCAGCACGTTCACTTAATTCAGGGTCATCAATTCTTAATCTTAAGAAATTAATGCCGTGAATTAAACAAAGAAGTACTCCAGCAACTCCCGCTACAACGGAGAGTGGGTTAACTATATTCCAGAAACTTAAGCTCATATTTCCTTGAGCATCAATTGGAACACCCTGGATTAAACTACCAAACATCATTGTTAAGAAGAATGGCGCTAGTAAACTTCCCCAGAATAAAGTTCCAGTCCAAATTCTAAAGCCATGTTCAGTTTCTGCATGGGCAGAGAATTCGAATGATACCCCTCTAATAATTAAGGCAAATAAGGTAAAGAAGAGCAGAATATAATATCCACTAAATAAACTTGCATACCAATCAGAAAATGAAGCAAACATGGCACCACCAGCTGTAATTAGCCATACTTCGTTTCCATCCCAGTGTGGGCCAATAGTTTCCATCATGAGATGCTTTTCTTGATCATTTCTAGCTAAAAATTTAGTTGCCATACCTACCCCATAGTCAAAACCTTCAGTGAAGTAGAAGATCATGAAGAGTAAGCCAATCAATAAAAACCAAAGCAACTGTAAAAAGTCAATTCCATCGATCATTAGTATGCACCCCTTTCAAGTGTATCAGCTACACCCATGTCAAGTTGGCGCTTGCAGTAGTAAATCATCACTGCGCCAAGCGTTGAGAAGATAAGGAAGTACATAATGTTTGTGAACCAAAGTTCACCTGTCGTTGTACTTGCAGAAATCGAGTCGGCAATTGTGAAGAGACCATAAACAGTCCATGGAAAACGACCCAATTCTGTAATGAACCAACCACAAGTATTAGCAACAAATGGAAGGAAGGTAGAAATACCTAAAATCCCTAAGAACCAACGCTTATTTTCAATTGTGTTCTTCTTTGGACGAGTCCAAATTAAACCTAGGATTGAAAGTAATGCGAATAAGGCACCAAAACCTGCCATAATTCTGAAGCTATAGAACAAGGTCTTGACAGGCACATAATAGCTCATGTCCTTGCCAAATTTCTTGTCATATTTAGCATGTAATTCCTTATTAATTTGGTTCATTCCTTTAATAGAACCGCTAGTCTTATGGTAAGTAAGAATAGTTAAAACATCAGGAATAGAAATTGCACCTTCATTTTTATGTTCTTTCGTATTTAAGTTAGCTACGATATCCCAAGGTGCATGATCACCAGTAGTTTCGTAAACACCTTCAGTTGCAGCAAACTTCATTGGTTGTTCATGAATTTCAACTTGAGTTTGATAGTCACCAGCCCCAATTTCAGCGATTGAAGCAAATAAAGCAATCCATAAAGCAACTCTCATTGACTTCTTGTGGAAGTTAACATCGCGTTTTCTAAGCAATCCAAAAGCAGCCATACCAATTACTACAAATGAGGCAGTAACGATCGCACCGATTACTACGTGTGGGAAACTAGCCCAAAGTTGTTTGTTTGCAATTAAAGCCCAGAAACTAGCCATCTGTGCCTTACCATTTTTAATGACATAGCCAACAGGGTGTTGCATAAAGGCATTAGCAGTCAAAATCCAGATTGCACTTAACATTGAGCCGATAAAAGAAATCCAAACCAAAGCACAGTGAAGACCTGGTTTGAATTTATTCCAAGTAAACATCCATAAGCCAATAAAGGTAGATTCCATAAAGAAGGCAAGTAAAGCTTCAATGGCTAATGGAGCACCAAAAATATCTCCCATAAAACGAGAGTAGTCAGACCAGTTCATTCCGAATTGGAATTCTTGAATAAGACCTGTAACTACCCCAACAGCAAAGCTCAAAAGATAAATTTTCCCCCAGAACTGAGCCATCTTTTTGTATACTTCGTCCTTTTTAACGACGTAGAGTGTTTCCATGATTGATACAATGAATCCCATCCCGATGGAGAAGGGAACAAAGAAGAAGTGGAAGACTGTAGTCATTGCGAATTGGAAGCGGGCAAGATCTAACATTGTTACACCCGATAACATTTTCATTCACCTATTTCTATTTCCACATATATAACATCCGTTTCCTTAAGCATATACTTTATTGATGACGTTTTCAATAATATATAAGAATAAGTTTATAAATTTTTTCTTAGGTAAATTAGGGACAAAAAATAAGGATCTCGAGATTGAAATCCTTATCAAGTTATTCACTTCTTAATGCAATTGCTGCATCTTTCTTAGCAGCCATTCGGGCAGGAATATGACCACCAAGCATGGTTAGAATTGTACTGATGACTACTAAGATTAAGGCTTGCACTGGATCAAGCTGAGCTACATTACTCATTTTTGTAATGGCATATAATACTGCATTTATTGGGAAAGTACATAAGTAGGCAAGAAAGATACCTAAGATGCCTGAAAATAGTCCCAAAATAAATGTTTCGGCGTCAAATACTCTGGTAATGTCACGCTTTCTAGCTCCAAGGGCCTTGAGAACGCCAATTTCTTTAGTACGTTCTAGTACTGAAGTATACGTCAAAATGCCGATCATAATCATTGAAGTAACTAATGAAATTCCAGCAAAGGCAACTAAAACATCAGTAATTCCATCAAGCAAACCACCGGTTAATTTAGTTACCGTACCCGACATATCTGTATAAATAATCTGATCTTCTTTTGATTTACCTTTATTGTATTTATCGAGGTAATCCAGTACTTTATCTTTTGATTTAAAAGAATTTGGATAAATTAGAATACCACTAGGAATGCTAGAGCCACCAAGTGAGGCAATGAATTGTTCTTTTTGAGTTTTATTCATTGGCTGATTAGTCATAACATTGGTTGAGCTATTCTTTTGAGTCTTTATAATATTTGAATTTTCATTTTGCTTAATAACTTCTTGAGTTAAACCATCGCTATAGGCAATTCCATTGTCGAGTAGCGCCATCTGACTATTATTTTTACCACGAATTACAGCAGTTAACTTTAAAGTTAACTTGCTTGAATCGTACATTGACTTAGAAGCTTTTTGTGGGAGAAAGTTTCCCGTAGGAAGTTCTTGATAGTAATCGTTATTACTAATTACTTTAAAAGTTTGACCGACAACCTTGTTGAGATTTAATTTTTGCCCATCTTTTATTGAAATACCTAAATTCTTAAGTGCATTAATATTGGCTTGATTCTTATTATTTAGAACAAGAACCACATCATTGTTTGACTTTGGCCAGGAACCAGCGAGAAGTTGATAGTTATCTTTTAAAAATGTTCCATGCTTTGAATCAAGTGTTTTAGGAAAGACACTTGTATTAATACCAACACTATTCATTCCTTGAAGTTGAGCACTGGCAATGGCTGATCCTGAATTATTGACATTAGAAAATTCTACATGTTTGATCTTGCCATTATCATTGGTTAAAAGATTAAGCTGGGTACCGCGAATAAATGAAATGTTATTAGCATAGTCAGGATTAATTTTTTTGACATAATTTATATAAGATTGAGTAATCTTATTTTCATGCGTATTTTTCTCGTTGCCAGGTTTTGAAGCGACTAGATAACCTTTATTTTTAATATTTTTGTCAGATTCGTTTCGATTAGCGGCAGCATTCATATCGGTAGCTGTTTGCGAGATGGAAATTGGAAACTTGGCTAATGTTTTGCTTTGCGTATCGTTAATTTGCTTTTGAAAACCATGCGATAAAGCTAAGACAATTGCAATCCCAATAATTCCAATACTAGAAGCAAAAGCAGTTAAAAATGTCCTACCTTTCTTAGTCATAATATTGGTAAAGCTTAGTTTTAAAGCATTCCAGTAAGACATTTTGGTTTTCTTAAGCTTAAAGGTGTCTTTTATTTCCTTCTTTGGTTCGAAAGTATTTGAATCACTGAGAATTTTTCCGTCTTGAAAGTGAACAATTCGACTAGCATATTCCTCAGCCAACTCTGGATTGTGCGTTACCATGATAACTAACTTGTCACGACTTAATTCTTTAATTAGCTCCATGATACTTTCGCTAGTCTTTGTATCTAACGCACCAGTTGGTTCATCACAAAGAAGAATATCGGGATCATTAGCTATTGCCCGGGCAATGGCAACACGTTGCATTTGACCACCAGATAATTGGTTTGGGCGCTTCTTTAAGTGATTGCCAAGACCAACACGCTTAAGAGCTGCGATTGCTTTTTCATGACGCTCATTGCTACTTACGCCGGATAGCGTCATCCCGAGTTCTACATTTTCAATGATTGAAAGATGAGAAATTAAATTGTAACTTTGGAAAATAAAACCAACAGAGTTGTTACGGTAGGCATCCCAGTCAGTTTGAGAAAAGTTCTTTGTAGACTTACCGTTAATGATGATGTCACCAGAATCATAATGGTCTAAGCCACCGATTACGTTTAAAAGTGTTGTTTTTCCAGAACCACTTGGTCCTAGAATGGCTACAAATTCGCTATTACGAAAGTTAATTGTAACGTCATTAAGAGCGTGTGTTACAGTGTCTCCAACATGATATGTCTTTTTTAAGTGTAAAAGTTGTAGCATGTTCCTTCCCTTCTAAGCAATTATATATTTACTCAGTCCTAAGACTGCTAAAATTGCTTGAATTATAAATAAAATTGCAATTAGTCCAATAATAACAAAGTGACGCTTCTTGTGGATAATAAAGACACCAGCGAATTCACGGATAGTAGCATTAGGCAAAAAGTAAAACCTAGTTGTTGCGCCAATACCATTAGCATTTAAATGAGCCATTTTTGCATACAATCCGGCTCTAAAAAGATGATAGTTATTAGTGAAAAATTTTGCTTTAAATTTAGTATTTCCCCAGTCTTTGGTAGCTACTTCTTTAGAGTAGATCATGTTTTGGTAAGTATTAGTTGACCTATCTTCAAGTAAGATTAGATTAGGATCATAGCCATGTTTAACAGCATATTCTTTCATAGCAGCTGCTTCAGATAAATTTTCATCTTTTCCTTGACCACCGGACATAATTAATTTAGGTCGTTTATGACCCTTGTCATACTGTTTATTAGAAAAAGCAATTGCGCGATCAATTCTAGCACCTAAAAGTCGAGAGACTTTTTTACCTTCAATTAAGCCAGCGCCCAAAACGATTAGATAATCTTGTTTGTAGCGACGTGGTACAATTTGATATAAAAATAAATTTAGTAAGAAGTTGTACATTACAAATAGAAGATAGAAGGCAATTAATGTAGCTCCAGCGACTAATGAATGTAGCCAGCTCGGTAGTTTTTGGAAGACACCAATTTTATTTAAAGTCCATAAGCCGACTAAAAATAAACCAATAATTAAAGTTAAAAGATTGGGCAAAGAGTGACTTTCATATTTCCAAACAAAATATGCGTTCCAAAGAAAGAAAATCCATGAGAATGTAACTAAGAAAAATACTCCAAATAAAATTGCTAGGGCAATAAAAGAAAATGAAGAGGTTAAAAAAGCATTGTGCTGTGAAATAATTAAAATGGCCGTCCATATTAAAAAGCTAAGCCCAAATGCTGTAAAAATAAGGCCGTTGATCAAACGGCGTGGTTCAATTAACCAAGAAAGTAAAAATAATCCTAAAAATACTAGCATCATGAATGTAGTAATCGTTACCTTATTAGATGTAGCAAAATTTAGAAGTCGATGTAAAGATTGCATGAGTTGTGATTGCATGATTAAATGTCCTTATGTCTTTTTAATAAATAATTATAATGAAAAGAAATAGATAATTTCAATTAGAGGAAGTGTTCAGATGAAGACTTTTTTACGCTTTTTAGGAAATTTAGCAACAGTGATTATTGCTTTTGTATTATATACACTTTTGCAATTAGGTTATGCGCAAAAGAAGGTAAACTTGTTATTTGCAATTATTTTAGCAGTTTTAACAGTAGCAGTAATTTACTGGATGTATTGGATTTATAAGAGAGAGCTTAAGCAAGAAAATGACTGGGTCTTTAACGCAAAACCGCACTGGGATGTCAGAAGAGTCATTATTTCAGTAGCAGCTTTCTTTGCGCTTGTAATTTTTCAAGTTGCTTATATTAAATTGGTTGGTGGGAATGCTGTTTCTCAGAATCAAGCAGAGCTTGATGAAGTTAGAAAAGTCGCATCGCCAATGTTTAATGTCTTACTAATTGTTGTAGCACCAATCTGTGAAGAGCTCATCTTCAGAGCACTGTTCTTCAATACTTTTTTTCCAGCAGATAATACTTTAAATAAGTGGGTTGGAATTGTGGCAAGTGGCTTTGTTTTTGCTTACGGGCATGACCCAATGTTTAGTAAGTTCATTTATTTATACTGGGTTATGGGAATGATTCTGGCATGGACATATGTGGAAACAAAAGATATTAGATATTCGATTTTAACTCACATGCTAAACAATATTCTGTCAATTTTATAGTAAAAGAAAAAGAGCTTTAACGCTCTTTTTTTCTTTGCCCTAATTGTTTCAAAACTATCTCGGCAATTTCATTATTAGTCCACATCCAGGCAATATGACCTAGTGCTTCTGAAATATGTTCCTCTAGTGGTTGATCCTTAGGAGAGGGAACAGTCTTCATTAATGGCATGATAACTAGGTGAAAGGCAATCCAAACTGCCAAACCAAAAGGAACACCTTGATCTACAGTTAGCCATTTAACTTTCTTTTCTAGTAAAGCTGCATAAGCAGTTGCAAAAGAAATAGAAAAGCCAAAGTGAACTAAATAGCTGACCCATGGTAATTTTTCACCAGAATAAGTATAAGTTGCATGAGTTAATTTTGCAGGCACGCCCATTTGCTCCAACAATTTTTGCGGAGGATTAGTTTTATTTCTCTCTGGCGTTCTTGGAGGAAGGATATTTTCCCAGCCTAATTTAACTAATCCAGAAATAACGCCAGCAGCAGTACCAGCAATTAATACATTTTTCCAACTAAATTTTGTCATCAATATTCACGTCCTTTTGTCAGATCCTTTGTACTTATTGTAACAAATTCAGTCTTTAGGGGATGGTTTAAGGTCTTGGTTAGCGTGAACATTTTTATTGGCCATTTTGTTTAAATAAGTCCAAATTTGTGGACGGTATTTTCTTAAAATGAATAACAAAGCCAAATAAACAATAATACATAGACTAATCCAAAGAGGATTCTGTGAAATAAAAGCTGCAAAAACTAACGCGTTGAGGGGACGAGCCATTAAGTTAAAGCTAGTAACTAATACAATACCAGCTGGAATTGTCGCACCATACTGAGAAATAGCTCCAGTATAAATTGAACCTAGCCAGCTAGCCGCATATAAGCCTAAGCTAAACCATACAATACCGTTTGCAATAACCTTTAAGATATTACCATCAGTAATAGCAACAATTGATTCAACCATAAATGGAAGTGAAATTAAATCAACGACAGGAAGAGTTTTGTTTCCTGGTAAAAGAAAGGCAATAACAACCATAATTGGGATTAAGATAATTCCTGAAATAATCGTGGCGGACTCGCCATAACCTACACCGTCATCAACTGCTAGGAACCAACGTTTTTTATCGTGAACAAGATCTGCTTCAGCTTTTTGATTCTTACTTTGTTTCCTCTCTTTATCAATTTGCTTAGCTAGAGGAGTAAAAGCCTTACTGAATACATTAGTAACTAACGGAAAGATTGTCATAACAGCTGACAGTTGAACGGCAAACTGTAGAATTTGTCCCCATGCTTTAATGGTTGTTAGATCTTTAATATTGCCTAAAACACCGATTACTATTCCTAAAATAGCCCCTAATGTAGTTGGTTCGCCAAAGACACCAAATTTATTTTTGAAAGCTGCTGGTGTCAAATTTGCCTTATTAAAGCCAAGCAGATTCCACAGAGGATCTAGAAGAATAGCGGGGACCGTTTGAACAATGTTTTGTGCGGCACAGACAGTAGTATTTTCAATTTTGTAATAACTTGACCAGCGATCAGCCTGAACTTCAGCTAATAATAAAGTGTAAAGAAGCATAAAAAAGGATAAGCCTAGTGAAATCCACCAATTATGAGTTACATAGAAAGCAAGGGTTCCCCAAATCATGAAACCAAAATTATTCCAAAGATTAGATGGCATGAATACCTTGGTTACTCCAACAGCAAATAAAATAAATTCAGCTATCAAGCCAAATACAAAAAAAGTAAGACCAACTGGAGAACCAAAACTCGCAAGAGAACCAGCCTGCCAGCCGATATCGACAACGGGTAATTTGATGCCAGTATTGTTAACCATTTGACGAACGATCTTAGTAACTATTGGAGTAAATTCATTAATAATCCAAGAAAATCCTGTTAATCCTACTCCCGCATAAAATCCACACATCATTGCTTTTTTTGGCTTTACTTTTAGAAATAAAGCAATAATAAAGATCATAATAGGAACAATAACTGTTGCTCCAAAGGCGTTAAAGAAAGTATGAATATTATTTAGCATTTTGATCCCCTTTCTTTTGATACATTTTTAGTATAAAAAAGAAGAAAAATAAACGCTAATAATTAGGGCTATATTGCTTGGGTAATAAATAACAGAGTGCTTTAATAAACTTGAGAGGAAATTTTTTGGAGGGATTAATGATGAAAAAGATTATATCAATTGGCTTAATTGGTTTGTTAAGCTGTACAATGCTAACGGCATGTAGCAATACGCAAAATAACAATTCTAGTTCTTCAAATGAAAAAACGACAACAGTTAAGAAAAGCAGTAAAATTACAGCAAATAATTTGACTACTAAGAAGCAAACTGCAATTACAATTGCTTATGCTGGTGAAAAGTATCCTGATATTTGGAAGAAGACTTTTAAACAAGCACAAAATAATACCGTTAAAGTAAAACTCCACAATCGCAAGGATTATTCATATATGCAAAATGGTAGTGATGTTGCATACGAAATTGCCACAGCTGATGGAGATAAATATTTCTATTATACAAAGAATGATCCAACGATTTTCTTCTATCATAAGAATAAGGAAATTGGTTCATCTGATATTAAAATGATGATTAAATATCTTAACAATCATAATGATGGCAGTAAGGTTAACAAGATCATTAAGAATATCAAGGTAGTAGACGAAAGAAAGCCAGCGAGTAAAGACTAAAAATATTGCTGGTGATAAAGGGTTATATACTGTTCCTACAAAATTACAAGGTAAGTGGTACAGTATAGATAAAAAACGGCGTACACATAGTAAGGATGATAATCAATTAAGAGAAATTGAATTTGGTCCACATGCGCTTACGACGGAAGATCATCAATATGAGATCCATATCCCAGATAAAGAGTATTTTGAAAAGCATCAACAGTTTTCTAATGACTATCTGAACGATACTCATACATGGGTTAAAGTCTTTAATAATACTGAAGCCCCGAAAGGAGTCAATTATATTACCTTAATTGGTTGGACAGCTAAAGATAAACACCAAACGTCTTATGGTTATACAATCTTGGACGGACATCCGGTAGTTATTTTAGCTAGTGGCCAAGGAAAAATAACGGATCAAGTTTACTGGAAGACACCTGACCAAGCTAAAAAACATAAGGATCAAAATTTTGATAAACTAATTACGAAAGCAGAAAATAATTAGAAATTAGTATGAGGTAAATTTTATGTCTGATAAACCTTATTATGAACAAGAATATCATGCACCAGAAAGTGATATTCCCGATCCATCAGTTGGGGAAATTTTTAAGGGATTATTTCTCTATCCGTTCACTTGGGCAGCGCGTAGTACACGAAAAGCCTTTTGGGTTGCATTTGTTATTCAGTTCTTATTAACAATTGTAATTGGAGTAATTTCAGTAGCCGTTTTTATTCCAAACGGTGTTCTGTCAGTTTCTAGAAATGATATGAGTTGGGTTTTGACACATATTGGTTTCGGAGTTTGGCTAATTGAATTAATTTTATTCATCTTACTAATTTGGATAAAATTAGGCCTTTTGGGCTATGCAGTAAGAAGACTACATGATGCGAACTACAGTGGTTGGTGGCTATGGTTAATTATTATTCCATTTGGCTGGATTATTGTAGTTATTTTCTTATTGCTACCTACTGTTGAAGAACCAGTAAGATGGGGCAGCTACTTATTTGTTGATTAACTAATTTGAATAGAAATTGAAATACGAATGGTTTTTCCTTTCGTATTTTTTTATTGCATTTTATATAATGTTTTTATAGTATTTTTTTATTTTTTATTTAAGGAATAGGTAGTATGGAATATTTAAAGCTGTTAGGAATATTGATAATTGTGGTCGGCTTTGTCTTAAAGTGGGATACGACTGCAGTTGTAGTCATTGCAGCAATTGTCACAGGTCTGTTTTCAGGGATGGATTTTGTTAAATTGCTGGAAGTAATTGGAAAGAGTTTTGTGGAAAATCGAATGGTAAGTTTGTTTTTCCTAACCTTGCCAATGATTGGGCTAGTAGAATCACATGGATTAAGAGATTATGCGGTTAATGCAATTAAAAAACTTAAAAAGTTAACTGCGGGTAAGATTTTGAATATCTATTTATTAATTCGTGAATTAGCTGGAGTTTTTGGAATTTCTTTACAAGGACAAGTACAATTCGTTCGACCATTAATTGCACCAATGGTAATTGCGGCTGCTGAAGATCAAGATAATAAAAAATTAACTGAATCAGAAATTGATCTAATTAAGGGACGCAGTGCGGCAGTTGACAACTTTGGTAACTTTTTTGCTCAGAACTTGTTTGTAGCTTCTGGTGGAGTACTTTTGATTTCTTCAACTATGAAATCACTGGGCTATAAAGTTGATCCTGTTGGAATTGTGCTTAATACTATTCCAATTGCTATCATTACTTTTATTTTAGTCTTTGCTTACAATCTTTATTTTGACCGTCAAATGAAGAAATGGGAAGGTGAATAAGATGCAAAATACGATTAATTTTTTGCTAAGCATTCTTTATGCCTTGATTGGTTTATGTATGGCAGTTGCTGGGATTGAAACATTAAGAGATAAGACAAACAAGGTAAGAATTGGAACCGCCGTTTTTTGGTTCTTCTTGGCAATTATTTTTGCCTTTGGAGATTGGATTCCAGCAGTAGTATCTGGAGCAATGGTTTTAATAATTGGAATTCTAGCTTTGTTTAAACAGATTCAAGTTGGTAGCTTACCTAAGTTAGACCCCAAAACCGCGCAAGAGGGTGCAAAGCGCTTAGGAGCAAAAGTATTTTTACCAAGTATAGTTTTAGCATTAACTTCTATTTTGATTGCTCAGTTTACGCCACTTGGTGGTCAAGTTGGAATCGGTATTGGTGCCGTTGTTTCATTAATCTTGGCAATTATTTTAACTAAAGCTCCGACTAAGCAAGTCTTTAAAGATTCGCAAAGAATGGTACGTAGCGTTGGTGCACCTGGCGTTTTGCCGCAACTATTAGCTATGCTTGGAGTAGTCTTTACTACTTGCGGTGTTGGCAAACTAACTGCTAATATGATTAGTCATGTTTTTCCAGCTGGAAATCATTTCTTAGGAGTAGCGTTATACTGTATTGCAATGGCGCTTTTTACTTATATTATGGGTAACGCCTTTGCAGCCTTTGCCGTAATTACAGCAGCAATTGGAATTCCGTTTGTAATTGCTCAAGGTGCTAATCCAGTAGTTGTTGCTGCAATTGGAATGACGTCTGGATATTGCGGTACCTTAGTAACACCAATGGCAGCTAACTTTAATACACTACCGGTTGCACTTTTAGAAATGAAGGACCAGATGGGCGTTATTAAGCAACAAGCTACAATCGCAGTTATCTTATTGGTTGTTCAAATTGGTTTAATGTACTTTTTAGCATTTTAGTCTTGAAAGGATAAGATTATGAAGATTTTAGTAACAGGTTTTGATCCCTTTGGCGGAGATAAAATTAATCCAGCAATTGAAGCAGTTAAAAGACTGCCTGATGAAATTAATGGTGCAGAAATTGTTAAGTTAGAAATTCCAACTGTCTTCAATAAGTCAGCTGAAGTTGTCAAAGAAACAATTGAAAACGAAAATCCTGATTATGTCTTAAATGTTGGTCAGGCTGGTGGTCGTTTTGGCTTAACTCCAGAGCGAGTAGCAATTAACATCAATGATGGTCGTATTCCGGACAATGAGGGCTACCAACCACTTGGTGAACCAATTCATGAAGATGGTGAAACTGCCTACTTTACACAATTGCCCATTAAGGCAGAAGCAAAGGCAATCAGGGATGCAGGTCTACCAGCTAGCGTTTCAAATACTGCTGGTACTTATGTATGTAATCATATTATGTATCAAGTCCAATATATGAGAGATAAGGAATTTCCTAACATTAAGGCAGGATTTATTCATATTCCATTCTTACCTGAGCAAGTAGTAAATCGTCCCAATACTCCATCAATGGCGCTTGATGATATTGTTAAGGGGTTAACTGCAGCTCTTAGCGCTATTGTTGACCGTGATGGTAAGGGCGATATTGAAGCAGTTGAAGGCGCAAATCACTAAAATGTAGGTGGTTCATTGTATGTTTTGGGTGTTAGCTTAGCAATTATTGGATTCATTTTATGTTTACTAGTTAGGCAGCACATTATTAAATATGGTTTTCCATTTGCTTATTGCTTAATCGGAATTTTGTTTCTAGTTTTGTTTGTTTAACTCAATTTGGCAATCATGATGTGAATTTCGATTGGTATGGTTATCTAGTAATTGTGTTTATAGTTGAAATTTAGTATTTGTACCATTACTTTTTATTAAAATCATAAAAAGAGGCTAAGGTAGCCTCTTTCACGTAAAGTCAAGCATATAAGTGTTTGGCTTTTTTCTTTGTCGTTTTCATAATTTTTATAATCTTGCCATTTTACTTTTTGTTAGCTGCAGTTGTAAGTACTGCTTCACTTAAAATGCAACAATAGTTAGTTACAACAATTAATCAGAAGATTTTAGCTTCAAGTGTAAGTTTACTTGATACGATCTTTATGGTTCACTGCGCCAGTGATGAACGTTATTAACGGCATTTCTCTAATAACATAGTATGTTTTAACCAAAATCCCAAATTTTGCACTTGTTTGGTTTTGTCTATCTCA
Source organism: Lactobacillus taiwanensis DSM 21401 (assembly GCF_001436695.1). Classification (GTDB taxonomy): domain Bacteria; phylum Bacillota; class Bacilli; order Lactobacillales; family Lactobacillaceae; genus Lactobacillus; species Lactobacillus taiwanensis. The sequence goes on from NZ_AYZG01000005.1 coordinate 26,874, forward strand.
TTAAAATAGTGATAAAAATTTTTGATTAGGGGTGAAGGTAAAAATGACAATAGGAGATCTACTCAAGCAATACCGTATTAACCAAAATAAAACTTTACAAGAATTTGCAGGTAATATAATTGATCGATCTTACTACGGAAAAGTAGAAAGAAATGTACATCAAATTTCGGCGGAAAACTTAATTAATCTGCTTAGATATAATCAAATTGATGCTACAGAATTTATTGAAACTTTATACCAAAACTATCAAAGTCAGATTCAAATTCAAAGAAAGATAATGGAAGAAGCATATTATCACGTAGACAAAGATAAACTAAAAAAGTTAAATTAATGATTACGGAGAGTGAATTATCTGAAAAAGATAAAGAAATTCAAAATTTGATTGCTGATGGACTTTTAGAATTACTAAATCCGGATAAATCTGATCAAAAAATTAGAGAAGAGATTAAGAAGAAAATTTTTGAAATTCCAAAATTCAATAGTACTAAGTTTATGCTGTATTGCAATTCTATGCGTTTCTATAGTTTGGCTGATAACGAAGCAATTGTTAGAAAGATAATTGAAAAGTATCAAGTGCGTGAATCTATGCTTGTTAAAAAATCTCTATTTTCTTTAGCTATTAATGTTTTAGTCCTTTCTATCGAAGAAAATAAATTTGAGAATATTGATTTTTATATTGACTTTGCTAATAAGGTTCCAACTAATCCTGATCTTTTCTTTTATAAAAGTGCTATGACCTTTTTCACTTATTTCATTCAATATAAAAAGAATCAAGATAAGTCTGCGTTGCAATATTGCGATACTATAATAAAAAGTTTTTGTCTTGTAGGTATGCCTGAATATGGGGGAGAGTTACAAAAGTTTAAGGATAAATATAAATAATGTAATATTGGGTAAATACACCCATTTTTCTTTATTTCACACTTTTATAATTTATACTTAATCTCAACAAAATAATTAACCGAAAGGAGTGCAGTGTAGTTGGAATGAATTTTATTAAGTGGATACTAGGTTTAATGGCTATTAGTATAGTTGGAGTAATATTGATAACGATCTATTCGGCCTATTATAGTTTTGGAACTATGCTATTTGGTGTTCACACTGTAGCCGCGGTTAAAGACTTTTGGAACACTGAATTTTTAATGGGCACTATATTTCTTATATGTGTTAACTTGCTAGCGATAATTACGGCAGTAGTTAGACAGTTCAAGAAATAATTTGTTTTGAAAGGGATAATATTATGAAAAGATTAGTATTAGTTTTTAAGATATTACTAGGAATAGTTCCTTTTTTACCTTTATTTGTAGATGCTATCTTCAAAACAAATATTCGTATGTCAATTATGGATATGACAATGCAGTGGTCATTGTTGATTAAAGTTCCTATTTTAGTCATGTGTATTTCAGCATATCTATATTTCTGGTACGTTATTTTTAAAGAGGTCAAGAAAAGCCTATGAAAAATGTAAAATTAATCAGTTATTCTTACAGTGTAACGACAACTTTTACACTACTAGCAGTACTAAATTTAACATCATGGTGGGGAAGCTTTCCTTATCGTATGGTAATGGTACTAATGAACATAGTTGTTGGTGCGAGTATGGAATATTTAGTTAATAGATATTCTGTTACAAAGAGAAAAAACTTATTTAAAGGGCTAGTAGCTTTGGTATTATTAGTTACGAATATAGTCTGGATTGTTGCTACGATAATTTGATCGTATTTTATAGTTACAAAAAACGCAGCTTTAAACTGCGTTTTTTATTATGCCTATTAAATGATGGTGACTATATATTAGGAGCGAATAAAAATGAGTGTAGACGTTATGTTAAAAATTGTATTTTTTTCGTTGCGTTTTTAAATATTTAAACATATCTAGGTAGGTAGTTGCTTGGACACTGCATCCCAAATCTAAAACTTCTGAAATTAATGTAAGTATTGGTTTGTCATCCCCATTTCTCATGTAATCAATTGCCTTTTGCAAATAAGTCAAGGTTAGGGTAAAAAACATTAGATATTGTGGTAATTCAATTTTTTTAAGTTCTTTAACTAATCGCTGAGCATAAGACAATTCATTAAGTGAAATCAGCCGTAAAATGCCATCTGATAAACTTCCCATAATGATTTCTAAGTTAAAACTAGTTTCAGCCTCTTTAAGGCGGTCAATATTACGAATTATTTGCATTGAACTACCATAAATTTGCTTAGGATTGAATAGAAAAATTGATGCGCCAAACGCTGAAATATAGTATTGACTCCATAAATTGACTTTTGAAAAAATCGCAAAAAGCTTTTTTCGATCAATAGGAGGTAAGTAATTTTTATGTTCGATAATAAAAAGTTGATTACATAGATTAGCAGCCATAAATAGATCAAACTTATTATGATTTTTATGATACTTGGTTAGTTGTTTTTGTGTAACTTGCTTGAGAAGTGGGGTATTTTCTTTTTCAATAGCTTCAGAAAGTTCAGGATCTATTTCGGGTCGTGGTGAGAATTTAGACCAACCCATAAATTCATGGCTAGTAATGTGAATTCTATTTAATAATTTCATTGCCGTACTAAATTCAACCTCGACTTGATCATTTTCCCAGCGTGATAGTTTTGATTCAGAGCAGATTCCACGGCAGACTTCTTTTTGTGTAATACCTTGTTCTAAGCGTAATTCTTTGAATTCATAACCATACATTTTTTCATTCTCCAAAAATTAACTTGCAGATCTGCAAGAGATTTATTTTTAAGTATAATCTCATCATATACTCTTATCAACAAGTTTAAATCGATGAGGGGATGAAGAAGATGCTGTTTAAGTATTCAAATAAATTTAGATTCATATTGATGATTATCTTTGGCTTAATTGCTAGTTTTCAAAATATTATTATGGCTAATGTTGTTCAAACACTAACTAATATTGCTACTAATAAGAATTGGGGTAAAATTGCACAATTTTTGATTATTGTTATTGCAGCATTAGTTGTTACTTTAATTGCAAGTTTAGTATTTAACAGATTGAAAACTAATACGATTAAGGAAACTAACACTTATTTAAGGACACATATTTTGGGTGGGATGCTAGAAGAGTCAAAAGATGAAAATAGTGATAGTTTAGGATTTTTAACTAATGATTTTAAACTACTTGAAACTAATCGTTTTAATGCTCAAATTGAAATTATTATGCAGATTTTTTCACTAGTATTAGCACTAGGCTATGCTTTAGCAGTTAATTGGTTACTTACATTACTATTCCTAGTTGGATCTTTTATTCCAATGATTGTTTCTAATGTTTTTCAAAAGCCGATTCAAGAATCTTCTGAAAAGTGGACTAGTGCTAATAGTAAGTATGTTAATCAAACTAAAAACTTCTTAGCTGGTGTTGAAACCCTGCATCTGTATGATGGTCAAAATCAGGCAGTTGCTAAAAATAAACAAACAATTTCTAAGCTAGAACAGGCATTGAGTAAGATGAATCTTTTAAATCTTGATACTAACTCATGGATTAATTTTATTGCTAATATTATTACGTTTTTGATGCCATTTCTATTTGGAATTTATTTAGTTGTAAAAGGGCAAACAAGTTTAGGAGCTTTATTTGCAATTGTGCAATTAGCTAATTCATTTGTAAATCCAATTTTATTTATCTTAGATGACAGAAGTAAGTTATCTACTACTAAGAAGATAGTTGAGAAGATTAATGGATTTTTAGATAAAGAAACAGATCAAGAAAATAGTAAAACTGTAAGTTTACAAGACTTACAAGTAGAGAATTTGATCCTAAAGAGAGATGGCAAGCAATTAGCTACTGGAATTGACTTAAACGTCAAGCCAGGTAAAAAAATTGCAGTCATTGGACCATCTGGAGCAGGAAAGTCGACTTTATTGCAATTTTTGTTATATGGAAAATATGGACAAGCCGAAGCGATTAGACTAAATGATAAAAAGGTAAAAGCTGGTACATTTCCGGACTTATTCTCATATGCAAGCCAAGCACCGGTTATTTTTGCGGATAGTCTATTATTTAATCTGACTTTAGGAAAAAATATTTCCCGGGAAAAGGTAGAGGAAGTTTGCGATAAATTAGACTTAAATGGATTAGTTAAAGAAAAAGGCTTTGATTATCAATTGGGCGTGGCAGCGGATAAATTATCCGGTGGACAGTTGGCTCGAATTGAGCTAGCAAGAGCAATTTTAATGAAGCGTTCTGTATTATTACTTGATGAAATTAACGCTTCTCTTGATAAGAAAACTTCTGATATAATTCATAAATATCTGTTAGCTTCAAATTTAACTTTCATTGAAGTAATTCACCACTATGAGGAAGCTGAATTGAAGCAATATGACGAAATACTTGACTTGAAGGAATATATTTAGATGAATTGGAAGAAGATATTATTCAGTATTAGCATTATTGTAATTATATTAGTTGGAGGATGGACTGTGTTTAATATAGCTAATCAGAAAGTTGTTAATCAAGATTATTCACTTTCTAAATTTAATAAAGTAGATATAGACATTCCAACGGGAGATGTAGTTTTAAAAGTAGGAAATAAATATCATGTCAGTTATTCTGGAGCAGAAAAAATTGCTCCTGAAATTAAGGTTAAAGATAGCAAATTAAAAATTGGTTTTAAGAATCAAGTTACCCACATTCGTCTATTTAACTTTAAGCAGTTAAATTCTAAAATCGTAATTGAAATGCCGAAAGAGCAATTAGAAAGCTTAAATGTTGATAATGCAAATGGTAATTTTAGTGCTGATTATTTAGCAGTAAAAACAGGCAATATTGATTTATCAAACGGCAATATCGATATTAAAGATTTGAAGACTAAAGATGGAATTAGTTTTGATACTTCAAAAGGTAATATTAGAGTTAAGAGCAGTAATGCGAGTGGCTATGATTTAGATACTTCTCTTGGGAAAGTTACAATTAGTGGTAAAAAGCAAGGTAATTCCTTTGAAAAGAATAGTGACTCTAGGAATGTCTTAGAAGCAGATACTTCTCTGGGTAATGTTTCAGTAAATTAGAATATGAAAAAACGAATTAGCCTTAATTTTAGCTAATTCGTTTTTTGTTAGTCATTTTTAAGTTCGCGTTTAATATAGTAATTCAAGATAAACGGTGAAAGGACAGTGGTAATGATAATTACCAAGATTAAACTTGAATAGATATCTTCAGGAAAGAGATGGTGCGTAATTCCAATTTGAGCGACAATTAAAGCTACTTCACCACGTGACACCATGCCGGCACCAACAATATTTCCTTCATTTTTAGTAAAACCAAATAATTCGCTTGAATATTTACCAGCCCAGAATTTAGATACTACAGCTAAAATGGTCATCACGATAATGAACCGGATATCTTTGACAAAGCTTGCAAATGTCATTGATAGACCAATGTTTACAAAAAATACTGGAATAAAAATTGAATATCCAATTGCACTTACTGAGGATTGAACTTCCTTATATTGAGGCGTTTGTCTAATTGCAAGTCCACCAAAGAAGGCACCAACAACTGCACTTAAACCGACAAAGTCTGCTGCCCAAGCCATTGATAAAGCTAATACAAGTGAGCCAATAACAACAGCATAGTCAACTTCAACTTTTTCAGCTAGTTTCATGAAATATGGGGCAACAAATTTAAAGACAGCCCAAACAGCGACAAAGTAAACTATTTCAATTAATAAATTAATAAAGAAATTATTAGTCAGTCCACTCTTGCCGCCCTCATGACTAAAGGTAGTGAATAGACTTAAAACAATGACAGCTAAAATATCATCGACTACAGCTGCCCCTAAAATAGCTGTACCAGCTCGGGTATGAATTTGGTTAGCTTCTTGTAATACTACAACTGAAATCGAAACACTTGTAGCCGCAAACACAATTCCAATAAATAATGCTTCTAGGAAATTCATTCCAAACAAGTAACTAGCAATTCCCGTAAAAAATACAGGCAGTATAACACCAATACCAGCAACTGTGAAACTTAATTTGAAGTATTTTTTTAATAAATCCAAATCACTTTCAAGACCTGCTAAGAACATTAATAAAATTACTCCGAATTCTGAAAAAAGCGAAATAATTTCGTTTGGTTTGACTAGTCCTAAAATGGCTGGACCTAATAAAATTCCTGATAATAATTGACCAATAACCGCTGGCATATTAAGACGTGAAAACAGTTGCCCTAATAATGTAGTAGCCAGCAGAATTAAAATTAATTCTCCTAAAAAGTGCATCTTCTCCAGCTTTCTATAACTTTGTGGTAAATAAAAAACTTCCAAGCGCTTATTGACCCAAATAAGCAAATCTTGAAAGTTTTAAAAACCCAACCACTAATGAAAATTATTTAACTAAAAATTAGTTTAGCTAAAAATATTCATAGTTGCAAATAACTATTTATTTTTAATCCCAGTTTGTTTAGGGTTAGTTGGTTTCGTCTTAGCAAGAAGAGCAAGTAAGATAGTGATTAAGTCAACAACTTCTTGCAAGATTGCACCCCAAAAGGCTGGGATGATACCAGTAAAGGCAATTAATTCAATTAATATAACGATACAAATTGCAGTGATGATGTCGACATGGGCTACTTTCATAGTATGTTTAGAAATTGCAACTGCATCATTAACTTTAGAAATGTCATTAACCATAATTACAGCATCGGCACTTTCGCTAGCAGCGGTTGCTCCTTTAGCACCCATGGCAATACCAACATCAGCAGCCATTAAACTAGGTGCATCGTTAACACCATCTCCGACCATGGCAACAGGTCTTAGATCGGGCTTAACATCTCTAATTGCTTGAATTTTTTGTGCAGGAAGTAAGTCTGCATGAACTTCACTTTCTTTAATACCGGCTTCTTTAGCAACCTTATCAGCTACCGCTCTACGGTCACCAGTTAACATCATGATTTGTTTGATACCTTGACGACGTAAACGGCTAATAGTTTCTGGCGTATTCTCTCTCATTTGATCTTGGAAAGTAATATATCCAGCAAATTTGTTGTCGATTGAAACAAAGACAGCTGTTGAATTAACAGTAATTTTTTCTTGATCGGGATCAACATAAGAAAGTTTACCAACTTTAACTAACTTACCATCAACTTCGCCGCTAACACCCTTAGCAGTAGCTTCTTTCAAGTTGGTAACTGGTTTAATTAAGTTTTTATCGGTGCTTTTTACTAATGAAGTGGCAATAACGTGACTGGATTGTTGTTCAACGCTAGCAGCTAAGCTTTGTAGTTCTTCTTTTGAAATTGAACTGTCTTTAGCTAAAATAACTTGGTCAATAACCAATTGGTTTTCAGTTAACGTACCCGTTTTATCAAAAGCAAAAGTTAAAGTGCGAGATAGCTTCTCAAGTGTAGTACCAGACTTAACGATAATGTGGCTACGTGACATTGAACTCATACCAGATACCATTGCAACTGGAGCAGCGATTAACAGTGGACAAGGAGATGCAACAACCATAACTTGTGCAAAACGCAAAAAGTGTCCTTGCCAACCTAGTGCTGGATTAGTTACAGCAGAAGTAATCATAGCTGCGATACCAATAATTAAAGAAATAATGGTAAATGGTACTGCATAACGATCAGCCATTTTAACGAACTTAGCAGGTTTTGCTTCAGAAGACTTAACTAAAGCGACAATTGATTGGTATTCAGAATCTTTAGCAGCTTTAGTAACTTTCATTTCTACAGCTGCATCCCCATTAATTGATCCTGACATTAAATTATCGCCGATTTTTTTATCTACTGGAACTGACTCACCAGTTAAAGAAGATTGGTCAAAGCTAGAATTACCTTTAATGATTTCTCCATCTACTGGAACTTGGCTACCTGGCTTAATTAACACAATATCGCCAATTTTTAAGTCGTCAACCTTAACTTCTTCAATCTTGCCGTTAACTAACTTATCAGCAATTCTTGGTGAATTTTGTAATAAAGAACGTAATTCCTTATCAGCTTGACTAGTAGCATAGTCTTCAAGGGAATCACCACCAGTAAGCATAATTAAGATCATCCAAGCTGCCCAGTAGTCTCCAACAATCATGGTTGAAACAACAGCAATAATTGCTAGAATATCAACGCCCCAACGACCGGATTCAAGAGTATGAATCATTTCGCGGAGCATGGTGATTGCCATAAAAATTCCGAAGATATCAATTAGGATGCCTGAGATGGGCCATGTACCAATTTTAGGAGCTCCACACAGAAAGTCTAAAATTGCTGCAATGACACCAATTCCGAGAATCGTGAAAAATTTCCATTGATGTCTCATTAACTTTACCTCCAACTAATTTAACAATAATACTAAAGCAATATTACTATACCACTTAACAGATTAAATTTAAGCGATTTAGTTTTCTTCATGTGAAACGCATTTCTCAGTAATGTCATACTTTTCGTCAATTGTATGAGTAACATAGTTGAATGCTTTGATCCATTCTCGCCGAGTTAGCAGACCTTGAAAGACATTATTGTCATTGACTACTGGAATAAATGGATTATCTACTAAAAGATGTAGTTGAGTTTCAAAATTAGTGTGAGCAAAATTGATTGTTTCGAATTCTGTTTGCATTACATCTTTGACTTTTAAGTCTGACAAAGGTTCGATAACAATATTATCAGGTGTTAGCATCTTGTTTGTAATCATGGCTAAACTAATTAAACCAACTACTTTTTGTTTTCTATCTAAAACTGGAATTTTAGAATATTTCATTTTAGTAAGAATTAAAAACGCATGGTAGAGTGGATTTTCGTCTGCTACAAACGCAATCCTAGAGGCGGGAATAATAAATGAGCCCGCTTTTTCCTCAATCAATGATTGAATAGATGGTGAGAACATGATAATCCTTTCTAAACTTAAATATTTAAATTAAAAAATATATTTCTTTTCACTTCTATTGTATGAAAGTATTGAAAATAAGCCCACAAAAAAATCCGCGCTGGGAAAGACGCGGATTTCAAAATATATAAGTATAGGATCAGTCAAAAACTGATAAATGTATTCAATCTACTTGGAGGAGTAAGAATGAAAATAAAAAGTTGGATGTTAATGCTA